>NZ_PDUS01000008.1:173190-173806 GCF_002723455.1 Pseudoalteromonas sp. 3D05 | reverse complement strand
AATACAAGAAAGCCCGACTCGAAAGAGCCGGGCTTTTTTACGTTTGAAGGAAAATATAAATAGGTAGGTTAAAATGACCACCGTAGCGTGGGTTGAGTATTACGAAACCCACGGGTAAAAGAACGTCACGAACACCTCAGAGCCCAATGAGTCTTTATTAAAGAATATCAATCATACTTTGCATATGAAGTAGGTCATCCTACTGCGTAGCGCACCATGGCTCCAAATACAAGAAAGCCCGACTCGAAAGAGCCGGGCTTTTTTACGTCTGTACGAAAGTTACCGAGTAGCACAGCCACCGTAGCGTGGGTTGAGTATTTGACACCCACGGGTAAAAGAACTCCACGAACACCCAAGAGCCCGGTGAGTCATTATTAAAGAATATCAATCATACGTTGCATATAAAAGTAGGTTAACCTGACCACCGTAGCGTGGGTTGAGTATCTGACGCCCACGGATTAAAGAACACTACGCTCCTTCAGAGCCAAGTCTACTCCTTAGAACAGCTTGCCTCTTTTAATGAGCTGGATTCCAATTTGATAAACTCTAAATTCGCAATATTAAAAGTTGCATGACTCAAAGCATGGGCTATTATTTTTGACCTTTGACCTTTGAC
>NZ_PDUS01000008.1:93185-173053 GCF_002723455.1 Pseudoalteromonas sp. 3D05 | reverse complement strand
ACCTTTGACCTTTGACCTTTTTACCCAACAGCTAACCATATCCCTACTGCTATCATTAGGCTGCCAGCGATTGCGTTCATAAATTTTACATTATCGCCGCGACTTAAAAATATGCGTAAGCTTTTACCGCCAGTTGCATATGCCATCATACATACAAATTCACTAACAAGTATTACGGTAACTAAAATACTCAGTTGAGGTGCAATAGCATAGTCAATATTAATAAAAGGGGGCAGTAACGAAATCATAAAAGCCCAGCCCTTTGGGTTAGCTATAGCGGTTACTAAGCCTTGGCTAAATAATTCTTTACGGCTAACTTTACTCTTTTGTTGATCATTTAAATCGAGCTTAGCTTTGTCTCGCCACATAGTTATACCTATAAAGACTAGATATGCACCACCAACCCATTTTAAGATTGCAAATGCTTGTGGGTAATTAAGCATAACATTTGCTACGCCTAATACTGCAGCAATAGCTACTAAAGCTACTCCAAGTAACTCACCTATCATCATCCACATGGTTCGTCTTACGCCAATACTCATGCCGAGTGTCATTGCAAGTGTCATACACATACCTGGTGTGTATGATACAAAAAAGAATGTAGGTATAAATACCGCCAGTATTGCTAAATCAAACATCAAATTACTCATTGCAGATTATCAGGCTTAAACAATATCAAGAACTTACTCTCTTGAACAAGAAATCACGTATGTTTATAAGGATAAATAAAAATTTAATGCGTAACAGTTATAATTAAGTTTATGTTGAATGGTATTTTGAATATATTTTTGCTTTGTGCGGTGCTTTGAATTAGGATCGATTTAGTTTAAAACCAAGAACTAATGGCCTGTGTCTAGATTATTAATTTTACTTACTGCTATATTCTTCAGTTATTCAATCAAAGCTGTAGAAGTAACCGATCTGTATCAAGATATACTCAAAGTTGAAGATAAATCCCGAGATGCGCGCTTATCAGCAAGCCGTGCTGCACTCTTGAATGTTTTGGTGAAGGTCAGTGGTGATCCAAATGCTGATCAAAACGCACTTGCAAAACAACGTAGTAAAGATATATCTGACTACATGCTTAAGTTTGAATATGATGAAAAAGCGGATGGGACGCTTAAATTAGTTGTTAAATTTGAAGCAAATAAGATCAACGCATTAATCAAAGAGTTAAATTTACCACTATGGGGAACTCGTCGTCCCTTAGTGGCTATTTGGTTAGCAATTGAAGATAACTGGCGTAGAGAGCTCGTTACACAAGAGAGCTATCCACAATTAGAGCAACTTATTTACGACACTGCTGCGCGAAGAGGTTTGCCGGTTGTTGTGCCCTTACTTGACCTTCAAGATAGAGCTATTGTTGGTATTCCTGAGGTGTGGGGGAATTTCTCTGAGCCTGTAGAGCAGGCATCAAGCCGATACACAGCAGAAAGAAGTATTACCGCTAGACTTTACAAGCCTGAGAGTAATGATAATTGGGTGCTTGATTGGCGTTTTACAAATGATGATTTATTTGAAGCTAATCGCTTAACAGGGGATAAGCAGCAAACTATCGCATTGATGATTGATACCTTAGCCGCAGGATTAGCTGCGGAATATGCTGTTGATCCTAGCTCAGTAAATAGCTTAACGAGAGCTCTCTTTAAACTTAAGGGAACACAGAGCTTTGTTGACATTGAGTTAGCAAAACGACGTTTGGAGAGCTTAAGTGTTGTAACTGATTTAGTTATTCGCTCTAGGGATAAAGAAACAATCTATTTTGAAGTTAGCCATACCGGTTCTGTTAAAGATTTTAAAAAAGCGCTAGAGCTTGATCGTGCTTTTGAAGCATTTGTTGATCCGCGTGCTTTTTATCATATTACCTCACAAAACAATCTTGAATATATCTGGGTTGGTAAATAATGAAGGCAGTTGAGCCAGTGCAAATGGCACTGCCAGTTACGCTGCCAGATGATGAAACATTTGCCTCATATTTTGGTGGTGAAAACTCACTTGAGGTTAGTCATCTTAAAAGTGCGTTCAATACTTTAGCAACTTCTTTCCAATACACATATCTCTGTGGTCTGGGTGATTCTGGTAAATCACACTTACTTTATGCTACCTGTATTCATGCTCAGGAGCGAGGTTTGTCAACCATGCTTCTATCTATGCGTGAAGTAATTGATTTTGGTCCGATTGTACTTGAGGGTCTCGAATCGCTCGATGTGTTGTGCATAGATGATGTTCATTTAGTTGCAGGCAATGATGCTTGGGAAAAAGCACTATTTAATTTTTTCAATCGTTTTAGTGAACCGAAAAAATGCCTAGTTGTCACTGCAGATTTATTGCCTGATATGCTTAATATTACACTTCCAGATTTAGTGTCGCGATTAAAGTGGGGTACCACTTTTCAAATTCGCTCTATGAGTGATGATGATAAAGCTGAAGCCTTAGTTAAGCGCGCAAACATGCGGGGGCTTGAACTTACTGATGAGTGTGCTCGCTTTTTATTAACTCGCTTAAGCCGTGACATGAGAGCGCTATTAGATGTGCTGGATAAGCTCGACCATGCTTCCATGGCCGCGCAGCGAAAACTCACTATTCCCTTTATAAAATCTGCATTAAAGCTTTAAATAGTAATTTCCTCGCTATTCAAGGCAAGTTAATCAGAAAGAATTCAATAAGATTAGTATAAAGCCTAGAATCTAGTCCTTGCTTTCAGTTATCATTAGTCAACAAAATTGTAATCACCTTCTGTGAAAGATCAGGTATCGAATGAACTTAGAAAATATATTAGCGCAAGCACTTGAGGCAGTTGCCAGTGCCAATGAAATCGCGCAGCTTGAAGATATCAGGGTTAATTATCTTGGTAAAAAGGGCGAAATCACCAGTTTATTAAAAACGCTTGGTAAAATTGCGCCTGAAGAGCGTAAAGAAGCCGGCCAAGTTATCAATCAAGCAAAGCAAGATGTACAAGCCGCTATTAACGAAAAGCGTGAGTTACTTGCCAGTAAAGCACTTGAAGAAAAACTAGCCGCAGAAACAATTGATGTAACACTACCTGGGCGCGTTATGCCTACGGGTGGCCTTCACCCAGTAACACGTACAATTGAGCGTATTGAAAGCTTTTTTGGTGAACTTGGTTTTGAAGTTAAGTCAGGCCCTGAAGTTGAAGATGATTTTCATAACTTTGACGCGCTAAATATCCCTGAGCATCATCCAGCGCGTGCTGATCACGATACCTTCTATTTCAATCCAAAGCTTGTGTTGCGCACCCAAACAAGTGGTGTACAAATACGTACCATGGAAACTGAGCAGCCACCGCTGAGAATTATTTCTCCGGGTCGTGTTTATCGTAATGATTATGACCAAACACACACACCTATGTTCCATCAGGTTGAAGGCCTAATGGTTGATACAGATGTGAGCTTCACAGAGCTTAAAGGTATTTTACACGACTTCTTACGTAACTTCTTTGAAGAAGATATGGAAATTCGTTTCCGCCCATCTTACTTCCCATTCACAGAGCCATCGGCTGAAGTCGATGTGATGGGTAAAAATGGGAAATGGTTAGAAGTATTAGGTTGTGGCATGGTTCACCCTAATGTACTTAAATCAGTGGGTATTGACCCTGAAAAATACACCGGCTTTGCCTTTGGTATGGGTGTAGAGCGTTTAACCATGTTGCGCTATGGCGTAAATGATTTACGTGCATTTTTCGAAAACGATTTAAAATTCCTGAACCAGTTCCGTTAAGAGTGAAGATATAAAATGAAATTTAGTGAAAAGTGGTTAAGAGAGTGGGTTAATCCTGCAATTGACACGCAGGCTCTTTCGGAACAGTTATCGATGGCTGGCCTTGAAGTTGATGCAGTAGAGCCAGCAGCTGCCGAGTTTAACGGTGTTGTGGTAGGTGAAGTGGTTGAATGTGGTCAACACCCTGATGCAGATAAACTACGTGTAACAAAAATTAATGTCGGCGGTGATGAGCTGCTTGATATTGTGTGTGGCGCGCCAAATTGTCGCCAAGGTATTAAAGTTGCAGTGGCAACTGTGGGTGCGGTGTTACCAGGTGATTTTAAAATTAAAAAAGCCAAACTTCGCGGTCAACCTTCTCACGGCATGTTGTGCGCGTTTGTTGAGCTAGGTATTAGCGAAGAAGGCGATGGCATTATGGAATTGCCATTAGATGCGCCTATAGGCACTGATTTACGTGAATATCTAGGCCTTGATGACAACATCATCGATGTTGACTTAACACCTAACCGTGGTGACTGCTTAGGTATAAAAGGGATTGCCCGTGAAGTCGGTGTGCTTAACAGTATTGATGTTAAAGCGTTAGAAATTCCAGCAGTGAAAGCCACAATTGACGATAAAGTATCAATCGAACTCGTTAATGAAGATGCTTGCCCGCGTTATTTAGGCCGCGTGATTAAAGGGATTAACCTTGATGCAGAAACGCCACTTTGGATGGTAGAGAAGCTACGTCGTAGTGGTATTCGTTCAATCGACCCTGTGGTTGATGTAACCAACTTTGTACTGCTTGAGCTAGGCCATCCAATGCATGCATTTGATTTAAATACAATTGAAGGCGGTATTAAAGTTCGCAGTGCAAACGCTGATGAAGAACTTGTTCTCCTTGATGGCAACACAGCAAAGTTAAATGAATCGACCTTAGTGATTGCCGATCATCATAAAGCGCTAGCTATTGCCGGAATTTTTGGTGGCGAGCAATCAGGTGTAACAGAGCAAACCTCTGATATTTTATTAGAAAGCGCGTTTTTCAACCCAGTTGCAATTGCAGGTCAAGCACGTAGCTACGGTCTGCATACAGATGCATCACACCGCTATGAGCGTGGTGTTGATTTTGCACTGCAACATGATGCCATGGAACGTGCGACAGCATTATTACTTGATATTGTAGGCGGTGAAGCAGGCCCCGTTGTTGAAGCCGTTGCTAAAGATAAATTACCAAAAGTAACAGAAGTACGCCTACGCCGTGAACGCCTAGACCGCGTAATCGGTCATCACATTGCTGATGAAAAAGTCACGGACATTCTTACGCGCCTAGGTCTTGATGTAAAAATTGTTGATGGTGTGTGGAGTGCAGATGTACCAAGCTACCGCTTTGATATTCGCATTGAAGAAGATTTAATTGAAGAAGTGGCACGTGTATTTGGTTACAACAGTATTCCAAATGTAGCACCGACAGCTAAATTGAAAATGACCACGCATAATGAAGCAACCATTGCCGTGAATAAATTTCGCAATGCACTTGTGACACGTGGTTATCAAGAAGCTATTACTTACAGTTTTGTTGATCCAAAAGCGCAAACAATTTTACACCCAGAGTGTGATGCACTTATCTTACCGCATCCGATCTCAAGTGATATGTCAGCAATGCGGGTAAGCTTAATGCCAGGATTGCTAGCATCATTGGTTTATAACCAAAACCGTCAGCAACCTCGCATTCGTTTATTCGAACATGGCCTTAAGTTCTTACGCGATGAAAATGCAGAGAATGGCGTAAACCAAGTGGCTGTTATGGGTGGCGTTATAACCGGTCTTGCACACGGCGAGCATTGGGTCGAAGAAAAACGTAATGTTGATTTTTATGATTTAAAAGGTGATGTTGAAGCATTACTTTCACTAACTAATGATATAAATCGTTTTGAGATCAAAGCAGAGCAGTCTGATGGTCTACACCCAGGCCAGTCTGCAGCTATTTACGTTGATGGCAAAAAAGTAGGTTTCTTTGGTGCTGTCCACCCTCAAGTTCAAAAGTCATTAGACATTAATAATGCAACTTATGTGTTTGAAGTAGAAATGTCGGCAATTGAAAAAAGAAATTTACCTGAAGCTGTAGGGGTATCTAAGTTCCCTTCAAACCGCCGCGACATCGCTATTTTAGTGGAAGAACAGGTGAAATCTGGCGACGTTTTATCAGTGATAGAAAAAGTTGGCGGAAATCAATTGGTTGACCTAAACTTATTCGATGTGTATAAGGGCAAAGGTATTGAGCCAAATTATAAGAGTTTGGCGATTGCTCTAACACTGCAGGCGGTTGATAGAACACTCGAAGAGAAAGATATCAATCAGGTAGTTGATAATGTGGTGGCCGCACTGGCCGAACAGTTTAATGCATCGTTGAGGGACTAGATATGGCGCTTACTAAAGCCGACATAGCTGAACACCTATTTGAAAAACTCGGGATCAATAAAAAAGATGCCAAAGATTTAGTTGAAGCGTTTTTTGAAGAAATCCGCTCAGCGCTTGAAAAAGGCGAGCAGGTTAAGCTCTCTGGATTTGGTAACTTTGATCTTCGTGATAAAAAAGAAAGGCCGGGACGTAACCCGAAAACAGGAGAAGATATTCCTATTTCGGCGCGTCGTGTAGTTACTTTCAGGCCGGGTCAGAAATTAAAGACTCGTGTTGAAGTAGGCACAAGCAAAGCAAAATAAAAACAGGCAGCGCAAGCTGCCTTTTTTTTTAATATTTAACTTTCATTTGTTTTACCGATAGTGCGATGATTTGTTCTAGCACGTTTAAATCGATGTTGTTTAAATTACTAATATAAAGGCAACTCTTCCCTGTTTTATGCTTACCTAGTTTATTTAGTAGCGGTGCTATTTCATCACTCTCAAACCCGGGCATAATATAGATGGATAGTTTTGTCTTGCGCGGTGAAAAGCCAGTCAATGGCCATTCTCCACTTTGACCTGAATCGTATTTATATTGATAACACCCAAAGCCAATTATATCTTTTCCCCATACAAGCGCAGGTTCTTGCGTTATTTTTTCAAAAAGGGCAATTAACCTGTGTGTATCCTCTAAGCGCTTAGGATCTATATGTGCTAAACATTCTTCTAAAGTGATTTGATTTACTTGTGTTTTTAACGCCATTTTTATGCCCCAGACTACAAATATCTATTTAGCATAGAGACGGTACTGTGAATATTCAATGCAATATTGGTCACGATCGGTATAATGCGCGCAACTGGCCACTTTGGCCTTATTTAAAAGAGAGTTTATATGAGTTTTGATGGGTTAGGTTTATCACAGTCTTTAGTTAATGCAGTTTTAGAAAAGGGCTATGAAACGCCAACACCAATTCAGGCTCAGGCCATTCCTGCGATTATTGAAGGTCGCGATGTGATGGCTGCTGCGCAAACAGGTACAGGTAAAACAGCAGGTTTTACTTTACCGCTTATTGAGTCATTGTCGAAAGGACAAAAGGCTAAATCTAATCATGTACGAGCACTTATTTTGGCACCAACCCGTGAACTTGCATTACAAGTAAGTGAAAACGTTGAAGAGTATGCCAAGCATTCAGGTGTTAGCTCGTTTGTGGTTTATGGTGGTGTTAAAATTAACCCGCAGATGCAGCGTCTGCGTAAAGGTGTGGACATTTTAGTTGCCACACCTGGGCGTTTAATTGACTTACACAACCAAAATGCAGTTAAGTTCGACAATGTTGAAGTGCTGGTTTTAGATGAAGCTGACCGCATGTTAGATATGGGCTTTATTCATGACATTAAACGCTTAATAGCAAAAATGCCGGCAAAGCGCCAAAACTTAATGTTTTCAGCCACTTTTTCTGATGACATTCGTGCGTTGGCGAAAGGATTAATTAACGATCCTGTAGAAATATCTGTAGCTGCAAAAAATACGACTGCAAAAAGTGTGACGCAAAGTGTTTACGCCGTAGATAAAGCGCGTAAAACAGCGTTGCTGAGCCATTTAATTCGTAGTAACAATTGGCAGCAAGTATTGGTCTTTAGTCGTACTAAACATGGTGCTAATCGCTTAGTTAAGCAACTTGAGCGTGATGATATTGTTGGTGCAGCAATCCATGGTAACAAATCCCAAGGTGCTCGCGTGAAAGCACTTGAAGGTTTTAAAAGCGGTGAAGTCCGTGTACTTGTTGCAACAGATATTGTGGCACGAGGTTTAGATATTGTTGAGCTTCCACACGTTGTGAATTACGACTTACCTAATGTATATGAAGATTATGTTCACCGTATTGGTCGCACAGGTCGTGCAGGTGCATCTGGTCACGCTATTTCATTTGTAACAACGGAAGATGCGGTAGATTTATATGGTATTGAACGTTTTATTGGAGAGCTAATCCCACGTGCTCAAGTGGAAGGCTTTGAACCAAGTAACCCTGTTCCTGAGCGTGCTCTCGATGCACGCCCGCTGCCAGCTAAAAAAGCAAAGAAAAAGCAGCCATTTAATAAACCTAAATCAGACAGCAGTAAACCGAACAGCAAAAAGTCTAATAATGGTGGCAATGGTACTGGACCACGCCGTGGTGGCTCTAAAAAGCCTGCTGCTAAAGGTGAGGGAGAGCAACAAAATCCATGGGCAAAACGTCAGTCCGTTGGTGGTAACTCACAGCGCCGTCGTAGTCCAAGTAATAGTGGCTCTCAGGGAAACGCTTAACTAATACATAACGCGCCTTAATGGCGCGTTTTTATTGTGTAGTTAATAAGTTAATAGTTAAACCGATAAATAGTGTCACTGTCACACTTAACAAAGTACCTAGCATTACATATTCAGTGAGTTGTTTTTCTTCACTGGCACGTAAATCACCAAAACGAAAAATAGATTTTGCCGCTAGTAAAAAGCCAACACCGGTATACTCACCTAATAAAATAAATGTCAGCATTAAAACTCGCTCTAATATACCTATACTATGCCCAGCAGCCGGAATGCTGCCTGATGTAGAAAAGCCATTGGTGATACGCTCAAGTGCCATGCGAATAAATACTGAACTTGGGTTAAGCACTAATAAATAGCCTGTGAGTGTAATTAAATTATTAAGGGTAATAAGCTGCTTTACTAGTTGGTTGTAAAAGTCGTGATTATCAGCAAGCCACACCGCGACTATGACAATCACAATCAAGTGAGCACATTGATCGAGTACAAAAGGGATCACCCCTTTATTTGAGTACGATTTGGCAATATCAATAAAATAATGGGTAATTGCAATCACCACGGTCGCAACTGCTATGTTCAACCCGTCCCCCCAACCATAGTGGTATTCCCATAAAGTAATAACGAGGGCGCTGACTAGGCAGTGCATTAAAACATGTAAGTAAAGCTTACTCGCTCTAAAGTGCCGAGTGTTTCTATCATCTACCCAACTCATAGGTTGCAAGTAAAAATCGGCAAGTAAATGAGCAATAACAAGACCTGTTAATAATAAATAAAAGCTCATTTTGTCACTCCTTTGAGCTGTTGCTCGATAGCATGTTTGCTGTAATTCAAAAAGCGCTCTATAAGTTGGTAATGTGCTAAATTAAGTAACTTTGTCACATTTTCACGACTGGTTTTAAGCTCCTTGGCAAGCTCGCTATGGCTGTTATTTTGCGAGGTTAAATAGTAGAACAACGCATTAGCTTGCTTTTGGCTAATTTTATCGAGCAGTACATCAATTAAATCTATGTTAAGTGCGAAGCTTGTTTCGATCGGGTTATGCTCGATTTGCAATATTAACAGTTGGTTCATTGTATCTAACCCTTGGCCTGAGAGTGTATACGCTGAGCCTGTGGCTGTTTTTATATCAGCGCGAGGGTTATCAAGCCCTCCAACAGCAAGGCTTTGGCGTAATGAATAATTGGCTGATTTTAGCTGTAAGTAGAGCAATACGGCTGCACTGCACACATCAGTTGGATCAGGCAATTGTATTTGTAGGGCATCACCGCGATAAATACTAAATTGGCCATTAAATTTGTTTGTAATAAAACGTAAGCTTTGATCTAGCTGGTAAAGCATATCATCGTATTGATGTTGCGGAATTTTTTGTGACTTGATCAAATCGCCAGTAATGACTGCAATCATTATTCTCACCTAGCTAATGTAACCTATATCAGTTACTTTTTGTTATGTAACCAAATTCGGTTACTTGTCAATAAGTAACCAATCTAGGTTACTTTTAGCTTTTTTTCAAGTTAACTATGCTACATTGTTCAAAACTTAATTGAAGAGCCTATTATGTCGCAATCATCAGAGTCGTTAGTTAAATCGCAGATAGCTTCAAAACCCAGAGTGGGAATATTTGTCGACGTGCAAAATATATATTACACCTGCCGACAAAGTTATGGCAAAAATTTTGATTACAATGCTTTTTGGGCACACGTGAGTGAACGTTACGACATTGAGTGCGCCTTTGCTTACGCTATTTATCGAGGTGATGATAAGCAATCACAATTTCAAAATATCTTGCGGGCAATTGGTTTTGAGGTAAAGCTTAAACCGTTTATTCAGCGTAAAGATGGCAGTGCTAAAGGTGATTGGGACGTAGGCATCACTATCGATATGCTTGAGCATGGAAAAAAACTTGATCGTGTTATTTTACTCTCTGGTGATGGTGATTTTGCGCTATTACTGGGTCATTTGGAGCATAAATATAATGTTCCCGCTGATGTATATGGCGCAGATAAATTAACTGCTGATGCGTTAAAGCAAAGTGCTGAGCATTTTTACTGTATCGATCACTCATTATTACTATAAAAAAGCTATGCGAACGTGATGCAAAAAAAGTTTGTCTCCATGTTAATAATGTTTGACATTAAAGCTGTGTGCTCCTATAGTAAATCATGTTAATTATATTTAACATGAAGGTCGTTATTCTTTACACTAGGAGCAAAAAATGAGTTACACACAAAAAACAAGGTTATTAGAAGCAGTGATTACGCTAGTTTTGCTGTTTAATTATTTACAAGGCGTGCTATCGATGACCCCTGAGGCACAAATGAATCCAACACTTGCCAGTGGCTTACTAATTGAGTTGGCGATTCAGACGGTCGTGATGCTGGTAATTATGCATAGTATTTTAGCTGCGTTTAACACAAAATACGCTAACCAGCCTAGAGATGAACGTGAGCAAGCAATTGCCTTGAAAGCTAAAAGTGTGAGCTTATTTATTTTACAGCTGGGTGTTGTTAATGCTGTTTTTGCCCTACTAGTTGACTCAGTTTACCCAATACCAATGAGCCCAGTACATCAGTTAGTTATTGCTGCTTTATTGAGTGAGGTGATTGGCGCTGCAGTTGAAGCATGGTTACTGCACAGAGGTTAAAATGGCAAAATTAGCAATCACAAATACAATTAGAACCCAACGATTTCACCATAATGAGATGACTCAGCAGCAGTTGGCTGATCTCGTAGGCGTAACGCGCCAGACTATTGCGGCAATAGAAGCGGCTAGGTATTCTCCATCATTGGAAGTGGCATTTAAAATTGCAGCGGTATTTGGTCAACCACTGGAAAATATATTTCAATACGAGGCATAAAAGTTTACTATTTTATTAATGATTCATTATTAGTAAATGCATAGACTGTTTACTCTAATCTGCAATGAATTGGATTTCATGTATACATATAAGGTACTGCTCGGGCGTGAGTTGGCAGTACCGAACCCGAAAAAGTATTTTTCTCTTTTATTAAATATTTATTTATTTCAGATGATTACGATTAAATATAAAAGATATATGAATTTTTATAAAAAATGTAATGACAACGCTGTCATTTGTTGTGTAACATTAATTCAACATGGGTTGAGGGTAAATCGCATTCGTATAATAAAAAAAGTGCGATTAATACAAATATAAAACGAAGGGTAGAGGTCGTTAGATGATGTCTAAAAGTGCGAATGAGGACCAATTGTTTATTGGTATCGATGGTGGCGGAACAAAGTGCCGTGCAACTATATACTCAGCTAAAAACGGTGTATTAGGAACTGGTCTTGGTGGCCCCGCGAATCCACTACATGGTTTAGAACGCACGTTAGAGTCAATTATGGTGTCAACTCAACTTGCAATGCGCGATGCAGGTCTTCCGCTAGAAAGTATTCACCAAATTTATGCTGGCTTAGGGTTAGCTGGTGTTAATCTTCCATCCTTATACGAAAAAATTAACGAGTGGGAACATCCTTTCAAACAAATGTTCTTAACAACAGATTTGCATACGGCATGTATTGGCGCACATGATGGAGATGACGGTGCTGTAATAATCACTGGTACCGGTTCTTGTGGTTTTTCCCATGTTAATGGTGAGTCTGTTAATTATGGCGGTCATGGGTTTGCTTTGGGTGATAAGGGCAGTGGTGCGTGGATGGGACTCGAAGCAGTCAAAGCTGTATTGGTTGATTTAGACGGCTTAGGTTCGAAAACCGCGTTAACTAATGTTGTAAAAGATCACTTTAATACTGCTTGTGCTATGGGCATTGCCGAGCAAATGGCTGGGCAACCTTCAAGTAGTTTTGCAAAACTGGCACGATACGTTTTTGATGCCGCAAGAAAAAATGATGAAATTGCACTTAATATTGTCAAAGAGGGTGCTGACTATATTAGTTCATTGGCTAAACGTTTACTTGAAAACAATCCCCCAAGATTATCAATGATTGGTGGTCTTGCTGAACCTCTAAATGAATGGTTAGACCCCGCGGTTGCGAAGCTTGTTGAGGCACCTATTCAACCTCCTGAAATGGGGGCAATCTATTTTGCTCAGCAGGCTGTTTTAGAGCAAAATCAAAAGGTAGGTGTGTAATGAAAACATTTTATCATGCAGAGTGTTTATTTACGGGTGAAAATTTTATTGATGATGCGCTTTTTAGTGTTGAGCAAGGTGTATTTCGATTAGAAGATGCAGTTAGCACCGAGGCTATTGAACTAGAAGGTTTAGTTGCGCCAGGTTTTATTGATGTGCAAGTCAATGGCGGCGGAGGGGCTTTTTTTAATGCTGACCAAACACCAGATTGTTTAGATAAAATAGCCAAAGCCCACGGCCAATTTGGTAGTACCGCCTTAATGCCAACACTTATTACTGATAAAGTTGAAATAATGCAAGCGGCAGCGGATGCAACAGCTAAAGCGATAAGCGAAGGTGTCCCAGGTGTCTTGGGAATTCATTTTGAAGGTCCACATTTATCTTTTCCTAAAAAAGGCACGCACAGTGAGCAGTTTATTCGCCCAATCAGCGAACAAGAGTTTGCAATTTATGCTCGACAAGACCTAGGTATTAAAATGGTGACGCTAGCACCTGAAAATGTCAGCATTGCTGATATTGAGCGTTTGGTTGAGTGCGGTGTAAAAGTATCTATAGGTCATACTAACGCTGACTATTCTACTACCATGGCTGCATTAAATGCAGGGGCTGATGGATTTACTCACTTGTATAACGCAATGTCTGCATTTACGTCTCGTGAACCTGGTGTTGTTGGTGCTGCGCTTTGGCATGACAACAGCTGGTGTGGATTAATTGTTGACGGTCACCACGTTCACCCATTATCAGCTCAGCTTGCAATTAGAACAAAGCAGCGCGGAAAAATAATGTTAGTTACCGATGCAATGCCGCCTGTAGGTACTGACGATATGGAATTTGACTTTTTTGATGGCCGAAAAGTCATCAGAACAGGCGATAGATTGAATTCGAGTACAGGCGAACTTGCTGGCAGTGTACTTGATATGGCAAGTGCTGTAAGAAACACTGTTAATTCTTTAGATGTTAGTCTCGCTGAAAGTTTAAGGATGGCGTCTCTTTATCCCGCACAGTACCTAGCCCTTAAGAAAAAAGGACGCTTACTTGATGGTTTTGATGCAGACTTTGTAGTGCTTGATGAGCACCAATATGTCAAAGCCACTTATATTGCTGGTAAAGCAATTTAACATTTCCCTGGAAAAAACCCCGCCGTTGTATCGCGGGGATTTTTTGTTTTAAAAGTAGGTAAATTATGACAACACAAACACCAACAAAACCAGCCAAAAAGCGTTTAGCATCATTGGATGCACTTCGTGGTATGGACATGTTTTGGATTTTAGGCGGGCAATCTATTTTCGCCGCTTTATTTGTGCTTACAGGCTGGACTGGCTGGAAAGTATTTGAGGCCCATACATTACACAGTGCGTGGCATGGTTTTACATTTTACGATTTGATTTTTCCGTTATTTATCTTTTTGTCAGGTGTCGCTATGGGTCTTGCCCCAAAGCGGATTGATCATTTGCCATGGAGCGAACGAAAGGTCTTTTACAGAAAAGCGATTAAACGGTTATTTTTACTTTGTGCATTAGGTGTCATGTACAACCACGGGTGGGGCACCGGTATTCCTTTGGCACTGGATGAAATTCGCTATGCAAGTGTACTGGGACGAATTGCAATCGCTTGGTTCTTTTGTGCAATGTTGGTCTGGCATACCAGCTTACGTACGCAGGCATATACTGCTGCAGGTCTATTGCTAGGTTACTGGGTTCTAATGAGCTTTATTCCAGTTCCTGGTGGCAGTGCGGGCGATTTAAGCGCAGCAGGTAGCTGGAATGCATGGTTTGATAAGTACTTATTACCGGGCATCAGCTATCAAAATAGAGCGGTAGACCCTGAAGGCGTGCTTTCAAGTATTCCAGCGATTGTTAATGCAATGATAGGGGTGTTTGCTGGACAGCTTATTGCTAAAGCGAGCAAGCTAGGTGAGTGGAAAGTAGCGGGTATTTTATTTTCCAGTGGTGTTTTGAGTGTGTGCCTTGGCTGGCTCTGGGATTTACAGTTTCCGGTTAATAAAGAGCTTTGGACGAGTTCATTTGTTTTAGTCACTGTGGGCTGGAGTGCTATTTTACTCGCTATTTTTTATGCCTTGGTTGATATTTTAAATGGACAAAAACTAGCTTACCCATTCGTTATAATTGGCGCAAACTCCATTATCATTTATCTAGCGTCTAGCTTGGTGAACTGGGAATATATTAGTTTGAGCGTATTTGGCGGCTTCATTGCAGCAGTGAGCTCTAACTGGCAGCCATTACTTGCAGTGGTTGCGTTACTACTGGTTCAAATGCTTGTATTACATTGGATGTATAAACGAAAAATCTTTGTCAGCGTATAACGTTTTATAGCTGGGAACAAAAAATGTAATTTTTTTATTCACTTTTACTTTACAAAACGTAGCTAAATGGTAATAATGACAGCGTTGTCATAATGGTATTAACCTAGACTGATGTATCCCAGTTAGGTTTGATCTAAGGCCCAATTCGATTGCACGTGGAGTTGGGTTTTAGATCCCATTTTTTCATCAACTAATTAAACTGAGCAAACTAAATATGCAAATAGTCATTTTAAATGATGCGGCAGCCGTAGCGGCGTATGGCGCAAATATCTTCGCAAAACAATTAGAAAAAAAGCCTACTTCAGTGCTCGGTTTAGCGACGGGTTCAACGCCTGTTGCTTTATACCAAGAATTAATCAATAAGAATAAAGCTGGAGAAATTTCATTTTCTCGTGCTACGACCTTTAACCTTGATGAATACTTAGGCCTCACAGGCGAGCATCCTCAAAGCTATCGTTACTTCATGAATGAGCAACTGTTTAATCATGTTGATATCAATAAAGATAATACCTTTGTGCCTCCCGGCGATGCCCAAAACCCAATTGAGGCATGTCATGAGTATGAAACAAAGATTTGCGATGCTGGTGGTGTTGACGTACAGCTGCTAGGTATTGGGCGTAATGGCCATATTGGGTTTAATGAGCCATCGTCTGGCTTAACCTCTCGTACTCGTGTTAAAACACTGACTAAGGCCACGATTGAAGACAATGCACGCTTTTTTAAAGCCGATGAATATCAACCTCATTTATCTATTACTATGGGCATTGGCACAATTTTAGAAGCGAAAAAAGTGGTGTTATTGGCTACAGGTGAAAATAAAGCCGATGCGGTACATGCTATGGTAGAAGGCCCTTTAATGGCTAAATGTCCAGCATCAGCACTGCAGCTTCATCGGGATGCAGTGATAGTTATCGATAAAGCAGCGGCAAGTAAATTAGACGATTTAGAATTCTATCAGCATATTGAAGCTGAAAATCAAAAATTACAGACTAAACTAGCTACCCTGTAATTAGAACAAAATTTATTGTGTGTTCAAAAAAGCCCTATGGGCTTTTTTTTTGCCTATTTTTTGTCGATTTATCAATTGGGTTTAATGTGTTGATATGTTAATTTTAGCCATCTAAACATCAAAAAGGGCGAGTATGCTAAATTACAGCGATATGGCATTAGACCGAGCATCAAATTTGCGAAAGGACCCAGTATGGTTATCAGCGCAGAATAATAATCAAGCGCGATGGTTATTGGTGCATAACAACCGTACCTTGTTTGACCAAAATAGCGTAACCGTTACTTTTTTATCAGCACAAAGTGTCAATCACCTTGATTTAAACAAAGGTATTTTCTTAGGACTTGATAAACAAAATATTAGTTATTTCGCGTTAGATGTTAGCGAGCTAGATGAAGCACATTTATTAAATATAACTGAAGGCGCTGAGTTTGTAGATATTCGCCGTTATGGTGCCCAAGTTGACTTACAGTGTGGCTCGGTGGCAGCACTAGCGCGGGGGCTATGCTATTGGCACGCGACCCATAAATTTTGTGGGAGATGTGGTTCAAGTAATAAGTTAATTGAAGCGGGGCACTCCCGCTTGTGCACAAACCCAGAGTGTAAACATCAAACGTTCCCGCGAACAGATCCGGCGGTGATCATGGTAGTAACACGCACATTTTCAGATGGTGTTGATCGCTGTTTGTTAGGTCGTCAAGCTACTTGGGCGCCTGGCATGTTTTCATCTTTAGCTGGTTTTGTAGATCCAGGTGAAACATTAGAGCAAGCAGTTGCGCGTGAGGTAATGGAAGAGGCCGGCATTGTTGTTAGCAATGTACATTATATAGCCTCTCAACCATGGCCATTTCCGTCATCAATTATGCTGGGTTTCATAGCCGAGGCAGAAACAGAACATATTCAAGTTGATAAAGATGAGCTAGAGGATGCAAAGTGGTTCAGTCGCGAAGAAATAAGGCAATTTGGTAACTGGCATGAAGAAGGTGAGCACTTAAAGTTACCTCGAACAGATTCTATTTCTCGCTACTTAATAAACCATTGGCTTGAGCAAAAAGATTAAATCTAAGGATTCGTAATGACTAGAAAAACCAACGTAAACACACAATTAGTCAGTAGTGGTAGAAAAAAAGCTTATACGCATGGTGTTGTAAATCCTGTAGTGCAACGTGCATCTACCGTTGTGTTTGATTCAGTTGAAGAATTACAAAATGCGGCAAAGAAACGCGGCGATAAAACGCTTTTTTATGGACGTCGGGGCACCACAACGCATTTTGCACTTCAAGAGGCAATCACTGAACTCGAAGGAGGCGAAGGATGCGCGCTTTACCCATGCGGTGCGGCTGCTATCAGCAGTACATTACTTGCGTTTTTAAAAGCGGGTGATCATATTTTAATGGTCGATACCGCTTATGAACCAACGCGCGACTTTTGCGATAAAATATTAACTGGTTTTGGTGTTGAAACAACTTATTACCCTGCGACTATCGGTGCAGGTATTAAATCATTAATTAAAGACAATACAAAAGTGCTTTTTTTAGAGTCGCCTGGCTCTATTACCATGGAAATTCAGGACGTGCCTGCAATGGTTGCTGTTGCAAATGAGTGCGGTGTAATGACGATGCTTGATAATACTTATGGTAACGGCTTACATTACCGCCCATTAGAACATGGCGTTGATATTAGTATCCAAGCTGCAACTAAATACATTGTGGGTCATTCAGATGTCATGATGGGCGTAGCGGTTGCGAACAAAAAGTATTGGTCTACGTTACGAGAACAATCATATTTATTGGGCCAATGCACCTCCGCCGATGACGCTTATTTAGCACTACGTGGTCTCAGAACGATGGCTGTTCGTTTAAATCAACATGAAAAAGCAGCTATTGAGGTCGCAAAATGGTTAGAGCAACACCATTTAGTGGATCATATCCGCCACCCAGCCTTTGAAACGTGCCCAGGGCATGCCTTCTTTAAACGTGATTTTGATGGAAGCAATGGTTTATTTTCTTTTGTAATGAAAGAAGGTAATCAGCGCGCAATCAATGCTTTTTTAGATAGCTTACATCATTTCAAAATGGGATTCTCATGGGGCGGATTTGAAAGTTTAGTAACAGCTAACTTAACAATGAAAAGCCTGCGCACGGCATCTGGATGGGATAAAGGGCCCGTTATTCGCTTACATATAGGCCTTGAAGATGTTGAAGATTTAATTGCGGACTTAGCTAGAGCACTTGATGTCTATCAACAACATCTTTAAATGTAAGTATGTTACATTTTAATTTATTGTTACAAAGCTCACTTAAAGTGGGCTTTTTTTTGCTAGTAATTCAACACGTTTGCACTTAATGTGGGTGTATTGAGATCTTAAAAAGGAAAACTTGTGACACAATTACATCCTCAGCGATTAATGAAAATTGCACAGTTTGAACTTGTTCGATTATTTTTGACAAAGCGTGGCTTATTAGCCGTGGCTGCGTTTACTATATGTTGGCTATTAATTTTACGTTACCCCGTTGGGCAAGCGGTGACCATTGTCAGCTCGCCTGAACTCGCTGAACTTGCTAAGCAAGTATTTGGAGCTATTGGGCTAAGTAAATTACTTCAATGGCCTGAAGCGGAACTGGCTATGTATTGGTTAATCGCTTTATATAGTTTTCCGTTATTTTGTTTATTTTTATGTAGTGACCAAATTGTTGGAGATAAACATCGTGGAACATTACGATTCTTAACGCTAAGAGCAACCCGCTCCGAAATATTATTGGGTCGTTTTATCGGGCAAGTGCTTATTTTAGCTGCACTCTTAGCAGTCACATTGTTTGCAACATTGGCTGTCATGGCGTTTCGTGATGTTGCCTTGCTTGGTGGCGGGATAAACCGTGGTGCAATCATATTTTTTTATTTGCTAATTACAGTTATGCCATTTGTAGCTTTGATGACTCTAATTAATACGTTCGCAAGTTCAGCGCGGTTAGCAATTGTATTAGCCGTGCTGTTTTTTGCTGTAGGTAACATTATGGTGGGAATTCTAACATGGCAAGTGCCTATGTTTGCTTTGCTTGATTATATATTCCCAGGGGTTCAAATAAACCAAGTCGCGGGTCAGAATTCGACTTTATTTAGTAGCTTAGGTATTCCCGTAATACATAGTGTTGTGCTGTTGTTTATCGCTCAACGTATTTTTGTTAGGAGTTCACTATGAGCACATTGATACACGCGCAAGCGATAACAAAGCGCTACGGCAGTAAACTCGCACTCGATGACGTTAGTTTCGAAATACAACAAGGGGCACCCGTTGCCTTAGTGGGTCCCAATGGAGCGGGGAAAACAACATTATTTAGTTTGTTATGTGGCTATATTTTACCCTCACAAGGCCAATTAAGTATTCTGGGCAGCAAACCTGGCAGTAACGCATTATTCGGTAAGTTAAGTGCTTTACCGCAAGACGCTCAGCTAGACCCACGTTTTAGTATTGTGCATCAACTTAGCTTTTACGGACAACTACAAGGCTTGTCTGCCGGTGCAAGTAAATCAGAAGCATTGCGAGTGCTTGATTTAGTTGGCTTGTCTGAAGTAGCTCACCAGCGTTCAGATGACTTGTCTCATGGCATGCGAAAGCGCGTAACCATAGGCCAATCACTCATTGGTAAGCCACAAATAGTGATGCTAGATGAGGCAACCGCCGGGCTTGATCCAATTCATGCTCGAGAAGTTAGAGAGCTTGTAGCCAACTTAAGTGATGAAGCGACCTTTATTCTCAGCTCCCATGATTTAACAGAGCTAGAGCGCTTATGTAACCATGTGTTACACCTCGATAAGGGTAAGCTGATAGAACATCAGGCAAAGCCGTCAGAGCTTCAAACAAAGCGCTTTATGACTATACTCTTTGCTGATAATTTGACAGACGTTGAACAAAGGTTACTTAGCTTACCGGGTGTGACCCGAGTCTATATGAGCCAAGCTAAAGAGTATGTGATTGAATACCAAAAATCTGATAAGCAAATTGATATCGAGTTACTTAACTTTTGTTATCAACAAGGTTGGCGCTACCGACAGTTGGTAAATGGTCATACCTTGGAAAACCAAATTTTTACACAGGAGAAAGCGTAATGGGTTTATTAAGTGGATTAATGGGCAATGCTAGCGAAGTCGATGATGACGATTTAGAAAAAGTTCTTAGTAATACATTGGTTGATGGAGAACAAGTTGAAAAAGCCTACAAAGTCGTTCGCGACATGTTTATCTTCACAAATAAGCGTCTAATTCTTATTGATAAACAAGGTGTGACAGGCTCAAAAATTGAAATGCTGAGTGTCGGCTATTCTAAAATAACTAAGTTTAGTAAAGAGAGTGCAGGGCATTTTGACTTAGATGCAGAGCTTAAAATTTGGGTTGGTTCAGATCCCACCCCAATTAGTAAAGATTTTAAAGCGGGCGATAATATTAATGAAGTTTACAAAATAATCGGCACATATGCATTGTAATTAGTTGAAACAAGTAACTATTTACCTTTTCTGATGCCAGCCTTTAAAGTAAGCTGGCATTTTTATATTTACATTTCCCTACAATTGTTTACAATTAGTTCAATGTAAACAATGGCTTGGTTAAGTTTCGATTCAGTTTTCCCGCGTTAGCATGCCCACGTCTTAACCAACAGGTTAGGCAAAACAGCAATGTAACCATGTAAATAGGGAAATCTAATTATGAAAAAAATAGCAGTTATTATCTCAAGTATTCTTCTTTCAAGTGCTGCGACTGCTGCAGATACTTATGAGTCAATTAGCCATGTTAAATATACGGATTATGACGGTAACGATGTTATAAGCCTTGATTCAACTTATTACTTTTCTCCTAAAGCAACGACAGGTCCTTACGATCAATTTGAATACATTAACAAGCAAAGTAATGTTTATGGGTCATACATTGATGACGATTTTGGTGACGTTACAAAGGTTGGTGGTGAATATTTTCTAGATCAATTTGTATTTGGTGCTGGTTACCAAAACCTTGATTATGGTAACAGTCGAGATGCTTTCAACCTTTCTGCAGGCTACTTCTTTAACCCTGACTTACTTATGAAAGCCACTTATATCGATGTTGAAGATGGTGAAGATAACTTTAGATTTGATTTAGCTTATAACCATAAACTAAATAGCACTGATTACATCGGCTTTACCGTATCAGCAGATGACGATTTTGACTATCGTGCAGTAAGTGCAAAATATTTTATGGATCTGCAACAAGGTAACTATCTAACAGTAGAAGGTACTGTTGCTGATACTGATGATTTTGGCAGCTCTTGGGTATTAGGCTCTAACTATTACTTTACTAAAGCCACTTCTGTGTTTGTCACATTTGATAAAAATGATGATTACAGCTTTGGCGCAGAGCACTTCTTTAACCGCAATGTTGGTTTAGAGTTAGGGTATGCAAATAACTGGGATGACTCAGACTATGATGCTTACTATGCTAATGTGAGCTTACAGTTTTAATCTTTTTGTAGATTAATTTAAAGCCCGCTTGAAAGCGGGCTTTTTTGATCATTAATTAAAGGAGAATTACCAACCGCATTGTCGTTCTTGGTTTTGCTCATCTAAATATTTTTGCAATGGTGCAAAGTAATCAAGTAACGCAGTGGCGTCCATTTCTGTTTTGCCCGTTACAGTGGCAAGTGCTTCTTGCCATGGGCGGCTTGAGCCCATTTCAAGCATGGCATTGAGCTTTTCACCCGCCGCTTTAGAATTGTAAATTGAACAACGGTGAATCGCTTCTTCGTTACCAGCAATTTCACACAGACTGCGGTGGAAATCAAATTGAAGAATATGTGCTAAGAAGTAGCGAGTGTAAGGTGTGTTGCCTGGTACGTGGTATTTTGCACCTGGATCAAAATCAGCTTCTGTTCTAGTTATGGGTGCTTGAATACCTTGATACTTCTGGCGTAAATCCCACCAAGCTTGGTTGTAATTTTCAGCGGTTACTTCACCTGAGAAAACTTTCCAACGCCATTGGTCCACTAATAAACCAAATGGAATGAAGGCCACTTTATCCAGTGCCATTTTCATTAGTAAGCCAATGTCTTTAGATTCGTCTGGTACTTGCTCTAATAAACCAATCTCTTTTAAATAACCAGGTGTAACAGAGAGTGCAATTGTATCACCAATAGCTTCATGGAACCCATCGTTAGCACTTTCTTGATAGTAAAGTGGCTGTGTATTGTACGCACGCTGATAAAAATTATGACCTAATTCATGGTGTATAACTGAAAATTCTTCACCTGTACGTTGAATACACATTTTAATACGCAGGTCGTCTTTACTATCAATGTTCCACGCTGATGCATGGCATTGCACATCACGATCTTTGGGTTTGGTAAATAGTGAACGTTCATAAAACGTCTCTGGGAGAGGCTCAAACCCCATTGAAGTGAAAAACGTCTCAGCACCTTTCACCATTTTTAGTTCATCATAATTATGCTCAGCGAGTAACGCTGTTACATCATAGCCTGGATCTGCATTTTCAGGGGCAACAACGTCATAGATATTGCCCCATGTTTGTGCCCACATGTTGCCTAATATATGTGCAGGAATTGGTTGGTCTTGTGGTACTTTATCTTCACCATATTTCTCGCCTAGCTTTGCACGTACATGACAATGCAATGAATCATAAAGTGGTTTAACTTGTCCCCAAATGCGATCAAGTTCATTTGCAAAATCATCTGCAGGCATATCATACTTACTGCGCCACATCGCGCCGGTATCAGCGTAACCAAGCTCTTTAGCACCTTCATTTGTTAAAGTTACTTGTTGCTCATAAAGAGGTCGCATTGGCTTAGAAACTTGACGCCAGCCTTGCCATAGGTCAAGTAATTCATTGTAATCACGACTAGTGGCCATCTTTGCTGTCATATCGCCTAAGCTTAAACAATTGCCATTTTCTTTGCAGTACTTACCTTTGCCGTAGATACCACCAAGCTCTGCCACTAACTGCGATAGTTTAGCCGTTTTTTCAGCATCTTGAGGCGCAGGTAATGTGAGTGCCAATTTTAGCTTATCTAATTTACGTCGGGCATCGTAATCAAGGTCTAAAGAATCAAACTGAGCCGCTTCATTTGCAAGGCGCACAACCGCTTCCGTCATCTTGCGGTTTACTTCTGCTGAAAGCGCAGCGGTATCATGCGTAATAAAGTTCGCATAAATCCACTCTGCGCGGCTTGATTCTAAATAGAGTGCGTTAAGTTCTTGTTCCGTTTTATCTATAAAGTTTCGTGCATCAGCTGCGCTTACTGAAGTGCTAACAGTAGTGTGTTGTTTTTCAGAAGTGTTTTGGTCACAACCTGATAGTGCTAATGCACTCGTGGCCATTAATACGCTCAGACTAAGCTTAAAATGTGGAGTAGTCATATTTACCCTTATATTTGTTATTTATCGCTATGGATGATAGCAGTGTCTCAAAGCATGGCAAAATATATAATTCCAATCTGTAACAGTACTTAATCATTTTGCGGGGATAAACGTGTGGCTACCTGCGTTAAAAAACTCTCATTTAGAGCAACTAGATAGCAAATTTTTTGCCTTGCTATCAACATTTTTTTCTATCCTCAAAATAGAGCACTTAATTAAGCGAATTGGTTTAAGTTTTTGTTTGCATATGTGTAACCAGAGAATGATGGTTTTATTGTATTTATAAAAGGATCGGTCATACTTAAAACAATTAATTTCCATCAATTGAAAAGGATCGTTTCCATGTCAGTGTTCATTTTATTACTGGTTTTGGTGATAGTTGTATTTGCTGTAAAAGATATCCGCATCAGCTTAATTAGTCGCCCAGCCTTTAAATTTTTTAAAAAAGTATTGCCGCCTTTGTCACAAACAGAACGGGAAGCTATGGAGGCTGGCGATGTTTGGTGGGATGGGGAGCTGTTTAGTGGTAACCCTGACTGGAAAGTTCTTCATAGCTACCCTAAGCCAGAGTTGAGTAAAAAGGAATGTGCATTTTTAGATAATGAGGTAGAAACATTACTAGCAATGCTTGATGACTACCAAATTGTTCAAAAAGATAAAGACTTGCCTAAAGAGGTTTGGGATTACCTCAAAGTAAATGGTTTCTTCGCAATGATTATTCCTGAAAAGTTTGGCGGACGTCAGTTCTCAGCGATTGCAAATTCTACTATTGTGGCAAAAATTGCGACTAAAAGCTTAACTGCTGCGGTTACCGTTATGGTGCCAAACAGTTTAGGTCCAGGTGAGTTATTGCTTCACTATGGTACCAAAGAGCAGCAAGAACGATGGTTGCCAACTTTAGCAACTGGCGAAGATGTGCCTTGTTTTGCCCTAACAGGGCCTGAAGCTGGCTCCGATGCGGGCAGTATTCCTGATTCTGGTGTGGTGTGTAAAGGTGAGTTCAATGGTGAAGAAGTAATTGGACTTCGTTTAAACTGGTCTAAACGTTACATAACATTGGCACCTGTGGCCACAGTGCTTGGGCTTGCGTTTAAAATGTACGATCCCGAATGCTTGCTGGGTAAAGAGAAAGAGCTTGGTATTACTTGTGCGCTAATACCCACAGATCATGAGGGTGTTAAAATCGGCGAGCGTCATTATCCGCTTAATATGGCGTTTATGAATGGAACGACCTACGGTAAAGATGTATTTATACCACTAGAGTGGATTATTGGTGGTCAACAGGGCGCAGGCAGAGGTTGGCGGATGCTCGTTGAGTGCCTTAGTGCAGGTCGTGGTATTTCACTTCCTGCATTGAGTAGTGCTACAGGGCATTTATGTTCACGCATGACATCAGCTTATGCTGTGGTAAGACAGCAGTTTGGTGTATCAATAGGACAGTTTGAGGGGGTCCAGGAAGCGTTAGCGCGTATTGGTGGCTTAACTTATAGTTTGGAGTCTTGCCGACTAATGACCGCAGGTGCAATTGATTTAAAACTCAGCCCATCGGTTGTCACAGCTATTGCGAAATACCATATGACAGAGATGGGTCGAACCGTGATGAATGATGCAATGGATATTCACTCAGGTAAGGGTATTCAAGTAGGGCCAAATAACTATTTAGCTCATGGATACATGGGGATCCCGGTTTCTATAACCGTAGAAGGCGCCAACATATTAACACGTAATTTAATGATTTTTGGACAAGGCGCAACACGTTGTCACCCATTTGTACTTAAAGAAATGGAAGCGGCTGGCATGGAAGATGATGAGCTTGCTTTAAAGCAATTTGATGGGTTGTTGTTACAGCATATTATATTTGCCGGTACCAATGCAGGCATGGCGTTTGTACATGGACTGACTCGAAGCTATTTTGCTAAGTCTCCTGTGAGTGGCGCAACAACGAACTATTATAAGCAGTTAGGCAGAATGAGTCGCGGATTAGCATTTTGCACTGATGTAGCTATGCTTATTTTAGGCGGAGAGCTGAAGCGAAAAGAAATGATTTCTGCACGCTTAGGTGATGTGTTGAGCCACCTATATATTGCCTCAACTGTACTCAAACGCTTTGAAGATGAAGGCCGACAACAAGCAGACTTGGCATTTGTTCAGTATTCAGTGGAGCGAAATTTATTTGAAATTGGGCAAGCGTTTGATGGCTTCTTTAAAAACTTTTCAAATCCATTCGTTAATTTTTTACTCAAACGAATAGTTTTCCCACTGGGTAATCATTACCATCGTCCTAGTGATAATATAGCTCAAACAATATGCGAGCATATGACTAAACCGGGCGTTTTCAGAAATCGATTAACTCACTTATGCTATGTTGATGATAATGCAGGTACAGGTGTAATGGAGCAAGCATTTGCAGCAATGAATGACACTGCTGATGCATTCAAACGTATAAAGAAGTGGCAGCGTGAGGGCGTTTTAAATCGTAATGCATCGGTCGAAGTAGTAATTGATGAAGCAGTTGAAAAACAACTGATTACAGAGCAAGAGGGTAGGCGTCTACAAGACGCAAATGAGCTTAGGAAACAAGCCATAGCGGTAGATAACTTTTCAAAAGGCACACTTTAAAACGAAAAAAGCCTTTAAAATAAAGGCTTTCAGTATTTAATATCAATATGTAATACATCTCATAACCAGAGCTTAGGTTATTGAAAATTATCTGGCAAATGGGTCTGGGTTTATTTTATCCACGTACCATTTGCCTTTCTTACGTACCATTTTAACACTGCGCATATCATCAACCTTGTTACCATTAAAGTAACCGGTAAATATAAGGTTTATATTAGCCTTATCACCATACTGCTCTCGAAGGCTCATGTTTGTCATGTCTACTTCAATAACTACTTCGTCATATTGCATATTAACTAAATTGCGAGCGAATTGTTTAGAAGTACCATATGACTTCATTATTCTGCCTAATTTAGGCGTAGCCATTGTCATCGCCTTATTGAGGTCTTTCGCATTATACAAGGCATCAAAATACATAGTCGCACCTTCCCCTGGTGTACTTGAGTCACCAGAAGTAGACTCTTCACTACCACAGCCTGATAGTGAAAGAATAGAAATGAGTGTAAAAAGCGTTAATAAATATTTCATTTTAAATTGTTTTACAGATTCCAGATGATTCAAGTGTGAGACGAATTAATAAAGATGTAAAGTTTAATAGCAGTAATAATTAGATTTAGTGACATTTTTTAGTACTAAAAGCGTAGTTCATGTTATTGCAATTAAACTAATGATAATAAGCTTTAAGAAAAAGCGAGGCAGACAAATCAAAACGGCCCTTTAAATCATACTAATGAACTACTAAAGACAGATTTTTCTCTAATGATCTGCTCTTAAGCTGTTTAGCCATTGTTCAGGGTCGGGCAAAAGAAACTCGATATTATGGTTCTGTTTGGTCGTAATCTTAATGCCGCTTTGTGTTATTGGAATAATACCAGCGGCTTTTCCTGCACAGCGTTCAACACGACTAATGGTGTTTAATTTAATTGTTTATTTAGTGATTCAAAGTGAAGCAAATGTTCGGTCAACGTTAATCGGCCATCAGCTTTTGCTGAACCAAGTTGCAGTGTTGCGTAGCTGCTTTTTAGCTGCGTAACGTCAGAAAATAGCATACCCATAATTCGCTCCATGATTGATTAAACAAAATATTATGCTGTCAGTTGGAGTGTGTCAAATTTGTAAATAAAACTTTGCTTTATTGTTGTAAAACTGCCATTACAAAAAGTACCTGTCTTTGTTATGTTTCTTTTGGTGTTTACTTACAGAAACAAAAACTAAAATTGCGACCAACATTTGTATAAATAGTGCAGCTAGCATGATGATTAAATCCAACCGACTATTGATGATATTTATGTTGCTTAACTCTATAAACCACGCGAGTAAAAGCATTCCAAGCAACGATATGTGGATAATTTGTTGCAACTTAACCTTAAAAGAAAGTGGCTTATATTGGCTAAATACCAGTAATACAGTGCTCACTATGGGGGTCAATAATATACTGGCGTAGATAAGTGTTAGAATCGGACCCCAATGAAATCCATTAGTATTTATTGACTGAGCTATTTTTGTTTCACACCCAGCAAGCATAATTAAAGCTAATAACAGGGCTGAGGTCCTTAATAAGTAATTCTTCATAAATTCTGTCTAATTTTATAGTGGCTTAAAATGTTTAAATAAATCGGGCACGCAAAGTTTAGCCATGTGCAGAGATAAGCTCTTTGGCATTCGCTTTGGCCATTTTACTAATGTTATCACCAGCGAGCAGCCTTGCAATTTCGTCGATTCTGCCGTCTTTATTTAAGGGTTTCATATGGGTAAATGTTTCACCGTTTGCAATTTCTTTGGCTACAAAAAACTGTTGATGACCAGAGCTTGCCACTTGAGGTAAGTGTGTCACACAAATGACCTGTGTTGATTTGCCTAGTTGGCGTAATAATTTTCCTACAGCAGATGCCGTAGGGCCAGAAATACCCACATCTACTTCATCAAAAATAAGTGTTGGCGTTGTTACTTTTTGCGCAATAATGACTTGTATGGCCAAGCTTATTCGTGAAAGCTCTCCACCTGATGCAACTTTTGACAAGGGTTGTAAAGGTTGTCCTGGATTTGTGGAGACTAAAAAAGCAATGCAGTCATAGCCTAGGTTAGTAGGTACGCGTGATGGCTCTTGGCTAAGTGCAATCTCGAATTGCCCATTCTCCATCGATAAGTTGGCCATGCTTTGGCTAATCAGTTTATTTAAATCACTGGCAGCTTTTATCCGGCTATTACTCAATACACGAGCGGCTTCTTTATAAAGATCCAAGGACAAGGTTATTTCAGATTCTAACTGTTCTAACCGTGATGAATTATTGCTAATTGATTCCAACTCGCTACTGATTGATTGATGAAAATCTACTAGTTCTTCAGGTTTTATATGATGTTTACGCGCTAAATCTAAAGCACCACTCAAGCGCTCTTCGACTTCAACAAGTCGGCTTGGGTCTAGCTCTGTTTGATCAGCATAATTTCTAATCTCGCGACTGGCTTCTTCTACTTGCACAGCGGCTTCTTCTAACAAAGTAGCGACACTCGTTAAGCTATTGTCGTAATGCGCTAACTCAGCAAAGCGTTGAGCGCTATGCTGTAATATTGAGCAAGCATTTTGCTCATCACTTTCGTATAAATGCTGTAGCTCACGTTGGCACGATTCAAGTATCGTCTGGCTGTGGCTTAACTTATGGTGTTCAGCTTCAATCTGTTGGAATTCATTTTCTTGTAAAGCAAATTCGTCAAGTTCGGCTACTTGGTATTCTAACAGTTGTTTTTGCGCCGCCTCTTTCAGTTGAGACTGCTCGAGAATGGCATACTCTTTTTGCAAGTTTTGGTGTTCGCGATAGCGTTTACGCACATTAGAGACTAAATCAGTGTGTCCTGCGTAGGCATCTAACAAATTGAGTTGGTGGTCTGCTTTCAAAAGATATTGGTGCGCATGTTGCCCATGAATCGAAATTAGGTGTTGTCCTAATTCTTTTAGCTGTGTGGCTGTTACAGGACTACCATTAATATAACTCTTACTACGACCGTTCTTACAAATGACACGTCTTAATAAACATTCGTTTTCATCATTTGTTAATAACTGTTGTTGTAAATAGTCAGTCGCATTAGGCAGGTTAGCAATATCAAAGTGAGCACTTATTTCTGCGCGCTCTGTACCAGGGCGCACCGCTGCGGCATCAGCACGTTCACCCAAGCAAAGTGATAATGCATCTATTGCAATTGATTTACCTGCGCCAGTCTCACCTGTAATAGCGGTCATACCGCTATGCCACTCGGTGCTAAGGTTATTTACAATGGCAAAGTTTTTAATTTCGAGTCCGATTAACATACTGTTCATCCATCCAGTCAATTAACTGTTAATTTATACAGTGTTTTGTTTTTTTGCAAATAAAATTTCTATTTTGTTCGGATTACAAAGCAGTAGATGTAACGAGAAAAGTTGATATGACGTCGGGAAAGGGCTTGAAATGCAAAGGTTAGGGTGCAGAAGCACCCTGTGATTTAACTATTAGTACTTAATTGTTGTGTAAAAGACTGAGTATTTGAATCATCAGATTCTTGTTCTTCATCTACCTCTACCTCGGGTACACCTTGATCACTGGCGATATCCGGTGATTCTAATGTTTTAATTAATGAAGGTAGTATTTCATAATAAAAATCACGGTTATATTCAATTCCCGCATAGGGTAATTCAGCAACAAAAAGAGAAAGTTGCTCAGCTAATTTGTCACGCTCACCGGTGACAAACGATTTAGTCAGTTCGCTATTTACTGTTGAGATGAAAGATTCGACAATTCGTTCTAAATACAATAGGTTTTCATCACTATGGGGTTGTACAACAAAAAAGTTGCTAGCAATGACTTGTAATCGCGGGATATATTTAGGCCTAAGTATATGAGCCTCAGAAAAGTAATTTAATTTCCCTTTTAAATTGCTCGTTACTTCTGCTACACGGTTATTAAACAGCTTTTTTTCTGCCTCTCGTGCATTACGGCGGTTATTTTCAATTACAAGGTATGTACCTAATAACGTTATTAATAACAAAATAGCAAAAAATACAACGTAGGTCATCGCTAATAAACATTCCTGATTTATGTGATTATAAATTTCATGATATTTTGCGCTAAAGTATGAGTTAGCGCAATATAATTAATACAAACGACTACCCCAATTTAGCTTTGTACGTAAAACATGATAGTAAGAGTATTCTTTAGGATGAATAAGCCGAAGTCTTTTATCAGCCTTTTTTATCACGACTTCATCACCAGGCAAAACGGCCAACACAACATGACTATCACAGCTCACTTGTAAGCTATCCGTATTTTCTAAACTTAGTTTTAAGCGAACTTCATTATCGGCATCGACGACCAAAGGACGACTTGATAGGGTATGAGGAAACATTGGGACCAGCGAAATAGCGTTCAGCTCAGGGGTCAAAATAGGTCCGCCGCCAGATAGTGAGTAAGCTGTTGAACCTGTGGGAGTTGAAACAATTAAACCGTCAGAACGCTGAGAAAAGACAAATTCATTGTTTATAAATGCTTCAAATTCTATCATGTGAGCAACTTTATCTGCGTGAAGAACTGCTTCGTTCACAGCCGAATTTGCACTTTTGAGTTCAGCATGACGATAGACTTCAACTTCAAGCAGAAAGCGGTTTTCTTCGATAAATTGCCCACTCAATACTTGCTCCAAGCTTGCTTCAAAGCCATCGGGGTTTAAGTCTGTTAAAAACCCTAGGTTCCCTCGGTTCACTCCAATAACAGCAACATTAAAGCGAGCAAGTACACGTGCGGCACCTAGCATGTTGCCGTCGCCTCCAACCACAATTGCTAAGTCAGCTTTTTCACCAAGCTCAATTAATTTGACAAGTTTGTCTTTAGGTATATCGTCTATTTGCTGTCCAGTTCGTTGCTCAACAATAACAGAAAAGCCTAATGCATTTAAAAAAGTGTATAAGCGTATTAATGTTGCGGTTGCGCCATCGTGATTTACTTTTCCAATTAAGCCTATGGTTTTAAAAGGTGATTCCATGATATTCACGCAAATAATTATAATAATGCTAGAGTACTTAAAAATGAGTGAATTGAAAACCTCAGTGCCTTGAAATAACCTCTCTTTGCCCCGATATATGCTTTATGCACCAAGATGTAGATAATATGAATATAAATCCTCGAGATCAGCAAATATTTTCCGCCGTTATGAGTTTGTACTGTGATGGTGAAGGCCTGCCTGTGGCATCAAGTAAAATTGCAAAGCAAAAAGGTATGGCAGTGTGCTCGGCCACCGTGCGTAATGCAATGTCTCGGCTTGAAAAAGTGGGGTTATTATACTCCCCCCACACATCTGCTGGACGCGTTCCGACTAATGCCGGTTTTGAGTACTGGTTAACGGAGTTTTTTGCGTTAAATGAGATAGCCCAATATTGGCACCCAGCGCAGTCAAAACTTGTAGAGTTAGCCCACGATTTAAGTCAACGTTTTAAAGTGTGTTGTTGTGTTGGCTTGCCTCAAGTCCGCTCTCAGCATGTTTTTAGAGTAGAAGTACTTGATTTCGATAGCAATGATTGGCTTATTTTATTGATTGATAGAGCTGGCCAAAGTCATAATATTTGTATTCACAAACCGTCTGATTCATCAGACGCTGTTCGATATCAATTTGCGACTTGGCTGAACACGGTATTTAGTCAACAAACGCTGATGGAAGGCTTGTATCGTATGCAGGCAATGGCAAATACAGCGCCACGTAATTGCCATGATTCATTAACACAGTGGACCCGCGAACTAAGCCAAAAGCTTGGTTCAGACAACAGTATTGTGGTAGGGGAAAACTACTTATATAAGCAAATGGATTGTCAGCAAAGTTTAAATATTGGCGTATCATTTTTAAATTATGTGGAAGATAAACTGGCTTTCAAAAATGGTGTTTCTGTACTTAATTCAGAACAACTGCCATTTGAAGATTGCGCTGAGTTAATGGTGATAAGTGTGCCGTATTTTCAAAATCAAGAATATCAAAGTCGTTTTTGTATTATTTGTCCAAAATCGGCGCAAATTGAAGCAATCATCCAAGAATTTAAACTAATCGAGTCATCTGACTCTTGAATCTTTTTATTCAATCCCCATAATTACCGCAATTGAAAAGAATTGGAGTACGTTTATTATGTCTGAGCAGACAAAATCACCAGAGCAAGAAGTAGAATTAAATGAAGAGTTAGAGCAAATGCAAGCAGACGTTGAAGCTGCGGTAGAGGCTGCTGATGCACATGAGGCTGAAGAAGTTAGCCCGGAAGCTGAAATCGCCATGCTTTACGCAGAGCTTGAAGCGGCAAAGCAAACAATCAATGACCAAAAAGATGGTGTTGTTCGTGCTGCAGCTGATGTTGAAAATATTCGTCGTCGTGCAGCTCAAGATGTTGAAAAAGCGCATAAATTTGCTTTAGAAAAGTTTGCTAACGAACTACTTCCAGTGATTGATAACCTAGAACGTGCAATTGAATTCTCAGACAAAGAGAACGAAACACTTAAGCCGTTACTTGAAGGCATTGATATGACAGTGAAGAGCTTTAATGATGCTGTTGCTAAGTTTGGTGTTGAAATTGTAAACCCACAAGGTGAGCAGTTTAACCCTGAATTTCACCAAGCAATGTCTATCCAGCCAAGTAATGATGTATCACCTAATACAGTACTAGCAGTAATGCAAAAGGGTTACACTTTAAATGGTCGTTTACTTCGCCCTGCAATGGTGATGGTGTCAAAAGCCGCTGAGTAATCTAAAATATTTTAGAAATGCCCGTTAATTACGGGCATTTTTTTTGCTTTGTATTCGGTGCCAAACTTGAGCAAGCAAAGTTAGCACTAACGCACTGAACATTAAACTTGAAAAGGGCACGGCACTTTGCGCATGCATTAATGCGAGTATTGGCCCAACAAGTGCACCGCTGCCAAAGCGTAAAGTACCAATGACGGCGGTTGCCGTTCCTGACTTTTCTTCAAACTGCATCAAAATAAGTGCATCTGCATTACTGGCAATAATACCTAGGCTCATCATAAGAGGTGCAATAGCTGCAACTATAAAGTACAGCGATAAATGAAACATGCTAAATGATAACAACGCGCTTCCCGACATAAACCCTACAAACAAACCATAATAGAGCATCTTTCGAGAACCAATTCGCGGTACTAAACGCGTGTTTAAAAAGTTACCAAACATCAATGCCATCACATTAAATGCAAACAATAATCCAAATAGTTGTTCAGATACAGCAAAGTAATCAAGGTATACGAAGGGCACAGCAGTTAAAAAGCAAAAAAAGCCAAAAGAAACAAACATTGAGCTGGCTATGTCTGCGCGCGCATTTTTATTTTTAAATACGGTTTTATAACTATCAAAAAAAAGTGCAAAACCTGAAAGAGGGCTTTTAAATATTGGAATATCAATCAAGTATCTTTGAGTTAGCGCTAAAATAGTAAAGCTATAACAAGCGAGTACGATAAAAATCGTCTGCCAATGAGAAAGCCCCATTATCATTGAACCAACAGTAGGCGCCACGAGAGGAGCCACCATCATGATCATAGACACATAAGACATGCCTTTAGCCGTGTCCTTTTGATAAATGTGACGAATAATACCTGGCACAACCACTGTTGCTGCCGCACCAGTGAAAGCTTGAACAACACGCAAAAACCAAAAAAGGTGTATGTCATTACAAAATGCTAAAGCAAGGGAACTTAATCCAAATAAGGCTAACCCGATCTTTGCGAGTATTCGCCGTCCTATTTGATCGGCAATTGGGCCGAAGAAAAGCATGCCCAGAGCATAACCAGCTAGGTACAAACTGAGTGATATTTGTACATTAGGCATACTTGTATTGAGGTCGTTTGCAATAATTAGCATTGCAGGTAAATACATGTCGATTGCGAGGGGGGTAATAGCAACGATACTCGCTAAAAGAGGCAGTAAGATACGCTTGTTAAGGAGAGAAGATTGAATTTGCATGCGCTACTCGTGAACAGAATTTGGTGCGCATTGTATACCCAAGCCACCTCAAGATGCGAGCGTCGTTGGAATTAAAAACGATTTAGGCAAGGCATTGATTGCAAATAATGGTTGTTTCCTCGTTAAAATCAATAACGCGGTATAAATCGCTTTTAAACCAACCCGCTGGGTGTTTCACTGGCACTTACTCTCATCGTTGTTCCTTCTTAAAAGGGAGTGCCACTCTTGCAAAGCAACATCTTGATATTAAGTCACTGTGGAGCGCTGAATTGTGCATCTTGAGGTGGTTTAGGTATATCTGCGAGATTTACAATGCGATAGCCAGTGTATGGGTTAGTCTGTGATTAATTTTGTCAGCGTGCTTAGGGGGTTCAATAGTAATATTATGTTAAGGCGTTATTTGCTATATTGACAAAATATCAATAAACGGAATGTTAGTTGGGGAATACAATGAAAAAACTAGTTTTAGCAGTACTCGCAACAGCCGTGTTAGCCGGGTGTAAAACATCACCAACGGGTCGGACACAAATCGCTTTGTATAGTGATCAACAAATGAGCCAAATGGGCCAGCAAAGCTTTGCTCAAATGAAAGAGACCCAAAAAGTAAATAAAGATCCAGCTGTGAATGCGTATGTTAAATGCATTACCAAGGATGTAATTGCTGTTTTGCCTCAACAATACGCAAGCCAAAATTGGGAAGTGGTCGTCTTTGAAGACGATTCAGCCAATGCTTTTGCATTACCTGGGGGCTATATTGGTGTTCATACCGGATTACTCAATGTAGCTAAAAACCAACACCAACTTGCAACAGTCATTGGTCATGAAGTGGGGCATGTTATCGCGGAGCATTCAAATGAACGTGTATCACAAAGTTCACTGTTGCAAACAGGCATGCAGGTAGGCAGTGCAGCACTTGATATAGGCGATGTAAAATACCGTAATGAGATAATGCAAGGTCTCGGTTTGGGTGCGCAATTTGGTATTATTTTACCCTTTAGTCGCTCTCATGAGTCAGAGGCCGATATTATCGGCTTAGACTTAATGGCTAAAGCAGGGTTTAACCCGAAAGAGTCAGTCACATTATGGCAAAATATGAGCCAAGCTGGAGGTGGAGCAACACCTGAGTTTATGTCGACTCATCCAGCACCTGGTAATCGTATAAAAGAGTTACAAGCAAACATGTCAGGCGCGGTAGTAGCAAAGAATAATGCCAACAAGTCAGGAAAAACGCCAGCCTGTACGCTCTAGTTTGCTGCCATAGTAGTTTTAAATAAATTTAAAAAGGCACAACATGCAATGTTGTGCCTTTATTTTTAGCTTCGCGAGGGAGAAGTTTTAGGCGGTCCTTAAAACGTCCACTCAATATGTAATTGTGGTACAGACTCTGCGGTATCTGTGCCAAGTTTGTTGTGCCAATATTGCCACTCAATTCCTAGAAGTAAGGTGTTCTCTTTCATGCTAATCGCATTACCTAAATCCCACGTTATGATAGGTTGCGCTAAGACCCAAGCTTTAACATCTTCGCCAAACTCATTTTCACGTGCGGCGATATACTCAATGTGGCCTGTCACATTAAACTTTTGTGTGCCAATCGAAAACGGATAGCCCCACGCAATATCAAGCATCCAGCTATTGGTTTCAATAGGAGCTCCACCACGTGATACACCTTCATTATCATCGATGTATGCTGTGACTAGCGTTGACAAAAAGCTAAACCCCGGTGCTTGCCAGTTTACCTTTACGCCAGGTAAGTACTTTAATACTTTAGAATCGCCTGCGGCGTTAAATCCTGCCGTTAAGCCAATATCCGCAATTGCACCATAAGACATGTCGCTACCCGATATTTTGGATAAACTAAAAGTAGAGTACCATTCCCCATAAAAGTCTTTGTCTTGGTAGCCATCGTCAGTGGTATCATTTATATAATCAATAAAGAAGAAGTTATCACCATAATCATAACCAGAGGCATGTTGTAGTGAAGCAATCGTGGTGGTTGATTTTTGTCCTGTGAAAGGGTTTTTAAAATCCCCTTTATTAAGGTGTAACGCAGTGGTGCTCCAATTAGCAGCGTGGCTTGAAGCGCTAGCCATGAAAATGGCAGTAAAAACGATTGTTTTATTCAATGTAGGAATCTCGGATTTAAATATTTACTATTTCTAATCGAGATTATAGCAGATACCCCTAGAATTGAGCGTATCTGCTATTAAAAAACGTTAAATCTCAGTTTTGTTGCGTCTGAGGCAAATAACAGTCACTGCTGTAAACGCCAATATAAAACAGTAATAAGAAGATGTAGATACTTCCCAAGGGCTAATTTTGAAGGTTGCGCCAAGTAATAATGCTTGAGCGCCGTAAGGCAATGAGCCTTGAGTAACACAAGCGAATATATCTAATAAACTTGCTGAGCGTTTACCGCTAATTTCACCATCTGTTGCTAGCTTTTTAGCCACAGGTCCCGCGACAATAATTGAAACTGTATTGTTCGCAATACACAGGTTACTAGTCATCACTAGCGCTGCAATCCCAAGTTGGTCAGCTACTTTTCTGTGCCATTTAGCAATGATTTTTGTTATTGCTTGAATTTTGCGTGCTAAGTAGTCAAGACCACCATTAATGCGGATAAACTCAGATAAACCACCAATAAACATCGATAGCAAGAAGATTTCTTGCATGTCGGTAAAGCCTTTGTAGATATCTTTTACAAAGCTTGCGCCTTCGTAGCTGCCTGTAAAGCCCATCAACGCAGCAAAAATGATTCCGCTAAATAGAACAACAAAAACATTGAAGCCCATTACCGCAAGCACGAGTATAAAGGCATAAGGTAAGACTAATAACAAATCATACTCTTTCGCTTCAACTGCCTGTGATGCAGGTGTTAAAAAGACAAGTAACGCGATAGTAAGTATTGCAGCGGGAAGAGCAATTTTTAAATTTTCACGAAATTTATCCTTCATTTCACAGCCCTGAGTTCTTGTGGCTGCGATTGTAGTATCTGAAATAATTGATAAATTGTCGCCAAACATCGCACCCGATACGATAGTACCTGCCATTAAGGCCGGATCGATACCCGTTTTCATTGATACCGCATAGGCAATCGGGCCAATTGCTCCGATAGTTCCCATCGATGTACCCATTGCAGTTGACACAACCGCGGCAATTAAAAAGAGGCCAGGCAATAGTAAAGCGGGGGGGATCAGTGATAAACCCGCATTCACAACCGCATCAACACCCCCAGTTGCCCCTGCAACTGCAGAAAATGCACCTGCAAGAAGGTATATCAAACACATTGTTATAATATTATTGTGACCAGCACCTTTTATAAAGGTTTCTACACTGTGGTTAATGGTGTTTTTATTTAGGATAAACGCCAGCATAATCGCTGGTAGAATGGCAACAGGAGCGGGCAGTTGATAGAAAGCATAATCAACACCTTGCGATTGAAGATACAAACCAGCGCCTAAAAATAGGGCTACAAAGGTAAGCAGTGGCAGCAAAGATAACTTTGCTTTAGTTTTATTAAATGATGGCTGCATCATATTCCTCGTTAGATAACTCATAAACAACTACTACAGCCAAAATATCCTTCTTTTAGCAGCATTTCGTTGTTCTCTTATCAAAGTGATAAGTAATTCAACAGCGCCCGCAAGCCAAAGACCAAATCGGCGCAAAGAAGGAAGTTTAAATGTATAGACGGCTAAAGTCTATGGGTATCTATTATTATTATTTTTAAAAGAGTTTTCTGACTATTACATGAGTTTAAAATAAAATCTAGTTCACTTATGTCCGCAAAGATAAAATTATAAATAGACGGTACTACTTTGGTGGTAATCAATTGAATAAAATTAAACATATTATAAGCCGCGTTAGCGGCTTATAATTTCACATCAAACCGTTGGTTTAAAAATTGTATTGATACGTCAAAGCGAAGCTTCTTCCACGCCCTTTATGGTCATAAAGTGTTTCTGGGCCATATTTAGGGCTGTAGAAGTAAATGGCTCGTTTACCCCATTGTGTTGTGTAAGTTTTATCAAGCACGTTATTGATAGAGAAGTATACTTGGCCGTGTTCTAGCGGGTAGCGCGCTGTCAGGTCTAAAAGCGTATAACCATCAATTTTTTTATCCGCATCATCTTCTAAATCAAACATTGTTTTGCTTTGTAAGCGAAGATTAAAGTCCGCTTTTTGCCAACTAATATAACTGGTTAGTTTTGAGCTTGAGGCTTGTGTAACCGTGACCTTTTCCCAATCACCTTGCGCGTTTTCAGCTTCTTTTGTTATTAAATGCGCAGAAAATCCCGCTTGCCACGCGTTCTCAAAATCATAGTCTAGTTGTGCTTCAACCCCTTTTGTGCGGGTTTTAGAGTCTGATACTGAGATAAGCAATGTCTTAGAGTTATATGAAATTTTGTGATCTGAAGTGCTGTAATAGGCAGCCAGTTGTGCACGTAATGCTCCGTCATCAAAACGCCAACCAAGTTCCATAGAGTCGGTTTTAATACCTGAAAGCGCAGAACTATTTACATCAACCACACTGCCTTCAACTAATGTTAATGCAGTTGTATTGGTTGATTGCTCATAACTGCCTTTGCCATAGTATTTTGCTACATTAGGTAGCTCAAAAGCTTCAGCTGAGTTAAACCACATTTGTTGGCTATCGTTTATATCGAAGATGACACCTAAATTAAATAGTCCAACGTCATAATCTGTGCTGCCGCCTTTGATGGCTTCAGCTTCTGATGCAACCCCTGTCTTCACTTTAATTGCAGCGCTAGTACCAACAAAATCATTTACAGTATTATCCATTGATTGTCGGCGGTAGCCTACAGCAAGGCCTAGATTGTCTAGTAGCTGATATTGTAGTTGAGCGAACAAAGCACGGGCATCAACTTTAAAGCCAGGGTAGCGGTCAACCCCGTACAGTTCATTCATTACCAACCCGCCCGAACTTTGTGCAACCTCAGTATCGTAATAAGTTTGTATAGCCTCAAACTCCTCACTATCATAGTCAAAGCCGTAAGCGTAAGTCAGTTTGTCTGCTTTTCCAGACATAACCACTTTAAAGCCGTGCGCATCTGTGTTCTGCTCTGAGCTTGAGAAACTTGAAATCGCGTTGCCTTTTAGACGGGGGCGAGGATAAAAATCAAAAACCTCTTCGCGCATAAACGCTTGTATATTTAAAGTTTGTGAGAAAAGATCTTTATTTACATAGTTGAGATTAATCAATGTGCGTTCTGTTTTTGGAATATGGTCCGATGCTAGCCCTTTTCTAATTTCAACACCTGCCATATCACCAAATAACGCATTAGCGTTTGGGCCAAAATACAAACCATGCTCACCATCACTTTGGTTTTCATATTTTTGCACCATGGCTGATAGTGATTGGTTTGCTGTAAGTTGATGAGATATCGACGCCATTAAATCAAGACTTTCAGAGTATTGCAGGCCACTTTGAGTTGTATCCATTATTATGGGGTTACTTTCACCGTCATACATGGCGTCAGTTTTATTATAGGCAATTGAAACGCGACCTTTAGTGTGTTTGTTAGCAAAGCCATATGCTCCGGCTAAGTTTGTGTCAAAATCATCACTGCCAGCAAAGCCAGAAACAAAACCGACTTTAACAGCATTGTCTTCGATGCCTTGTTTAGTAATGATATTAATTACACCACCGGTGCTGCCACCCCCATATATAGCGGTTGCCCCTGAAAGTACCTCAATTCGTGATATGTTAAATGGATCAATAGCATCAAGGTGGCGGCTAATACCACGAGAAGAGTTTAAAGACACGCCATCTATCATTACCACCATTTGGCGACCACGCATATTTTGGCCATAGTTAGTTCGGGTTGTACTGGCTAGATCAAGGCTTGGAATTAGTTGCGCTAATGACGTTTTAAAATCGTGGCCTGCATTGATTTGTGCTTGCAGTTGTTCAAGATCGACAAGCCACACAGTGCCAGCAATATCTGATATTTTTTGCTCTGTTCGGTTAGCCGTTATAAGGATTCGATCTAACGGTTGATGCACTTGCGTTTGTGAGGCCGCATATGAGTTAAATGCACATAGAAGGCTAGAGGCTACTAATGTAAGAGTATACTTTTTCATGTTAATTTAAACTGCCGTTGTTAAAGGTAAAAAATGAGATGAGTTGGGTAATGTCCAGTCGATAAAGCTTTGCGTTTCACTGAGATCAAATAAAGTTTTGTTTGCTAAATGGTTAATAATTGTGGCACTTCGCCATGCCATTAAACTCAGTTGAGGTTCGGCGATGCCATGGCTATCAAGGCCAGCATTGACTGCGTAAATTTGGTTTTCGCTTTGGTGCTGCCATTTAATATTAAAATGACTATCTAGCTGAAGTCCGCCGTCTTCGTTTAAGTGAAGTAGTGGCTTTAGTGGTTCAAGGTATGTGGGTAATTTAGACTCAAAGCCTGTAGCTAAAATAACATAATCAGCATTAAGTACTTCATCGCTTTGATTCAATGTATTATGGCACTTCACAGTAAAGCCGTTATTATTAGGTGAGATAGTTTGCGCTGTCCGATTGGGGAGTAAATGAACCCACTTTTCTTCACCTTTGACGTCAAAGTGTTGATATAAATATTGATAAATTTGTTTTAAGCATTCTGTTGTAATACCGTCACTTGCAAGCTTTTGGGTTTTAATCTCGCGTTTTTTGCTTAGCTCAGGTAAATCAAAGAAACACTCAGTATATTGCGGAGTAAAAAATTCGTTTGTAAAAGTCGCTTCATCAAGAGGCTGATAGTTAGGGCGACGGGACACCCAATATAACGAACTCGGTTTGCCCCAATATTCCCCTAAGGCATTAAGTACAATGTCTGCACCTGTTTGCCCCCCACCAATAATAGCGACGCTTTTATTTGTTAAATCAATATCACGGCTCATAATCTCAGCTGCGTGAAATACTTTATCACCCAGTTGCGATACGAATTCGTGGGGAATGTATGGCGCTTTACCAGTTCCCAAACAAATGTTTTTCGCAGTGTATTCGCCACTATTCGTTGTAATGACAAACTGACCGTTGGAATAATTGATTGCAGAGACTGCATCGTTAAAATTGAGGTTCTTTAATTTGCTTGCTGCCCACGCCATATAGTCAGAAAATTCGGTTCGGCTTATCATGGCAATATCAGTTGATAAAAATCGGTAAAACCGCTTTTTATCAACTAAATAAGACAAGAAACTTACGCGACTGGTCGGTGCAACGGCAGTTACCAAGTCTTTTAGATAACATGTTTGCATGTGGGCATCGGGTAACAGTAAACCTGGATGCCATGCAAAACTGGGTTTGTTATCAAAAAAACGATAATTAAGCTCGTTGGATTCGTTCAAAAGTGCGGCGATGCTTAAATTGAATGGACCAATTCCGATCCCTGCTAGATCTAACATTGAAAATTCTCCTTGTAGAATTTAACTTTTTCGATTGATATAAGCGCTGCACGCTTATGCGGGAACTCAAATTCATATTCCTTTATAAATCCAAGTTTAGTGATTTGATTGAACAATTTTTGATTGTCGTGTCTTGGTTCAAGGACAATTTTTTGTGTCATGGGGCAGTCTAAAAATATAAAATGACTAATAGCTTTACACCATGCTTTAAAAAAGCGCGTGCCCCTATATGCATCATTACCTACTAACAGGTGCAAGCCTCTGTCGTATCCTTGCCATGCGTAGTAGGGCGCGATCCTATCTTCAGCAGCCCAATAAACTTCAAAATAGCCAAATGCTTCGTCGTCAAAGTAACCAATTAAGGGCAAGTTAAACGGGGTATTAAATTTATCGGTTAGATAGCTTTTAAGTTCTTCTTTGGGTAAGTCCATCTCCCAAAACTCACTAACACGGGGGTGGTGCATCCACTGGTGAAAAATGCCTATATCTGCATCAGGATCCGCTACTTTAAAGCTTATGAATTTGCCTAGCTCGTTATCAAAGCGACGATAAACTTCTTGCGTTAAATTAATAGGGCGTTTAGGGCTCATTCTTTGAGAATCGATGTGATTAAACAGTGGTCTTTGTGTTTCATTTAAGCCATTCAAAGGATGACTATAAAATTCGAACCGTGACAAGCTCTCAGTATTAAAAGCCCGAACCAACGCTTGCCATGGTTTAGATTGTTGCCATTGCTTTTTTGGCAATTGAACGTGTTTGATATGATCGTTTAGATAAAAAAGGGCATCAAGCAGGCATAGCAACTGTGGCAAAGAATGAATGTTTTCATCATATTCAGCAACAAAGTTATAACCAAAGCAGATTTCACCCTGAAGCGATATATTGTTGTAATGATCAACCACACCTGAAGGAGATTTTTCAATGGGAAGGTGGTGCTTTAATAACATGCTAACGCTCCTGTTGGTCGGTTTGAGCGACTAAATTAGGCATGTCAAAATAGATGATTGCAGGGTCTTCGATGGTATTTTCGTTATCACCAGTTAAATAGCAGTAAAAATTGCCTTTACATTGGAAATGAGGTTGTTGGAGTACTTGTTGAAGGCAGATTGGATCGATTGCAGAATTCGCGATACTGGCTAATGTGCGGTGTAATTTGTTACACCAGGCTTGTTCATCACCAAACCCTAACATCGAAAGTGCAGCGATGAGCGCGTAGCTACTGTTTATAATGACGTAATAAGGAAAGTAACGTGATATTTGATCTTGACTCCAGTGGTGTTCAATTTCACCGGAAATGTCTTTACAGTACGCACTAAACTGCTCAACCCCCAATGTAGAAAAGCCAATGCCTTGGCAGTCACGAATAAAGGTTTTGAAAGGAAGTCCCTGGTTAAATTCAATAACGATATTTTGCTGGTGGGCAAGGCACACTAAGCCTAAATTTGCTTGCAAATCAAAGAGTGGCAAGATGACTTTCTCACTAAACTTTTTAAACCAAAGCTCAGCAGCCTCAGGTAATGTGACCTGCTGATTTAGGCTCACCTGTTTAAGTTGCTCAAGTAATAGGTGATGTTCATCGTCTATTGGCAATTGACAAAGTGTGGCTAATACGAGGCTTTCATTTTTATGATTTAGTTGTTGGTTCTCTCTGAATAAGAAAATGCTTTGCTCGATCACCTGACCATTAAAACTCAAGCCACACCAAGCAGGCTCTTGTAGAACATTAAATTCAGGGTACTGCGCTTGCCATTTTTTATATTTGTTAGTCTGGCATGCATCAAAAACACGTAGCCCACGTTTACATTCTTTGACTGATAAGGTTCTAACAGAGTTAGTCAATTTAATATTTAAAGAGTATTTCAGCTGAAATGTGACGTCGGGTTGACAAATTGCGCGAACAGATGAGGTGGCCGACCATGCTAAACCGTGCTCGCCTAATTCAATTATGAGCTTGTCATTTAACAGCATTTGAATAGTAGAAAGCGTTTTTAAATGCTGCCATTGCCATGGATGCATCGGAATTACTGCATATTGCTCATTGTGTTTGCTCAACAGTTGAGGGGCACTTTGAGAAACAAGCTCAGATAAGTAGCCATCAAGTGAGTCGCCATCTGATTCACCAACCACTATACTCTTTGAAACGCGTAACCACACAAGTTTAAATTTTGCTGCAAATTCGGGGCTATATTTAGCCCATAAATCATCGGTGAGCTGTTGTCGGCTTTTTGCCGCAGGATGAAAGTTGTGTCCCGCCAGAAGGCCTTGTTCAGCCTCAATAAAGTTCAAAGGACCCGTTTTTAATTGTGCAAGCCTAGGATGATTATCTAAAGATTGAGCAATGAAGCGTTGACTTTGAAGCACTTGGGTAATGAATTCATCAATTTGGGATTTTGAAAATGCGGCGCTGTTATCAGCTCGAGGCATTAATAAGCGTATTGCTTGTTCAAATTCAATGCTGGTTTGCGTGTTATTGGATTGTAGGAGCACGTCACCGGTAAAGCCGTGAACCCCTAATTTTGAAAAATAATGAAGTGGTAACAGAAGGTGGTGCTGCTCTTCAAGGCGAATGCTAATTGCTTTAAGCCCCTCAGTGTGGGGGATAACATCCCAATTGCTATTTTCTCGCAAGTAGGCGTTGGCAAAACTCGACCAACAAAAACTTTTATTTAACACTGTCTGAATCCTTAGAACAATAAAGTTATTGCGAATGATAAGGGTTTGCATTACTGTGTCAATGAAAATTTGACCCTTTTTTGAGAACTTATGAAAAATCGCGTTATTTGGTTGGTGGTCGGTGGTGGATTGTTAGGTGTGAGCCAACAGATTGCGTTAGTCGTGTTGCCGCTTTTAGCTGATGTAATGCAAACTCCCTATGAGGCGCTTGTTAATTGGCAGGCTGCTGGTTCATTTCTATTTTTATTTTCAAGTGTTTTTTGGGCTAAAGTGGTCGCTAATAAAGGCTGTAGCTTTGTTATAAAAGTGTCATCTGCAGGATTTATTCTCAGCAATTTACTCCTGATGTGTGTGTGGTTAGTACAAACAAATTATTCAGTCGAATTAATGTTAACCCTGTTTATTTTGAGTCGCATTATGCACGGGATATTCAGCAGTGGGGTTGTGCCTCAATTGCAAATTAGTGCTTTGCAGATTTTTTCAAAAAATAGTATTGGTGCTTTAGCAAAGGTCAGTTTAGGTGGCACTTTAGCGAGGTGCCTCACACCCATAGTATGTTTAGGTTTATTACTTGTTTCGCCAATATGGGTATTTGCACTGCCGATCATATTGGGTGTGTTCGTATTATTGGCAACACCGGTAATACCTCATTGTGATATAAAAGCTCATGAACCAGCAAAGCCCAATCAACAGTGGGGGCTGCTGGCCGTTGCATTTATATGTTCATTTAGTCTTTGTTATGGGCAATTCAGTCTTGTGCAAGTACTGTCTAAAACCCTCACAGCTAATAGCGTTGCAGTCAGTCAGTGGGTGGCAGTAAATCTCGCATTAACAGCGGGGCTGAGTACATTTTTTCAATTATATTTTATTAAAAAACAAAAGATTGATTCAGAATCCTTGCTTGTTTTAAGTGTCGGGGCTGCTTTTTTAATGGCTTTGATTAGTTCACTAATGAGTTCTATTATGGCGCTTTGTGTGTTTATTGCATTTACATTCGTTGCACTCAATAGTGCAACGCTAGCTTATACCAATATCATTGTTTCAAAGGCAGGGAAGCAGTTCACAAACTATATAGCGACACTTCATACCTTAGGTTATGCCGTTGGCGCTTTATGTGTCAACTTATCGTTGAGCATGCCTTATGGTTTAGTCAGCGCTGCATTAACGGCAGCATTTAGTTTTATTTTGTATCGATTTATCGCTCATGTTCATTCAACGCGAGCGAGCTCTATTTAAAAAGTGGTAATGATTGTTCAATGGTATTTGTAGTAATATGCCAAAATTCACATAAGACACGAGTGTCGTTGGGATTAAAAGCGATTTATCCAATGCAGTGCTTATGATGCCACGAAAGTCGACATCACGATGGATGCGGTATAACAATAAAAATTTGAATGAGGATTCACTATGACAAAAATTGCTGTTTTCGGCGCGAATGGCCGAATGGGTAAAGTATTATGTGAAGCAGCCAATGCTTCAGCGGGTAACGAGTTAGTGGCTGCCTACGTGCGTGAAGGAAATGATTTGATAGGTACGCACGTTAAAAGTGTCGTTAATTGTGTTGATTCAAATATCATTTTTACACAAGAAGATTCAGGTTTTGCTCATGTTGAGGTAGCGATTGACTTCACGTTGCCTGCGGGTATGAAAAACCACTTAGCTTTAGCATTGAAAAATAAAATCCCAATGGTTATTGGTACAACCGGCCTCAATGGTGAAGATATGCAAGAATTAGCCGATGCAGCAAAACATATCCCGATAGTTTTTGCGCGTAATTATAGCGTTGGGGTTAATTTACTGCTTAACTTAGTACAAACTGCCGCCACTAAATTTGGTGACGATTTAGACATTGAAATATTTGAAGCGCATCACCGCCATAAAATCGATGCCCCATCGGGCACTGCGTTAGCCATTGGAGAAGCAATTGCCCAGGCGAAAGGGTGGGATCATGATGACGTTGCGGTGTACGATCGAAGTCAAGTTGAGCAAGCCAAATCACAAAAAGAAATCGGCTATTCAGTGCTTAGAGGTGGCGACATAGTTGGTGAACACACCGCATATTTCGCAACTTCTGGCGAAAGGCTTGAATTAACTCACAAAGCAAGTTCTCGAATGACCTTTGCATTAGGTGCTGTAAGAGCTGCAGGCTGGTTGAAAAACAAACCAGCTGGACTTTATGATATGCAAGATGTGCTTGACTTGAAGTAGTTAAGGTGCATTTTTGGCGGTTTGACGTGTTTTCCAGCTAATAGCGCTTATTTTTGCTATTTAATGAATTACCGTTAGACCTAAAGCGTAAATTACTATAGAATAGCTCCAATTTGCCAAAAATTCATAATTGCGTGTTTCCAATCGCTATAAACGGGTAGTAAAGCAAATGACTTTACGCCCGTTTTTTACTGTTAGGAGGTTAACTTGACTAAATCCGCTCTGTTAGTTCTAGAAGACGGCACAGTGTTTCGCGGTACTGCAATCGGCGCTGACGGCATGTCAGTCGGCGAAGTAGTATTCAATACGTCTATGACTGGTTATCAGGAAATCCTGACTGACCCTTCATACGCGGAACAAATCGTAACTTTGACGTACCCACATATCGGTAATACGGGTACTAACAGCGAAGACGAAGAAGCGGGTCACATTTGGGCGAAAGGCCTAGTGATCCGTGATTTGCCACTGCTAGCAAGTAATTTCCGTAACGAGCAATCGTTAGATGATTACTTAAAACAACGCAATATCTTAGGTATTGCAGATATCGACACTCGTAAGTTGACTCGTATTTTGCGCGACAAAGGTGCTCAAAACGGCTGTATTATTGCAGGTGATGATATCGATGAAAGCAAAGCGCTCGCAGCTGCGCAAGCCTTCCCTGGCTTAAAAGGCATGGATTTAGCAAAAGTAGTCTCAACCAAGGAAAATTTTGAGTGGCGTGAATCAAGCTGGACATTAGGCGAAGGGTTTAAAACCTTAGACGCGGCTGATGAAAAGTTTCACGTTGTAGCCTACGATTTCGGTGTAAAGCGTAATATCTTACGTATGCTAGTAGACCGTGGTTGTAAACTAACCGTTGTACCTGCACAAACCTCAGCAGCGGACGTGTTAGCACTAAACCCAGATGGTATCTTTTTATCAAATGGTCCAGGTGATCCAGAACCATGTACCTACGCAATTGATGCAATTAAAGCGTTTTTAGAAACAGAAACGCCAATTTTTGGTATTTGTTTAGGGCACCAATTATTAGCATTAGCATCGGGTGCAAAAACCGCAAAAATGAAATTTGGTCATCACGGCGGTAACCACCCTGTGAAAGACTTAGACCGAGATGTTGTGATGATCACGGCGCAAAACCACGGTTTTGCTGCTGACGAAGCAAGCTTACCAGCTAACCTTCGTGCAACGCACAAATCATTATTCGACGGTACATTGCAAGGTATTCATCGCACAGATAAGCCAGCGTTTAGCTTTCAGGGTCACCCAGAAGCAAGCCCAGGCCCGCATGATGCAGCCCCATTATTTGACCACTTCATCGACCTGATGCAAGCGCGTAACAACTAATTAGACTGGAGTAATAATGCCAAAACGTACCGATTTAAAAAGCATTCTTATTTTAGGCGCTGGCCCGATCGTAATCGGCCAGGCCTGTGAATTTGACTACTCTGGTGCTCAAGCGTGTAAAGCACTTAGAGAAGAAGGTTATCGAGTTATCTTAGTTAACTCTAACCCTGCAACAATTATGACTGACCCTGAAATGGCTGATGCGACGTACATCGAACCAATTCATTGGGAAGTTGTTGAAAAAATTATTGAAAAAGAAAAGCCTGATGCAGTCCTTCCAACTATGGGTGGTCAAACTGCATTAAACTGTGCGCTAGACTTAGATAAGCATGGTGTACTGGCTAAGCACGGCGTTGAGCTAATTGGCGCAACGGCTGATGCAATCGATAAAGCAGAAAACCGTGAGCGTTTCGATGTTGCAATGAAAAACATCGGCTTAGAATGTCCACGTGCTGAAATTGCTCACTCAATGGATGAAGCTCGCGACACTATGACGCGCATTGGCCTACCATGTATCATTCGTCCTTCTTTCACGATGGGCGGCACCGGTGGCGGTGTGGCTTACAACATGGAAGAATTTGAAGAAATCTGTGAGCGTGGCTTAGACCTTTCACCAACCAGTGAATTATTGATTGATGAATCATTAATCGGTTGGAAAGAATACGAAATGGAAGTTGTTCGCGACAAAAAAGACAACTGCATTATCGTTTGTTCTATTGAAAACTTTGACCCAATGGGTGTGCACACAGGCGACTCAATCACCGTTGCACCAGCACAAACATTAACCGACAAAGAATACCAAATCATGCGTAATGCCTCTATGGCAGTACTACGTGAGATTGGTGTTGAAACCGGTGGTTCTAACGTACAGTTTGGTGTTAATCCTGTTGATGGCCGTATGGTTATCATTGAGATGAACCCTCGTGTATCACGTTCATCGGCGCTTGCTTCTAAAGCAACGGGTTTCCCAATTGCTAAAATCGCAGCAAAGCTAGCAGTAGGTTACACCCTTGATGAACTTCAAAACGATATCACTGGCGGTAAAACTCCAGCATCGTTTGAGCCGTCAATCGATTACGTTGTAACAAAAATTCCTCGCTTTAACTTTGAAAAATTTGCCGGTGCAAACGACCGTCTAACAACGCAAATGAAGTCAGTGGGCGAAGTAATGGCGATTGGTCGTAACCAACAAGAGTCATTACATAAAGCATTACGTGGTCTTGAAGTTGGCGCAACGGGCTTTAACCCGATAGTGGCACTTGATGACCCGAAAGCGAAAGAAAAAATCATTCGTGAATTACGCGAGCCGGGTGCAGAGCGCATTTGGTACATTGCTGATGCAATGCGTCACGGTATGAGTGTTGATGATGTATTTGAACTGACTAAGATTGACCCTTGGTATTTAGTACAGATTGAAGATATCTTAAAAGACGAAGCAAAAATTTCAGAAGTAGGCATGGCAGGCTTAAATGCTGACTTCCTACGTAAATTAAAGCGTAAAGGTTTTGCAGACCCACGTATCGCTGAAATTGCCGGTGTATCTGAAGCTGAAATTCGTAAAAAGCGTCATCAATTAAACATCGTGCCAGTTTATAAGCGCGTAGATACCTGTGCAGCTGAATTTAGCTCTGATACTGCTTACATGTATTCATCATACGATGAAGAGTGTGAAGCGAACCCATCTGACCGCGATAAAATCATGGTTATCGGTGGTGGTCCTAACCGTATCGGTCAAGGTATTGAGTTTGATTACTGTTGTGTACACGCAGCGCTTGCGCTTCGTGATGACGGTTATGAAACAATCATGGTTAACTGTAACCCTGAAACGGTTTCAACTGACTATGACACATCTGATCGCTTGTTCTTTGAGCCAATTACGCTTGAAGATGTACTAGAAATCGTCCGTGTTGAAAAGCCAAAAGGCGTTATCGTGCAATACGGTGGTCAAACACCACTAAAACTTGCTCGTGAGCTTGAAGCTAATGGCGTGCCAGTGATTGGTACTTCACCGGATGCAATTGACCGCGCTGAAGACCGTGAGCGTTTCCAGCAGTTAGTTGAACGTTTAGACCTATTACAGCCAGAAAACGCAACCGTGACTTCAACAGAAGAAGCGATTGCTAAATCAGCTGAAATTGGCTTCCCACTGGTTGTACGTCCTTCGTACGTACTAGGTGGTCGCGCGATGGAAATCGTGTATGACGAGCAAGACTTACGTCGTTACATGACTGAAGCCGTATCTGCGTCAAACGAAGCACCAGTCCTACTTGACCGTTTCTTAGATAACGCGATTGAAGTTGACGTTGACGCAATTTGCGACGGCGAACAAGTTATCATCGGCGGCATCATGGAGCATATTGAACAAGCAGGTGTTCACTCAGGTGACTCTGCCTGTTCATTACCTGCGCATTCATTAACGCAAGAAGTACAAGATGTTATGCGTAAGCAAGTAACCGATATGGCACTTGAGCTTGGCGTAGTTGGTTTGATGAATACTCAGTTTGCTGTTAAAGATGGCAAAGTGTATTTAATCGAAGTAAACCCACGTGCAGCGCGTACAGTACCATTTGTATCTAAAGCGACAGGTGTAGCACTTGCAAAAGTAGCGGCACGTTGTATGGCGGGTCAATCACTTGCAAGCCAAGGCATCACCAAAGAAGTTATCCCACCGTATTACAGCGTAAAAGAAGTTGTACTACCGTTTGCTAAGTTCCAAGGTGTTGATCCAATCCGTGGCCCAGAAATGCGCTCTACGGGTGAGGTAATGGGTGTTGGTGATACTTTCGCCGAAGCATTCGCTAAAGCACAATTAGGTGCAAGCAATACTTTACCACGCGGCGGTCGCGCGTTACTATCTGTTCGTAATAGCGATAAGCCACGTATTGTAGAACTTGCAAAAACCATGACAGACCTCGGTTTTGAAATAGATGCTACAGGTGGCACAGCTGCAGCCCTTGAAGACGCTGGAATTACCGTTCGTCGAGTAAACAAAGTATTTGAAGGTCGCCCGCATATTCTTGATAGAATCAAAAATGGCGAGTATAGCTATATCGTGAATACCACCGAAGGTCGCCAAGCGATCGAAGATTCGAAGGTGTTACGTCGTGGTGCATTGCAACACAAAACTAACTATACCACGACCTTGAATGCGGCATTTGCTAACTGTACTGCAAACCAAGCAGACGACCGCAGCAAAGTGACGTCAGTTCAAGAACTACACCAGCGATTGAACTAAGGAAATGTGCCAAGGCCGTTATTCGCGGCCTTGGGATTAAGTGAGAAAAGTATGCAAACAATTCCGATGACAGTTCGTGGCGCAGAGTTACTGCGTAAAGAGCTTAACGAATTAAAAACAGTTACCCGTCCTAAAATCGTTGCTGATATTGCTGATGCGCGTGAACACGGTGACTTAAAAGAAAACGCTGAGTATCATGCTGCGCGTGAGCAACAGGGTTTTTGTGAAGGCCGTATTCAAGAAATTGAAGCGAAGCTTTCAAACGTACAAATTATAGACGTAACAAAATTACCAAATACAGGTAAAGTTATTTTCGGTACCACTGTGACAATTGTAAATGTTGAAACAGATGCAGAAGTAACCTACCAAATTGTAGGTGATGATGAAGCGGATATTAAAAACAATCGTATTTCGGTCAATTCACCGATTGCTCGTGGCTTGATTGGTAAGCAGGCAGATGATGCTGTTATTATCAAAACGCCAAATGGCGACGTTGAATACGAAGTAATCGAAGTTGAGTACGTTTAAATACTTTACTGACTTTGCGTTTAAAAAAAACCGTTGATATTCAGCGGTTTTTTTATGCCTGAAATCTGCATTAGAAGATTTAACTGAGCACAGTTAAAAACTCGACATCTGTAAAAAATTTAGGTACGTTGGGCTTACGGAACCCATTTTTGATGGGATATTTTTGCATTTAACGTCAGTACAAGGAGATTTATGGAGTCAATAATTTTCCCAGCGCCTCTAAATAGAGGTGACAAAATTGCCATATGTGCTTTTTCTAGCTGTGTTGAAAAGCCTTATCATGTTCGCTTAGATGCAGTTATTCATGGACTAAAGTTACGTGGTTATCAGGTTGTTGAAGGAGAGTGTCTTCGACATTTAAAGTCAGCGAAAGAAAGAGCCGATGAACTAACTCGTTTTTTACAGGATGATTCAATTGCTGCCGTTATGCCACCTTGGGGGGGCGAGTTGGCAATGGAAATCCTGCAGTATATTAATTTTGATGCCATTAAATCTTATCGCCCAAAATGGATTGTTGGTTTTTCTGATGTCAGCACTTTTATGTGCATACTAACAGCGCGGTGCGGGTGGGCTACATTACACACTGCAAATTTGATGCAACAGCACCCTGATGAAACAGACCCTCATTGTTTGCAAGTATTTGATGTACTAGCGCTTAACAAGGGTGAGCAGTTTGAGCAACTACCCGCCGAGTATTATCAAGACAAAACAATCAATTATGCAACAGAGCCTAATGCATTATTTAATCTTACGCAGCCTAGCCAATGGCGTTGTTTAAATTACAAGGATGTCAGAGACATTGAGCTCACAGGGCGGTTGTTTGGTGGCTGTTTAGACAGTCTCAATGTTTTACTTGCGACGCGATACCTTGATTTACATTCATTTAAACAAAGTTATGCGCAAGAGGGTTTGGTGCTTTATCTCGAAAATGCAGAACTGTCTCCTACGGCTGTAGCGCGTAGCTTAATGGCATTGAAGCTCAATGGTGTTTTTGCAGACATCAATGGTATTGTTTTGGGGCGAAGTGCCTTAGTAAAATCACCTTACCAAGATATTGATTATTATGATGCAATTGAGCTTGCCCTCGGTAAATGTATTTTCCCCGTAATCATTGATGCCGACATTGGTCATGTTGCACCCAATATGAGCTTAATTAATGGTGCTTTTTGTACTTTAAAAGCGAAAATTAATAAAGGACTAGCCAGTGAAGTGAGTGTAACAACTTCATTAAAATAGACTGAGTAGCCCATGCACAGGCATGGGCTTTACTATTTATAATAGTGTTATAACATGCTCTTTTGCTAAACGAGACTTAGGCAATTTAGCATTGTAGTCTTCTTCACTGTCATGGTAGCCAATAACTAAGGCTACATCACAAATATAACCATCCAATTCTTGTTTAAATTCTTCACCGATAAGCTGCGCATCAACACCTTCCATTGGGGTGGAATCAATACCTAAACGTGCCGCTGCGTGCATAGCGTTGCCTAAAGCAATATAAGTTTGTGCTTTGGTCCAAGTGGCATTGTTACCAGCTTCGTCAGTATTTAAATCTACAAACGCGTAAGCGCCAAAAGCTTGTTCGCGGTTTTCACTTTTAGTGCGGCAACTTTTTATATCTGTATCGATTACTTGCGCATAATCATCACGGGTATATGTTGGGTTGTAAGCAAATAAAATAGTGTGCGAAGCCGCTTTAATATGGGGTTGATTGAATTGAAACTTGTTTTCAAAAGTTCGGTGCATCCGATCTTTTGCTTGATCTGATTCAATTACAATAAACTTCCATGGTTGAGAGTTGATCGATGAAGGAGAAAGGCGGATAGCTTCAATGAGGACAGCTAAATCTTCAGCAGATACACGTTTAGTTTTATCGTATTTTTTAGCCGTATAGCGTGTTGTTAAATCAGTAATGATTGGGTGTGTCATAATGGGTTCCTGTATAAATCTTTTACAATTGCTTGGCGTTGCACGAATATTAACGCTTGCATTAGGGTTAATAAACAGCATAATAATCGAATCATTATCAAATATAATTAGATAATATGCAGGTTGATGATCTAAAGCTGATATTAAAAGTTGCTGAGCTTAAAAGTATTACCTTAGCAGCAGCAAAACTTGATATGCGCGCTGCAACAGCCAGTGCAGCCATAAAACGGGTTGAAGCATCTTTGGGTACTGAACTTTTTGTACGCACCACTCGTCATTTAAGGTTATCTGCAGCGGGTGAACGCTATATCCCTCAATGTGAGCAGGCGATTGCGGTGCTCGAAATTGCAAAGCAAAACCTCAAAGGTGAACACGATGAAATAGAAGGGGAGTTACGCGTTGCGCTTTCATCAGATTTGGGACGCAATTTGGTGATCCCCTGGATAGATGAAATAATAGATAGGTTCCCTAAAGTCAGCTTACGTACCCACATAAGTGATAGTAATATAGACTTTTATCGTGATTCTGTAGACATTGCACTTCGCTATGGTTCGCCTAGTGATACAAACGTATATGGCTTTAAAATTTGCAATGTTCCGCGTTTATTATGTGCAACTAAAGCGTACATCCTTGAGCATGGAAACCCACAACACCCGAACGATTTACTGAACCATCAAGGCCTTTTTTATCAACTCCAAGACATAATCAATAATGTATGGGAATTCACGGACGGTCAAAACAAATACAAAGTAAAAATGCAAGGTAGGCGGGCATCTAACGATGGCGATTTAGTGAGGCGTTGGTGTGTTGGCGGTAAAGGACTTGCCGTAAAATCGGCGCTGGATATTGCAGATGATCTTATTAATGACAGAGTAATTACACTCATGCCTGATTACCAACATACCTGCGGCGAGCTGTGGCTTATTTGCCCAACTAGACAATCAATTACACCTGCGGTGAGGTTGCTTCGCGATGTATGTCGCGAAAAAGCAAAAGCAAAACTTACGGCATTAATAGATAAAGGTATACTCGATAAGAGTGTGTTGAAGGAATAAATTGAAACGCGCTTGAGTAAAAACAAGCGCATTTTTTATTTTAATTAGTCGCTTACTGGCTGTGCTTTTTATCTGTTCGCAACTGATTAATAGCCTGCTGAGCGCTTTCACTTTTCGGCTCTAACTCAAGCGCTCGTTGGTAGCTTTGTAAAGCAAGTGAATATTTTTTTGCTGCCATATATGCTTCACCTAAACTATCATGGGTATTGGCTGAATCAGGGTATTTAATAGCATTTAGCTCAAAGATAGTTATTGCGGCCTCCAGCTCTTTCATTGCCATCAATTCATAACCAAAATAATTAATACTTCTTTCTCTAAGTGCGATATTTTGCACATCCAACTGGTTATACTTGCTCTTTAGTTTTGCAATGCCGCCAGTTTTCAAAGCATTATAAAGTTGGCTATCGACATTTTCAGTTGCAGGCTTATATGACTTGCCATAAAAAATATCAGTCAAACCTCTGCTCATAGGTGTAAGTGGAGCACCGCCGGTATTATTAAGAATAACGACCAATAATTGGTCTTCAATGATTCGGCTGATAAATGCATTAAATCCATCAATTCCTCCGCCGTGCTGAATTTGTGTGAGGGGTTTACCATATTTATTAGACTCTAACTGATTTACTTCCCAGCCAAGAGCATAATTACGTTGTTCCGAGACCGTATACATTTGGTTTTTTAGTTCTTCATTTAATAATACGTTTGTGTAAAGAGCCTGATCCCATTTAACAAGGTCCCGTGCAGTTGAGTACATAGAGCCCGCAGCGTAGGGGATTGACATATCTAAGTAATCAGCATTTTTATAACCATCTAAATTATTGCTATACCCTGATGCACGCTGTGGGATTATTTTTGTGTGTGAGTCATAACCTGTATCATGCATATTTAGCGGGGTTAAAATACGCTGTTGTAATACATCTTGGTAGCGCTTTTGAGTTACCGCTTCAATAACCGCACCTAAAATAAAGTAGCCTGAATTGCTATAACTAAATTGTGTACCCGGTTCAAAGAGCAGGTCCTCGCTACACAATAATTCAATAAACTCATTAACTGTGTATGGATTACGGCTAATTCGTGCTCTAAAGTCTTTTGTACGAGTGTAATTATCAAGCCCTGATGTGTGGTTTAATATCTGCATTATAGTAATTTTATTACCAATATCTTGACGGTAGCTTGGCAGGTATGTGCTTAAAGGCGCATCGAGTTGTAATTTTTCTTGCTGTACTAATTGTAAAATAAGCAACGCAGTGAACTGTTTAGTAATTGAGCCTATTCGAAACTTTGTCTGGGCGGTATTTTTAATATCCCATTCGAAATTAGCATGGCCATAACTTTTCTCAAACAGAATATCGCCTTGCTTTGCCACCAACACATTGCCGTTAAATTGTTTTAACTGATGAAACGAATTGACAAAATTATCCATTTCTTTGGCAACTGAGTTAGCCTTTACTGCCTGTGCCGTGGTTAGCAGTACAATCGTCAGCAAGATAAAATAAAGAGTAGAAACGGTGACTTTCATGTTTATCCTTTAATAAAACCGTTTATTTAGTGAACTATTGTTAGCGCGGATAGTTGACAAAGTAAATCTATATCGTGTTGATTTATTGTGATTAAAATATGCATTATTGCTTTTTAGAATATAAAAAGCCCGCGCTGTAAACAACGCGGGCTTGTTGGTTGGGATGTTAAATTTTATAACTGAGTCGGGTTAGCTTTGTTATCAATAGCACCATTTTTTGCATAAACATCAATAACAGGGTCTTTACCACGGGCTTTACGAATCACACGTTTAAGATCTTCCAGTGCTACATATTGGCACGGAATCAAAATCAGAGTAATTACGGTGGCAAACAGCACACCAAATGCCAGCGATACAGCCATCGGAATGACGATTTTAGCCTGTAAGCTGGTTTCCATTATGATCGGGAGTACACCGATGAATGTGGTGATTGAAGTCAGTAATATAGCTCTAAAGCGACGAGCACCCGCTTGCATAACCGCATCTTTAATGGACACACCATCAGCACGGGCTTTGTTAACAAAATCAACCATAACTAATGAGTCATTAACAACAACACCCGCTACGGCAATTATGCCAAAAATTGATAAACCGCTCATGGTCATACCTAAAATCATATGCCCAAACATGGCGCCTATCACCCCGAATGGGATCACTGACATAATGATGAGTGGCTGTGAATACGAACGAAGTGGTATCGCTAATAATGCAAATATAATCATCATTGAAAGTGCAAAATCGCGTACTTGCTCAGCCACACTGTCCATTTCTTCTTGAATACGTCCAGCAACACTACTTTGTACGCCTGGGTAATTCTTCAGTAGGGAAGGTAAGTATTCATCACGTATTTCTTGTGCTATTGCAAATGGTTCAACTTGCTCAGAATTAACCGCTGCCCAGACATTAATTGTACGTTTTGAGTTTTCGCGGCGAATACGGTTAACACCATCAACTAGATTTACTTGTGCAATTTCTGCCAATGGCACTTCAGCACCGCTTGGTGTAATAATGCGTACACTTTCAATATCACTGATTGAGTTACGTGCTTCTTCTGGATAACGGATCATGACCTTGATTTCTTCGCCATTACGTAAAATACGTTGTGCTTCAAGACCGTAATAACTAAAGCTCACTTGTGATGCAACATCTGACAGTGTCAGCCCCATGCTGTAAGCAAGTGGTTTAAGGTCAAGTTGTACTTCGTCAGTAGCGCTTTGCATTGAGTCATTTACATCACCCACACCTTCCATGCTATTTAGTTTTTCTTTCAGCTTGGCTGCAACTTCTTTAAGTTGCTTACTGTCCTTACCTTCTAAACGGAAGCTAATATCGCCATCATCTCGACCGCCATTCATTATACTGTCTTGAATTGTTAGCGTTTTAACACCAGGCAGAGGTGGCATTTGTTCACGCCATAAGGCGCTGAGGGCAAACGTATCAATAGGGCGTAAATCTGGCTCAATTAATACCGCCATGATGCTGGCATTTGTGCGGCCACGCAGGCTCACTGATAAATCGCGTACCATCGCCGTGCCATACTGTTCTTTTAGTTGCTTATCAACATTTAAGATAACTTGTTCAATTTGTTGTGCCGTTGCGAGTGTCGCTTGCTCAGATGACGCCAAATTCATTTCTACAGAAATGCGTGGAAAATCATGCGGTATCTTAGGGTTTGCAACAAATTTAACTAAACCACCCGCGAACATACCGCCACTCACAATCAGTACACACACAAACCCAATGATTACGGTATAGCGATAATGAATGCAACGGGCAATAAACGGTGTGTAGTAATTTTCTACAAAACGTTTTAACCCACCATCCATCACGGTACGTAAACGATGAAGTGGGTTTTTAGGGTTTGGCTTACGCACTTTCATTGCTGCTAAATGAGCAGGGAGTATCAGTTTTGACTCAATTAATGAGAAAATTAAGCAGAGAATAATAACCCCGCCAATAGCTTTAGAAAACGCCGCCCCTGGGCCTGTCGCTAACGTTTGTGGTAAAAAGGCTGCAATGGTGGTTAATACCCCAAAGGTTGCAGGCATTGCGACACGTTTAACGCCGCGCACGACGTTATCAAGAGAGTGGCCGTGTTTTTCAATTTCAGCACTGGCAGACTCACCAACAACAATGGCGTCATCAACCACTATCCCCAATACCAGTATGAATGCAAATAATGAGGCCAAGTTGATAGTGACATCTAAAAAGCCCATAGGCATCATTAAAAAAGCACCCAAGAACGATACAGGTAATCCCATCATTACCCAAAATGCCAAGCGTAATGGTAAAAAGAGTGCCAGCACGACCATAACTAAAATGCCGCCCCATACCATGTTGTCGATCATCATGTCTAAACGCCCTTCAAGGTAGTACGTTAAATCAACAATGGGTGTTAATTTTACGCCAGCAGGAAGAGTGTCAGCTTTATCCGCTAAGTATTGCTTTAAAACTTTAGCAACTTTGGTTATGTCTTGATCTTTGGATGCATTTATTTCGAAAGAGAGGGAGTTCTTGCCGTTATATTTAGAGTATTGTAAACCTTCTTCAAAGCCGTCATTAATCGTGGCTACATCTCCTAAATAGACTTGTGCGCCGTCAGGTAATAATATCAGAGGCAGTTTTTCAAATTCATTACCACGGTAGGCTTGTTTTTCAACACGCATCGAAATATAGCCATTTTCAGAGCGTATTTGCCCCGCTGACATATTCGCTGAAAAGGCACGAACAGCGCTTGATATATCTCTGAAGGTTAAGCCATATTCACGCAGTTTATCTGGGCTTACTTCAATTCCTATTTCGTAGTCTAAGCCACCGTTAAAATTAACGAGGTTAATTTGTGGTAGTGCTTGTAGCTCATCTTTTATGTTGTTACCCAGCTCTTTAAGCTGATAATTACTCATATCACCGTATAGTGCGAGTATCATTACTTCTTGCTCGAACTTATTGTGACGAACAATAGGGCGTTCCATACCTGCAGGAAAGGTATTGATAGCGTCAACTTGCATTTTTATTTCGTCGAGTACTTCCTTAGTATCGTATTTTTCATCTACTTGAATCCATGCTTGTGAAAAGCCACGATTTGAATAGGTAATTTTACGTTTTAAGCCTTCTAGCCCTTCGAGGCCTTCCTCAACTTTAATCGTTATACCTTCTTCGACCTCTTGAGGCGCTGCGCCAGGGTAGACTGCTTGTACGCTGATCCAGTTATTTTCAAACTGTGGAAACATTTGTTTGCGTATTGAAAAGGCCGTTAAGATACCGCCTACTAAGATAAAAATCATAAGTAAGTTTGCAGCAACGGGGTTGCGTGCAAACCAGGCTATTAAGCCTTTTTCACTGTGAATGGTCATGGCTTATTCCTCTTTTAACGCAAGCTGTGTTGCGCCTTTAGGAGATACTAAATCATTCAGCTTTACTTGCATCCCTTCGGTGGGGAACTCTAACGCGGAGGTAATTAATTGTTCACCTTGATTGAGTCCTTCATTGGCGATTACCATGCCATTTTGTTCACGCACAATGTTGAGTGTTTTGAATGATAACGTTAAATCATCATTCAATACGGCAATTTTGCCGTCTTTTACAAGGTGATGTGGAACAACGATTGCGTTAGCTAATGTTTGCCCTGTAATAGTCGCGTTAATGTATGACCCAAAACGCAGTGGTTGTTTACTCTGGTAGGGTGTATTTACTTGCGCAACCAGATAACTCATGCGACTTTTCTGGTCAATTACCCCTTCGCTGCGCACTATTTTAGCTTGCCATGTTGTTGGCTTACCTGCAAATTCTGCGGTTAAGGTTGCCATTGCGCCAATCCCACCATTTTCTAGGTACTGGAGTTCTTTATCGGCAACTGGTAAACGTATTTCAGCAATTGATGTCGAGCTTAAAGAGCCAAACTGGCTTCCCGGGTTGACGACGCTGCCCAAGCTAATATCACGTGCAGCAATAATGGCATCGTAAGGGGCTTTAATATAGGTACGCTCTAGGTTTCTAACTGCACGCTTTTCAGCTGCTTGTGCCGCGCGATAGCGCGCAAGTTTTTCTGCAAGTTGGGGTTTACGCAAATAAAGGTTAGAAGGAATAACTTGGTTAGAGTCATCTTTTATGCGATCCCACTCTGCTTTAGCGACATGCGCTTGTGCACGCTCAATTTCTAAATCAGAACTTGCTTGAGCTAAGCCAGCTTGCGCTTCAATTAATGCAGCCTCATAATCATTTGGGTCAATTCGTGCTAGAATGTCACCTTGGCTAACAAATCCACCTTGAACAAACTGTTCAGATACAAACACGACCTGACCACTGACTTGAGCGACCAGTTGTGTGTGATCTTTTGCTTTTACAACACCATATGATTTTACATCTAAGGTGATGGCATCAAGGTTCAATACATCAGCAGAAACGAGCGGGCGAGTATCTTGTTCTGGTTTTTCTTCTGGAGGCTGTTTCATTGATGAGAAACCAGCTGCCAGTGCTATGCCGCCAACCAATACGGCAATAGGTAAGATTATTTGTTTTTTAGTAGCCACAGGGCTTTCCTCATAATTAGGTGACAGCCTAATGATAATGAATAAAGTATTTATATGTCGTGTGAAGATGTAACAAGTCATTACATCATTAACAAAGTGGCGTTATTAGGTAAAAAGGGGTAAATGTGAAAATACAACCAATGAGCTGTCGATTGGGATGCGGCGCATGCTGTATAGCACCCAGTATTAGTTCTCCAATCCCCGGTATGCCAAATGGTAAAAAAGCCGGTGAACGATGTATTCAATTAGATAACAATAACTTATGTAAGTTATTTGGTGATGCAAGCAGGCCAAAAGTGTGCAGTGATTTTACTGCTACCTTAGATGTGTGTGGGCAAACAAATGAACAAGCGTTAACTTTAATTACAGAATTAGAGCAAATGACGTGATTTTTTGAGCTGAAAAAATAAAAAAACCGCGTAATAAACGCGGTTTTTTTGACATATCTTTTTTTGCTCTTTACCAACTGTATGTTGCACTGAGAGTGTATTGTTCACCGCGACCCGGTGTACCGGGTATTTCTTCAAACGATTCGCCCCATAAGTTATCAGCAGCAAGCGTAATAAATAAATTATCAACCCCCGTAGGTGTTAGTTTTACGGTTAAGTGGGTAAATAGCGCCGAATCATCGCCACTGCGTAATGCATTTTCATGTTGCTTTCGCCATTCGTTATCAATGCGAAACTCTAACATATCTGTAGGCGTCCAAACTGCGCCAAGGGTAATGCGATGATCAGGAAAGTTAAGTGCGTAAAAGCTGGCATCAATATCTTGTGCGCTATAGGTTTCTGACTTGTGCAAGTAACTATAACTGCTGATAAGCTCGAGAGTATCAAAGTGTTTGGTTGCTAAGAACTCTACGCCTGAAGTGTCAATATCAACGGGGTTGGCAGCACGGGCAAATACGGAGTCAAAGCTGTAAGTCCAGTCAGTTAAGTTTTCATCTTGTCGATAAAACAGCGCTGAGTTTAGTTGCCAAGTTTGCTGTTCAAGTAACAAACCAAGTTCTAGATTCTGTGTGGTTTCGCGCTCAAGGTTGTAATTACTTCTGAATAACCCACCGGAATCACTACCGCCAATGGCTGTGTAGCCTGCAACTTGGCTTGCTTGTGCAAACGATAAATAAACAGTGCGCTCAGAGCCATCAGTATTAACGATGTTCCAATTTATATCGCCTAATAGGGAAAATTCTGAATCATCTCTATTGGTATCATCATAGGCTGCACCTAAACGAACTGTGAGTAATTGATTATTGGCAATATCTGTTTGATATTCAGGCAACACACTTAATTTATAATAATTACGCGAGGTAAAGTTATTTTCAAGCGTGGTGGATTCAATTGAATCTTCAATAAATTGAGCTGAGTAGTTTAAAGCAAATGATTGACTTTGGGCATGACGACCAGAGAAACCTATCGATTTAACAGTCGTTTCATGAAAGGCTTCAAAGGCGCTTGGATTCTCACGCGAATAGATATAATGATCGTTGTTTTTACGATAATAAGCTGATACCTCAAATGAGCTATATGCTGCATAGTTTTGTTGGTGATTAACTAAAAACAGCTCTGTATCCAAGTCTTCGGTTTCATTTACACCAAAAGGAGTATACATATTTGGCCAACCAAAAAACTTTTGTTGTGAACCATAAAAAATATCAGTTTGTGATTGTGGCCCACTTAATTGTACGCGCCCTGATGCACGGCTAAAGTCATGATCGCCATACTCTATGGTGCCGTCGCTTTGTGAGTGCGAATATTCACCTTGAAAGCCTAATTGCCAGTCTTTCAGCCCCTCAAGAGGCATAGCAACGGCCGCATTCACGCTTTGTAGATTAAAGTCGTTGCTACCAACCCCTAAAGAAGCACTGCCGCCGGCTTTGATTGGTGTCCACCCAAAAGCAACTGTTCCTACTGAGCTATTCATGCCATAAAAAGCATTATCAACGCCAGTAAATATTTTAGCACTGCTAAGCATTTGTGGCGCAATAGGAATTTCAGCAAAGTAATGCCCCGATTGAGGGTCGAATAAGGTTACGCTGCCAACACTAAAACCAGTGTTTTCAAAGATACCACCACGTATCGTGACATCGGCTTGTGCCTCGGCCATATTGCGTGATTGCAAGTCAACTCGAGGATCATACTCTAAGTTAGACACAGGGGCATCGAAAGTACCTACTGGTAGTTGGTTTGCCGTGGGGGATGCACTAACGGTAATTTTTTCTATTTCAGCTAATTCAGTTGCCTCATTAGCAAGGGTATAGCCTGATAGTGAAGTCATTATTGCTGGGATAATAAAGTGCGGGGCACGTTTCATTTTTAGTAATCTTCTTTATGTTTTAGTGCTAACAATTAAATGCGTATCACATTATGTGCGTGATAATATAAGCGTATTGCAAGGCGATTTTGCGCCGTATTGTACATTAATACACAAAAACTGCATGCGAAAATAGCTAATCCAGTGGGTGCATAAATTGTGTGTGTTTAAGAATTTAGGTTAATTTATCAATGAGCAAAGAAGATAAAGCGATAAGCTTGCAGCAAAGTACAGTTTATTTTGCTGGTGGCTGTTTATGGGGAGTGCAAGAGTTTATGAAGCATGTCCCAGGAGTTGTAAACACGCAAGCAGGGCGAGCAAACGGTAGCAGCAATACAACAGAGGGTGAATATGATGGGTATGCGGAATGCGTAAAAGTTATTTTTAACCCTGAAGCCATCGTGCTAGAGCAGTTGTTCGACTCCTTCTTTGAAATCATAGACCCCTACAGTGTCAACAAGCAGGGGGAAGATGAAGGAGAAAAATACCGAACGGCTATTTATAGCCAACAGCCTGAGCATTTAACAGCTGCTACCAATTACATAAACCAGCGTGACGATGCAAACAAAATTGTCGTGGAAATAAAGCCACTAATAAATTATGTAAAAAGTGATGAGGAACACCAAGACAGGTTGAGTCGTTTTCCAAATGATTACTGCCACATTCCGCGGGATTTACTGCATAAATATAAAACCAATTAGTTTCTTTACAAGCATAAAAAAGCTCACCAAAAGTGAGCTCTATATAGTCTTATTTATTTAGTTTTCCTGGTGGGAAGCCAGATAAAATAGTTGCTACGGCTTTGTTTACTGCTTCAGTGCGCTGTTCAGGTGACTGTTTTTTCTTTAATCGGCCTTCTCGGGCACCGCGCCAAACTAATTGGTTTGATTCGCGATCAATAACATCAAGAATAAGAGTACCTACTTCATACTCATGAGTGGTAGTTTGTGTGTTGTAGCCAAGGCCCCAATAATTCCAGCGAGCGCCATAACCAACATTAAATGTATCAGAGTCAATTTTGGTGTCTACAGATGCATGATAGTTAAGTAATACGTCAGCACTGCTTTCATCTACCAGTGACATACCTTGCGCTTGCAATTGTGTATTTACAGCTTCGCGAACGCGCTGTTCCATTAAAGGACTGATTTGATAATTGTCTGCATTAGCTAACGTCGCTTGTGGCATCCAAGCAAATGTTTTGTAGTTATTAAAATCAACTGACTTATCATAATCAATGTCAGGGGTTTTAGCGCATGCTGCCAACATTAATACAGCAGCTGCAATAAATAGGTTTCTCATGGGTTTGCTCCTTGGCAAATTTTATAGCTCTATTTGTTTGATAACATAACATAAAAATAATTCAACGAAATGTTATCTTTTTAGTCAATCTAGTTAAAATATATACAACCATAGAGCAAGATTAGTTATTACTAGCTGAATAACCGATTAACTGACTATAATCCAGTCTTTACTCATGTTCTACTTCAATCCAATCTTTTTCATCTACCCAGTTTTGAGCGCCATCTTTGACCGAGCGGATAGGCACAATGTAATCACAACTGACTTGTGGTTTAACTGAAGCAAAAATTGGCACAAAGCCAAAGCTTAAGGCTGTTTCGATAATCGCCTTTTGGTTTTGCGGATCGATATCGGCGGCCTCATCAATGTAAATTGGAATACGGTACAGGTTTTGTTCTTGATCACTCAATAAATAGCGAATAAACAACATGCCGCATAATAATTTAATAGTGATACGGGTGCCGTTTGAACCGGCTGAATCAATTTTATCAAAGTGTTCAGTCTCACCTGCGCGATTGACCACTTCAAAGCGAATATCAAATAAGTCGGTCAGCGTTAAGCCCGCTTTATCAGAGGCCAGTTGAATAAGGTGATCTTTGGCTTCATTCACTGCGCTTTCGCTGTAAGGCTCTTGGCTTAGTAAATCGAGGGTATCGCCTTGCTCAAATTGATTTGAGGTGCTGATGATAGTATCAATACTATCTACCAACATTTTGCGCGGTATCACGTTAATTTTAAATGCTTGTAAGTTTGAAATCCGATGCTGACTTATGCCTTTATTAAAGCTATTCATTTCACGGCGCAGGCGGTCTAAGTCTTCACGTAGGCCTTTTATTGTGGCAGCCACTTCGGTCAGTGCAACACGGGCATGGCGTTCAACGGCATCACGTTCGTTATCAATATTATGATATGCGCTGATCAGTTTTTGATATTTAGTAAACTCGTCATTTTCATTATCAAACTTTGTGATACCCGCATTATAAATATGTAAATAGGTATTACGTACGTTGATATCAAAATTGCGCAGCTCTTGGCAGTCTTTATTAAAGTGATGGACTAAATCGCTTAAGTTATCAAAGTCGATTTGAATATCAATCATGTAAGGGGTGACTTTACCGCTGTACAAATCAAGGGTGTGGTCGATTCGCTCAGATTTAACTTGGCGCAGACGATCGGCTTGGCGTGATATAAACTCCTTTTTAGACTTTATAATCGAACGTCTGTCCGCAATTGAGCCGCTATTTTTTTGAATATCTTGTAAGTAGTCATCAACCTGATCGCGCTCGGCTAATAACTGCTCTTTTAACATGGCTTGGGCATCGATAGATTGCAGCATGACATCAAATTGCTCAAAGCGTTTTAACGCGCTTTCACAGCTCATTAGCTCATCGTATAGGGCATCTTTTTCTTTTTGTTTATCAGCAACATTAGCAGCCACTTCACGCTGTTGTTTAAATTCTTTTAATGAATTTTCAAGCGCGCTTAATTGGGCTGTAAGTTGCTCTTTGTTTTCACCTGTTTGCATTTGTACAGGGGAGAGCTTTTTCAGTTTAATGGTCGCGCCGGGCAGGGTAAGTATGCCGCCTTTGACGTTATCAGATAACTGCGCTAGGAATTCGCCAAAGGCATCTTCGTCGCTAATATCAATATCGCCACTGCTGGTGGTTGCAAACGAGAGAATATCTGGGTTTAAAATACGTGAAATTTCTTCCACTTCTTTAAGTGATAAGTCCTCACGCATGCGAGTAAACAAATTAAATTCAAGGTTTTTAAGTTGTAGCTTTAAACTTTTAATTTGTTTTTGAGTTTCGCTGATACGGTAATCAAGGGTGTGTAAGCTTTGCCCCTGCGCACTATTAATGGAATGCGACAGTGACTCATAATCTTGTTTTAACTGACCAAGGTTCACTTTGAGCGTTGCCATATTAACCAGTTCAAACTCTGCTTTTAACGCATTAAAGTCTAAAAACCATTGTTCAATTTGGGTTTGCTTACGTTCTATATCTCTTGATTGCTGAACGTAGAGCTGTTGTTTTTGTTCAAACTCGTGTTTTTCGTGCTCAATGTCCTCAAGGGCGACATTGAGTTCGCTAAGTTGTGCCTCTTGATAAGTATCAAAATCAATTAATGCTTGGTCAATTTTAGGGGCGTAGGCGGCCAATTTGCCTTTGAGAACAGTTTGGTTTTCAAGCATTGATTCAAGCGCGCTGATTGGCTCTTGCATCGATTCAAGGGCTTTTAATTCACGTTTAGCTCGGTTTACCTTATCAAATGAACGGCGCCATACTTCATAAAAATCAACTTTCGAGTTCGACATATGGCGTTCAAACACGCGCAGCATAAAGCGTTTAACATCGGCAGCGCCAAGCTTGTGTAAGTTTAGAATACGGCGAAAAATCTCTTTATAAATCGCCGAGTCTTGCACATTGTTAAGCGGGATCATTTTTAAGTTAATGTCGCCATCAAACGGTGTTGCGCCGCCTGTAAGTAGGGCGTTTAGCTCTTGGGCTTTAAGCTCAATCGGGTTAAAGCCTTGCTCTTTTAGGTGATTAAACAGCTTGGTGAACTTAATAATGGTTTTGCCTTGAGTGTATTGCTCAAGGTTGAGCTTGCCTTGGTAACAAAAAAATTGATGCGCGTAACCGGCAATTTTACCAAGCCCCGCAACACCAATGACCACTGGGCCTTGTGGTAAGTTTGCTTCGAGTAAAATGTAAGATTGATCAGACGAAAAATAAAACTTTCGGGTTTCGTCTAAATCATGGCCGTCCCATTCTGTTAGGCGTAAATCGTTAATAAGTGGAAATTGTAGGGCGTTTATTACCGAACTTTTACCGGTGTTGTTAGGGGCACAAATAGAGCTACTTTTATCCAGCGGGATAACACACTTGGCATAACCTGCGGTGTTTAATAATGCCAGTTTACTGAGGCCGTATAGATTTTGCATTACTCGTCCTCTCCTAGGTAAGTTTCTTCATTTACTTCCATCAATGCATCGATATAACGATAAACAGGGGCTTGCAGCATAAAGCCACCTTCAACTTCACGAGCAAGGCCGAGTCGAACCATACGTAAGTACACATCTTTACGTAAATCTGAGCCTGAAAAAATCTCTAACTGATCAAATAAATGTTTGTTCATTTGCACCAAAGTTTGCATTAATTCTAAATCGTTTACTTCATCAAACAGTGCACGCATCGGATCTTTACCGGTATTAGCGTAGTGTTCAATTAAAATATACACGGTGAGTGCGATTGCACGAGAGATTTTGCCCATGTTGGGTGTGCTCTCGTCACTAGCAAAATAATAAAAGCCGCGGCTATCGTGCTGTAAGTCATGACCAAGTGAGCTAAATAGCGCACTGTATTGCTCAATGTGTTGATCAAGCTCTTGCCACATCAAGGTGTCTTGTTCACTAATGTGATAACCCGTTACCAGTTTTTTATTGATGGCTTGTAGGTGGGTTAATTCATGTAAATTAATTTGGCTCATAATAGTTACTCATTCCCTGTTTGATTTTGTTCTGTGTCAACAGGCTTGGTATTAAATGGAAAGAGCGAAAAGTGCTGTCCGGCGATTTTGACCCGCATTTTTGCATCGCTTTGGCTGATTTCAATATCAGTATCGCTAACGAGTTTTTGATATAAAAATAGCATTTCGTCGGCTTCAAGTTCAGGGTAGCTTTCCCCCAGGAAAGTTAATAAAGGCTCTGGCTTTTTACGTTTAGCATTCAAACGCTTTTTAAAGCTGGTTTTAACATTGTTATAATCAGGAATATTCGGCGTTACGTATGCAGGCACATCTTGCTGGTCGGGCAATTCATATTCACTGTGCTCAAATTCAACCAAGCCTGCCATGTAAGCGACCATATGGCGTTGCTGACCCAATGAAAAACGTTGTGCGTCAGACACAAAGTGTGGTTGCACACTGCTTAGCATGTTATCCACGCCATTTTTACGAATTAAACCAAGTACCTTCGCCGCTTGGCGGGTGATCATATTATTACGGCGTAATTCTTCACGCAGGGGCATCAGCATATCAGCACTTTTGCGCAAGCTCTCGCGCCCAAGCAAGTGCATCTCTAAAATACGTGTACGTAATTGCTCTAGCATGCGTTTATCTTGATACGCTTTGCCTGAGCGCTCGATATGCGCTATTTGGGTACTTATTTGTTCTTCAATGTTACTAAAGCAAGCATGAAAATCGCCGCGGATGTCTACCATTTCAAGCATGGGCTCAATGTATTCATCAAAGGCTTCAATCACGGCTTTGTAGCGCTTTTGCAGCGATTGCACTGCATTGTTAGCTTTTGCTTGCTCAACAATATTTAAAATAGCATTTTCATTATGGGTAAACAGCTTCATTATTTTACGCACCCGATCATCCATAATACGGCTAAAGCGGCGTAGTTCATCGTAGTCTTCAATTTCACCCGCATTAGCAAGGCGGTTACCTAATCGGGCTAAATCGTCAACCAACACGCTAATTTCTTGTGCCAGTCCTAAATGCTCTTCTTGCAATAAAAAAGTGGCAAAATCGGCAATAGCACGGTTTATTTCCAACTGAGACGATTTCGCTAAAGGAATAATAATATCTTGATTTAAAAGTCGGTTGGTTTCTTTATAAATGCGCTCATTTGACCAAGTAGGTTGTTTTTGTTTGATCGCATTTTGTACGTCTTTTAAGCTAAAATCAGCCATCTTAAAACGTTTAAATAATAGTTCTAACATTCCCCAGTGTTCGGTAAGGGTATTTAGCAACTTTTTAGCTGGGATCATAACGCTCCAGTAAATCTAATATAGGCAGTTTCAGCGATTAGTTAAAAATAGGTAAATGGCAATAGTTTTACAAAGCCTTTGGTGCTAGACTGCGCGCCGTGTCACACAGGTGACATAAGAATGCAATTTTTACATTTTTCTAAAGGTTGTTCAAACACCATGGTAACGTCAATTATCCTAACCCTGATAGCGGTCGCATTTGTGCTCATCGTTATAGAGGATATTATCCATGTAAACAAGGCCAAAACTACGCTTTTCTTTGGTACTTTATGCTGGATTATCTTATTTATCTCGCCGCTTAACGGGCAAAGCCCCGAAAATATACAACATCAACTTGATCACAATATTTTAGAGATTGCCACACTCTGGTTGTTTTTAATGGCTGCAATGACTTTTGTTGCCTATTTGAACTCCAAAGGTTTTATCCAAAATATTGTGCACAGAGTAATGCCAAGCGCCATAAGCGAACGAAGGCTGATGTTTTTAATAGGTGGGTTTTCTTTCTTATTTTCGTCGATTTCAGACAATATTACCGCCACGCTAATTTCTCTTGCTGTGGTGATGTCGTTAAAACTCGATCCGAAAAAGCTTATTAAATACGCTACGTTAATTGTTTTTAGTGTGAACTCTGGTGGGGTGTCACTGATAACTGGCGATGTAACCACACTGATGATTTTCCTCGATGGCAAAGTCAGCATTGCAAACTTGCTATTACTTATTGTGCCAGCACTTACAAGTGTTGCACTGTTGGCAATTATGCTGTCGTTTGGCTTAAATGGTGCCGTTGAGTTTACCAAACAACAAGAGCGCCGAATTGAAAAAACCGATATCACCATCGCGGTTATTTTCTTATCAACCATTATGGCTACGTTAACACTTAGCGTACTTTACCAAGTACCACCGTTGTTAACCTTTTTGTTTGGCTTGTCACTGATGTTTTTAACCGCCCAGTTTTTAATGCGCAAAAAAGACGTAAACAAAAAAATTATCGATTACATTCGTGAAATAGAATACGACACCTTACTATTTTTTGTTGGTGTGCTGTTACTCGTTGGCGCATTAAAAGAAGTGGGCATGCTTAGTAAGTTCACACACCTATATGAGCTAATGCCAGCGCAATATGCAAATTATCTAATGGGTATTTTGTCAGCCGCCGTTGATAATGTGCCACTGACAGCAGCACTACTTAAAGCCGATATTATGATGAGTCCGCAGCAATGGCTATCGTTTACTTATGCCACTGGCGTGGGTGGTTCTATGCTTATTATTGGCTCGGCCGCGGGTATTATCGCTATGAGTAAAGTGAAAGCACTGACCTTTATGAGTTATCTGCGTATGTCGGTTTATTTATTGATTGCTTATACGGTAGGTTATGTTGGCTCTTATGTTGCTGGCAGTTTTATTTAATGGAGTGAGATTTAATAAAACAACTTGACAGCTAGACGTCTAAACGATAACTTTCAAAGCCCACTTTACAGTGGGCTTTGTTATTTTGGCTGTTTTTTAAAGCGGTTAACCTAACATTCAGAAGAGGTGCGATATTTAGGTACTTAATGTGAAGCGACGTTTGCTTTTGATCATTAAGGAGGGAAATACTCGCCGAGAAGAACAACTGACGTCACAGTGGTTTTTCGGTTTATGGGGCTGAATCCTCAAAACTGTCACCAATTTAGGTGGAGAGCTTCTGGCAGTGGACTTTTCTTATCAAGCACCCCCTTGCCAAGTTCTTCTTGTATTATCGTGGTATGAATACCACAACAGGAGACGACATGAATACCCAAGTAGTTACAGATAACACGCAACAATTGAGCAATACAAAATCAGATTACGTTGTGGCTAAATTTGGCGGAACCAGCGTAGCTAATTTTGAAGCAATGAGCCGTTGTAGCGAGATTATCGTAGCTGATAACACAGTGCGCGTTGTGGCTGTAAGTGCCAGCGCAGGTGTAACAAACCACCTAGTTGCCTTATGCCAAAAAGACTTAACAGCGCAAGAGCGCTGCGAACATATTAACGGCGTGATTGCTATTCAAGACGCTATTTTGAATGAGTTATCACTTGATGCTGATTTAGCGCATGGCTTTGCTGAAACAATTAAAGCCTTTAAATCCCTTGCCAGTGAAGCCCTTAAATCTAAGCAACAACACGATGAATTATTAAGCTTTGGTGAGCGTTTATCGTCGTATTTATTTACGCAAGTACTGCGCCTAAATGGTTTAGACGCAGTGCGTTTTGATGTACGCCAAGTGTTAAAAACAGACAGTCAGTTTTCAAAAGCAACCCCTGATGTAACAGCCACTGCTATGGCCGCTAAAACGCACTTAATACCCTTACTTAAAGAACATGTTGTCGTTACCCAAGGCTTTATTGGCAGTGATGCCCACGGACAAACAACCACCCTGGGCCGAGGCGGCTCAGACTACAGTGCGGCGTTATTAGCAGAAGCCGTAAACGCAAAGAGTGTACACATTTGGACAGACGTTGTGGGTATATTTAGCACCGATCCGCGTTTGTGTGCCAAAGCCACGCCCATTGCCCGCCTAAGCTTTGATGAAGCGGCAGAAATGGCCACGTTTGGCGCAAAGGTATTACACCCTGCAACTATTTTACCAGCCAGTAGAAGCCACATAAGTGTGTTTGTTGGCTCAAGCCGTGAACCCGAGCGAGGTGGTACGTGGATCGAACGTGAAAAGTCACAAGTGCCGGGTATTCGTGCGGTTACGCAACGTAAAAACCAAATTTTGTTAACTTTAAAAAGCCCAGAAATGCTGTTAGCCAGTGGCTTTTTAGCCCGTGTATTTACTATATTAAGCGAGTTTAATATCTCGGTTGATTTGGTAACAACCTCTGAGATTAGTGTCGCAATTACCCTTGATAATGCGCCAAATGCCTCTCGTCCAGAGCTTGATCAAGAGTGCTTAGATAAACTCGCTGAATTTTGCCATGTGTCGGTTGAAAATAACCTAACGCTGGTGGCATTAATAGGCTCTGAAATTCAGCTGCGCCAGCAAGAAGTTATTTTAATGAATGTGCTTAGCGATTTTAACATTCGATTAATTTGCCATGGTGCAAGTAAACACAATTTATGCTTTTTAGTTGAACAAGCTGAATCAGATTTAGTCGTGCAAGCTATACATAGTCGTTTACTTGAGCTTGAACACGCCGCGTAACTGACGTAAATCATCAATGTAAAAGCACTGCCAGTCAGTGCTTTTTTTATTCACGATAGTTATATCAAAGCCTTCAAATACAGCGCTTTTGGCTTTTAAGTTAGCGGCTGTAAGCTCGGTGAAAACATGTGGACTGAGTAGCTGCGCAATAGGGCGGCTAGTTGCTTTGGCGAGTGCTTCTTTTAACGTCCAAATCCTAAAAAAACGCTGAGCGGCACATTGCTCATTTGCGGTGATTAAGTCGACTTCATGCGGGTGATAAAAATGCTTAGCCAATTTTTCAAACGGGCGTTTTAAGCTTATCTTCTCAATATCAAAACCAAATTCGACCTGCTCAATATTCAGCGCCGCACCAACAAAACCATTCGAATGAGATAAACAACTACTCAAAACGGTATTGGTATTTTTTATATGCAATAAAAGCTTGCTGCTTTGCTCGTCAAATTCAGAGCTAATATGATTAGCGGGAATATCGGCAAATTCTGTAAAACAGTGTCTAACTAAAAATTTAAGCAGTAAGCGCGTGGCGAGGTACTCTTGTTTTGCTTTACTGCTTTTTCTGCGTTCAATAACAGTTTGCTCAAACGGGCTTAGTAAATAAGGTAATGGGAAATCAGCAAGGTCAATAGATTCTGCGTTGAGTAGCAAAACACACTGCGTATTAATATCAGACACTCTTAATGGGTTTACAGTAAGGTGCTGCTCAAAGTATTGGTTAGGCATAAAGTCCAGGTGGCTAGCAATGAAAATATAAAAACTGGGTATAAAATGCGCATTTAGCGATGGTCTGTCCCAGCATTAGCAAATTTATTACTCAGTCGTGGTGAAATATGGTTTAATTCACCCTAATGAAAAATAATAACAGATAGTAGATGTATGGCACAATTGCGTGATGGTTTTCAAAGCCGCCTTGGCTTTGTTTTAGCGGCGTCTGGCGCTGCAGTTGGTTTAGGTAATATTTGGGGTTTTCCGACCCAAGCGGCTAATCACGGTGGTGGCGCGTTTTTACTGGTTTATTTTATTGTTATATTTTTACTGGCAGTGCCTGCTTTATATACCGAGCTTTATTTAGGGCACCAAGCGCAAGCTAATCCAGTTAAAGCACTTAAAAACGCATGGCAAGATCAAGCGCCAAAAGTAGGTGCGGCAGCGGGCTATTTAGGCCTAGCGGGCGCCATAGTTATGCTAAGCTTTTATTCGATAGTAGCAGGGTGGATGCTTGCCTATGCGCTTGAGCCTATTACTACCTTCTTCGGTTTTACCGATATAAGTAATTTTTTACAAACAGACTCTATGGCGCGTAACTTTGTATTTACGCCGCTAATGCTTATTTTAACTGCCAGCATTATTTTAAAAGGGGTTAAATCGGGGATTGAGACTTGGTCACGCCGTTTGATGCCAATGCTGTTAGTTTTGTTAGTCGGCTTAATTGCCTACATCGCCACCCTTGATGGTGCAAATGAAGGGTTTGCAGCCTATTTAGTGCCAAATTTTAGCCATATACTCGACCCAAACTTGATAATAGCCGCCATGGGGCAGGCATTCTTTTCATTGTCGCTTGGTGTAGGTTGCATGATGATATACGGCTCCTACTTACAGCCTGATGCTAATTTACCGCGTTTAACCGCGTCGGTGGCACTGCTTGATACAGGGGTGGCATTTTTAGCAGGGTTGTTAATTATTCCTGCCATTTATGTAGCGCAACACAACGGTGTACAAGTATTTAGTGACGGTAAACTCATTGGTGAAGGCCAGCTTATTTTTGCAATTTTACCAGAGCTTTTTAATACCATGGGTGAAATTGGCTTAGTGGTAGGGTTATTGTTTTTTGTGTTAATGTCTATAGCGTCATTAACCTCAACTATTTCATCCACCGAAATTCCGGTGGCTTTTTTAGTTGAAAATCACCAAGTAGAGCGTAAATCAGCGACCTTTATTGTGAGCCTGACCGTGCTTGCAGCCTCTTCATTAATTATCTTTAATTTTGATTGGCTATTTGGTTTGGTGATTATGGTGTTAACGCAATACCAACTGCCATTAATGGGCTTGTTTTATTTTGTTACAGTAGGCTGGTTGTGGCGCCGTGGTAACCAACTGCATCAAGCAAGCAGTGGTTTTAAGTTTTGGTTTGCCCAGTATATCCGTTTTGTGTGCCCAATTTTAATGACCGCTGTGTTTGCTAATGTAGCGTTTGGGCAATAGTTTAGCCGTCAGTTTTAGCGGTATTACATCCAAGGAGGGATTATGAACAGAGAAGTTAAAATACCGACTTTGCCTGACTCGGTAGCAACAGCAAAAATTACTAATCTCTATGTTAATGAAGGTCAAGTAGTCTATGCAGACTATGTACTGTTTGATGTTGAAACAGATAAAGTCGTGTTAGAAGTGATGGCAGATTGTAATGGCATTATTGAAAATATAACGATTGCCAATGGTGACCATGTTGGTGCAGACCACGTTGTGATGACTGTTAAACAGCTTACTGACAGTGAACTGCCAGCACGACCCCAAGCTCAAAGCGCCAATAACAGCACAAGCGACTTGGCAGAACAAACAACGGTTAATCCTCCATTGTTTTCTAAATTTAATGTAAGTTTGATAATTGCGCTAGCAGTAGGGGCTTTAGCTATCCTATTTGTGGTGGGTAATTAGCTACTATGGCTAATTATGTGAACCACCCACTCTATGGCAACGAGCCAATTCCCTCTGGTAATAGCTACACAAAGCAAGAAATCGATAATGCGCATTGGCGATACGAAAGTGTGCGTTACTATCCAGAAACAGCAATCCCCGCAGCAACAGAAAAACAAAGTTACTGTGTATACCCAAGACAACTCTACGTTGATATAGCAGAGCAATGTGTCGATTGTCACAGGCCATTTATATTTTTTGCCAAAGAGCAGCAATATTGGTTTGAACAATTAAAATTTTGGATTGATGCACATGAGATAAAGTGCTTTGAATGCCGAAAGAAAACCCGTGCAATAAACCGACTGCAAATTAGCTATGCAAACTTAATCATTAAAGAGCATAGAACACCAGAGGAAACCCAATTACTCAAGTCTACAGCACAGCAACTGTTTGATTTAGGTGTGATCAACAAGGTAAATAAACTAAACGCTATTCGTAAAATGTAAGTATCAGTGTTTAAAGGGCTTATATCTATGTGCTTGTTTTTTAGGACTTAACCAAGCCTAGCTCTCTGAAGCCTGCCAATTTCAGGCGTTGAAGAGTTTTAATGTCTGAAGTCAAGCTTTGATCCTATTGCCTTCCACAAGAGTGCAAGCAGCTGGAGTGCTTCATTCATAGTGGTTTCCTTTTCAGGGGTTGAGGTTTTTAAAACGGCCATCGGGGCCATAATGAAATACGGGGCTGATAAAACGGTATTCATCATCACGCAAAAATTGGGCAGCTTTTTTTGTCCATTGCACGTTGAGTGTAAACAAGCCTTCGCCTGGTATGTACTCTAAATCGCTGAGGTTAAACCACCCTGCGGCGGGAGCTTCCTTGCCGTTTTCTTCCGCATGAAGAGTTTGATGTTCGTAGTCAAAGTGGTAATCGTTTTGCCGTGTGTTGGTATCTGCTTTAAGAGTATTAAATGCAGTTTCATCCATTAGCCAGGCATTCTGCTCGGTGTCGCTTGGGCGGCCATCGCCTGCGCTAAAGTAACCATCTGGTGCAAGTTGCACGCGCGGACTCGTGCCATCAGCGGTTACATCGGCATTAAAACGACATACCGCAAGGCCCATGTTTGCAGGTTTACTTACCGTTAGCACAGCAAGTGAAATGCCTTCCAGTGGCAAACTGCTACTGGTTGTATTTGGTAAGTCTATGTTGTGAGTGTTTAACGGCATGTAACTGGCTACAAGTAAATTAACTTGTAGCCAGTATTAGGGATTTCTTTAGAGGTAGATTTTAAACTGAATTAAAAATTATGTGATTGATATTTCAAAACTATTCGCATGAACACTTTTCATATTTATGTGTATATTCCAGCCATCAGGTTCATATTTCTCAACGAGAAGTTCCGCAACTCTTTTAGTTACGCCGTATGCACAATCGAATCTATATTCTGACATATACGCACCATTTTTTTTGAGGTGAGGTGAAATGGTTTCGATTATTTCATTAAATTCTTGCTGTATTTGCTCATCGTGTGCTTCTAAAAATTCAGATTTAGTAGTCATTTTATATTCCTTGTGTTTTTACATTATCATCCAAATGATACTACTCTACTTATTTGTTATTAGCATACTAGCAGGTAGTTTTTGAGACTGCATTTATAATTATTATTCAAACTTAAACGCTATAAACTCATTCGCTTTTTCATATAAGCCTATGTAAGGTTTGTTGTTTTTTGAGCTATTGTAATAACCATAAACTAAAAAGTTTGCGCCATGTAATAGTGGATAGGTATCTCCATCTTCTTCAAGTTGAGGGTGACGAGACTTCAAACTTTCCAAGACGATTTTAGGTATCATGATGGATAGCTCATTTTTGTTATCTCCAATGTTTAACCATATCGCACCGTCATGCATTACTTTTGTTGATTCGATCATGCCGTAAAAAAACGCTGGTATTGGTTTTGGAGTGAGATACTTCACGACTCTTTTTGCATGATAGAACGCTTTGTTTATAGGTTTCACGTATCCCATAACTTTTATTTTGTCATTACTCTTAACGAAGTCATCACTTTCACATAAGGTTCTAAGTATTGTACTTAGCCTTCTTGACCATTCACTTTTACCTATTTGATTAGCTTCGCCAAATTTACGATATGTACCTGGCTTTTTTCTGTAAAGTTTTTCAACATCTTTAGTGGGTTTAGCTGGTTTTACAACTTGTTCAGGAGCTCCAAAATTAAAATCAACAACAAAGACGTTATCATCATTTTTTAATTCATTAACTGATTTATATGCATTTGGATCAATATGAATTGTATCGGCACTCTTTCGATCACAATCTTTACCATCCACCTGCTTGTGAACACTTTTAAAATGTGGAGATCTTCCGTCTTTACCTCTTGATACAAAAGCTGCTTGAGAAAAGCAACCAGGACAAAAAATATGATGTCTTACTTTTTGAAATTGGATTTCAGGTAACTCTTCTAGTCGAGTCGCTCGATAATAGTTTTCACTCGGCTCAACTTCAGGTGTATTATCTTCTGAGTAAATTACAACTTCCATTTTTTATCCTTTATTTCTAAATTTAGAACTGCTTTCTTTGGCTAAGTTTGCGTAGCATTCTAATTTGTCATCTTGATTTTCACGGATTATCATTTTAATTAAATCATCTAAAGTATCATCTTTTGACAAAGTATGAATTTCAGATAACGAAGCAACTAACCGTTTATATCTACCGCCTCCAAGAAAACAACCATTTATGTTCATAAGATCGAATATAAGCATAATAAACTCATGTAAATAGGTTGTTTTTAAAGATTTAACACTACATTCAGCCATTAAAATTTTTATTACTTCTGCATAATGTAAAGCGCAGGTTTCTACTGTGTGTGTTCTTAGTTTTATTTCGTGAGGGGGTGATCTGTTCATGAAGTAAAATACTTCAATAGATACTAATAGAGAAAATGTACGGGAATCTCGAACAGATAACGGCTGTTTATGAAGTAACCCACTTAACTTGCTGTTCTGACGTTCGACTAAGCCACAAATAACCTTATTATTCTCTTGTGCTAAAAGGTGATCTAGTTGTTTCTTTGCTATTTCAGATTGCTCAGCAGCATGACTTTCTGTTTTACTAAGAGCTACAGAAGATTTAGCTAACTCTTCACGTGTTAATCTTAGCTCTTTTCGTTGGTAAAAAAGGGAGATCAACAAAAGTAAAATTGTTACAAAAGAGAATATTGGATTCAATATTCCACCAAAATAATCACCGAGGGCACCAAGACTACCTCTAATCTGGCTCTCATCTGGCGTAAAATCCTGTTGTGGAATTATTGAATCAAATGTACCTGTATAAGCAGTAGTAAATAACCACAGGATTGAGCACACTATTAATATGCAAGTTGCAATCAGCAATATCGGAAAATATTTACTTATACCTGAAAGATATTTATTTTCCCTATTTTCCTTTTTATCTGTCATTAAAAATCCTTTATCTATAAATTACCTACATACAGAGTGGAGAAACATATTAGAAACGTTTCTAACCCCATTTCTAGCTTATTTAATACCACACTTGCAACATTCACGCGACTAAAACACCGCATGCGCTCTTAGGGGCGTTGTGGCGTTTTTAGCTTTCTAATAAAAAGTCACCCAATATCACCAGTAACTTGGTTTCGTTATCGCGGCTCATGCCTAAATATTCACGTTGGGGTATCGCAGCGGGGCCGGGTGCCATTTCAGGTAAGCCGCCAAAGTTATGAATAGCGGCATAGGGTTTGTTACTGCCAATCTGCGCCCAAAAGTCGCCGCTGTCTGCTGTAATTGAGGCCGCGAGTCTGCCAGCTGTGGCTTGCAGTATTTGCTCTCCAACACGGCTTGGCCTGTTCTTTAAATAATTATCGCTAAGTGCTGGCCATGGCGAGCCATCAACCGGGCTTTGCTGATCTGCTAGGGCATCTTCGCTGGCACCTTCCATCACAGCGGCAATGGCATTCATGGGTTCGCTGAGGGTAATTACACGCCCAGCCTCAATACCTTTATCAATCAGCTGTTGGTTTATATCGTCTGCTAAAAAGCTTACTACGGTTTTATGTTGTGGCCGTGGGCCATTGGCTTTTAAGCCAGCGGCGTTGTTTGCTTGCTGAGCTAATTGGTAACGCTCAACACGGGCAAGGCTCTCTTTTGTCCATAGCTCAAACGCGGCCTCGCGCGCGGGGCTATTATTAAGGGCTTGGATGGTTTCGGCTCTTAATTGTGGGTCTTGCACTTTACCAAGCTTTTGCGCTTGGTGTTAACACCCATAATTTAATAAGCCTTAACTTGAACTGTCAGATTTGATTCACAGGGTTCAATCAAGTCTGACAGTCTAAGATGTGGCATTTCCGTAAACTGGTACGAACGTCCGTCGCCGCAGGCGCGTAGTTAATTGCTTTGTTATACATTTTCAATAATCTCAACAGATTTAATCCTATCAGGAGACACGATAATATTTTCTGAATCGAAAAATGTATTCGCGGATGAAGCTGCTTCGAAATGCGTTTCTCCATCTTCAACCAGCTTTAAGTAAAGCAGTGCTTTAGGTACTTCATACCCTTTAGATTCAGATGTGAAAGAGACTAGGCAAGGAACGCTTATCCCTTTAAAACTGTTCACTAATTGTGAATAGTTCTCACCAAGCAATGTTCCGGCAATATCCTCTACTATTTCAGGAGAATCTAGATAATTATGGTTTGGTGAGGGGGCATGAATAGCAATATCTCGAATTAGAAATGCAAATGGGCCTTCATCATGATCCCCTTGCTTTCCAGAAATAGAGATTGAGAATGGATTGGAGCCAAAGTTCTTCATGCCTTCTGATAATTCTTTGAGCCGTGGCTCTATAAATTTTCTTGCCTCACTTTTAGTAAGGATGCCAAGCTTATTAAACAGGCTCTCATCTTCGGTTCGCGTTCCGTGAAACCAGACAACGCTTATATTATCTTTTGGATGCCCGAGAATATCACAAGCTGCATCATATAAGACATCTTCAGCGCACTTATAGCTGCTTTCGTATGGATTTATAGATTGCAAAGCTGAGGCTAACTTGTCTTCAGTGGTACTAAAAATATCTAGAACAGACTTTTTGGTGGATTCATAATTTGAACAATCTAAAATCACGTACGGTACATCCCAATTATTTACGTATAACGAGCCTGTAGATTAACTCGTTTTAAATTTATTTTTATTGATGAATCAACCATAGCCGAGTTCCTATTTTGATTCAATTAGTTGTTTCAATTTTACGTGAGATATAAGAAGAGGGTTTGCTGCTTTAATTGGCGTTTTGGAAGGTACCAAGGGTGGTTGATTTTTTTGCTTTGGTTTTTTAAACTTTGACCTAGCACCTAGCACCTAG
>NZ_PDUS01000008.1:52298-93121 GCF_002723455.1 Pseudoalteromonas sp. 3D05 | reverse complement strand
CCTAGCACCTAGCACCTAGCCTTATTTAACCTCATTACTCAGCGGCTGGTTATTGGCAAATTCAAGCGCGTTATTAATGGTTGTTTGGGCTATTTCAGTCAGTGCTTCTTTGGTGAAAAAACCTTGGTGACCGGTGACTAATACATTCGGAAAGCTCACTAAACGTGAAAATATATCGTCTTGCATTATTTCGTCGCGGCGGTCTTTAAAAAAGAGCTCTGATTCTTGCTCGTAAACATCGAGGCCTAAGTAGCCTAGTTTCTTGCTTTTGAGTGCGCTAATACAGGCTTTACTATCGACTAACGCACCGCGTGAAGTATTAATAAGCATTACACTTTGCTTCATTTTACTAAAGGCGTGCTCATCAATTAAATGGTGTGTTTGCTCATTAAGCGGGCAGTGTAAAGAGATCACATCACTTTGGTTAAGTAATGTATCAAGGTCGCAAAGCGTATAATCTCCTTGCTCAGCGTAGGGGTCACACACTAAAACATGGGCACCAAAGCCGTTAAGAATGTTGACCAGTGCTTTACCTATTTTACCGCAACCTATAATGCCAATCGTTTTTTTAAATAAATTAAAGCCAAGTAGGCCGTTTAAATCAAAGTTGTCTTCACGTATGCGGTTGTATGCTTTATGTGTTTTACGATTTAAAGTTAGCATTAATGCGATACAATGCTCTGCCACTGCTTCAGGGCTGTAAGCCGGCACGCGGCACACTTTGATTCTATGCTTCTTTGCAGCCGCTAAATCAACATTATTAAACCCAGCACAACGAAGTAAAATGCATTTTACCCCGTGTTCAGCTAACTGTTTAATCACTGCTTCGTTTACTACATCGTTAACAAACACACAAACCGCATCAAACCCTTTGCATAAAACAGCGCTTTGCTCTGTTAGCGATTGCTCAATATACGATAGGGCAATACTAGGTTGATTTTCTATGCAGGCATCAAAAAATGGGTGCTCATATTTTTGCGAACTGAAAAGCGCTATTGTTGTTTGCGTCATCAAGGGTACTCTCTATCACCATTTTTAAGGTTTCGGGCTTAGTGCGCGGTGCATAGCGCACAGATAACTGACCCTGAGAGTTTATTAGAAACTTTGTAAAATTCCATTTTATTGCACGATTTTGCGCAATACCTCGGGTCTGTGCTTTTAGGTAACTAAATAAAGGGTGGGTGTCTGGACCATTTACCATTACTTTATTAAACACAGGAAAACTAACATTGAATTGCTCGTGATAAAAGCGCTTTATATCCGCATTATCAATTGGCTCATTATGATCAAATTGATTACATGGAAATGCCAATATAGTAAATCCTCGGTGTTTGTATTGCTGATACAGTTTTTCTAAAGCCATCAATTGTATTGAAAAACTACATTTACTGGCTGTGTTAACGATTAATACTGTTTTGCCCTTTAACTGACTCAGTGAAAAATCTTCGCTGTTATTAAGAGGGGCGCTGAATTGATATATGCTATCCATAGTGAACCTATTGTTTGCCGTCCATGAAGAAATTTAATGAAGTCTTTTTCATTCGCTTTTTGTCTGTTCGGTTGAGATAATCAAAGTATCTTTTTAAGTTACCACTGAAATAGGTCAATTTTATGTCAATGAATATTTCGTTTATCGGGTTAGGTGTAATGGGTTACCCAATGGCTGGGCACCTTGTTAGTGCTGGGCACACAGTGACGGTTTATAATCGCACTACAGCCAAAGCGCAGCAATGGGCTGAGCAATACAATGGCGAATTTGCGCTCACTCCGGCGCTTGCTGCGCAAGGTGCTGATATTGTGTTTATGTGTGTAGGTAATGACGATGACTTACGTTCGGTGGTTTATGGTGACGAGGGTGTGCTTGCTGGCATGGCTGCGGGCACAATTTTAGTGGACCACACAACAACTTCAGCAGAGGTGGCGCGTGAAGTATCAGCAAAAGCTGCACTTCAAAATATTGCGTTTATTGATGCGCCCGTATCAGGCGGTCAAGCAGGGGCTGAAAATGGCGTATTGACGGTAATGGCTGGTGGCGATGAAGCCATATTTGCCAAAGTACAACCTGTGATGGCTGCGTTTAGCAAGTTTAGTCAGCTACTAGGTAAAGCGGGCTCTGGGCAACTTTGTAAAATGGTTAACCAAATATGTATTGCTGGCGTGGTGCAAGGTTTAGCAGAAGGCCTTCACTTTGCTAAACAAGCAGGGCTAGATGGTGAAAAAGTAATCGAGACTATCGCAAAAGGTGCGGCGGGTTCTTGGCAGATGGAGAACCGCCATAAAACAATGCTAGCGGGTGAGTATGAGTTTGGCTTTGCCGTAGATTGGATGCGGAAAGACTTAGGCATTGCCCTCGATGAAGCAAAAAATAATGGTGCAACCTTACCTATGACTGCAACAGTTGACCAATACTATGCGGATGTTCAGGCACTCGGTGGTGGTCGCTATGATACGTCAAGCTTATTAGCACGTATTGAAGCGTTACATAAAAAATAAATAATTAGATTGCCGGATAACAAATCTACCCTCAGTAAGTGATAAGCGGGTAGATGTGTGTTGTTATCTCTTAAATCTTCGCTTACGTAATTACTGACCCAAACATTGTTTGGGTTTTTTTATGAAAATTAATTTTTCTTAAGGTTTATTTAAGTTTGGCTCGTTAGATTTTACCCATAGTCTAAAAAGAGCGAACACTATGCAATCACTTCAAGTTACTAACTTGCCTATTATGAACACACACGATTATGTGTGTGCAAATGCAAACATGCCATTTCGTGTGCAATTAGAGCAAGTCGTTAAAGCGAGTTTTGCCAAGGCTTACGGCGCCAATATTAAACAGTTTATGCCGATATTATGCCAATTAAGTATTGCAGCTGACTCTTGCACATTGGGACTTAGAGCTGCTACTGAATCACTATTTATCGAGCAATACTTACCTGAGCCGATTGAGTACTTTGTTGATGCACCAAGGGCAGATATTTACGAGCTTGGTAATTTATGTTCAACCAGCCGCAAAGCAACGCTCGCTCATTTTGTATTAATGAATGAAGCACTTTATCAAATTGGCGCAAAACGCTTGGTATTTTGTGCCACTGCAAAGGTGAGAGCATTATTAAAAATGCTCTCAGTTAATTGCACTGAAATTGCATTAGCCAATAGTCATGCACTTGATAATCCAGCTGATTGGGGCACTTATTATGAAAATAAACCAACACTGTGTGTGGTTGATTTAGCGGCTGCTCATGAGTGCGTAATAAATACACCTCATTTATTTAATATTAAACAGCATTATCAACAAGCGAGTTGTCAATTAGCATCTCAATTGGAGGCATAATGAGGTTTTTATCGCAACTACCACACGCTGAGCTTGATACTGTGATTGTTGATCATCATGACCAACAGATGCGCCCAATTAGTAAACAGACGCTGATGCAAGCTGTGGCTAAGTTAATTATCGATTTTAAAGCGCTTGATATGTCAGCCGTGGCGTTTGTAATGGACAATACGCCTGCGTGGTTAATTGTTGACTTTGCATTGATTGAGTTACAACAAGTAAGCATTCCGCTGCCAACCTTTTTTAGCTCACAACAGTTAATTAATAGCGTGAATAAAAGCGGCGTTTCGCATTTTATTAGCGACACCCCCTATGAACTCGAGGGATTAGAATGTATTGCGGCCTTGAGCGTGTTAACCCGCTACCCGGTTTATATTTATAAAGTACGCGCTTGGGGCCCCACAGCATTTTTTACAGGTACGCAAAAAGTAACGTTTACTTCAGGTTCGACCGGTGAGCCAAAGGGAGTGTGTTTATCTTTACATAGTCAATTACAAGTGGCGGCCTCATTGCATCAGAAAATAGCGATAAAGCAGCCAAAACACCTGTGCTTATTACCTTTACCAGTATTACTTGAAAACATTGCAGGGGTTTATACACCGTTATTAGCTGCTGGTGAAGTGCATTTTATGACACTGCCGGAATTAGGCTTCTCTGGAGCAAAATTAAATGATGCCAGTAAACTGATCAACGCCATTGATTGTGTGCAACCGAACACGCTTATTTTGGTGCCGGAATTATTGACCTGTTTAGTCTGCTTTGCAAAGCAAGGATGGTCAGCACCAAAAAGCCTGAAATTTATTGCCGTTGGTGGCGCTGTAGTCAGCAGTGAATTGATCACTGAAGCGCGTAGTTTAGGTTTACCAGTTTATCAAGGTTACGGTTTATCTGAAGCTTCATCAGTGGTGAGCTTAAACACGCCAAATGATGATGACGTAGAGTGCGCAGGGCGGTTGTTAAATCACTTGCAAAGCAAACGGGTAGACGGGCAGCTATTTATTAAAGGCCCCTTATTTTTAGGCTATTTAGGTCAACAGCCCCATGATCAAACGAGTTGGTATGCCACCGGTGACTTGGTTGATCAACAACAAGGTCGGTTAACTATTAAGGGGCGATTAAAAAACCAAATTATTACTAGTTTTGGGCGCAACATCAGCGCTGAGTGGCCTGAATCTTTGCTACTTAGCCACAGTGAAGTACAGCAAGCTGTTGTTTTTGGTGAAGGTAAGGCGCATTTAGTGGCACTTATTTATGCATCAGTAAATATGACTGATTCGGTGTTAGCCGAGCATTGTCGAGGTGTTAATGCACAATTACCAGAATATGCCCAAATTAAAACATTTCACCGCTTAGCTAAACCACTTAACACGGAGCGGGGATTATTAACCAGTAATAACCGCCCTAAGCGCCAAGCAATAGCAAACTATTATCATGCACAACTAACAGCACTGTACAGTGAGGCAATATTATGAGCAATTTTTTCGAGACCTTAAAATCACAAACCCAAGCAGAGCGCGAATATTTACTGGCTGCACCGATCATTACTCGCGTATTTAACGGGCAAGTAAGCACAACTGAGTATGCTTCATTTTTAGCACAAGCCTATCATCATGTTAAACATACGGTGCCATTATTGATGGCTGTAGGCGCGAAACTATCGATTGAACAAGAGTGGATCCGTGAGGCTGTTGCAGAATATATAGAAGAAGAAATAGGCCATCAAGAATGGGTGCTCAATGATATTGCAGCGTGTGGTTTTGATAAAGAACAAGTACGTCAAAGTGCTCCCAAATTTGCCACTGAATTAATGGTAGCTTATGCCTACGATACAATTAATCGGGGTAACCCATTGGCATTTTTTGGCATGGTGCATGTGCTCGAAGGCACGTCAATTGCGTTAGCCGATAATGCGGCAAGTAACATAGCCAATATGACCGGGTTACCTAAAAAAGCATTTAGCTATTTAACATCTCATGGCGCTTTGGATATTGAGCATGTGAAGTTTTTTGAAGATTTGATGAACAAAATAGACTCTCCCGCAGATCAACAAGCAATTGTGTATGCCGCTAAATGTTTTTATAAGTTATATGGCAATATTTTTCGTGAATTAGATACAGATCCACAGTTTGTAACTAGCGACTTGGAGCAAAGTGCATGAACCGCCCACTTTGCGTGTTAACAGGTGCGACAGGCGGAATTGGTCAAGCTGTGGCATTAAAGTTGATTCAGCATGGCTGGCGTTTACTGTTAGTGGGTCGTCAACAAGCACAGCTTGAGACATTACAGGTTAAGTGTGGCCAAGACTGTGAGATATTTATTGGCGATTTAACATCAGCACAGACTCGTCAAAATTTACTCGAACATGCTAAATCACTCGGCGGTGCAGCAATGCTCATAAATAGCGCTGGCATTAATGTGATGCAAGGTTTTAGTGAAATGACGGAGCAGCAAATAGATGACTTACTGATAGTTAATTTGTCGGTGCCAATTAAGCTATGCCAGCTATTTTTACCACAAATTTTAGCTCAAAAAGGCTCAATAGTTAATGTGGGATCATCGTTTGGCAGTATTGGTTACCCTTATCAAACCTTATATTGCGCAAGTAAATTTGGATTAAGAGGAATGACCGAAGCGCTGGCCCGCGAACTCAGTCACTGTGATGTAAAAATATTATATTTAGCACCTAGAGCTACTGATACAACTATCAATTCAGTGCAGGTAAGGGCGATGAATAAAGCTTTAGGCAATACAATGGATCCCCCTGATAAAGTGGCAGATGCGCTTATTTCATTATTAAAATCCGGAAACTCACGCAGTTACATTGGCTTTCCAGAGCGCTTATTTGTCAAACTAAATGGGGCATTTCCCTCCTTAGTAGATAACGCAATTGCAAAGCAACTTCCTAAAATTAAAAGTTTTTTTGTAGATAAAATTGATAAAGGTGAATGATTATGACTAAACTACTTTATACTAGCTGCTTGTTATCTGGGATATTTTTAACCAGTACTGCACATGCTGATCTTGCAAGCGAATTAGCTCAAGTGCAAACCAGTTGGGCTACTGTGAATTATGAATTAGTAGATAAAGCGCAGCTCAATGCATTTGAAAAGCTATCAAAGCAGGCTGCTGGGTTTGCAAAAACCTATGATGATAAGGCTCAAAGCCATATTTGGTATGGTATTGTGCTTTCGAGTTACGCTGGGGCAAAAGGGGGCTTAGGTGCATTAGGGTTTGCAAAAGACGCTAAAGTACAGTTAGAGCAAGCCATAGAAATTGATGCTAATGCGTTATCAGGCTCTGCTTACACCAGTTTAGCGACGCTTTACAGCAAAGTACCGGGTTGGCCAATTGGATTTGGTGATGATGACAAAGCGAATGAACTATTTAACCAAGCGCTTGCTATAAATCCAAACGGCATCGATAGTAATTATTTATACGCGGCATTTTTGTATGACGAAAGAGAGTACAAAAAGGCCAAAAAACATTTACTTGCTGCCCAACAGGCGCCGGCTCGCCCAGAAAGACCAAAAGCAGATTTATATCGCCAGCAAGAAATAACTCAACTGTTGGCCAAAGTCGAGAAGAAACTAAAGAGATAATATGCATTTATTGCTTGTTGAAGATGATAAATTGGTGGCTGAAGGCTTATGTCGATCACTTCGCCAACAAGGATACAGTGTTGAACATTGTGCGAGTATAAGTTCAGCCATGCAATGGTTACAAAGCGATGAAATTGAACTGCTAGTATTAGATTTAGGACTACCTGATGGCGATGGTATTGATGTATTAAAACACGTCAAAAAACATCGCCCTAACTTACCTGTCGTTATTTTAACGGCACGCGGTAGTATTGACGATAAAGTACAAGGGTTAGATTTAGGCGCTGATGATTATTTAGCTAAGCCATTTGACCCTGCTGAGTTATTTGCCCGTTTAAGAGTCGCTAGTCGGCGCGTAACTCAAACGCAATCAAGTAAAATTACAGTGGCTAACATTGTGATGGATACTTCAGCATTCACTGTGTCAGTGGATCAGCAAGCTATTAATTTACCACGTAAAGAGTTTATGCTTCTTAAAGCACTGTTCGAAAACCAAGGTCGCGTGTTATCTAAACAACAATTAGAGAGCAAGCTCTACGAGTGGGGAGAAGAAGTCGGGTCAAATACGATTGAAGTACACATTCACCATCTTCGTAAAAAACTTCCTAAAGAGTTGATCAAAACCTTACGAGGTATCGGTTACGTGGTAGGCAAACGCTAGTGTCTATCAAACGCAGACTCACGCTGATTATTTTATCAACAGTGATTTTGACTTGTTTTTTAGCCTTTAGTAAAGGTTACCGTGAAAGCATGATGCAAGCTGAGCAGTTACTTGATAATGAATTAAAGACTATTGCTCATGTATTAATCGAACAACCTATACACACAGATGCGCCGGTGCTGCGCAGTGATCTCACCCAATTACTGTTTCAAATATGGCAAGATAACAACTTACTCAGTGCGTCTGAATCATTAGCCGAGCTTGCGCAAAAACCAAGCCTGAATGGATTTAGTGTTGAAAACTTAGCTGGGCAACGTATGCGAGTATTTAGGTTAACTATGCAGACAAAACAAGTGCTGGTGGCAGAGCCATTAAGTAAACGCTATGCCCTTAGCGAAACGATGATTTTATCAGCAATGACCCCTTTGCTTTGGAGCGTGCCGTTACTGGCGATATTAATTAGCTTATTCGTTAAGCAAGGTCTAAGCCCTTTAACTCGTCTTTCAAAGCTATTAAAGACGAGGCAAGCTAATGACTTCACTGCAATTGATTGGCAAGTAAACGCGCATGAAATTAAACCGGTGATCTCACGTTTAAATGACCTGTTTAAGCGTGTAGAAAGTGCTTATTTAAGAGAGCGCTTTTTTGCCTCAGATGCTGCCCATGAGCTACGTACGCCATTAAGTAGTTTAAAAATTAATGTACATAACTTACGCACCCAAAACAATAATAGTCTCGAGCTTGATGCAATGGCTAAAGGTATCGATAAACTGAGTAATATTGTTGAACAAATGTTGATTTTAGGGCGCACATATCCTGAGCAATGGCAGGCACAATTTAGCCCAATTTCGGTGCTTGAGATCAGCCAGCAAGTGGTTGCACAGCTATACGAACGACTTGATGAAAAACAGCATACGATCAGTATAGAAGGCGATGATTATGTTATTAATGGCGACCAATTTACCTTAGCAACCCTATTTAGTAATTTATTAAGTAACGCCATAAAGTATACGCCAAGTGGTGGTAATATTGTGATCCGCTTAAACAATATACACGGTGTGTTAGGTTGGCAGATTGATGATTCAGGTCCCGGCATTAATGATGCCCATAAAGCACGAATATTTAATCGTTTTTACCGTGTTGGAGGTGATAAACACCCCTCTGGTGAGCAAGGTGCCGGATTAGGTATGGCGATAGTCGAACATATAGTCACAATTTATGGCGCGAGTATTTGTTTAGCCGATAGTGAATTAGGTGGCTTACAAGTACGAGTTGAATTTATGCAAGGAGCAGGGAGTGAATAACTGCTTTGGGTTTATTAGCCTGCTGCTATTTAGCGTATTACCGTTTACGTGTGTTGCTAAAGAATATAAATTAATTTTAAAAGATCACCTTTTTTATCCTGCGGAGATCATCGTACCGGCCAATACTAAACTAAAGCTTTTAATTGAAAATCAAGATAGTACGCCAGAAGAGTTTGACAGCTTTGATTTAAATCGTGAAAAAGTACTGTATCCAAATCGCCGTAGTGTGATTTATATCGGGCCACTAAGCCCTGGACGTTATGAGTTTTTTGGTGAGTTTTCACCTAACACGGCCCGTGGCGCAGTATTAGTAGAAGGAAAGACTGATGCTGATAACTAGTTTGTTGATGAGTATTAATCAGCTTTTACCAGTCGTAATTTTGCTCGTGCTGTTACAGTCATTGCTAAAACTAAACCAGCGAATGCTCATAGCCACCGCTTTTGTTGGGTTGCTGTGTAGTATTATTTATGTACAAAGTGCTGCGTGGTTGAGCCAGTTATTTGATTATCGCGGCCTAGAGTTTAGCCAAATGCTGTTGTGTGTCATTGTGTATGTTGCGTCACTTGTCAGTTGTAAGCAGCGACATTTATTCGCATTACTTGCAATAGTGGCGGTTATGGCGTTGTATCTGAGTCACTATTTTATTTATCTGGTTGGTTTTTGGCATAACACTGACACAGCAAAACCTTTGCTTATAGGAACATCTCTGGGAATCGGGATCTGCGGTAGTTTTGGTGTGTTGCTATTATTTTTACTGCACAGTGTTAGAGCACGATTTGGTGTATATCCCCTGATGTTATTTTTGGCTTTTAATGCCTCGGCAAAATTACTTATCGCATTAGATTTAGCCAGCCAAATTGATTTGATCAATATTACCTCCAATTACTTTGATTGGCGTGCAGTGCTAGTCGAAAACTCAGAACTAGGCCGTGTGCTAAAGGCTTTAGTTGGCTATGAAGCAACGCCAAGCAAAACTGCATTATGGCTGTATCTTGCTGCGGTTTTAGTTTTTATTGGCACCAGCATAGTATTTACTCGGCAATTTTCTCAAAAGGAGCCATCATGAGGTTTATTCTCGCGTGCTGCTTAGCTTCACTTTTGTTTATAACATCGTCTAGTGTGCGAGCCGATGGCATAGTTGTAGATAAAGTTTACCACCCTTATGTTTTACCATTTGAACGCGAATTTGAATGGCGTTTGATCTCTCATCAAACCGATAAGGGCAATATTTTAGCCCAACGAATTGGCTTAGGTGGCTCGTTTAACGATACCATGAGTTTGGAAGGTTATGCGGTTGGAGAGCGTGATGACAAAGGCAACTTTGGCTTTTCAGCTTACGAATTAGAACTGCGTTGGCAGTTGGTTGAACAAGGGCGCTTTTGGGCTGACTGGGGCGCTTTATTCGAACTTGAAATGCAAGAAGGCAAAGACAGTTATGAAGCCACAACGGGCTTTTTATGGGAAAAGGAGTTTGGTCGTACTAGCCTCACCATGAATGCATTTTTAGTGTATGAATGGGGCGGTGATATTAAGAATGAATGGGAAACTGAGTTTCGCGCACAGTATCGCTATCGTTTTCGCGCTGAGTTTCAGCCTGCTTTAGAGCTATACGCCGGGGAAGACTTCTTGGGTATTGGGCCTGGTTTTATTGGCCTGCATCGATTTTCTCCAAAGCGACAACTCAAGTGGGAAGCAGGGTTTGTCACCGAGCTTAGCCAACAAGGAAAAGATCACAGTTTTCGTCTTGCCCTAGAGTTTGAATTTTAAATTAAAAAGCCGCGACTAATCGCGGCCTTAAATCTCGTCACTAGTTTTGCAAACTAGCGTTGTTTGTTTATAAGTAATAGGTAAACTACATACTTTGCGCGTAGTTATACAGCGCTTTTAAAATCGTTAAATTCTTTTCGTTATCATCGTGTTCATGAGCCAGGTTCTCAAGGGTGATCATAAAATCTTGCGCGCTGATCGAGGGCTGATCTTCACCATGCATTAATTTGTTTTGGCAATACTGTCGCCATTGATCCAATTCATCTTGGCTAAGTGATTGCGGCCAGTTACGAGCGCGATACTTAAACAATAAGTTATCGAACTTTTTATCTTCAAAATCAAGCTGCATTCCCGCTAATTGCTCAGGGCTGGCATCACGAATGATGGCAAACTTGGCTTTATCTGCGTTGCTGGTAAAACCATCATAGAGCATGTAATCGGTATTAGTGGTTTTGCCATAGTCGGGATTGTCGTTAAATACTTCAGTGACTTTATCGCGAAGGTTTGGATTAGCTTTTAATATTGCTAAGTTCTTTAAGCATTGCTCACGGTCAATGCCTAAACGCGCGGCGTTTTCAGGTAATAATGTTTTAGCAGGCGCTAAAATAGGGCACTTGTTTAAATGCACCAGTTTTAAACCTACCGGCAATTCATCTTCACCAAGTTCGCTGCGTCTGGTATAAAGACGAGTGCGAAGTTCTTCTACCGATAAATCCAGTAATACTTGTGGGTCTTCAGTTAGGTTAAAACACACCACTGCATTTTTATTTGTTGGGTGAAAGCTCATCGGCGCAATCCAACTAGTGCAACCTTGCGTTGCAGGAATGCGTGATGAAGTGTGTACCAGCGGCGTCATGTTAAACACATCAACAAGTTCTGCTAAGGCTTTTTTACCGCGTAAACTAAAAAAGAACTGATATAGCTTAGGCTGTTTTTCTTTGATTAGTTTAGCAAGGGCAATAGTTGCAGTTACATCAGATAGTGCATCGTGCGCAGCGGCGTGCTCAATGCCATTGGCAACAGTTAAATGTTCTAGCTTAAAACTCGGACTACCATCTTCTTTGAGCGGCCACTCAATGCCTTCAGGGCGCAGTGCATAACACGCGCGTACTAAATCGATAATATCCCAGCGGCTGTTATTATTTTTGTATTCACGTTCGTACGGGTCATAAAAGTTACGATAAAAGCTATAACGGCTTACTTCGTCATCAAAGCGGATACTGTTATAACCGGCCACACAGGTATTTGGCACACTAAATTCAGCATGAACTTTGGCAATAAAGTCTGCCTCAACTAACCCTTTTTGCATCGCCACTTGCGGAGTAATTCCGGTGATCAAACAGGCCTCAGGGTGGGGCAAGTAATCAGCCACCGGCTTGCAGTATTCAATCAGCGGCTCACCAATAATATTTAAATCAAGATCGGTACGAATACCCGCAAACTGGCTCGGCTTATCCTTTTGTGGACTCGCCCCCCACGTCTCGTAATCGTGCCAATAAATAGTTGCTTGATTTTGCTCTTGATAAGCCATTTAAAAACCCTTTAAGTTAGCTTGAAACGGTTGAAATACCGCCAAGTTACTAAATTTATTAATTACTTAGATTATGGCATATGGGCGAAGGAGTTTATAGATATAAACGGGAAAGTTGCGCGATACAAGATACAAGGCATTTATGGGCTATTAAAAAAGGTGGGGCTACCACTGATGCGGTTTTTAGCACCATTCTGAATGCTTTACAGGCCAGTCTTTATCGATGAAAGTCATTCTTTCTGACTTTGACCTTTTATGGGTGTTACGGGGTAATTAGCTGTCAAAGGGGCTTTGGTTACTCTTAGCAAGACACAAAACCTGCAACATGATGTTTTGATACATGTAAACTGAAAAAGTTAGAAAGGGTGAAAGTTATTGTCAGAGGTGATAATTTCTTGTTGCTTATATAGCTAAAATCCTCCCAGTAAACTTGTTGTTTTATGCATTCTCATTAACGCATATTAGTATTGAATAAGACTCATATGGACTGCATAAGACACATATAACACCAAAATTATTGACATACCTGTCAATAAGCTTATTATTAAAAATAATAGACAAGTATAGATGCACTAAGTTTTACAGATGAAAAGGGGCTTTAGTATGAGTTTATTTAATCTATTCAAGTCTCGCACTGAGACTGAAAAAGCAGTAGATAAAGTTTTATCTGAAATGAAAAAAAATGAGCTTAAAGTTGATATGATTGGTACAGAAACTTTCAGGATTAACATTAACTCTCTCCGAAAGAGTAAAGTTGTTGAAGCTCAATTAAAAGCAGCAAGTTCAAACCAATAACCTTCTAACTAATTTAAAGCATCTTATAGATGCTTTTTTTGTATAATAAAAATGATAAAACCTACCGTATTACTCTTATTTGTACTGGGAATTTCTGGCTATAGTATTTTAACCCGCTGGCATAAAACCCACTTTTCTTTGCATCGTAGCAACGGCTATCATACATTTTTTAAATCTACCTCTGTAGGTTTGATAGTTTTTATCTTCTCATCATGTATTTATTATTTAGCTTCATTACTCGAAGAACATTTAAATTTTCAATTCGACTTAGGTCATTGGTTTTTAAAAAATGTACTCATGCTAAAAAATATAGATAACTCAACAGTTGCATTGTTAGACATCAGTCTCATATCGCTATGTTTAGGTATTATCATTCCATTTATATATTACTTGTTTAATGATAAAGAGAGTTTATATGCAGAAGAGTTTTTAACCGATGCAGATAGCCCTGATTTTTCTCGTTTATTCGGGCATTCAATCACAGAGGGTCTGCCAATTCTGTTCACTATGTCAGATAGGAAAGTTTACGTTGGCTATATTTATGAAGTTCAATCAAAAATTCATACTACTGATGTACATATTCTCCCTGTAATTAGTGGCTATCGTGATGAAAAAACATTAGCTTTGCAAAAGGTGACTCCATATAAAGAAGTCATTCAACGTATAAATGAGCAAGGTACACTGGACATTAAAGAAAAGTTAAAAAAATCAGGAGCTTCTGATGAAAAAATTGAGGAAACTATAGAAGCTAATGCAGAGCTTTTTGATCAATGGGATAAGTTTCTTATTGCATTACCTTTAAGAGAAATTAAGTATGCTCACCTTCATGATTTTACGCATGAGCAAGACTTTCAAAAAGCAGAAATAGATATGAAACCAAGAATTAAATGTAAGTAAACTACGCTGAATAATTTAAAGCCCGCTAAATGCGGGCTTTCAGTTTACTGGTCTACCCAGTTTTTGAACTTGCAATAATCCATAATTTGAGAGTTTTCTCCAAAGGCTGACTTAATAAGTTTGCCACTGCTGGTATCTGTTGAAATGTACTGGTCTATTTCATTACTAGTCAAGTGTAGTGTTGGATTATTGATTGTAAAGGTTGCGATGTTATCATCACCTAAAGCGTAGGCGATATCTAAATGTTCGAGTAGTTCGAAGTGAATTACTAATTTTTTAAATTGACCATTATCCACATGTGAACACAAACAATTTAGCAGCAAGAGGGATAGTTCTTGGTTGGATAATTGAGCTCTTAATATATTGCTGTATTTTTTCTGTATAGCAATATTTGAAAAGCTATCTTTTATCAATTTTAAAATTTGATAAAGGTTTCTGAAGTAACTCCCAAACTCTTTATTTTCTTCGCGGTAGAATACATTAAAAGTAGCAATAACTGATTGAGGTTTATCTACTTTTTTATGGGCCTCGTGAATAGCAGTGAGTAACCTGTTTACACAAAAAACACCTGGTTTCATATCTTTACTGCTCCCAGCAGTATAAAAATCTATATTAAGCTCCTTGCTAATTTTTTCATGTGAACTGGAGTAGTCGTATGAGAAATTATCTATCAACCGTCTATGCAATACCAACATATTAAAAAAAGTTGTTTCAAAGCTCTGTACTGCTAATAGATTAGCTTGCTCTTTTAATGCATCAGATGAGTTGGCAAGTTCGTCACGAGTTAGTCTAAGCTCTTCATTGCTTACTTGAAGTGCTTTTTCATTCTGTTCAATAGCTTTGGTGCCTTGTTCGATTGCTTTTTCACTTTGCTCCAGCGCTTTTTTATTTTGCATTAGTGTATAAGCAATTAAAATTAAGCTGAGTAGGGCGAATGTGGGGTTTAGTACACCGCCAAAAAAATCTCCAACTGCCCCCCAGTTACCGATATTAGATGCGAAACCTAACCCAAAATGAGAGATGAAAGTACCTATAGCGATTAATGCAGCTATTGCAGCGGTTATACAAATTCTTTTAATGAGCTTTTCCATGCTATCCCTTACCTTTAAGTGTGCTAAATAGTTTACCTATCTGATCCATGCCATCAAATGTGCTCGGGAGGTTTTCAGCATCGCTGATAATCCCACTAAATATTAGGTTTTCAAATTTTTCTAAAACAGCAGGATCACCTTTTTTAATGTCTTTAGAGTAATCAGCGTAGTTTTGAATAAATTGACAAAGTGTTTGTCTTAGCTCAATTTGAAGTATTTGGGCTTTTACTGATTTATAGTTTTGGAGTATTACTCTAAAAAAATATATAAGTAATACTTCTAACGAAATAAATGGAACTAGTTTTAACAAGTGAGGAATTGTTTCTTCGTCTTTTAGTATATTTTCAGGTAGCCAGCCAAAAATAGTGCATAATAATGGAACTATCATAACGATACCCATTGTAACCAATGAGCCTAACAGTATCCTAGATTCTAAGATTTTTGTTTTTAACAGTTTATTAAATCCGTCATATAAACCCACAAAGTTAAATGCAGTTTCTTGTTTATCTAACGTTTCTTTTAAGCTATTTACGGTTTTCTCTTTCTCGTTCAGTTCATTATTAAACTTATTTATTCTTTCGGTTATAGTATCTGCATAGGAATCAATTTTTCCAAGCGTAGAGTTGGCAACCTCATTTTTTTCATCGAATTCAGAGAATAATTTTATTTCTTTTGAGTTGAATAGATTCTTCAAAATATCATAGGGAACAGAAAATACTATGTCATTCACTTTTCTTCTGAAGTTAGAACTGAAATGTTCATCTTTTGAATAATTAGCAGCATTAACTCTTATTTTTTCTAAAGATTGCTCATTGAAAAGAGTGCTATACACGAGTTCTTCATTTCTTCTGAAATCGACCTCGTAAAATAACCTTATACAGCACAAGTACAATACTTCTATGGGGTTCTGTAAGTGTCGAGCATGATTAGTATCCAATTCATTGAAGTATTTGCATATATTTATTAATTCAGTTGATACCTCCATATGTTCTAAAGTAAAGGTATCCCAAGTTTTAGGCTGGTTAAAAACCTCTCTAATTATCGATAATGAGTCAACAAAAAGACTAAAGTTATTATCGTCAATATCAAAGTTATTCTTAAATTGTAACCTATCATCATTATCCCAATACTTATTTAGCGTACGTTCTAGAACAGCGAGGTTATTTTCTTTTTCAAAAAACATAATTAGTCCTTTAATTTTATTGTTATTAATCGTGTTAAAGCGACTTACCAGTAAATATAACTTTTCCAACCAATGTACAATTTCCATTCATTGGGATTAGTTGCTTTGGCCAGTTGGGGTTGGCGGCTTTTAGGAATTTGTGGCCACCTTCGATAATGAGCTGTTTAAAAGTGGCTTGGTTGTCGTCTAGGCGGGCTACTACGTACGAACCGTGGATGCATTCGGCTTCAGGGTCTACAAAAATCAAATCACCTTCACGGAATTTAGTCCCACACTCAGAAGGCGATAAGTAACATTTTTGCTCTTGATAAGCCATTTAAAAACCCTTTAAGTTAGCTTGCAACGGTTGAAATACCGCCAAGTTACTAAATTTATGAACTATTTAGATTATGGCATATGGGTAGGGCAGTTTATAGTGGCTTTACCACAACTTTGCTTTTTCTTACTTTTACAGTAGATATTTAAAAAACATCGATAAGAGCAACTAAGTGAAAAGCTATTTTTCTGGATTGTTTTTCAAAGTAAGTAGTGTTTGATAGTTAAATTCTAGCATTTATATAAAAATATCTGCCTTAAAATAAGTCCTTCATAAACAGAAATTTTATAGCTTGAAGACTTCAACCTCTATGATTGGTTAACCATTTAAACGCGTATTTTTAGCATAGGCTGCTCTGAGATCACCTCTTTGGGTTAGACTAAAGTCTATAAGTTAATTTTCTTCATCTATTAGGTTTGTTTTTATCGTTTGTCGCAATTGCATTAACAGCTTAAAGTTCAGTTGTCGGCAACAAAGACGACGTAACTTAATAGGAATGTAATCATGAAATTTTCACTTATCAAATCTATCGCACTTGGCTCACTTTTAACTTGTTCAGCAGCTGCTATGGCTGGTGGTAGTGACTATAAATTAATGGTTATTGAGCAAGCAACGGCTTCACAGCCACTCGAAGCGTCATTTAATAGCTGCGTATCAAATGTTAAGTTAAAAAATTACGCGCAAGCAGAGGCTATTTGTACACAAGCCATTGCACTATTGAAAGAAAGCGACGGTCCAAAATTTAAAGTACGTCAGTTAACTTCTTTTGCATTAAGTAACCGTGGCGTATCTCGTATCATGGCTAAAAACGATACTGCTGGTTTGTCTGACTTATATGAAGCAGCCCAAATCTCGAACAGCGAAATGGTTTCACACAACCTAACACGTGCTAAAGAAAACCTTTCTTTATAACAGATTACTTTTCAGCCCTTTGAATTAAAAACCACGCTGCCTAACTACGTGGTTTTTACTTTTAAGTCCCTCACTAACTGATTAGGTTTAGTTATAACTAACCAGTACCTATTGAAAAGAAATCTATCGCCAGGTGATTTCTTTAATGCCTAACTGCGCTTCATATACATATTTGCATTAGGGCTGCAATTGATACATAAATTCGTCTTGTTATCCCCGGAAACGCTTGCTCTAACGATTAATACAACATCTATTATTTTTTTAGTCTATTAATTAAAGTTCAAGTTAGTTCAATTTACATTCTTTGAATCCATCAAATTTTCACCATTTGTTAAAAAGCACACTAAAAAACATGAGAATTAAACCTCAGCTATCGGTTGTTTCGTTAAGGCATTGTTGATTTTAATTTGGTAAAATATACTGTATACAATTTACATTATGCAAAAATCTGTGTTACATATACTTTGTTGGACTTGATATGTGGGTTTGTTGGGTTCTTTGTCTATGTTCGAAATTGATAAACCGGTTAACAAGTACGGCTATATATCTTTGGCTATCAACAACTCGTGTGCGGATGACCTGAAGGGAAGTCAGTGAGGTTTACGTTAACTTATTGATAAAAAAATAAATTTATAAATAGATAGATTTGGTTGTTTCTCTTGCAATTAAATATTATCGCCATCAACAGTTAAATTGAAGATTAAATAAAATAATAAAAGGAAAACTCAAATGTTTTTTAGAAGATTGACTTTAACCAGTGCAATACTGTGTGCACTTTCTGGCTGTGGTGACAGTGATTCTACAAACACTTTACCAGATCCAACTCCACCAGTTGTTACTACGCCAACTGAACCTGAGGTTGATTATACCAGTTCACAAGAGCTTGCTTTAGCGCTTGATGTGGTTAAAACCAATATTAATACTGTGGATGGAGAAGGTCAGTCGTTTTACATTGATTTATCACAAGAGGCTGAAACACTGGTTATTAGCTTGTTTCCTGGGGTAGAAAACAAAGAGCTTGGTGATCCAGATTTGTATGTAAAATTTGAGGAGGAGGCAAGTGCAGGCGCTGAGGGGGTTTTTGATTGTGTATCTTATAAAGGAAGCAATAATAATGAAACGTGCATTATTGATAAGCCTAAGGCTGGTAGATACCATATTTATATAGACGCATATGAAGGCGGAGATGCAGTTGATGCTTCAATGTTTGCTACCACAGGTTTATTCAGCGCAAATATGATGTGTGAAGAACCTGTTAGGATCCGTGCGCAAGCAATGTCAAACGCTGAACTTGAAGAAGCGTGTGCAGTGATCACCCAGACGAAAAGATTATTTGATGAAACCCTGCACTCAGGGATCACGCCGGAGTTTCAACAGGCAGTTTCGAATGATTTAAATGAGATCACGAATATTCATATTTTCTCGAGTCTATCTAATCATGCAGCCTGGGCTGAACATCTTGTAAATACAAATAATACCAGTGGCATTTATTTTGAGACTTCTCCTACCCAGTGGTGGCATAGTTCAGATATTTGGACTTTTGATGCAATAGAGTGGAGTGATGGGCGTTCAGTTATTCGTTCTCTAGCTCATGAATATGTTCATGCATTAGATGGTCGATACAATAAAGAAGGCGCTTATAAGAGCAGTGTAAACTGGTGGACAGAAGGGCTTGCTGAGTACCTTGGTACGTTTAATGAGTTATACTACACGCGTGTATCTACCGCACATGATGGTGAAGCTGCTTCATTAGCTGATATCTTTTCTGGTAACGCAAATGCATATTCGTGGGGGCAGTTAGCCGTTTCGTTTCTAATAGAAAACCATTCTGAACTCGTTTATCAAATGCTTGTTTATATGCGTGCCGGTGAATGGGAAGACTTTGAACTGTTATTGGACAATATAGCTACAGACAATCAAGCTGAGTTTACAACGTGGTTATCAACAACCTTAGTTGATCAATATAAAGAAAGTGTTGAGGTTCTTACTCTTGGTGACTACAAGCAAATCAATGGCCGAGGTGGGTGGCTTTATTCTGTCGATGTGCCCGCAGGCTTGCCTTCAATCACTTTTGCAACTCAGGGCGGTTCAGGAAATGTAGACTTATGGGTTAAAAAAGGGACAGCTCTTCATCCTGCAATTGATACTGAGTTTACGTGTACGTCTATAACAGAGAATACTAATACAGAAAGTTGCACGGTAAGTACACCTGAATCAGGTAAGTATTATATAGCTGTTGCATCGGATTTTGTAGGCTCAGATATTATGGATCTTTATTTTAGTGCCTGCGCAGGGGATGACTGCTCAGTCACCACACCTGAGCAGCAGGAATTAGTGACTGCAACAGAACCCTACTTGCCACATTGGCCTAAAAAAGGAACACTAGGTACATGTAGTCTAGCTGAAACGTATTATAACTCGATTAAGCCTGCGCTTGATTTAAATATTACTAACCCAACAGAGAAACTAATTAAAGTTTATTGGCTTAATAGAAACACCGGTGACAAAGGAGGAAACCCCTATGTAACCTTAGGTCAAGATGAGAGTTATACCGCAGATGATTGGCATATAGGTCATCGTATTATGCTAACCGATGGCGCTGATAATTGTTTAGGTGTTGCGTTGTTGAACGATAAAAATAATGAATTTACAGTTACAGAAGAAATGGTTGTGAATGCATTAGATGAAGCTCCACCAGCTGAAATTCCAGAAGCAACAGCAGTGATGCAAAGCTGTGATTTAGTTGAGCCATATGAGAGAACATCCGATAACGCACCTAATCTACAAGTTGTAAATACTATGAGTGAACCTGTAAAGCTTTATTGGATTAATAATAATTCAGGGGAGCCGGCACTTAATAATGCTTATGCTACTTTGGCTGAGGGTGAAATTTATACTGAGACTTTTTGGGCGGCGGGCGATCGAATGATGGTGGCTGATGAAAATAATAGCTGTATTGGTGTACTGAATTTGAATGACACTGATAATGTATTCGTATTAGGCAACTGAAAACGGAGAAACCTAGTAAATTTAGTTTATAGATAATGGCGCGCAGTTAACTCTGCGCCATTTTTTATCATTTAAAATGAGCTAGTAAATTTAGCCAAGCATTAGACTAAAGTCTATAAGTTAATTTTCTTCATCTATTAGGTTTGTTTTTATCGTTTGTCGAAATAGTGTGAACAGCTTAAAGTTTAGTTGTCGGCAACAAAGACGACGTAACTTAATAGGAATGTAATCATGAAATTTTCACTTATCAAATCTATCGCACTTGGCTCACTTTTAACTTGTTCAGCAGCTGCTATGGCTGGTGGTAGTGACTATAAATTAATGGTTATTGAGCAAGCAACTGCTTCACAGCCACTCGAAGCGTCATTTAATAGCTGCGTATCAAATGTTAAGTCAAAAAATTACGCGCAAGCAGAGGCTATTTGTACACAAGCCATTGCACTATTGAAAGAAAGCGACGGTCCAAAATTTAAAGTACGTCAGTTAACTTCTTTTGCATTAAGTAACCGTGGCGTATCTCGTATCATGGCTAAAAACGATACAGCAGGTTTAGCTGATTTATACGAAGCGACACTAATCTCTGATAACACGTTAGTGTCTCATAACCTAACGCGTGCTAAAGAAGACCTTTCTTTATAAGGTTTTACCCTAGCTTATGAATATGCTTAAAAAAGCCACGTTAGTTAACTCTAACGTAGCTTTTTGATTTTACTACCTTCTGTACTGTCACCGCCTTTCTTCTCTATTTATATTTTCAGCTATTCTCTTCTATTACTTTTCCTCATCGTCACCCTTCGAAAAAGTCGTTTGTTTGTTATTAATTTGTTAAGCAATATCTGTTGGTGCTAATGGCCAATAAATAGAGCTGTTGTTGCTTTTGAGCTTCAATTATTTGTGCTTTGTTCATCAGGCCCATGCGCGATATCAACACCAACAACAAGGACATTCATGACTTTTTTAAAACCGTCGGTATTAGCGAGCGCTGTATTTTTATTTACCCATCAAGCGCAAGCTACCACAGCTCTTGATACCGTAGATCAGCAACTTGCCGATCTAAATGAGCAAATTGAGTTATTACAAAAACAGCTAGCAAAATTGACATTGCAAAGTAAACACATAGAACGCGTTGAAAAGCGAAATGACACTAAAGCCTCAAAACCAGAAGGTATAAAAATAGGGGGAGCTGTAAGAACTAATTATAGTTACGTCTCATATGATGATGGCACAAAAAATAGAGGGGGGGATTTTGACTTTGATATTTTTAGGCTTAATTTTTCTGGAGAAGTAGGCGATGTAGAGCTCAATGCTGAAATTCGCTTTTTTGACTATATGACGGCAATTAAATATGCCTATGCTGCATATGATTTTAGCCCTAAATGGCAAGTGCAAGCGGGCATCACCCAAGTTCCATTTGGCAATTGGCCATATAATTCACATAGTTATTTTTTTAGTACCAATTATTATATTGGGTTAGAGGATGATCATGATTTAGGAGTTGTTCTAAAGCGTAAAATCGCGGATAACTGGCAACTCGATATTGGCTTTTTTAAAAATGATGAGCAAGGAGGAATAGATGGTTACGTTGATAACCGCAGCGACCGCTATTCATATGATGTGGTTGGCTTTAGAACCCTTGATGAAGGTGTGTATGCTGAGCCAACTAACGAAATTGCAGAGTATAATACCTTGTCAATGCGTTATGGTTATCACGTTGAACATAATAATGGTAAAACAGAAATTGGGTTTTCAGCTTTAAATGGTGGACTCCACGATGGCACTGATCGGGCTGGTGATTATCAATCTTGGGCATTACACTTAAATAGCCATATTGGCCCTTGGAATTTTCAGCTTCAGCACGGCGAATACGATTATGATATTGAAAACGCAAATCGCATGGCCGTTGGTGCTTACTCTTTTTACGATAGTATTGCAGCGCAAGCGACAACAACCAATGCGAATATAGCATATAGTTTAGCCGTAGATTGGGGACCAGTTACGGGGCTACAATTTTATAATGACTACGGAATTATTTACGATAAGTCAGACAATAGTGAAGATACTTGGATGAATGTGACTGGATTTTCAGTCGCTGCTGGCGGGCTTTTTACTTACTTTGATTTTGTAAACGCGAAGAATCAACCTTTTATTGGAGGCTCTGTTGCCGGTGATAGTGACGATGTAGAGCAACGGTTCAACATTAATATTGGCTATTACTTCTAAGATAAGAGTGTGAATGTATAGTTAATACATTTGCGCTCTGTATGACTAATTGATATTTTAAGTTCATGTATGCACACCTGTGCATTTGTTTAAAGAATGGCCCACCACACCTTCCACGATCCGTAAATTGTAGTAAGTAGGAAGCACAATGAAAATAAACCCGTTACCGCCGTTGAATAGTTTGGTTGCATTTGAAGCGTCAGCTCGTCACCTTAGTTTTACTTTAGCGGCACAAGAGCTCAATGTTACTCAAGGGGCGATTAGCCGACAAATTCGCCAACTAGAGGATTACTTAGGAAAGACCTTGTTCACAAGAGCAAGCCGAAGTATTCATTTAACTCCAGCAGGGCTACAATATTACCAAACAGTAAATCGTTCTTTGTTAGATATAGCTGACATAACAGGGCAGGTTAAAAAATGGCAAGGTGATAAAAAAATAACGGTTGCGACCACAAATGCAATGGCTTCGTTATGGTTACTACCCAAAGTAGCGGAGTTTCAAAACTTACATGATGATATAGATTTGCGGATCCTTGCTTCTGACAATATATTCGACTTAACAAAATTGGAATGTGATATAGGTCTTTTTTACTGTCGAACGCCTCCTCTAGATATAAATGTTACTCCCTTATTCAGCGAAGAAGTATTTCCTGTTTGTAGCCCTGGTTATTTAAGTAAAATTGGCAACCCAATAGTAGCAGACGAGATATTTTCAAAAACCATTTTGAACCTAGATGAGATGCAAATGGGCTGGGTGAATTGGGAGGAATGGTTTAAAGGTGTTGAGCTTGAATTTATTGAACCAAAAAATCGAGTCAATATAAATAACTACCCAATGCTCTTACAGGCGTGTATTAATGGCCAAGGCATTGCTCTTGCGTGGGGATCACTTGTAGATGAATATTTACAAAGCGGTGTGTTAATACGCCCAACTGAACATGTGCTAGCAACAAACTCTAAGTTTTCAATGCTTGAGCCTAATAATGGTAGCCGTGTGCCAGCAAGTGTTAAGCTGTTTAGAGAGTGGTTACTAACGCAACTGCCCACTGAAGTTGGCGATACAGGCTTAATTTAAACGCTATTCTTAATAATATTATGATACAAGAAAGCTCCCGTAAATTACGGGAGCTTGTTTATAACGAATTAAGATTTAAGTTAGTCTGCTTTATGAGCCGGATTTAGATGCTCAACAGGCCCATCTAGCTGCTCTTTACAGGGGTGAACATGTTGGGGCAGCATAGCCCATGGTTTTGGCTCTCGACGTATGCTGTAAAACAGCGTGACCCCCATCATTAATATAAAAATAGAAATGGGGAAGCCAATGATAATCGAGGCATACTTAATCGCCTGCAGGCCACCTGCGTATATTAAAACCCACGCAATTAGCGCGATAACAATACCCCATAAAATTCGAATTGATTTTGGCGGTTCAGTATCGCCTGCTGCATCTAAAATACATAAAATTAAGGTTCCTGAATCAGCTGAGGTAATAAAGTAAGTTGCAAGTAAAATGCAGGCAAGTACGCTCAGTAGCTTACCAAGGAGCGCACCATCTAAGTTATCAAATAGCGTGAATAATGCACGCGTACTGTCTTTCTTTGTCGCATTTAATATTTGCCCGCCAGCAAATTCGTCAGCGTCTATTTGAGCTTTTGCGCTCGATATTGCTGTTTGTTGCTGATAGGCAACTCGCTCATTTTGTTCCATTTTAAGTGCACTTCCACCAAAAACAGATAGCCAGATAAAGGCAATAACAGTCGGCGCAACGAGCGCACCCCCTATAAGCTCTCTGATTGTGCGTCCGCGGGAAATACGCGCTATAAACATACCCACAAATGGAGCCCATGTCATCCACCAAGGCCAATAAAAAGCAGTCCAAGAGCTTTGCCAACCTGAATCATTTTGGGTGTCTGTCCATAAACCCATGCTGACTAGGTTTTGCATGTAGTTTCCGGTGCTTTCCATAAATATATTAAGAACATACCGGGTAGGGCCTATCGCCAATACAATTAGGACTAATAAAAGTGACAATAGCATATTCCATTGAGACAAAAGCCGGATACCACGGCCAACCCCAGATAACACCGAGCCAACAGCAATTGTACACAAAGTAATAATTAATATTGATTGAGTCATTAAGCTTACTTCAATACCAAAAGTTTGCTCTAATCCTGAGTTGATCTGGATAACGCCTAAACTTAATGTTTGGGCAATACCAAATGCAGTGACGGCAACAGTAATGATATCAGCAACATGACCAATGGGTCCGTAAATACGCTCGCCAACAAGCGGGTATAAAATCGATCTAAATGTAAAAGGTAAACCTTTACGGTACGAAAAATAAGAAAGGGCCAGTGCGACAATGACGAATAATGACCACGGGTGAAGTCCCCAATGGTAAAAGGTTAGTTGCATTGACATTGAGGCCGCTTCATCAGTTAACCCCTTTGTAAATGGATTAGAGGCATAGTGCCACATTGGCTCAGCGACTGACCAAAAAACTAACCCTATGCCCATTCCCCCTGAAAATAACATGGCAATCCATGCCCAAAAGCTGAATTCGGGCTTATCGTCATCGCTTTCACTTAATCTAATGTGACCATAACGGCTAACCATAAGATAAGCTAAAAACCCGACGACTAACGTGACTAAGCCGATAGAAAACCACTTCATATTGTAAAGAAGAAAGGTAGATAGAGTTTCGAAATATTGCCCCGCTTTATTGGCGAGTATCACGATAAATAATATAAACGCAATGAGTATAACTTTTGACGCTATCGTCACCGTGGGGTTTAGCCCTTTGAGGACCCCCGACTTAGCTCGAATGACGGATGTTTTCATGTGTGTGTGCCCCGATGTTGTTTTTGTTGTTGTTGAATAAGTTTTAAGAAACTAAAAAATTAACCTGTATTTTACAAATGATTAATTCTCATTGATTCATGAGTTTTGGTTATGTGAGCGTTTAGCACCGTGTGATTCACAAAATGTATAAAATGACAATGCATGATAAAAACTCATAGGTAGGAGGCTAATTAATCGTTTGTTTACTGCGTTTTTGTTAATCAAAATCAACTCAATTGAGAGCAAAGTGTAGTTGCGCTGAATAGGCTTATTTGAGGTTGGTTGTATCTAACTTTTAAAGAAAGCCATGGTGTTTCTGCAATTGTATGTACCGTCACTTCCACACTTAGAGATACAACAATGAGCATTGAAAAACAAACAATTATTCCTATCCAGCAAATTGACCGAGTTTTAAACCCTATCCATGAAGCAACGGGTATGCCTAATGAAGCTTATACAAATCCTGAGTATTTTAAATTTGAGCGTGATCACGTTTTCAGCAAAACTTGGGTATGCGTAGGCTTTGCATCTGATTTAATAAAAAATGGTTATGTTTTACCTATTGATTTTATGGACTTGCCTTTATTGATGATGAAAAACCGCCAAGGTGATGTGCAAGTATTTCATAATGTATGTAGCCACCGTGGAATGAAGTTAGTACACGAAGCGGGTGAAGTTCAGGGCATGATCCGCTGCCCTTATCACTCTTGGACATATGATTTAAATGGCAGTCTAAAAGGCACACCTCATGTGGGAGGTATAGGCAAACATAAGGACGATCGCTTTAAATGTGAGCAACACGGGTTAAAACCACTGCGTTCAGCTATATGGATGGATATGGTATTCGTCAATTTATCTGCTGATGCGCCAAGTTTTGACCAACACATTGCGCCTCTTCAAAAACGTTGGCATGAATTTTTAGGCGATGATGGGCTTAGTTTATTACGCAGAGCGAATATGGGCGGTCACCTCGAAATCGAAGTTAAAAGTAACTGGAAGCTAACCATAGAGAACTTTTGTGAAGCCTATCACTTACCCTGGGTTCACCCTGCATTAAACACTTATTCGAAGCTAGAAGATCATTACAATATTATGTTTGATGAACGTTTTTCTGGCCAAGGAAGCTACAAATATAATTTATCCGATACTGCAGGGACCCATCTTCCTAAATTTCCTAGCTGGCCAGAAGATAAACTGCGCCATGCCGAATACATTGCGTTGTTTCCAAATGTATTAATTGGCATTCAAGCTGATCATGCATTTGCCATGATGATTGACCCAATTAGCACTGACAAAACGATTGAGCGACTACGTATATTTTATATCACCGATGAAGCAACTAAAGATGAATACGCAGCCTGTCGTACAGCAACACTTGAATCTTGGCGCGTGGTGTTTGGTGAAGATATCGGAGCTGTTGAAGGGATGCAGCAAGGTCGTTATTCACCGGGATTTGGTGGTGGGGCATTTTCACCAGAAATGGATACGCCAACCCATTTTTTCCAAATTTGGTTAGCGCAGCAAGTTAAATCAGTGTCGGAGGCTTAAATGAAGCATTATTTAAATTATATTGATGGCCAATGGGTTGATGCTGAGCAGCAACTTACTGTGATGAACCCTTCATCGGCCATGGCATATGCAACAATAGCAAGTGCCACGATAAAAGATGCAGATAATGCAATGCAAGCTGCAAGCCTATGCGTGCAAGGCGGTGAGCTTTCGCAGGTGCGCCCAGCCATTCGCACTACATGGATGCTCAATGCTGCAAAAGCAATTAGAGATATAGCGGATGAAGGAGCTTTAGTTCTTTGCCGTGAAAATGGCAAATCACTTATTGATGCAAAAGATGAGTTTTTAGAGGCCGCTCGCTATTTTGAGTATTACGGCGGGATGGCGGATAAACTTGAAGGCACATCTATCCCTTTAGGCAAAAACTATATTGATTTTACCCAATATGTGCCAATGGGCGTGTCGGTACAAATTGTTCCATGGAATTTCCCCGTATCAATTTGTGCACGTTCTTTAGCGCCTGCATTAGCAGCAGGAAATGCTGTAGTGATTAAGTCACCCGAAATATCTCCCATAGGTATGGTGTACTTAATTAAAGCACTGCAAAGAGCAGGCTTTCCTAAAGGGGCAGTTAATTTACTGTGCGGTAAAGGTTCTACTGTAGGCAGCCACTTGGTTTCACATAAAGATGTGAATCAGATTGTTTTTACAGGCTCAGTTCCTACAGGTCAGAGAATATTAAAAGATGCCGCTGCACGAGCTACTCCGTCTGTCATGGAGTTAGGTGGGAAGTCGGCTGCCATTGTTCTCAGTGATGCTGATATAAATAAAGTTATTAGCAGCGTACGCGCTGGAATTTTCTTTAATGCAGGGCAAGTTTGCTCAGCTATGTCACGTCTTTTAATTCATCAATCACGATATGAAGAAGTAAAAGATGCTGTGGTTGCAATGGCACAAAGCTTAGTGATTGGCTCAGGTGAACACCAAGTTGATTTAACTCCTGTAGTTTCAAAAGATCAACAAACCAGTGTATTAGCAATGATTGAACAAGCAAAGCAAGAAGGAGCAAATATACTGACGGGTGGCTTTGCTCCCGATTTACCCGGTTATTTCGTCGCCCCAACGGTAATTGAAGCGACAGCTGATATGTCTATTGCTCAACAAGAAGTGTTTGGTCCTGTGTTAGTTGTGATGCCTTTTGAAGACGAACAAAACGCTGTAGATATTGCAAATGGCACTGAATTTGGTTTAGTTGCCGGTGTATTTGGTGAAAGGTTGAATCCGACTCTGCAAATTGCGCAACAGCTACGTGGTGGGCAAGTCTTTATTAATGAATGGTTTGCTGGTGGAATTGAAACACCATTTGGTGGCGTTGGCTTGTCTGGTTTTGGCCGAGAAAAAGGCCAAGAAGCAATTTATAGTTATGTACAAACACGCAATATAGCCGTTCGTTTATAGCTCTTGGGTAATCATGTTAGCTTGAAATGACCTGTTTATATTTGCTCTTATAAACAGTAAACAGGTCACTTTGAGCTCAATAAGTAGGATAAAAAAATGAAAAAGTGGCTCTGTATTATTTGTGGCCTGATCTACGATGAAGCTGAAGGTTGGCCAGCAGATGGAATTTTACCTGGCACTCGATGGGAAGATGTACCTGAGGATTGGGTATGCCCTGATTGCCTTGTTGGTAAAGCTGATTTTGAAATGATGGAGTTAAGCGACGATGAAAATACGCTTGTATCAGCCCAAGCTATTGCGGCTGAACCTGACGAGATAGCACCACTGAGCGCACCTATCGTTATTGTTGGCAGTGGACACAGTGGTTATCAAGTTGCAGCTGCATTACGTAGACAATCAAAAACAGTCGATATTACAGTATTTACAGCTGATGATGGTGCTTTATACAGTAAGCCTGCGTTGTCTAACTCATTTGCACAAGCTAAGAAAACAGCTGACTTACAAAGCGAGGCGGCCCTTGATTGGGAAAGTAGACTCAATATTCGTGTTTACCCATTTTCGCGTGTTGAACACATAAACCGTGAAACGAAAACCCTTTTGACCAGTATTGGCGAGTACCAATATGGGCGTTTAGTGCTCGCTACTGGGGCAACAGCCATTGAAGTCCCTATTTCAGGAGATTGCAGTAAGGTATTTAGCGTAAACGACTTGATGGATCATGATCGATTTACACGCCACCTTGATGGGAAAAAGCGCGTTGCAATTTTAGGTGATGGTTTAATTGGTTGTGAATTTGCAAATGACTTAATTGCTAGCGGCTACCAAGTTTCTGTCATTGGATTAGGTCAATGGCCTATGTCACGCTTAATCCCACATACTTTAGGTGAAGCTTTACAACATAAACTATCAGAGTTAGGTGTCCAATGGTTTCTTCAAAACAGTATTAGTCATATAGAGCAAAACAACGATACGGGCTCAATTGTTAAACTAAGTGGTGGCGAAGAGCTCGAGGTTGATATTGTACTGTCTGCGGTCGGTTTAAAACCCAACACACACTTAGCAGAGCAAGCAGGACTTGATGTTGAGCGAGGCATAATCGTGAATGATTATGGCCAAACCAGCGATGAAGCTATTTTTTCTTTAGGGGATTGTGCTCAAACATCACAAGGTTGGCAACCTTATATAGCCCCAATTAATCAAATGCTCCCAGCATTAGTTAATAGCTTATTAGGTAAATTTGAAAAAGCTGAGTTTGTCGCGTCACCCGTGTTAGTAAAAACACCTGTCATGCCTTTATCGCTGTACCCTGTTGCTGCACAGGCGCAAGGACAATGGCATATTAAGCAGCAAGAGGGGGAGTTTACTGCCGTGTTTAATTGTGCAGAGGATAAAGTATTAGGCTTTGCTTTACTAGGTAAGCAGGTGCAATCGACACGCAATTATTGGCTTGGACAGATTGATTCACCAACACATGCTGTAACGGAGTAGCAAATGATTAATCTACCACATGATGATAATACTTGCGGCTGGTATCACACGCTAGTACCTCAAACTGAAAAGCCGAGCTTAAAGGGCGCTCAAAGTGCCGATTATGTTGTTTTGGGGGCAGGTTTCGCTGGACTTGCTATGGCAAGGCGTTTGGCTGAACTTGAACCCAATGCTCGTATTGCTCTAATTGATGCGCAACAAGTTGGTCAAGGCGCATCAGGGCGCAATTCTGGATTTGTAATCGATTTGCCACATAAATTTTCATTAGAGCATCCAGATCCTGCACATAAACAAAGGCTATTGTCGTTAAATCGTGCTGCAATTAAGCAGCTGTCATCTTTAATTGATAAACACAATATTGATTGTCAATGGTCCGCCGCCGGAAAATACCAAGGTGCAGTAGGGCCGCGAGGTGAAGCTTATTTAGACCATTTTGAGCATTTAATGACAGACCTAGGCGAGCCATTTGAACATGTTGATAGTAATCAACTAGCTAAAGTACTGGGCACAGATTACTACAGCCGTGCTATTTATACCCCCGGCGGTTATTTAGTTCAACCTGCTGCGTTGGCTTGTGGGCTTGCAGCGAGTCTACCAAGCAATGTTGAAGTACTTGAAAATTCGCCTATCCAACGTTTAACAAAAGAGCAGGGATCTTGGCAGTTACACGGAGAAAATGGCAGTATTAAAACAGCAAAGCTGTTATTAGGCACCAGTATTTTCACCCGCGAGTTTGGTTTTTTAAAGAACCGGCTATTACCCGTGATGACCTTTGCGAGCTGGACCCGACCATTAACCGATCATGAAATGCACCACTACAGCGGGACGCTTGATTGGGGGCTCACACCTGCTGACCATGCTGGCACAACTTTGAGAATGACCGCTGATCGACGCATTTTAATTCGCAATACCTATAAACACGTTACGAAATATGGCAACAGCATTAACGATAAAGTGCGTGCAGACATTCAGAGCGAACATCGCAAAGTTTTTCTCGCTAGGTATCCCCAATTAGCTCATGTACCTTTCACTCATACGTGGGGAGGGAGCTATGCTATTTCACGAAATTTCACCAATTTTTTTGGCGAACTCGATGATGGGGTCTACGCTAGTGCTTGTGATAACGGTGTGGGTGTAGCTTGGGGAACAATATCAGGTAGCTTACTGGCCGATTACGTCGTCGGCGCAACATCAAATGCGTTGAGCGATATACAAAAAGTAACTGGCATGCCGAGCTTAAATCCACCTGAACCATTCTTAGGTTTTGGGGTGAAAAGCCGGATCAAGCTGGCGAAATGGCAAAGCAGGAGTGAAATATGAAACAGGTAAAATTAGTCGATAGCAAACTACTTAGCTTCAATGTACGGGGTGACAACCCGGGCATGGCTTATGTCGCTCGCGCGCTAAGCACTGAAATATCACCTCATATTGGTGTAGGCTTTGCTAAGTGGGAGGGCGCAGAGGTTGCATGGACTGTGCTCTACGATGAGGTTATTTTTGTGATTGAAGGTTGTTTTGAGCTCACTGCGGATGGCGTAACCCATCATGTATATCCGGGTCAAATGCTTTGGATACCCGAAGGAACCGAGTTGGTTTACGGTGGCTATGCACTATTTGGGTATGTAGTGCACCCTGGAAACTGGAAGGAACTTCACGGTATCGTCTAAAGCCAATAACGTTAAATTTAGTTCCCAAGCCCTTAATTCAACCCGCCGTTAAGGGCTTTTTTAATCGTTTGTCGCAATTGCATTAACAGCTTAAAGTTCAGTTGTCGGCAACAAAGACGACGTAACTTAATAGGAATGTAATCATGAAATTTTCACTTATCAAATCTATCGCACTTGGCTCACTTTTAACTTGTTCAGCAGCTGCTATGGCTGGTGGTAGTGACTATAAATTAATGGTTATTGAGCAAGCAACCGCTTCACAGCCACTCGAAGCGTCATTTAATAGCTGCGTATCAAATGTTAAGTTAAAAAATTACGCGCAAGCAGAGGCTATTTGTACACAAGCCATTGCACTATTGAAAGAAAGCGACGGTCCAAAATTTAAAGTACGTCAGTTAACTTCTTTTGCATTAAGTAACCGTGGCGTGTCACGCATTATGGCTAAAAACGACACTGCTGGTTTATCTGATTTATATGAAGCTGCACAAATCTCTAATAGCAAATTGGTATCGCATAACCTAAATCGCGCTAAAGAGAATTTATCTTTGTAATAATTTTAAAGTAAATAGTTGAAAACCACGTCTTGTACGTGGTTTTTTGCTTTATGAGAGATCATAAATGAGCAAAGTTTAATTGCCCGATCTAAATGTGTGTTTACTTAATAGAACACTTGTATTGGCTAATTGTACTGAGCTTGGGAAGCTTGGGCAGTGAGTTTTAGTTTACTTGGTTGTTAAATACTAGATTTTGTTTTCTTTGTCTTGCATGTTCATCCGTTGCGACAACTTGATTCCTACCCTGAGATTTTGCAATGTACAATCGTTTATCAGCCAGTTCGAGTAACCCTTTGATTGATTGGGTGTTAGCATCTTTACACGCTACACCAATGCTTACCGATAAATTAATTGTGTTGCCTTTATATTTTAAGGTGTGTTCGCGGATTACGTCGCACAGCTTTTGTGCCGTATAAGATGCTTGAGACAAGGATTGCTCTGGTAGTACTAACGCAAACTCTTCTCCGCCGATCCTGGCAGCAATATCATAGTCATTTAATTGGCTGAGGATATGTTGCGCTATCCATTTGATTGCCATATCACCTGTGCTATGACCAAATTGGTCGTTAACACTTTTGAAGTGGTCAATATCTATCATTACAACCGCTAAATTTTGATCATGCGTTTTAACATGCCGACTTATTTTCTCTCCATCTAATAAAAAACCTCTACGATTTAGTAATCCTGTTAACGTATCTCGATTTACTAAACGTTGTAACTTAGCTTCTATATCAGCAAACAGCACAAACGGCATGACTAACGCAGTTGCGGTGGCTAAAAATAAGTGGTTAATTAAAATTACTTGTAATGGTTGGGTAAAGTTTAGGGCTATTGTGGTCATTAGTTGCATGCCCAGCAATACTACCTGAATGAACATGATGACACTGTGCAGCACAAAAAATACAAGGAGCATATTTTTTTGCGCTGTTGCATTAGTGTGCATTTTATATACTGTATTAGCAGCAACTAAGAATAAGCATGCAATGATAAAACTTGTTAGTAATTGTCCTGCAGTGACATCGTAAATTGGCATCAATACGAGTGCACTGCCACCGAGTATAATTTTGAAGGAGGCATACGAATTACTTTGCATTGAGGTTACTTGTTTTAAACCAGCAATAGCAAATAATGGGCTGGCTATAATAAATAAGTCAGCGAGGTAATGTGTGATAAATGGGTTTTCAATGATCACTCTTAAACAGGCAAGTACTTCTGCTGTGGCAAAGGCACCACACGCGAGTGCAAAATACATATAACACGTTTGTTTTTTGCATAGGTACACAGACAAGAAAAAGCAGCTTATAAGAATGTTTAAAAATAAAGATATGCCAACTACTGTAGGTAAGTGAAGCATTTTAAGCTGCTCTATGGTTATGTTTAGTACGTAATGTAAGTATTATGGATTAGTCTCGTTATGGCAAGTTAATACCAAATGATTAATGTAAAATACTAATATAGTCTTGCTTTTATTAGGGTAAGAGTAAGTTATTGTTTTTTAAACACAGAGACTATTGATAGTTATATGGTGAAAGCGCGGCACATTCACCATAAAGACCCATAACACATTAAATTTATTAGGCTTAGTTATCCAGTAATGATTCTAATGCAGGGTGTAAATCAGGGTATTGAAACTCAAAACCTGCATCCAATAGCTTACTAGGTATAACGTATTGACCAAAAATAAGTAAGTCAGCCATTTCACCCATCGCTAAATTAAGGACCCATGCAGGCATTGGAAAAATTGCAGGCCGGTGTAATAATTTCGCCAGTGATTTACTAAAAGCACGATTACTCTGAGGTATAGGGGCTGTTGCATTTATAGCACCGGTTAAGTGCTGATTATTCATAACAAATTCAATAAGCGATACCATATCATTAATGTGTATCCACGACATCCCTTGTTCACCACTTGCTACTGGACCACCTAAACCAAGTTTAAAAGGAGGCAGCATCTTTTGCAGCGCGCCACCATTTGTAGACAACACGATACCCGTTCGTATTAAACAAACCCGAGTTGAGTCTGTCTCAGCATTACGTGCAGCGCTTTCCCAATCGTTGCATAGTGTGTGACTAAACTCTTGATGTACTTTGGTAAACTGCTCATCAATATGTTGAGTTTCCTGGCGGCCGTAATAACCAATAGCGCTTCCAGAGATAAAGGTGTGGGGTGGATTAGAACTTGATTTAATCGCCGCTGCTATCTCTTGGGTCAATTCAATACGGCTGTTCCTGATGATTTCTTTTTGTTTATCGCTCCAGCGCTTGTTAACAATAGGCTCGCCCGCAAGGTTAATCACACAGTCAAGCGTGTTAAAATCGATATCGCAAAGTGCATTTATAAAGTCTATTTGTCCGCTAAGTTTTTGTTTTGCTTTATCACTGTCTCGCGTTAAGACAGTGAGAGAATGGGTTTTGACTAATTGTGCGCATAGTTGTGTGCCAATTAATCCGGTAGCCCCTGTTATCAATATTTTCATCAATACGTCTCAACATTTGGTTATTTGTACTTAATACGAAGTAAAGCGCCTATTGATCACTTTGCAAATATTTCATTTACTTAACTTTTCAAATACACTAGTGATAATTCCCATTTTAAAGGATTGTCACTTGACTGGACTAACAGGCGCTAATAAAAGCTTAGTGGTATTTGCTGCTTTGGTAATCGGACTAGCAGGTATTAAAGCTGCAAGTGTTATTGTGATCCCATTTGTTTTAGCTGTTTTTATTGCAATTATTTGTAATCCATTATTGTGTTTCTTTGCTCGTTATAAGATCCCTAAAGGGATTGCTATCATGCTTATAATGCTGATGGTAGTCGGTATTGGAATGAGCCTAGCTGGTTTAGTAGGACAGTCTCTAACTGATTTCTCAAAGGATTTACCAGAGTATAAATCGAAGTTGCAAACGGAGTTTGTTTGGTTGGTAGACTTGGCCGGTCGATACAATATATTGATAAATAAAGAGCAATTAATCTCAATGTTTGATCCAGGCAAGATGATTGATGTTGCTACTAACATGCTAGCCGGCCTTGGTGGTGTTATGGCTAATTTGTTCTTAATTATTCTAACGGTTGTATTTATGTTGTTTGAAGCGCCATTGCTCGGTCAAAAAATACATTCTGCGTTAGATGACCCTGATATGAAAATTAAGCAGATAGACCGTTTCCTTAATTCAATTAACTCTTATTTAGCAATCAAAACACTCGTGAGTTTGGGAACAGGTGTTCTCGCATCTGTATTACTTTGGGTTTTGAATGTTGATTACTTTGTGCTATGGGGAGTAATGGCATTTATGTTTAATTATATCCCAAATATTGGCTCAATCATCGCAGCTTTGCCAGCGGTGTTACTCGCTCTAATTACCCAAGGCCCACTTGTTGCGGCTTTGGTTGGTGCTGGGTATCTAACGATAAATACAGTGATGGGTAACATTGTTGAGCCTAGATACATGGGTAAGGGCTTAGGCTTATCGACATTGGTTGTATTCTTGTCGTTAATATTTTGGGGATGGTTACTAGGCACTGTCGGTATGTTGCTGTCAGTTCCACTGACAATGATCGTTAAAATTGCTCTTGAGACGAGTGAAGAAGGTCGTTGGTTAGCTACTTTATTAGGTAATGGCGAAAAGCTAGAAGAGCAAAGTTAACTCCTATACCCAAACTACCTCACTATGCGAGCGTTGTTTGGGTATATATTTTAGCAAAACTTTTGACAGCCATGTTTTTAATAACATGGCTTTTTTATTTTAAAGGCTGTTTTAGAACGTCAATATATTGATCAAGTATACGGATTTCACACAGTTTATAGACAATGGCAGCGTTGGTTGCATTGGGCATTTTATGAAGGTAGCGCCAGCGGCAGCTGTCTTCTAAAAAGCGGTTTTGGCTTTTTACGCTCCGATTAAAAATGGGTAATAATTGCGTATTTCCCGTGTCTTCTTGTACTTTACTTAAGTCTAACCTTAATTTGTTTAACCATATTTGTTGGTTGCGTTGTAATAGCGCAATTTCTTTATCTAAGCATTGTATATACTTTTTAGAGTCACTCGGTGTAGGTCTTTCAACGAGTGTGCATTCATTTGCTATTGCAGATGTACTTAAAAGAATACTTAGCGTAGTTACATAAATGTTCAAGCGTTTATTTTTTGCCATTGTAGTTAAACTCTAATGTGAATTTCGCGCCACCAAGTAGCTCTGAGTCAGAAATAGTAAGTAAACCATGATACGATTTTACAAGGTCTGAAACGATAGCCATACCCACACCATGACCACTTTCATATGTATCTAAACGCGTACCTCTAGTGAGTAACGATTCTCTTTTATTTTCTGGTACGCCTGGGCCGTCATCGCTAATAATTATACTTAACGATTTGCTTTGTATCACTTGAATATCAACTTGGGAGCGACAGGCTTTACAGGCATTATCAATTAAATTACCCAATAATTCGAGTAAGTCAGTTTTATCACCTAAAAAGTAATCCTTGTCTGATACCGCACTATTAAAAATAATGTCTTTTTCACGGTATACTTTGCTCATCGCACTTAAGATTGAATCGAGAACAGGCTTAATGGCTGTTTGTTTTTTCCACGTGTCTGATGCACCAGTTGCAGCGCGTTTTAACTGGTGCTCGATCATCACATTTATACGATCCAGCTGCTCTTGGGCATCTGCGTCATTGGCCAAAGGGCTAGATTTTAAAACAGCTAACGGTGTTTTGAGCGCGTGTGCTAAATCGCTTAAAGAGGCGCGGTAGCGTTCTTTTTGGCGTTGCTGCGATTCAAGTAGTAAGTTCAAATCGGATTTTATAGTCTGCAATTCAACAGGGTAGAGGCCTTTTATTTGTTGAATATCACCAGATTCTACGGCTTTAATTTCTTTGTCCAAACGTTGTAATGGGCGTGCGCTCCAAACAAAACCAATAGCCATTAACCCTGCAATTGCCACCCCCATGACATACATCCAATTAACCAAGGTTTGCTTAAAGCCATCCATTAAGCGCAGCAGTGCGTCATTTCGCTTCAACAGAATAAAGCGAGCATGTTCAGATTGATCGATGTTATTTAAGATAACGGTTAAACTTAATTGCCAATAAATGGTGTTTTTGTATTCAACGCGTCTAAAGTCAGCGGCGCCAGCTTTGGTTTCAATATAGTGTGGGACAATATTTACATTAACAGCTGATTCAGAGTGCCATACAGGTTGGTCATCACGATAAATCATTGCGTATGTGTCGGAGTTTAGCCTGTTAAGCTCAGGTGCCAAAATGGTGCTTGGCATAACAATACCGCGCTCGGTAAAGTCGACTTCAGAAATAAGAGAGTATAGGTGCGCTTCAAGTGTTTTTTCTGTTGCCTCGACCAATGAAGCATAATAGGCCTTGCCGATTGAGAAAAACAAAATTGGTAACGCAACTAATAAAACAAAGACAAGGATAAATCCTTGCCTTACCTTTAATGGGATTTGTGATGCTACCACTGACTTTTAAGCCTATAGCCACGCCCTCGTAGCGTTTCTACAGGATTAAGGGTGCCATCTGGGTCAAGTTTCTTACGAAGTCTTAATACAAATACTTCGATAACATTTGAATCTAAATCAAAATCTTGATCATAAATATGCTCAGTTAACTCAGATTTAGAGATTACCTTTTGTGGGTTAACCATCAAATATTCAAGAACTTTATATTCGTATGCTGTAAGGCTTAGCTCTTTATCATCAACCCACACTTGTTGAGAACGTGTGTGAATTTTGATTGGGCCAGCAGTCATCTCTGGATTGGCTTTACCTGCGCTTCGGCGGATCAGCGCATTACAGCGAGCTATTAATTCTTCAACATGAAAAGGTTTGGTAAGATAATCATCAGCACCAGCGTCCAAACCTTCTACCTTATCTTGCCAGCGGTCACGCGCGGTTAAGATTAAAATAGGGATGGTCACACCTTGGGCTCGCGCTTTGTTGATGAGCTCAATACCATCGATTTTAGGTAATCCTAAATCAACAACAGCCATATCAAGAGGGTACTCTGTAATATGAAACAAACCAGCTTCACCATCATGGCAAAGATCAACACTATAACGTTCTTTTTCTAAGGCATTACGTAAGTTGTCTGCTAAGTGTAAATCATCTTCTATTACTAAAATTCTCATCAATTTAATCCTTTTTCACTTCGCCAGTTTTTTTATTAACGTGTATATCGACAACATGGCCATTATTTTTAAGTATTCTTACGGTGTAAATGTCATTCTGGTCAGTGATTTTTAGGGTCTTGCCATCTTCAAGGCTTTTTGCAATATCAACAGCTTGTTTTTTAGTAATCGCCTCTTTTTTTATGGCATCTTGTGCATAACTGTAGTTTGAATGAACAAAACACAGCAATGAAAGAGAAACTATACTGAAAGCCAAAAATACAGTGCGCATCACGGGAACTCCTAAACCAGACCCTATTAGTTTAATGAACCAAGTAACTAAAACTCAAGTAAAACTATAAAATAGTGTAATTATTTAAGCTCATAGTAGTTAATAATCAGTGAACCAACACTGAACTTATCGTCCATAGCTGAGGCCTGGTGACCTTTACGGATTAAAATTTGATCAAACTAGGGGCAATTAAATCGTGCCGCGGAATTTATAACCTAGTGGGCTAAGTAACAGCCCAGTAGAGCTTTCGCGTATAGCTAATGCATCTTGCATAAATACTAAACAAGCTGCTGCAATTTAACCTTGTGAAATCAACAAGCCCTAGAATGCTTTATTTGGGAAACACTTTTTTGAAAGGTTTCACTACAGAGTTATCATATACGCCGCCAGTCACATATGGATCAGTTGCAGCCCATTCACGAGCTGCTTCAAGAGAGCTAAATTCAGCTACAACCAGAGAGCCTGTAAAGCCCGCATCTGCAGGATCATCACTATCAATTGCAGGTAAAGGGCCTGCACTGAACAATCTACCTTGTTCATCTAGCGCTTCTAATCGTGCTAAATGAGCTGGCCTTGCCGCTTTTCTCATTTCTAAACTATTTTCAACGTCTGTTGAGTAAATCATGTACAACATGTTGTGTACTCTATATTTTTTGTAGATGGATATTTTTTATATTAGCACAGAGAATTTAATGGGCGAAGGATTTAGGTTTACAGTAATAGATTACTTTTGATCTTAATCTGCTTGAAAAGCCCAGTACAACACTGGTAGAGTCGATGGGATAGCACACAATAATAATAAGGTTTTTTAATGAGCGATAATCGCGAGCATTTTAGCTCTCGCCTCGGTTTTATATTAGCGGCTGCAGGCTCTGCAGTGGGTATTGGTAATTTAGTTGGTTTTCCTGTCTCAGCAACAAAAAATGGGGGAGGTGCGTTTTTACTTATTTATGCACTGTTTGTCATTTTTATTTGTTTGCCAGTGATGATGGCTGAAATGGCAATGGGCCGAAAAGCGCAAAAGGATCCTCTTCATGCGTATAAGTTACTTTCAAATAATGATAAGAAATGGACCTTTGCGGGTTTCTTAGCCGTCCTAACGCCTTTTATGATTGCCGTTTTTTATATGGTGATTACAGTATGGATATTTGGCTACTTGAGTCAGGTCGCCGTGGGTAATTTAGATAAATTAGCAGATCCGACGAGTTTTGGTGTTTTTATAAATAGCAGCAGTGTATTTGGTTACATGGCAGTGGTTGCAATCATCGTTAACTTAATACTGGTTGGTGGTGTAAAGGAAGGCATAGAGAAAGCAGCGAAGTTTCTAATGCCGGCACTCTTTGTACTGTTAACAGCGCTGGTTATATACGTATTAACACTAGATAATGCAATGGCGGGTGTTAAATATTATATTATTCCAGACTTTTCTAAGATGGACGCCAGTGTTTTAAATGGTGCATTAGCGCAAGCGTTTTTCTCATTATCACTTGGTATGGGTATATTGATGACATACGCATCCTATATCTCTAAAAAAGATGACATCGTTGGCAGTGCGAAAATGGTCGCAATTACGGACTCCCTTGTTGCCTTTATTGCTGGTTTAATGGTTTTGCCTGCAATCTTTAGTTTTAATCCTAATACAGATCCGACGAAACTTTCAGATTCGTCAGTTTCGATGATTTTTGAGTTCTTACCTAAAATATTGCTAGCGCTTCAGTCTGATATTGGCTATGTAGGTGCGTCGATTGTTGCGTTTATCTTCTTTTTATTAGTGTTTTTCGCTGCAATCACCTCTTTAGTGTCAATCGTTGAAGTACCGACTGCTACATTATGTGAGAAAAAGGGCATCAGCCGAAAGGTAGCGCTGCTAATTTTATCTGGCACGGTGGGTGTTTTAACGGTGTTATGCACTATGTCTTTTGGCATGGTTGATTGGCTGACTTCATTTGTAACCTATGGAGAAAGCTCAAAGAGTATGTTTGATGTTGTATATGATGTGTTTTACGACACTATTTTACCGCTAAATGGTTTAATGGTTTGTCTGTTTGTTATGTATCGCTGGAAAAAAGCAGGGTTGAGTGAGGAGTTAAGTCAAGGTTGTCCGACCTATGAGGGGAGCTTTACACAGAAATACGTTAACTTTTCGCTTTCTACATTTATCCCAGTGATTTTAGTGCTTATATTTGTCAACACGGTTGCCACGAAGTTTTTCGCAATCAGTATTTTTGGCTTTTAATAGCTAAAAATCACAAGGTTTAAAACGCGCTTTAATGAAG
>NZ_PDUS01000008.1:28311-52266 GCF_002723455.1 Pseudoalteromonas sp. 3D05 | reverse complement strand
CTTCATTAAAGCGCGTTTTATAATGCCCCTGCATCTAAATATTGACCTACCCCAAGAGTAAACATCCATAATCCCCATAGGCTGTGTTCTATCACGCAAACAAATGTTGAGCGGCTCTGTGCGTAGGTATAAGAAAATAAAAGCCCCCCTAAAAAAGCGAGCAGCACTGCAACCCAATTAGCATAAACAACATGCGCAAGTGCAAATACAAATGCACTGGTGAAAATACGAACTGTTTTATGGGGCATGATTCGTTTGTAGCGGTGAAAAAAGTAGGTTCGGAAAATCAACTCTTGCGGTAACACAGATAACAAAGGATAAAGGACAAGTAATAATAACCAATCATTTAATGATGTTCTGGGCATAACAAACCAATTACCTTGATTCATTATCGAATAGAATACCCCAGAAAATAATGCGCCGATAAAAAAAAAGCTAAATAAGCGCCGTTTAACTGCACTGAATTGACCTAAGCTCGTGAGCCTAAAGCGTTTAAATTGAGGGTCGCCGAGTAATAACATACAGCACACACTCATTAAAATAATAAGTGCGGGTATAAGCCAGTTTGCTAAGTAAGCTCTAAGTGTAAACCCCAATAAAGGTAATACGATAAAGATTAGGGTAAATTCAAACCATCGGTATTGCGTGGCGTTCAAGGTCATCTCGGTTCTGGGTTTGCAAATAAGGCTAACAAGCTAAAACGACATTTTTATTACATCATTGGTGCTTTTTATCATTTAGTGTTGGCTTGTCATCTTCGTCAGGTAAGTATTTATACACCATGATGATGCTGGTCAAAATACTCAAAAATGTCATTCCCATGAGGCCAAATACTTTAAAACTGACCCAAAAATCCAACGAGCAGTAATAGGCAATATAGAGGTTGAGTACTGCAATACATGCTGTGACAAAAGCCCAAAAGAGATTAAGTACATCCCACCGAGTATTAGGAATGCTCAATGGTTGTTTACTGGCATAGGCTGTTTGTAATACGGGGCCTAGCGACTTCTTAACGATGTTTTTACCTAAAATATATCGGCTAAATACCAAGGCGACCGATATGGCAGCATAGATCACGGTGGCTTTTAGCTTAACAAATTGTTCATCGTGAAAGAGTAAGGTGAGTGTACCAAGTACGATGGCAAGGGTGAACACAAGCCATTGGCGTGTTGGTATTTTACGGTATACATAATAACTAAGAATAATTTGAATAAATGTTGCGGCCATTAAAACGCCGGTAGCCCAGTAAATATCGACTAATTTGAAAACAATAAAAAATAATATAAGGGGAATGTATTCGCTTACTACACGCATAATATACTTTGATTTCTGAAAAAAGGGATGTTTTACCAATATATGTGAGGATATACAAGGTTGACTTACTCCCCGACAACCCTTAGCCTGCCTGCTTTTGATTTTTATACCATTTGAACCGCGTTATTAAATCGCGGGGCTTTAGGAGCATTTATGAATAAAGCAGACTTAATTACAGCGATGTCTACGCACAGTAAGCTGAGCAAAAAAGATTCAAAAGCAGCGCTTGCAAGTTTACTAACCGCTATCACAAAATCACTATCAGAAGGGGATCAAGTACAAGTGAATGGGTTTGGTACATTTGCGTTAAGTTATTACCCTGCACGCTCTGGGCGCAATCCGCAAACAGGGGCAGCAATTGAAATTGAAGGTGCTAACAAACCCATATTTAAGGCTGCTAAAGCGTTAAAAGACGCGTTGTAATGTAGATTCTTCTCACCCTGTTACGCAATTACAGGGTGTTATTCCCTTCTTTAAAATATATTCAATATTTTCAATGCATTAAATTTGGCATGGTGTCTGCTTTTTATTTGAAAAGGTTTTTAAAATAAGGAGATATTATGTCTACATTACAAACGGGTACTCAATTAAATGGTAAAAAAATTGCTATTCTAGCTGCAGATGGTTTTGAGCAAAGTGAGCTATTTTCGCCGCGTGATGCATTATTGGATGCAGGTGCAACAGTTGAAGTTGTCTCAATTAAAGAAGGTGAAATAACTGGCTGGGATGAAGATGTTTGGGGCGACAAAATTTCCGTTGATAAGCTTGCTAGCGATGTAAGCAGTGATGATTATGATGCGTTACTACTACCAGGCGGATTATTTAACCCGGATAGCCTTCGTCAAGATAAAGATGCAAAAGCATTTATTGATGGCTTTTTTGGCGCTAAAACAAATAAGCCAGTTGCTGCGATATGCCACGCACCTTGGTTGTTAGCAGAGATAAACAAGCTGCGCGATCGCACTGTTACCTCGTTTGCGAGTATTAAAACCGATTTAATGAATGCAGGTGCAAATTGGGTTGATAAAGAAGTGAGCGTTGATAGAGGTTTAGTGACAAGCCGGACCCCTGCAGACTTAGCAGCGTTCAACCAAAAATTTATTGAAGAAATTATAGAGGGTAAGCACGCAGCTCACTAAAGCTTAATTAGGGGCGCGGTTATGCGCCCCCAATATCTGTGTTAAAGCTGGGTGGCAGCTTTCATGCTAGCGACAAATTCTTTTAAGCCATTGAGCATTGCTTGTGGCTCATCAAGATTTGTTTCAATTATTTTTACAACGGCTGAGCCTGATATAGCGCCAGCAGCCCCAGCCGCTAGTGCTGATTTAACATCATCTGGTGTTGAAATGCCAAACCCAAGCAGTGCCGGCGCACTGTGGTATTCTTTGAGTTTGGTTACAATGGGTGATGCAGGCATTTGTGCTTTTGTCTCTGTGCCAGTTACACCAGCACGAGAAAGCAGGTATGTGTAGCCTCTACCGTAAGATGCGCACTGGCGTAAAGTGTCATCAGATGCATTGGGTGTGGCAATAAAAATTGGGTCGATACCATTATTCACTGCGGCTTGGCGGAACATTTTAGATTCATGCAGGGGCACATCTGCAACTAAAATAGAATCAACCCCTGCGGCTTTGGCATCTTCATAGAATGCTTCTAATCCACGCTTAAATACTAAGTTAGAATATAATAATAAACCAATTGGAATATCTTGGTTGTACTCACGCACTTGTTTAATAATATCAAAACAGTCTTGTGTATTAATATTTACATCCAAAGCGCGGATGTTTGCCGCTTGTATAACTGGGCCATCTGCAATGGGGTCTGAAAATGGAATGCCGAGCTCTAGGGCATCTGCCCCACCATCAATTAAACTTTTGATAATATCAACGCTTAATGATTTGTTAGGATCGCCAATAGTGACAAAAGGGACAAACGCGCCTTGATTTTGTTCTTTCAAGGCCGCAAATGTTTGCCCATAACGGTCTGTTTTTTGATTAATTTGGCTCATGAATTATCTCCTTTAGACAGTACATCCATAACGTGTGATAAGTCTTTATCACCTCGGCCACTTAAATTAACAACTAAGACAGTGTCTTCAGTTTGTTGTTCTGCATATTTTAACGCGTAGGCAATTGCATGGCTTGATTCTAGGGCAGGAATAATCCCTTCATTTTTAGCTAATGATTGAAATGCTTCGAGCGCTTCTTCATCAGTAATACCAACATATTGAGCACGGCCTGTTTCATGTAAAAAGGCATGCTGAGGACCTACAGCTGGGTAATCTAAGCCCGCTGAAACAGAATATGACTCTTCAATTTGACCATCATCATTTTGCATTATGTACGTATAAGTACCATGCAAAATACCTTTGGTTCCTTTACAAATTGTTGCACCATGCTCATGGGTATCCAACCCTTTGCCTGCGGGTTCTACACCAATCAGTTTTACATCAGGTTCACCGATAAAGTCTGTGAACATGCCAATCGCATTTGAACCGCCACCCACACAGGCAAGCACAGCATCTGGTAAGCGACCTTCAGCTTTTAAAACTTGTTGTTTAGCTTCTTCGCCAATCATTTTTTGGAATTCACGTACAATTGTAGGGAAGGGATGAGGACCTGCAGCCGTTCCTAATAAGTAATGCGCTTCCTTATAGTTCGCAGACCAATCTCGCAGGGCTTCATTTACTGCATCTTTTAACGTACCAGAACCCGCAGTAACAGGGATCACTTCAGCACCCATTAACTTCATTCTAAATACATTGGGTTGTTGGCGCTCTACATCTTTTGCACCCATGTAAATGCGACATTTTAAGCCAAGTAATGCACAGGCTAATGCAGTTGCAACACCATGCTGGCCTGCGCCTGTTTCTGCGATAACCTCTTTTTTGCCCATTCGCTTTGTTAATAACGCTTGACCCAGTACTTGATTGGTTTTGTGTGCGCCGCCATGTAATAAATCTTCGCGCTTTAAGTACAATTTTACTTTTGGGTTTTTAATTAAATTACGGGTTAATGTTAATGGTGTAGGGCGGCCTGCATACTCATTAAGTAACTTTTCAAACTCAGCTTTGAATGCCGCATCAGTTTGTGATTTATTAAATTCATTTTCTAACTGCTTAAGTGCAGGAACAAGGAGTTCAGGCACAAACATGCCGCCAAACTCGCCGAAATAAGCTGGATTATTCATATTTACCTCAATATTTGCGGATGCTGTTGAATGCATCATTTAATTTTTGTTGGCACTTCTTGCCTGCGCTTAACTCAACCCCAGAATTTAAATCTAAGCCATGAGCACCTTGGTAAAGCGCGTTTTGAATATTGTCTGCGTTGAGCCCACCGGCTAGCATAAAGGGTTGCGTTGCTTCTTTTAAAACAGACCAATCAAATGTTTTACCCGTTCCACCCACTTGTTTGTCACTGTGTGTATCATATAAGTGACGGTCAACGCCAATAACGTGAGCTGGAAGGCTATCTTTGATAGCTTGCGCTTTCCATATTTGGCAATTAGACGGTAATTTTGAACGAAGCTCGTCTATATAGGCTTCATTTTCATCGCCGTGTAATTGCACTGCGGCTAATTTCAATGTGTTAGCATGTTCAACGACTTCATTGATTGTTGAATTTACAAATACCCCAACGTAAGCAAGTGGGGCGCTTTGCGTAATTTGCAATGCACAATCTAAATCTACGAAGCGTGGCGATTTCGTTGCAAAGATAAGCCCGCCATATACGGCGCCGCTGTTGTAAGCATTTACGGCGTCTTGACTACGTGTTAAACCACATACTTTATTTTCGCCTAAAATAACCCGACGACACGCACGCTCTAGATCATGCTCAGCCATTAAAGAACTGCCAATTAAAAAGCCGCTACACAATGGTGCTAGGCGTTTTACATCTTGATGGGTGTAGATGCCTGACTCTGAAATGACTACTTTATCATCAGGAATAAGTTTACGCAGTCGTTCAGTTGTTGCTAAGTCAGTACTTAAATCTCGTAAATCACGGTTATTTATGCCGATAATTTGTGCATCGAGCGCTAATGCCCTTGCTACTTCTTCTTCATTACTGACCTCAGTTAACACCGCCATTTTTAGGCTTTGAGCAACCTTAGCAAGTGATTTATATTGGTTGTCGTCAAGGACTGAAAGCATCAATAAAATAGCATCACCGCCATATATGCGTGCCATGTAGATCTGATATTCATCAATGAAGAAGTCTTTGCATATTAGCGGCTGCTCAACTTGGCTTCGTACAAACTCTAAATAATCAAAGCTGCCTTGAAAATATTTTTCGTCAGTAAGCACGCTTATACAAGTTGCGTGTTTTTTATATACACTTGTTATTTCTGCTAAGTCAAAAGGCTCACGAATTAGCCCTTTCGAAGGTGATGCTTTTTTGCACTCTAAAATAAATTGAATTCCAGGCGCTGCTAATGCGCTATAAAAATCACGATTAGTTGGTATAGCTTGTGATTTAAAACTGTCGAGCGGTCGTTTGGCTTTACGCTCAGCGAGCTCTATTTTTTTATCTGCAACAATTTTATCTAATACATTAGCCATTGGTTACCTCTGAATTTTCGGCTTTATTACTATGTTCAACAATGGCGTTTAACGTGTTCAAGGCCTGTCCTGATTTTAAAACATCACTGACATACTGTGCGCCAGCTTTTAGGCTTTCTACTTTCTCTGTCATGTAGAGCAATGCCGCAACATTCACAATTATTGCTGCATTGTGTGCGTCTGAGCCTGTGCCCGACAATATAGCAAGGCTAGCTTTTGCATTATATTCTGGGCCTTCACCAGCAAGTTGTTCAAGTGAGTAATTTGCAAGACCAAAATCTTCTGCTGTTAACGTGTATTGCGTGAGCTCTCCATGGTTTAACTCAACAACAGTGGTTGTCCCATGTAATGCAATTTCATCCGTGCCCGCACCATGAACAACCATCGCCCGTTGTGTTCCTAATGTTTTCAGTGTTTTTGCCATTGGCAGACATAAACTTTCATCATAAACACCCAGTAACTGCACTTGCGGAGCAGCAGGGTTTGCTAATGGTCCTAAGATATTAAAAATAGTTCGCGTTTTTAATGTAGTACGAACGCCCATCGCATGGCGCACACCACTGTGATAATGCGGGGCAAATAAAAATGTAAAGCCTGTTTGCTCAAGGCAGGCAACGGCTTGTGCTGGCCTCATATCAATATTAATGCCAAGTGCTTTGAGTAAATCCGCAGAGCCTGAATTACTCGATACGCTGCGGTTGCCATGTTTCACCATGTTTATACCACAGGCTGCGGCGACAATTGCGGCAGTGGTACTAATATTAATGGTGTTTGAGCCATCTCCACCGGTACCACAGCTATCTGCAAGCTGAGTTAATTGTGTTTTAAATTGCACTGCATTGGCACGCATTGATGCAGCAGCACCGGCTATCTCGTCGCTGACTTCGCCTTTGATTTTTAATGCAACTAGTAAAGCAGATAACTCAATCTCATTGACTTCGCCTTGCATGATTGCATTGAACAACTGTTTGCTTTGGCTAAAACTTAACGATGTTTGCGCGAGTAACTCATCAATAAGAGCACGGGTGTTATGTGTTGTTGGCTGTTGTTTTACTGACATAAAATCCTCTACTGCTTTGTGTTAGCTAAAAACTGCATACTTTGTTGCAGTAGTGCTGCGCCATTGGGCGTTAAAATAGACTCAGGGTGAAATTGATACCCAAGCGCACTATCTTCCTTGTGAAAAATGGCCATCGGAATTGAACCGAAATTTGCTATCACGTCTAATGTGTCAGGTACGACGGTAGCCATGAGTGAGTGATAACGTGCTACGGGCATACGTTCACCCATTCCATCAAACACTGGGTGCTGCGCTAATTCAATAACTGAAGATTTACCATGAACGGTTTCACCAGCATGTCCGATGACACCGCCATAGCTCTGAGTTAACGCTTGTTGCCCCAGGCAAATACCTAACATCGGGAATTTACCTTTACACAGATCAATTAAGGCCATTAAACAGCCCGCATCAGATGGCGTTCCAGGGCCCGGCGACAAAACCAAAATAACGGGTTTGGTTTCATTACACATTTTGTTAAAAATGAGCGTAGCCTCTATGTTGTTACGATATACCACTAAATCGCTGCCTAACATAGAAAGTTCATCGACTAAGTTATAACTAAATGAATCAAAGTTATCTAAAAAGTAAATTTTTACGCTTGAAAGGCTTATGTTACGTTCGCTCATTTTTATTATCCTTGGTAGGTCGATTGAATAGCTGTAATAACAGCTTGAGCCTTAGCGCGTGTTTCATTTGCCTCAGATTGCGGATCTGAATCGTGAACTACACCTGCGCCTGCTTGCACGTACGCAATACTATTTTTTACAAAGGCTGAACGAATGACAATGCAGCTATCCATAGCACCGTCACCAGTTAAATAACCAACAGCACCGCCATAACTGCCTCTGCGCTTGCCTTCCGTTTTGCGAACGAGTTCAGCTGCACTAACTTTTGGCGCACCCACTAATGTGCCCATATTCATGCAGGCTTGATAGGCATGCAGTGCATCAAGTTCAGGTTTTAATGTGCCTACAACACGAGAGACCAAGTGCATTACTTGTGAGTAGCGATCAACTTTTAAAAGCTCTTTAGCATGACGCGTACCGGGAACACTTATACGTGCTACGTCATTACGGGCCAAATCGACCAACATTAAATGCTCAGCTCGCTCTTTTTGGTCGTTCCGTAGTTCGAGTTCGATTCGGCTGTCGAGATCGGGGTTAATTTGCCCATTTGCAAATTTACCACGAGGTCGCGTGCCTGCAATTGGGTAAACTTCTACTTGCTGACTGATAGGACAAAACTTCAAAGCCGATTCAGGAGAAGCACCAAATAAGGCAAACTCACTGTCTCGCATATAAAACATATAAGGGCTTGGGTTTTGCTGTTTTAGCTGGCTATAAGCATGAAGTGGCTGAGCACAAGGTAATGAAAAGGTACGCGAAGGCACGACTTGAAAGATGTCGCCATCAACAATATGTTTCTTTAAGTTGATTACTTGCTGACAATACTCCTCGTCACTGATGTCTACACTCACTTCACTCTGACCGGCTGTTTTTTCGGCAGTGAAATTACTTGCTTGGTCACATACTTTATTTAGACGCTCCAGTTTTTTACCTACCTCAAAGCAGTTAGCATGCACATCGGGGCCATTAAAAACATTACCTATAAGCTCGGTTGTTTTAGCTTGATGGTCAATGACAACTAACGTTTCCGCCAAATAAAAAACATAATCGGGGCAACTATTCTCGCCGTCGGGTACAGCAGTGAGCTGTTCAAAATTTGCGACCATGTCATACGCAAACACGCCCCCTAAGAATAGCGAAAACGGGTTTTTTGTGGTGCTCTTGATATTGTTAATGCAGTTTCTCAATGCACTAAATGCGTTATCAGCGACTAATTTACTGCCCTCATCAATATCTTTAGCAGTGCTTTCATATTCAATGGTTAATGTGTGTTCATTTAGAGTTGTTGCGCAATTTTGTAATGTGTCTTTCAGATAAGGTAATAGCTGCATCCCATTATTTGATTGCGCAGTAACAGTCACGATTTTACCTGTACATGTTACTTTCAGCGCACAATCAACCAAGATTAAACTTTTAACACTATCCTTAGAGTCAATCTCAGCTGACTCTAGTAATAATGAATTATCTTTGTCTAGCAGTGCATACAATGCTAGCGGACTATGAATGTATTCTCTGACTTCGGTGATACTTGTGACCTCACCCGGTGCTGTTGTTATATGACTAAAAATCAAACCTCATTCCCTCAAAAAAATAAACCCCGCAAGCTATGCTGTGCGGGGTTAAATAACGACATCTATATTTTAGATAAACCATTACTGTCCCGCTAAGCCAGGCGCCACCACCAATGATGTGTAAGAGTTAAATCGTTATTCATGTTTGTTACCCTAAAATTTATGTATAAAAAAACCCGCTATAAGCGGGTTTAGAATGTGTTAGACACGACAATTCGTCACCCGATAATTTACGAGTGCCACCACCAGATTGTGTTTTGGATTGAATTGATCATTTTTGTTTCTTATTAAGTGTGTCTTTAGTGGCTACAGTAAAGCGTACCTGTAGTATTTATGTCAAGTGTTTATTTAAAACAATTTATTAAAAAAATTTGTTATACTTCATAACAATTAAGCAATTATAACTTTAGCAGTCCTCTCTTTTGATAAAATACGATTTACATAGTCATACAACACATTCGGACGGACAATTGAGTGTTGAGCAATTGCTCCTTCGTGCAGTAGATAAAAACATTGATGTTTTTGCCATTACTGATCATGACACGGTGGCTGCAATTGAACCTGCACAAACGTTTATTGAAAGCGAACAATTACCTTTGAGTTTAATTACGGGTGTTGAAATTTCAACGAAGTGGGAAAGTTTTGAAATACATATTGTTGCGTTGAACGTCGATGTGAAAAATGAGGCTTTAAATTCGTTACTTTTGCTGCAGCAAAACAAGCGAGCAGAACGTGCAAAAGAGATTGGCAGGCGTCTTGAAAAAAACGGCTTCGATGGTATTTACGAGCAGGCAAAAGAGCTTGCACAAGATGCACAAATTACCCGTGCCCATTATGCCAGAGCATTAATAGAGCGCGGTGTTGCTAAAACAATTCCGGGTGTATTTAAAAAGTATTTAGGCCGCGCAAAAACGGGTTACGTACCAAGTACATGGTGCGATATGCAAACTGCAATCAGTGCAATTCATGCTGCTGGTGGTGTAGCGGTTATCGCGCATCCTGGGCGTTATCAAATGTCTAATAAATGGCTGCGTAAATTATTACTACAATTTAAAGAAGCTGGTGGCGATGCAATGGAAGTTGCGCAACCACAACAGGCGCCAAGCGAGAGACAGTTTTTGGGTGAGTTAAGCCGTGAATATGGTTTATTATGCTCACAGGGTTCAGATTTTCATTTTCCTACCAGTTGGTTAGAATTAGGGAAAAACTTATATTTGCCGAAAGATTGTCAAGGTGTTTGGCAACTTTGGGAAGGCAAACAAGGAGACACACATGAGTGATTTTTTTCATATTCATCCAGATAACCCACAGCCACGATTGATAAAACAAGCGGTTGATATTATTAAAAAAGGTGGCGTTGTTGTCTATCCAACAGATTCTGGTTACGCAATCGGTTGTAATTTAGGAAACAAACAAGCTAAAGAGCGTATTGAACGTATTCGTGGTATTGAAAAACATCATAACTTTACTTTGGTTTGTCGTGACTTATCTGAATTATCAACGTATGCCAGAGTTGATAACCAATTATTCAGGCTAATAAAAAACAACACGCCAGGGCCATACACGTTTATTTTTAAAGGTACCAAAGAAGTGCCTAAACGGTTATTAAACGATAAGAAAAAAACCATCGGGATCCGTGTAATCGAACATCCAATTACCTGTGCATTACTGGCTGAATTAGGTGAGCCTTTGATGTCGTGCTCACTGATTTTACCTGACGAACAATTTACAGAATCTGATCCTGATGAAATTCGTGATCGCATTGGCCCATTGGTTGATTTAATTATTCACGGTGGCTATTTAGCAGAGCAGGCGACAACAGTGATTGATTTATCAGAAGATGATGTTGAAGTGCTACGAGTTGGGTGTGGTGACACAGCACCGTTTGAATAGCACACATTACTGTGACAGATGTAAATAATTCAACTACTGTTGAGCCTCAGCAGCCAGTACAGCAAAAGTTGCCGCTGGCTTTTTTGCATGGCAAAGCGGTTATTGATACCCCAGAAGATTTATACATTCCCCCTGATGCGCTTGAAGTAATTTTAGAGACGTTTGAAGGTCCACTGGATTTACTGCTTTATCTGATAAAAAAACACAAACTAGATATTCTTGAATTATCCATTTTTAGCATCACTGAGCAATATGTTCGGTACGTAGAAATGATGAGCGAATTTCAGCTTGAGCTGGCGGGAGAATATTTAGTAATGGCGGCGCTTTTAGCGCAGATAAAGTCGCGGTTACTATTACCAAAACACGAAGAGCTGGAAGAAGAAGAAGATCCTCGCGCTGAGCTGATACGTCGTTTGCAAGAATACGAACAATTTAAAAAAGCCGCTGAAAACTTAGATGAAATCCCACGGGTTGGACGAGAAATATTTACCGCCCATGCTTTAATGGCCGAGCAAGAAGAGCCGAGTCAATTATTACCGGATGTAGAATTAAAAGACCTACTTTTAGCGCTCAGTGATGTGATGGCCAGAGCTAAAACCTTTGAACATCATCAAATTACCGCTGAAGCACTCTCAACCCGAGAGCGAATGAGCTTAATTTTGGCTAAGCTCTCCAAAGCGGGTACGCAATTACCTTTCACTGCCTTGTTTACAGTAGAAGAGGGGCGAAGTGGTGTTGTGGTCAGCTTTATTGCAATGCTCGAACTAATAAAGGAAGGGCTGATCACATGCTTACAAGTTGAGCCCGCCACACAAATATATATAGGCTTGGTGGATAATAATTAGTGATGGTTCCTTATAAAGCAAAGTTTGGGTGTAATAACGACTTAATTAACGTTGAGCAACGCAGGCATAACTTAGGGCATAAAAAGCTTTTCTATTTATTTAAAACCCATCGCATAAATAGCACTCACTCTGTTAAATCGAACAAGTAGTTCCTCAGCCTAGAAAGCGACACTACAACACAACCAGCGTGTCGCATAAATATTATAATGCACAAGTGTAGACTCACACCTTTTAAACAAGATAGGCCAGCTGAGACTCCCCACACAAAATAAAACTCATAACTTGAGTTGTGCATATACGCACATAACTTGTTTGTAGTTCGCTATTTTCTTTTTATTCGGAACGGGCTATCTTAGTTTTACTAAATCAAGGAGCCGTTCAACATGTTTAAAAATACTCAGTCACGTTATGGCTTAGTCGCAATTTTCCTTCATTGGCTCATGGCATTGATGGTCATAGGGTTATTTGGTTTAGGGCTATATATGGTTGAATTAACCTACTACGATAGCTGGTATAAAGGGTCAATGGATTTACACAAAAGTGTGGGTATTACATTGGCATCTTTACTTATATTTAGGTTTGCATGGCGGGCATTGGGTACACAGCCTGATCCAGTTGCAGGCTCAAGCGCTCTTGTTAATAAAATAGCGCACAGCGCACACTTAGTGATCTATATATTACTGGTTTGCATCGTGATTTCAGGGTATTTGATTTCAACTGCAGATGGTCGCTCAATTGACGTGTTTACGTTATTTAGTATTCCCGCCATTGAGTTATCAGTGGAAAATCAAGCGGATATTGCAGGTAAAATTCATTATTGGGCAGCATGTAGTTTAATAGGCCTTGTAATTTTGCATGCACTTGGGGCATTAAAACATCACTTTATCGATAAAGATAAAACCTTAATTAGAATGATCAAACCACTAAAGGATGATTAGAATGAAAAAATTACTTGTTACTGCAGCTGTTGCTGCAACACTTTTTGGTGCCACAGCTGCACAAGCAGCAGATTACGTGATTGACACAAAAGGTGCTCATGCGTTCGTTAATTTTAAAATTAAGCATTTAGGATACAGTTGGTTACATGGTCGTTTTAATACATTTGATGGTGAATTTAGCTATGACGCTAAAAACCCAAATACATCATCGATCATGGTTAATATTGATACAAAAAGCATCGATTCGAATCATGCTGAGCGCGACAAGCATTTGCGCGGCAAAGATTTTTTAAATGTTGATAAATTTCCAAATGCGAGCTTTAAAAGCACATCAATAAAGTTTGATGATGATGGCGATGAAGCGAATGTTACCGGTGAATTTACACTGCACGGCGTTACGAAAACGATTACATTTGAAATTGATAAAATTGGTGAAGGGACGGACCCTTGGGGTGGTTATCGCGTTGGGTTTGAAGGCGAAACAAGCCTCAAGTTAGCAGACTATGGAATTGATTATAATTTAGGTCCAGCATCTACACACGTGGATATCGGTTTATATATTGAAGGCATTAAGAAGTAATCTTATCTTTTAGTCGTATATATTAGAACAAGCGCCTCATTTTCGTGAGGCGCTTTTGTGTAAGTGGTGGGCTAAAATAGGTTTTAAATGCTCAGGTAGCCATCGAAGTAAAATATCATTATATGCGTTAGTTTGTTTTACCTTCATAAGGGCCTTATTAAGTAATGCTATATGTTCCTTACCTTGGTCAGTATTGGTGCATCCAATATAACCCAAGCTAAAATCTGATGCCTCTTGCAGTTGTAATTGAGTTAACTCTGTGTCGAAGCCCATCTTTTTAGCCATATAAAAGTGTTCACTCGGGTAGCCTAACAATATATCTATTCTCTGCTTGTTCAACATATAAGTGAGGCTTGAAAGTGTATCTCTACCAGGGCGGATTATGATAGATGCATCGGCACTATTATTAATTACTTTATCGATTTCAAGACCATATGAGCGACTCATTGAAATACCCAAAGTGAGCTTTTTATTGTTTAACAAAGAATTGAACGACTGGGGTATTTGTTGATCCAATTCCAACTTATCGATTAAGTTTTTATGTATTGCAACAGACGGTGATAAACCGAGTGTAGAGCTTTCTTCACTGAAGGTAATATGTTGGCGGCGGTGATCACTTTGATAAAGTGAAAGCATACAATAGGTTTTATTAGGGTTTGACACTTCGAGCAGTGCTCGGCTGGAGGGGAAGATAACACGATTGAAAGTATAGCTGGGTAATTCTTGTTCTAATAATGAAATGATACTTTCATCTCTGCCTGTGCCGATGAATTGATCAGATAAAATGTAATATGGGGCAAAGTCAACGACAACCCAATTGATAGTATTACTTGTGGCCGACACTGGCAGCGCGTAAAGAAACATGGAAAGTAAAATGCTACGAAACATATAAGTACTACTAAATTACAGGCTCATTTAATTAGTGTAGCAGGATAATTTTAGCTTGATAAAGTAAAACGCCAGCAGATGCTGGCGAATATCGTGTTGGAAAACATATCAATATTGATTAGTTAGCTTTTAACCACTTAACAAATTGACGTGCATCGCTTGCTTTGGTGAATAAGGCATTTTTAAGACCTTGTGTGTCTGAAAAAATAACACGTTGTTTATTCACTGAAATTGATTGCACCGGATGGGCAATTTGGATCATAGATCCGTTATAACTATAAGACATAATAAAACTCACTTTTTTCTTGTTATCTTTGTGCTGCTAAATCTTTTATTAGCTCAAAAGCACAATTAGACGACCATGTTGTGTTTAGCTTCATTACAGTGTTGACGATCTTTATGACATTTATGCGAACATATCTAAAAATATGACGTATTCTGAATTAGGGTTCTCGCCGTACGATAACTTAGCTTTATAATATACGTATTTGCGGGCTTACTGGATCAGGGTAAAGGGGTTAACCGCTAGGGCTTTTTTATAGCCAAGGAATAATATTACATTTTAATTTCTAGCTTTACAAGCTTAATTTAAATTTATCTGGAGTTTGAGTGGTTTTCATTGTATCTTTCTTGGGTAAGTACAATTAATTAGCAGTAGTTTTAAGAAATGAAATACATTTTTGTCAGTGATATTTTTGGGAAAACAGCACACCTCTCTCATTTTGCTAAGCAGTTCAATACTGAGCATCTCATTATTGACCCTTACAATGGTGAACTACAAACAGTCACTGATGATAGCCAACAATACACGCACTTCATGATCAAATGTAATCATGACGGGTATCTTAATAAGCTTAATTCCATTTTTGCGAATGTTGCAGATGCAACGACGGTAATTGCTTTTAGTGCTGGTGGTGCAGCGGCTTGGCGAAGTATAGCGCACGTAAATAACCCCCACATTAAAAAGCTTATTGCATTCTACCCAAGTCAAGTTCGTCATTACCTTGATATTATTTCTCCTATTCCATGTGAATTTATATTTGCGAATGAGCAACATTTTGATATTCAGCACGTGATAAATAACTTGAGTGCGCAAAAACAAATAATATGCACAGCGACTGATTATAAACATGGGTTTATGAATCCACTGTCTAAAGGGTTTAATAGTGCTGGTTATCAACAACTTTGCCGATATTTATTATCTTAAAACATCACAAATTAATTATTACAGCTATACTTAAATTTTACATGGAATTTAAGTATCATGATTGAATCAACAGTGCCTTATCAACACTTTTTATCGAATCCCATAGCCAAACCACCATGTAGAATGACCAACGCAAATATGTATGGTTTTTTTGCCGAAATTGAAATAGAAAAAGTACAACAATACATTGATTCCACACTCAACAAGGCTGCCCCAGATGCGACGACTTTTAATGCTTTAGGAGAGTTTGTACTCATTACCTTCACCGATATTGAAAAAATAGCGTCGGTTACCCCTCCTTTTGATAATCAAGGGTGGATGCAAGAGACCGACATCATTATCTGGTTGCCTGTTGTCAAAGTTGAACACGGTGATATAAGTCACCTATATTGGTATCCTGCTTTTATATGCGTTAACAATATTTACGCACTGATTAATGGCCGAGAAACATGGGGCTACAATAAGTATTTGTGCGAATATGAAATGCCAAACTCAGTATCAGCACTTTCGCCATTTTCGATTTCTTTAGCGTGTTTCAAACACTTCTCACCAAATTCAAAATTACAAATGCATGAATTGTTTTCTATTAAGCAAACGGTTAATAAAGAAGATAACTCATTCTTATCTGCACTTGATGACTTTGGAGATCAGGTAGCGAACCTTTTCGAAAGTGGTCATTTTGGTATTGATCTATCTTTGATTAAACAGTTGCTTAAAGGCTTTATTAACCCACAAATGGATCAAATTCTATTCAAGCAATTTCCAGATGGGGAAGGCGAGAATGCAGTTTACCAATCAGTAATGCATTCAGCATCTGAGATAAAAAAGGTACATCAATTAAAACTTTTAAAGTCAGACTTTACATTAAATATCAATCAGTTGGACAGTTTTCCTCTTGCCGATATGTTTGGTTTAAAACTAGGGAATCAACCTCTACACCTACCATTTTATATTCAAATGGACTTTGATCAGCTACCGGCAAGCCAACTTTAAAGCGACCTATTAAAGGAAATAATATGACCCAAGAAAAAATAGTTATCATAGGTGGCGGTGTGTCGGCTATGACTGCTGCGCTCTATCTGACAGAGCAAGACGATTGGCAGCAACACAGGAGTATTACGGTATATCAACAAGGTTGGCGTTTAGGCGGTAAAGGAGCCAGCGGGCGAAATGCAAAGTATGGACAACGGATAGAGGAACATGGTTTGCACGTTTGGTTTGGGGCTTATGTTAATAGCTTTAAAACCATCGAAACTGTATATGATAAATTGCAAAGACCAGAAAGTTGCTCATTATCAACCTGGCAACAGGCTTTGAAGCCACACAGTTTTGTTGCGCTTGAAGAATACATTGACTCAACATGGCAAACTTGGCCTCTAGACTTTCCTTTACTTCCAGGCAACCCAGCACAAGGTAGCCTTGATATTACAGCGTGGGACTTTGTAAAAATGACGCTGGCGTGGCTAAAAAAATGGATAACTGACATTCAAAGTAAAGCCTCAAATGCTAATAAAAGCACGCAGTTAAAAACGAAAAAAACACGCGATAAATCTCTATTACGTCATTTACAACAGCAGTTAGAAGATTTAGTAGATGATACAGAAGAAGCTTGGCAACAATTTAGCAAAGATATCGAACAACAGGCGCATGAAATAAGCTCAACTCCGAGTTTGTTAATTACTAAACTCAATCATTTTGTTCATGGGCAGGAAACCTTAAACCCACAAGGGAATGAAAAAAAAGACGGCCTTGTTATTTGGTACATAGTTAGGAAACTTAAGCGTTGGTTAAATAGCGAAATCAGAGATTTATTAGACGATAATTCAGATTTAAGACGCTTATATATTTGTGCCGATTTAGCGATCGCTATGTTGGTTGGTCTTGTAAGAGATAAAGTATACCGTGATGGGTTTGGTGTAATTAATAAATACGATTTTAGGCAGTGGCTAACAAAAAACGGCGCAAATGTGCAATACAGTGTAAATTCTGCACCGGTGCGTGGTTTTTACGATCTCGTATTTGCTTATCCAAAGGGCGACTTTAGTAAGCCTAATGTTGAGGCGGGTGTTGCTGCACTTGCTATGTTGCGTATAGCCTTGTGTTACCGAGGTGGCGTAATGTGGAAGATGCAAGCAGGAATGGGGGATGTGATTTTCGCGCCCATTTATGAGTTGCTACAAAAAAGAGGCGTTAAGTTTGAATATTTTCATCAACTACAAAACCTCACTCCAAGTCTTGATGCTCAAGGCGAGTACATTGTAAATACAATTGAATTACAACAACAAGTATCATTAAATTCAACAGCGCAATACCAACCTCTGGTAAATATAAAAAGTTTGCCGTGTTGGCCAAGTGAGCCACTTTACGATCAATTAAATTCAGAGCAAGCTGCTTTATTACAGCAAAATAATATAAATTTAGAATCATTTTGGAGTGACTGGCCGGCAAAATACCAAGCCTTTTATGGTCGGCCGCTACCACGTAAAACCTTAAAAGTTACTGATGATTTTGACAAAGTTATTTTGGGTGTTTCTGTGGCATCACTGGAACATATTTGCCCTGAACTATTAGAAATAGATAGTTCATTTCTTGCTCAAGCTAATAATGTTAAAACCGTGGCAACGCAAGCAGCACAGTTATGGCTGACAAAAACAGATCAACAGTTAGGCTGGCAATATATGCCAGCCAGTGAAGAGGGGCCTATATTAAGTGGTTTTAGCGAGCCTTTTGATACATGGGCTGCAATGTCAAACTTAATTGACAAAGAGCAATGGCCGCTGAACTCTTCACCTGTAAATATTGCTTATTTTTGCAGTGCTTTTCCGTGTGATGACTACCCACCTCAGAGCGATCATGAATTCGTAGTAAGTGCAAAAGCACAGGTTAAAGAAAACCTTGAAAGCATGCTAAAAAATAATATGCAGCCGTTATGGCCATTGGCTTATCAGCACAAAAAATTCGATTGGTCAGTACTATTTGGATCAGGGCAAGTTGATAAATCATCTATTGACGATCAATATTGGCGTGTCAACGTCGATCCGAGTGAGCGCTATGTTTTGTCTGTGGCAGGTTCAAGTAAATATAGGCTGGCAACCAATGAAACTAAATTTACTAACCTATTTATTACCGGGGACTGGATAAAAACGGGCGTAAATGCGGGCTGTGTTGAAGCGGCGGTTATGGCAGGAATGCAAACTTCTCGGGCAATATGTAACTATCCTGAAAACATAAGTGGGGAAAATGCCTTTGAACCCAGTAATAATTAATTAATCTTTCTTATCACAGCGGTTTTAGTCGATGGATTAGTCTATAATTGGCCATATAACAGTATGTTTACATACATATTTGAATATGGTCTTTGCACATTTATACCCAAGGTTACTTTATGACAAAAAACATATGGTTGATATGCTCATCAGGTTTGATTCTTCCGCTTTATACTCAAGCTCTTGAAAATGATGATATTCTGCATAAAAGTGATATGGAAGTTATCGAGGTTTATGCGCAAAAGAGAGCGCAAAAAATTGAAGACGTTGGTATCGCAATAAGTACTGTAAAAGGCGATGCGCTTAAAACACAGCATTTTAAAGATTCTACAGAGCTGTCTGTGTTTGCGCCAAATTTAAAAATTAGCCAAAATGCAGCAGAAGGTACGCCACCGGCTGTTAATATTCGTGGTGTAGGCTTGGTTGATTATAATACGGCAAATACATCGCCAGTGGCTATGTATGTCGATGACATTGCTGTAGGTTCTGCAAGTAATCAAATAGTTAACCTATTCGATATTGAGCAAGTTGATATTTTGCGTGGTCCACAAGGAACATTATTTGGGCGTAACTCTACGGGGGGAGCAATCCTTATCCGTTCTAAACGTCCAGAATTCGAACAAAGTGGTTATATTACAGCGGGCGGTGCTAATAATAATGCATCAAGCTTCGATGCTATGTTCAATTTACCGATTAGTGAGAATACAGCTGTTCGGGTGGCACTTAATCACCAAGACTATGAATATTCTACCAATAACATATATTTAGATGCCCCGACAGCTGGAATGGAGCAAACGAATGGTCGTGTTTCTTTTTTAGCTGATTTTGATACTGTTCAAGTATTAATTAAAGGCCATGTTTCTGATTGGGATGGTATCGTACAGCCAGTTGGCAGTATTGGTATAGTTGCTAACCCGCTCACCGGAGAGCGGTGTACGCCTGCGCAAGCTGGCTCATCGGCATGTTTCGATAATTTTGGATTTAATGTTGGGAGTGATGACTTTTATACTGTGAATGTTAATAACAATTCACCGCATAAAACCGATGGAAAAGGGATGAGTGCGCATTTAAATTGGCAATTGGATTCAGACAATGAATTTATCTCATTAACCAGCTACAACACACTCGAACGCTTTCATGCATTTAATTGCGACGGATCACCCGCTAGATTGTGTGAAGGAAGCTTAGGTTTAGACACTGATCTTGTGACTCAAGAACTGCGCTTACAGTCAAAACTCGGTGAACACTTTTTAACAACGGGCCTTTATTTTTCTGATGAGTCTATAGGGCAGAATAACGTTAATGATATTTTGCGTGATTATCGTGGTATTTTGCCAACAAATGTAACTGCTACATTTTTCTATGATAATGAAATAAAAACTCAGAGCATCGCCGCATTTAGCCAGATTGACTATCAGTTAAACGAAAAATGGTTAATCACGGCTGGTCTTCGTTATTCTTATGAATCACTCGATTATGACTCAGTTTCAACTTTGAATGTGGTGGTTGACCCTACTGATTTAAAAGGGGTTGAAATTCCTTTTTACCATGTTAAAGGCAGTCAATCAGATAATGGCTTTTCTGGACAATTGGGTGTTAATTATAAGATAGATGATTTTACATCCGGTTATTATCGTTTTGCCAATGGCGCAAAAAGTGGTGGTTATAATGGTGGTTTTTTATCGTCTGTTGAGCAAGCTCAACTTGCAGATTACCAGAAGGAGCGATTAAACGCTCACGAAGTTGGGAGCAAATCATGGTGGCCACAACAAGGTGTTCGTTTTAATTGGGCAGCTTTTTACTATGACTATAATGATCAGCAAGTGTTTATGAATCAACCTTCAGCCTTTGAACAAAGTCCACCCGTTCAATTATTAGAAAATGTTGCAGACTCTGTTATTTACGGCGTTGAGGCTGAATTAGATTATTGGATAACCGACGCGCTTAATATAAAGTTTGCACTGGGTTACATTCCTCATGCAGAGTTTGAGGAATATGTTGACCCCTTAGGCAATGTGCTTACAGATAACCGCTTGCCGTTTACCTCTGAATGGAATCTCAGTGCAGGAGTTGAATATAGTGCAGATGTAGCAAATAATCCTTTAAAAGCTCAATTAATCGTAGATTATCAATCAGATTATTATTTTGACCAAAATCAAAACCCTTATGCGATGCAAGATGGATATAGCATCGTGAATGCAAATTTTCAGTACCAAATAGATAACTGGGGATTTGCTTTATGGGGTAAAAATTTATTCGATACACAATACAGCCATTTAAAATTTGATTTAAGCTCTTTCCTTGGCATGCTTGAAGATTTTAAGGGTGAAGGTCGACGTTACGGGCTGGATATTAGCTATCAGTTTTAACTGCGCGTTTATAATTTAAGGTGTCAGTATGCCAAGACAGGCAATGCTAAAAATATTACTGTGTATTTTATTTTTGTTTTTTAGTAACTTAGTTGTTGCCAGCGCGCCTGAGCTATTCAATTACACTGAACAAGAAAGTAACACTAATTTATTGCAAAAAGGCCAAGTGCTTGAAGTAGTTAATGGCTCATTTCCTCGCAATAGTTTTGAAGTTGATGCGTGGTTGCAAGGCAAACAGCCGCAAACAAGAACCACTTTTTTTGGCGGTAGCTTTTGGTTTGTTATTCATTTGGAGAACAAAACTGATTTAAATGAGCTTGTGCTTTATCCGTACAACACGTTGCTTTCAAAAATTGAAACACGTATTTATGATATGTCGGATGCTGAACAGCCTGTAAGGCGCTATGAAACAGGTGGTTTATCACCTAACGAATTTGCATTTCACTATGGCAATAAAGTGCAATTAACGCCAGGTACACCTTACATATTAATTGCGAAATTCCAAAGTGATTACTTTTATACGCCACCTAAACTCGTACTTGAACCTTACGACGCATTCTTTAAAAAAATTACTTCTGACAATATGATCATGCTGCTTTGTTTTGGCGTTGGCATTGCATTAGGATTATATAATTTACTTATCTATTTTGGTGCACGCGACGTTACGCACCTTTACTATGCGCTATTTACAGCGTGCTGGGTTTTCGCATGGAGTCAGTTTTTTCATATCCCGGATCAAATATTTGGTTTTTATAGTGCACATCTTCACTGGGTTGGTTTTACTTTAATTCCACTAACGAATATTTTATTTTTTAATAGCCTACTTAAGTTAAGAGAAACATCTCCAAAACTATCAAGTTTATCAATTGGCTTAGGTATCTTTGCAACCGCAGGGGTTCCTTTTGCAGTGGTGTGGCCAGGTTTTGGTTTTATTTGGGCGACTTTAGTCACAGGTGCAACACTGTGCTTGGGGATGGTTGTTGGTATAAGAAGTTGGATGAGTGGCTTTAAACCCGCGCGATATTTTGTCTTAGCGTATTTGGCTATGGCCATTCCGAATATGATTGGTAATTTAACGAATCTTGGTCTAATTGAACCTGTTTCGATGGATCTGTATTTATTGGGCTTGATTGGTACTTCACTTGACGCGATGTTGCTTGCTTTTGCAGTGGCGAACAAATTTAGCTTATTACATGACAGTAACGTTGAATTGACCAAAAACCTAGAACAAAAAGTACAACTACGCACGCAAGAGCTTCAGCAATTAGCTGAAGAATTACGTGATGCTAGTGAGGCTAAAAGCCGTTTCTTAGCTAATATGAGCCACGAGATACGAACCCCTATGACGTCGATCATCGGGTATGCTGATGGCATAATTTTAGGTGATATAAAGCCGCACGAGCGAAATCATGGAATACGCGTAATTTTACAAAATAGTCGCCATGTACTTGGGTTAATCAACGACATACTTGATATGTCGAAGATAGAAGCAAACCGATTAGAGATCGAACTTGTTGAGACTGACTTGTTTGCAACTATTGCTGAAATAGAGTCGTTGTTAGGTAAGCAAATTCGCGATAAGGGCTTAAAATTTAAAGTTGATTATGAATTTCCTTTACCTGATTGGATTGTGTGTGATCCAACAAGATTAAGACAGATACTTCTCAACCTGGCAACTAATGCACTTAAGTTCACAACAGTTGGCCATATTCAGTTGCTTGTGAGTTGCTCGAAAAACAAACTTAAAATAAAAGTGAAAGATACAGGTATTGGTATGACAGACAAAGAGCAAAAGGAGCTGTTCACGCCTTTCTATCAAGCTGATTCATCTATATCACGCAAGTACGGTGGCACCGGCTTAGGGTTAAATATTTCTAAAAACTTAGCGACTAAGCTAGATGGAGAAATAACAGTTCATTCAGAAGTAGGCAGTGGTAGTGAATTTTGCTTAGTTTTAGCACTATACACAACTGAGCGAACCCATTGGGTTGATTCATTTGATGATATACGTAAAGAGGAGGTAAAAAATACTGCGCCTGATAATTTACAGCGAAATTTGGTGGGTGAAGTTCTAGTAGCAGAAGACCACCCAGAAAATCGACAACTAATAAAACGAATCTTAGAACGGATGGGTTTAACTGTCACTGCTGTAGAGAATGGCCAAGATGCCGTACAAGCGACTCTGGATGAGCATTTTGATTTGATATTGCTCGATATTCAAATGCCAATTATGGACGGTGAGCAAGCTATTCACATTATGCAAGCGACGGGGTTGACTACCCCTATAGTTGCATTAACTGCAAACACCATGAAAAACGAAGTGGACCGCTACTTAAAGCAGGGCTTTGTTGATCACATTGCTAAACCAATCGATAGAACAAAATTCAGTCATAAAATTGCCAGTTACCTTGATATTGATATTGCTGATGACGTAAAACTGCCAGAGCATGAATTTGAGTTACTAAAAAAAGATTATATCTGTGGTCTAAAAGCGCAGCGAGATACCTTATTTAATCAGTTTCAAAATGCAGATATGAAAGGGTTTGCGCAAAGTGTTCATATGATAAAAGGGACAGCGGGTATGTTTGATTGCAAGCTGCTTTACCAACAAGCTGTTGAACTTGATAGGTTACTTAAATCTGATTCGGTTACTTTTGATAGTCAACGTGTTCAGGCTTTACTCACCGCTATTGATGAGATCTTAGTTGAAGAAACACCTAACTGACTATTTAGCCGTTGAATAATCAGTATTCTTCTTTTGTTAAAGACAATGAACAACGCCCATGCTTAAATATATACCTAAACTACCTCACTATGCAGAATTCAGCGTTTCACAG
>NZ_PDUS01000008.1:0-28269 GCF_002723455.1 Pseudoalteromonas sp. 3D05 | reverse complement strand
AGGGGCTTAATATCAAAGCGATACTTTGCAACAATGGCCATCCCTTTTAACTCCAACTGACACTTGCACCTTGAGGTGGCTTGGGTATATTTTCTTGCAAGGGGGCGTATGCAATATCAACATATATCAGTGCCTAAAGATGGCGAGCAAATTACAATTAATGAGCAGGGGCAGTGGCTCATTCCTGACAACCCTATTATTACGTTTATTGATGGTGATGGCGTCGGTCAAGATATCTCCCCAGTTATGCGCGATTTGGTAAATCATGCCGTAGCACATTGTTACAAAAATAGACGAAAAATTCATTGGCTCGAAGTTTATAATGGCGAGAAAGCAGCAAAGCTATACGATGGCGATTGGTTTCCTCAAGAAACAATACATGCTGTTAGGCAGTTTAAATTAGCAATAAAAGGACCGCTTACAACACCGCTTGGTGGTGGGTTTAGGTCACTCAATGTTGCACTTCGACAAGAAATGGATTTATATGTCAATATGCGCCCAATTAAAGGTTATAGCGCGTTACCTTCACCTTTAAAGCATCCAGAAAAAACAAACATCGTCGTGATCCGTGATAGTTCTGAAGATGTTTATTCAGGAATTGAGTGGCAAGCGGGCAGCGTTGAGGCTGAGAAAGTTTTGGATTTTTTATGCCAAGAAATGGGCGTTACTCGGTTGCGGTTTGACCAACAATGCGGCATCGGAATTAAAAACATATCTAAAGAAGGTTCTGAACGAGTCATGCGTTATGCGCTTGAGTATGCACTTGAGCAAAAAAGTGAGTCGCTTACAGTCGTTCACAAAGGGAATGTTTTAAAATTTACAGACGGCGCATTTAAGCGTTGGGGCTATGAGTTAGCAAAGCGTGAATTTGGTGCTATCCCACATGATAATGGCCGTTGGTTAATTATTAAAAGGGAGAATGAGCCGTCCCTCGTAATTAAAGAAGTTATTGCTGATAACATGCTACAGCAAGCTTTAATGCATCCAGAGCAATTTGATGTGGTTGTAACAACCAATCAAAATGGTGACTATCTCGCTGATATGTTAACCGCTCAAGTAGGAGGAATTGGAGTTATGCCAGCGGCAAATTTGAATAATCAAGTGGCTTTTTTTGAACCAACTCATGGTCCATTTGAACGCATTGCAGGTACAGATAAAGCAAACCCTACAAGCAGTATTTTGAGTGCGGTTATGATGTTGCGGTTTATGAATTGGCATGAGGCTGCACAAGCGATTGAAAATGCATTATCAGCAACATTTGAAGCAAATGAAATGACGTTTGATCTGGAAAAACACGGTCATAGCGCGATAATCCTCAGTTGCAGCGAGTTTGCAAAGAAGATTATCGAACGTATTGAACAATCATGATTTAGGCTGCATTTTCGTTTTTAAATGCAACTCGGTACATGCATGGACGATTTGTTAATTGAGCGGCACGCTGATAAATTTCTTGCGCATCATCTTCATTACTTGGTGTACCACTGAGAGTATCCATTAATGCAACAACAATAATTGCAGGTACTTGACAGCAATACTCATCGAGCACTGCCGTTGTTGTTTGTGCGTCTACGTGGCAATGAGGGTGTGCGTGCTCAACTTGGTACGCATTTAATAAAGCTTGAGCATCGAGAGTGTCATCATCCTGATGTTTATTTTTACGGCATTTACAGCCAAATTCATCTACTAATGTTGCTAATGCTTGGTACACACATTCACTTGTTAGTGTTGCTTTAGCGCAAAGTTGTTGTTCAATAAAAGTATGTAAATTACCATCAATGAATAAACCGTCTTGTTGGGTGAAGCTTGCTGTAGTTTGCATCATAATCATGTCTCTTTGTTAGGTGAGTGAATCATTTTGTATGAATTTACTCTAGCCCCTAAAGCACTATTAATGAAATTGTTGTTTTCAATAACTGATATTGATTTAATCAATAAAAAGAATGTTGGGCATAGCCCAAACCACTTATCTATCAGCAATCGTGCTTGCAAAGTCTATTAATTCGCGGCGTAACCATTGGTGAGGGCTTGCGTGGTGCAGTAAAGGACTCCATAGCATTTTGACTTCAATTGGCACCACTTGAAAAGGGACTGGACTAATGACTAGATCGGTGTGTTTTGCCAGCAGCATTGCTTGTCTACGCGGGAGTGTTGCAATGAGTTTCTCTGATTGACAGAGTAAGCTTGCTACCATGTAATGACGCGTAAACACCCGAATATGACGGGTTTGCTCTAATTGCCACAGTGCTTCATCGACCCAGCCAAGCTTCTGGCTTCCTGATTTATTGGTGACAGCGGCTTCAGCACCCCAACCAGCGCGATTGACCCAAATATGTTCAGCAGCTAAATAATGCTCTAAATCAGGTGAGTCTAAATATTTATTTGCAGGATGCGTAAGGCAGCAGTAATTATCACGCCATACAGTTGCCTGATGAAAAGAGCGGGGCATACCATTAAAACGATTAATGGCTAAATCTATTGTCCCTTTTTCCATGTCTTGTAAGTTAACATCACTGGGGCTAAGTACATCAAAATTGAGCCCGGGGTGTTTTTCAAGTTGAGATGTAATAAAAGGCGCGACGAGTGTAGATTCTAAATAATCATTCGCCATTATTCTAAATGTAAGTTCAGCAGTGGTAGGGTTAAACAATTCGCTGGGTTGAGTAATTGCCTCCGCCATTTTTAATAAGGCTTCTATTTCAGGTTTAAGGCTCAGCGCTTTTGCTGTTGGGGTCATATTACCAGCTGCTCTAACTAAGAGCGGGTCTTCAAATAAATCACGTAGCCGTTTAAGTGCGTTACTCATCGCAGGCTGTGTTAGTGCAAGTTTATTTGCTGCTTTTGAAACATTCTGTTCATCAATGAGCACATTCAGGTAGACAAGTAAGTTTAGATCGACATTCCTAATATTCATTTGATCAATTTTATTCATTCGCTTTATTAATTATCTAAATTTAAGCCTGCTTGCTATGGTATGTAAACCGCTAAAGTAAAATAATCGTTATAAGCAATAAAAATATGCCTAACTCCAAACCAGAACATTATGAAAATCAGTCCAATAAATGCAATCTCGAAGACGTTATTGCAACTAAGCTTGCGCGCGCTGTATTTGCTGGATTTGAGGCGATGTTTGCTGAGTTTTTAAATATAACCTTAGGCGCTCAAAGCCGCTTTGAACAAAGGCAGTGGCTTGATGTACAAGCTGCTATGCGTGCCCGACTACAAGTGTATGAGCGTCAAGTTGCCAATGTTAGTAGTGCGGTTAAGTTAATAGCATATAAAGAATACGATGATGCACGTATCTGGCAGCAGGCAAAAAACATCTATGCGGCTATGGTAAATAATCATGAAAATCAACCAATAGCACATACCTTTTTTAACTCTACATTTGGAGCATTATGGCATGGCAGAAAAATCCGTACAGTGCATTTATTCGTTCTAAAAGCGAAATATCGCACAGCTCCTCGACCATTTGATAATCTAGTAAAGCGTATTTCCCTTAAAAGAGGTTTTGCTAGTGCCGTAACTGAACTGATATTAGCGCAAGCGTTTAGAACCCCATTTGATAATTTTTCACAAGACGTATCTGTTTTGCAAAGTACGTTGATGCTAGGCGCGAAACAGCAATGTCCTCAAGTGTATGAATTAATTAACTTGAACGACGGGTATATAGAATATGCAAACTCACTGTTTTTTCGAAATAAAGCATGCTACTTGATTGGTCGCTGCATAGCTAAAAATGGTGATAACATGCCCTTTGCTGTGGCCATTTTAAATACTGAAGAAGGCTTAAAGTTAGATGCAGTGATGATGGGGGCTGATCAGTTGAGTTTACTATTTGGTTTTGCGCGCACCTATTTCATGGTTGATACAGATCAGCCTGCTCGCTATGTCGATTACCTAAGTGTACTCATGCCTCACAAACAGCGATTTGAGTTATTTAATGCTATTGGCTTCATAAAGCATGCTAAAACAGAATTTTACCGCTACAAAGTTGACACAACAAAGAACAGCCCACCTACAGATAAATACATTGCAGCGCCAGGTACACCGGGTATGGTGATGCTGGTTTTCACGACGCCTAGCTCTGAATATGTATATAAAGTCATCAAAGATAAGTTTAACGCACCAAAAACAGCCACAAAAGCACAGGTAATGGCGAAGTATGATTTTGTAAAACAAGCCGACAGAGTAGGGAGGCTGGTAGATACCCATGAGTTTAGATATTTAGCATTCGACAAAAACCGTTTTAGTGATGAGTTGCTGGCTGAGATGGAAAAGCTGGTTGGCGACAGTTTGATTATTTCAAATAAAGCGGTGATTTTGAAACATGTGTATGTTGAGAGAAAAATGACGCCGCTCAATCTATATTTAAACCAATGTGATAATCAACAACTTGAAAACGTGATGATTGATTACGGTAAAGCAATAAAAGAGCTGGCTGGTGCAAATATATTTCCAGGAGACATGTTAATGAAAAACTTTGGCGTAACCCGATGGGGGCGCGTCGTTTTTTATGATTATGATGAAATCTGCCCATTAATCGAATGTAATTTCAGAGACATGCCAAACAGTGATAACCCATTGGATGAGCTTAGCGCACAAAGCTATTTTGATATAGCACAAAACGATGTTTTCCCTAGTCAATTTACCGTTTTCTTTAGCGCAAATACGGCTGCTTACGAGGTGTTTATCCGCCACCATAGTGATTTGTTTGCAGCCAGTTTTTGGCTGAGTTGCCAAACAAAAATTCACGCAGGTGAAGTGTACGATGTATACCCATATAAACAAAGCTGGCGATTTAAATGAGATTAAGTTAGCCACAAGTCTGATAGCCAATCATTTATAAAAAGGTACACTGACATTTTTAGTTGCAGATAAAGGGTAAATTATGAAATTTATAGGTGTATGTTTGTTAGCGTTTTCTTCTTTTTCGATGGCTAATCCACTACTAGGTAGCTGGGAGTTTGTTGAAGGGAAATATGCCGTAGACGATGGCTTTGTTCATGCCAAGGCTCCACAATTAACTTCAGTGAAGCTAATAACCCCCACCCACTTTAACTACATTACTCAAAAAGATGGTAAATTCCATTATGCTGGTGGGGGAAAGTATGAGTTAAAAAATCAACAATTCGTTGAAACTTTTTCTTACGGCAATATTCCTTCGTTACTTGGTAAAACCATGGCTTTCGACTACAAAGTAGAGGGCGATCTGTGGCATCATTCATTAACTGAAAATGGTAAATTGGTCGAAGCCGAAGTATGGCGAAGAATTAATTAAAGAGAGGGCTTTGTGCAGTATATTTCTCACGATGATGAAAACTTAACACTATGTAGAATAGAAAAACCACAAATTAAACCCCATGAGGTATTAGTTAAGGTCGCTGCAATTGGTGTAAATCGCGCTGATAGCATGCAACGTCAAGGGAAGTATCCTGCGCCTAAAGGCGACAGCTTTATTTTAGGCTTAGAATGTGCTGGATGTGTAGTTGAAATAGGCAGTGACGTAGATAAACAGTGGCTTGAAAAGCCTGTATTTTCATTATGCGCAGGTGGGGCTTACAGTGAATACGTTGCAATAGATGCTAAACAACTTATGTGCCTACCTGAGGGCATATCAATGGCTGAAGGGGCGGCCATATCCGAAGTCTATTTAACTGCATTCGGTGCGCTTTTTCAATTAGGTAACTTACAACAAGGACAAACTGCCCTGATCCATGCTGGCGCAAGCGGTGTTGGAGGTGCAGCTATTCAAATGGCGAAGCGTGTTGGAGCAACGGTTGTAATAACCGCGGGCAGTGAGGAGAAATGCCAGCATGCCAAAAAACTGGGTGCAGATCATGTAATCAATTACAAACAAGTCGATTTTGTAGAATATATGAAAGCTCATAAATTATCGGCAAATGTCATAGTTGACCCTGTCTCAGGACGCTATTTAAATAAAAACGCTGCCATTGCCGCAATGGATTGCCAAATCATAATGCTGGCATTTTTAGACGGGCGTTTTGCTGAAGTAGATTTCGCCCGATTACTACAAAAGCGTATCTCACTCCATGCTTCAACGCTTCGCAACAGAAGTTTAGAGTTTAAACGCCAATTACGTAATGGGTTTGTTGATAAGTTTTACGCTGATATTGTGAGTAAAAAATTCGATTTCAACATTTATAAAACGTTACCTTGGCAACAAGCTAATGAGGCACATCGTATATTAGAAAATAATGAGAATGCAGGTAAAGTGGTATTACTCGTAGAGTAATTACATTGTGCAGCTTTAAAACGAATGATCTGCCCATATAACAGTGAGTATCTAGAAAGCGAACTAAGGCAAAACATGAACCCTATTATAGCAACACTAAAAGAGCACAATGTAAGTGATGAAAAAGTACATGAGCTTTTCCAAGCGTTTACACAAAATCCAATGATGGCTATGGCGCTTGTACAGCAATTAGGTATTCCACCTGAGAAGCTTCAAGCCTTGATGGGCCTGGTAATGACGAAACCAGAGCTTATTAAAGAAGCTGCAGAATCTTTGGGTATTAGCGATGGTGAACTAGAAAAAGCGAAAGAGCAGTATAAAGGTCAGTAATCATTTACTGTTAATCGATTAGCTTTAATTATGCATTATTAAAGCTAATCAACCTGTGTTTATAGAGTGTATTGATGCGATAGTTTATACAAAGTTGGTTGATAACTGTCTATTACATGAAAACTTAAATTTCCGTTAAGCCCCAAATAATTGCTGCGACTGTAGTCAGTGCCATTAAAACAAAGTAGACAATCCCCACAAAGCCATAAGTAATTAACGCGGCAATAATGCCTTGTTTGTAGATGCGCTTTTGCATAATAAATAGATAAACAGGTATCCAAAGTAACATTACAAAGCTTATAAACGCTAACACACTCGCTATGGCAGCAGCTAAACCACTACCAGTGAGCATTAGTTGGTCGTGAGTCACGTCAAAAATATCAATTAATAACAGACTCATAAAGATAAAACTATGGCTGTGTAACGCAATCGTTAAATGTTCCATATAAAGGCGTTTTGAACAGATAAAAACAATTTTCAGCAATACAGCAAATAGTGGTAACAGCACAAACATTAATTGAGGAAGTTTGCCAAGCACTTCATTAATTAAACGGTTTGTATCTGACGTGAAGGTTTTTTTTGCTTTCTCTGTAAGTGACGTAGCAAAATCACCTAGCTTCTTGTTGCTTTCATTTGATAAAAAATCGAACGATACATTAACACTATCTTTGTTATTTTGCAGACCACTACTTTGTTGATTTAATTTTATTCGCTCAAGTTCTAAGGTGATTAACTTACGGGTGCTTGCAGTGAGCTTTGCATTTGCTTCAATTGTGCCATCAAGGCTCAATTCTTCTAAGTAACGATTAAAGCGAATTAATTCAGCATTTACCTGATTTAACTTTTGGTTTTTTTCTTCAGCGTCTAACGTTGATTTATGTTCATTGAGTGATTCAATATGCTTAGTCACTTGGTTTATAGCAACTTTATTGCTATTAAGATCCAGCTCAGGTTTTTCTTCAGCTGAAACTGTAAGTTTTAAAACAAGAAAAAACACAATACTGATAAATAAGTAGAGTCGTAAAGGAGGCACGTAATGAACCCGCCTACCAGCAAAGTACTCACTCGTTAAAAAGCCAGGGCGAAACATTAAAGGCCAAATGGTACGGCTAGCCCGAGAGTCAAAACTAAAAATATCATCGAGTAAGTGTAAAATAACAGCCCAAAAATACTTTAATGTCGAATCGAGAGATTGCCCGCAGTGAGAGCAAAATTCACCAGAAACTGTTTGGTGACAGTTATCACATTTTTTAGAAGGTGTTAGTTGTTGGGTCACTTCGTCTTTTTCAATAATTGTGGACTGGTCGTGTGAAGATGAAGGGGTATTATGCTTTATAAGCTGATTCTCTAGCGACATAAGAACACTGATTAGTTGAAATCCATTTAACGAATGCACAAAATAATAACACTTTGTTACACTAAAACCACAAGTGTTTTATAAAAAATTAATTTTAAAGGTGATGACTGCAGCAGTATCTGCTAAATTCAACAATGACAACGAGGTATTTCATAGTTGTTAGTCATAGTGATAAATAACTGTGACCAAATAGCCAAAACAGGAGAATTAAAATGGCGTTTGAAGTTAAGTTTGAATTATCTGATACTGATTTAGAGCATTTTCGCGATGTAATGCGAAAAGCTCAGCAAGGCGCACAGGCACTCAGTGAGCAGGTAATAATTAATAATGCTAAAAAAATCAGCTCAAATATTAAGGAAAATGTTCCAGAGTTTGTGCGTCTTCGTATTAAAAAATTAGAAACATTTGTCGCAATGATTGAAGATAGTGAATGGCAAATCCCTGAAGAAGAGCGTGTGGAAATTTTAAGTGCATTGGCTTATTTTAGTGATCCTGAAGATCTAGTGCCTGATCATATCCCTGTTTTAGGCTTTTTAGATGATGCGATTATGATAGAACTAGTTGCAGGTGAATTTAATGACGATGTTGAAGCATTTGAAGAGTTTTGCGCTTATCGTAGCCGTGAAACAGCACGTAACTCTGATGCATCAATCACACGTGACGAATGGTTAGATTCAAAACGCCGTGAACTTCATAGTCGCATGCGCAGCCGTCGTAATGAACGTCGTAATGCTGGGCGTTCTTCATTCCGCTCAGTATTTTAAGCGAAATTAAACTCTCAAGAAGCTGATTAACACTCTTTTTTTATAGCACTTTTGCTACTTAAAATAGAGTGTTTTTTACAGCTGAGCGCATAGTAGTTCACTCTAGCATTCTACAATGAGCTAACATCTATTGCGTATATAAGGTCGCTTTTGTATTTTAGCCCGCTCTTGTTGGGCAAACTCAATTCCCACATTAAGTCTATCACCTTGCATTTGATTATTGCGAACATGTGCACTGTTCATAACCGTGGTGCTGTCTATCGGGGAGAGTAAATAAACAAAAACTTATCGTTTCTTAAGAGCTAAAAAACCTGAGCTAACATGTACGCTAAAGCGACAACCAGTCACTGAGCTATCAATAATAACGCCTTGTAATTAATTTTTGCTATTAAAACTTTGCTCTTTACTGATACTTATTTTTGCTGGGATATGTGTCTGTAATCGATTAACTTCCCTTAGCTGCCTGCCTTCAATTTTCAAGGGTAGGTGAGGTAGAGTAACATTTCAGGTCGCACAGAACTCGTTAAAACTGTGGTGGCATAAGCAACACATTCTCCCCGGTTTCCCTTAAAAATATGCCGAATAACAGCAACATTTCTTGCTTTTAGAATATCACTATACACATTGATCTTAGCTTGCTTAGGGTACTTAAAATTAAATACTTTCCAGCTTCATAGCCAACAAGAGTAAGCTTAAATTGCATAGCTAGCGGGTAAGTAAGTTGTGCATCGATTAATTTACCCGGTAATAAGTCTAAAAAAATTCAGCTTTATCTTGTTTACAAGGGAGGGTCTGAACTGTTGCCTACATGGGTAATGGCCGTGAGCAGGACGCGCAAGCTTTGCTCGGTTTTGACTTAGCCCACTAGGTTACAAACCTCGCGCCACGATTAAATCTCCCCTAGTTTGAACGAATTTTAATCCGCAAAGGTCAACAAACCCCAGCTCTGATTCATGAATTGTTACAAAAGCAGGTGAACTTAAGAAGGTGGCGTTAGTCCATATCATAAATTAAAACGAGGTATAAACAGTGAAGTCATTATACAAATTATGGAAAAACAACCGCTCTCTCATCGTATTTATTTGTCTAATGAGTGTGTTTAGAAGTGCGGTTGCTGACTGGTACGAAGTACCAACAGGGTCAATGAAACCTACAATTGTTGAAGGCGATCGTATTTTTACAGATAAAATGGCTTATGACCTTAAACTTCCTTTTACTAAGGTATCGCTACTCAAAATTTCGAAGCCTAAAAGAGGGGATATTATTGTTTTTGATTCTGTCCCAGCAAATAATCGCTTGATTAAACGGGTTGTGGGTATTCCTGGTGATACCATTGAATTTAATAACAATGTTCTGACAATCAATGGGCAAACTTTAGATTACACTCAACTTGATGAAACAATCGTGAGTGTTGATCACAATGAAGACTTACTTGGTGTTAAACACCAAATTAGGATCGCTAAGCATACATCTGTACAACAATCATTTGCTGCTATTGTGGTTCCTGATGGCTACTACCTTGCGATGGGTGATAACCGGGATAACAGTGCTGATTCCCGTGTCATAGGGCTTGTTCCACATAGAGAAATACTGGGCAAAGCGACCCGAGTTATTCTTTCGTTAGATTATGATGACTATTACTTACCTAGGAAAAATAGATACTTAACCAAGTTATTATAATGAGTGCTCGGCCCACCTGCTGAATTTGTAATGCAACCATGCTATCCATCGACATAGACCATGAACGATGGATACGCGCTTTAATGATGATCAAGGGGCCTATGCAAGCTGGCTTTGGTTTATTTTTTTTCCAATACTTCTATTTCTTTTAAAATTTGCTCAGCTTCATGAGTGAGCATTGAGTAACTTTTAATATCGCCATTTCGCTGTGCATGCATAGCTTGTTCGAGCTTTGCGCTGTAGTCTTTATTTAACTTCTTTAGTGGATCTTTTTTGAAAAGCGAGAACATGCTGATTCCTTATGTGGCGAAAAGTGTGAGTTGGTATACAAAATTTATATGATTATTATCTGTTTGTACGTTTGGTAAATATAATTCGATTAGTTTTCATTAAATGTAATTGCGTACTAGAGTCTGTTGATCTTTATGGGTTAGGGTTTGTTCAAACTTGGGGCGGTTTAACCTCGGCGCGAGGTTTGTAACCTAGTGGGCTCGATGACTGCTCCTGCGTTATTTTGCAGTCTTCAATCTATGTGAAAATAACTCAACCGAGCAAAGCTTTCGCGTCCTGCTTATACCTGTTCCCACCATCCGTGTAGGTAACAAAGAGTAAACCGTCCCTAGACATAAAAAAACCGCTGACTTCAGCGGTTTTTGTTATCGATTAAGGCTAAATTACATAACACGCATGCCTGGCTCTGAGCCATCGTCTGGGTTAAGAATATAGATTTCTTTACCACCTGGGCCTGCTGCTAGCACCATACCTTCTGACATACCAAAACGCATTTTACGTGGCTTAAGGTTGGCTACCATGACAGTGAGTTTGCCTTCAATGTCTTCAGGTGCATACGCTGACTTAATACCCGCGAATACTTGGCGTGTTTCGCCACCTAAGTCGAGTGTTAGTTTTAGTAGTTTATCAGCGCCTTTAACGTGTTCTGCTTTGGCAATTTTAGCTATGCGCAGGTCTACCTTTGCAAAGTCATCGAATTCGATTTCATCGGCAATCGGCTCTTTTGCTAGTGGGCTATTTGGATCAATAGTGACTTTTGACTCTAAGCTTTCTTTTGATTCTTCAACCATTTTATTTACTTTGTCCATTTCTACACGTTGCATCAGTGGCTTGAATTTATTGATAGGGTGGTTTACTAGTGCATTTTGAACACCGTCCCACGTAAGGTCATCATTTAAAAACGCTGTTACGTTCTCAGCCATTTCTGGTAACACAGGTTTTAGGTAAGTAATTAATACGCGGAACAAATTAAGGCCAAGCGAGCACACTTCATGCGCTTCTTGCTGTTTTGTTTCGTCTTTAATTAATACCCAAGGAGCTGCGCCATCAATAAATTGGTTTGCTTTATCGGCAAGGGCCATAATTTCACGAATTGCGCGGCTATATTCACGGTTTTCATAATTGGCAGTAATGCTCGGTGCGGCTGCTTGGAACTCAGCTAAAAGTTCAGGCTGCATAATCGTGCTGCTTAACTTGCCATCGAACTTTTTAGTAATAAAGCCAGCGCAACGGCTTGCAATGTTTACTACTTTACCTACTAGGTCTGAATTTACACGTTGGGCAAAATCTTCAAGGTTTAAATCAAGATCAATAATGCCGCTGTTTAACTTAGCCGCGTAGTAATAACGAAGATATTCAGGGTTTAGGTTATCTAAGTACGTACGCGCTTTAATAAACGTACCTTTAGATTTAGACATTTTCTCGCCGTTTACCGTTACAAAACCGTGGGCAAATACATTGGTTGGCTTTCTAAAGTTGGCACCCTCAAGCATTGCTGGCCAAAATAGGCTGTGGAAATAGATGATATCTTTACCAATGAAATGATAAAGCTCAGCATCAGAGCCTTCAGCCCAAAACGCATCAAAATCAATGCCTTTTTTATCACATAGGTTTTTAAAGCTGGCCATGTAGCCGATCGGTGCGTCTAGCCATACATAAAAGTATTTACCTGGTGCGTTTGGTATTTCAAAACCAAAATAAGGGGCATCGCGGCTAATATCCCATTGTTGTAAGCCATCAGTAAACCATTCATCTAGCTTGTTAGCCATTTCTTGTTGAATAGTGCCTGAGTGTAGCCATTCTTTTAACATGCCTTCAAACGCTGGTAAGTCAAAAAAGTAATGCTCTGAGTCTTTTAATACCGGCTCTGCACCAGACATCACTGAGCGTGGGTTAATTAGCTCTGTTGGGCTATACGTTGCGCCACATGCATCACAGCTATCACCATTTTGGTCTTCTGATTTACAGGTAGGGCACGTACCTGTAACGAAGCGGTCTGGTAAGAAAATACCTTTTTCAGGATCGAACAGCTGGGAAATAGTGTGCTTTTTTATGTGTCCAGCCGCATTTAAGCGGTTGTAAATTAATTCGCTGAACTCTTTATTTTCTTGGCTGTGGGTACTGTGGTAGTTATCAAATTTGATATTGAAATCAGCAAAGTCACGTTGACGCTCAATACTGACGTTTTTTACCATTTCTTCAGGCGTGATCCCTTGCTTTTGCGCATTGAGCATAATTGGCGTGCCGTGAGCATCATCGGCGCAAACGTAATATGTTTCGTGGCCCTGTAGTTTTTGAAAACGTGACCAAATATCAGTTTGAATGTATTCCAATAAATGACCTAGATGAGTTGGGCCATTGGCATAAGGTAATGCGCTGGTAATAAGGATCTTTCGCTGTGCCATAATCATTCCGAATTGACGGTTCCGGTAAAGGAACGGATGAAAATCATAATTTTATCAGCAAACCGGTAGCAAAGTAGTGACTGGTTGGCTGATTTTCATTAATTGACTGGTGTTAATGCCGTGAATGTTACATAATTCCGAGGCAATTTTCATCAAAGAAACGCTATTTTATTGCTATGTTTGGACTGTCGAAATTATTCTCTTCTAAATCGGTGCAAAAACAACCGATAATTGCCGCTTTAGCCGCTTATCGAAGTGCTGCATTTGCAGTTGGTATTGATGAGCTTTTTATCAAAAGTATTCAATCTAACGATGATAAATCTCTATTAATTGAGCTTACTCTTCCTTTTGCTGCATGCTCAGAAATGCCTGCTGTGGCTAAGTTTGTTAGTGAACAAATTAATAAGGTTGTCGACATTCATGCCTCAGTACAACTTCCCGCTGATTATAAATTTAAAAAAATAAAACACATTGTTTTAATTGCATCCGGTAAAGGTGGAGTTGGTAAATCGACAACTGCGGTTAATTTAGCGGGCGCTTTAAAACAAGAGGGTGCAAAAGTAGGTATATTAGATGCGGATATTTATGGTCCATCAATTCCTATGCTACTAGGCCTTGTAGGGGCTAAACCCACGGCTAAAGATGACAAACAACTATACCCATTTGATGCAAATGGTTTAAAAGCACAGTCTATTGGGTTTTTAGTACCTAGTGATGATGCCACTGTGTGGCGTGGGCCGATGGCGTCTGGTGCATTAACGCAGTTGTTAAATGAAACCATTTGGGGTGAGCTTGATTACTTAATTGTTGATATGCCTCCAGGTACCGGTGACATCCAATTAACTATGAGCCAAAAAGTACCTTCAAGCGGCACGGTTATCGTTACTACTCCACAGGATTTAGCACTGGCTGATGCGCAAAAAGGCATTGCTATGTTTAACAAGGTAAATGTGCCTGTGCTAGGTCTAATTGAGAATATGAGCCACTTTATTTGCACACATTGTGGTGAACCTAATCACGTATTTGGCAAAGACGGGGCCATTAAGCTCGCACAGCGTCATGGTGTGCCTGTACTTTCACACATTCCACTGGCGATAGATATTCGAGAATATTCAGAACAAGGCAAGTTAATAGCCAATGATACCGAGGCAGCCATCAGCATTACCTATGCCAGTGCAGCGCGTTTAATTGCAAGCCAACTTTATTATCAACAACCCCATCATAATCCATTAGAGATTGTGATTACGGACGATTAAAAAATGAGATTATCAGATACCCATATTAAAGAATATATTGCTCAGCAACGCATTGTAATAGAGCCAAGCCCAAGCGATGAGATGATTTCTGGCGTAACAGTTGACTTGCGCTTAGGAAATAAATTTCGTGTTTTTCAGGATCACACCGCAGCCTACGTTGATTTAAGTGGCCCTAAAGATCAGCTTAATAAGGCAATGGAATCAATAATGAGTGACGAAATTGTGCTAGACCAAGAGCAAGCATTTTTTTTACACCCAGGTGAGCTTGCTTTGGCTATCACTCACGAAAAAGTAACGTTACCATCGGATGTAGTGGGGTGGCTTGATGGGCGTTCATCACTAGCACGTTTAGGGCTGATGGTTCATGTTACCGCACACCGCATAGACCCAGGTTGGTCGGGTAATATTGTGTTAGAGTTTTATAATTCGGGGAAATTGCCGCTTGCTCTTCGTCCAATGATGAAAATTGGTGCGATGAGTTTTGAGACGATGTCAGGGCCAGCAGCAAATCCTTATAATATACGTAAAGATGCTAAGTATAAAGATCAAAATAGCGCTGTAGCAAGCCGTATTAGTGATGATAAAAACGAATAACAGCAATATTCAAAAGTAAATCGCAAAAGACCTTTATCGAGGTCTTTTTTGTTTTTGCTTTACTGAATTTAGCTATTTATTGGCATTTATAAATATACCTTCCATACTTTAAATACGTTGATTTGTTTTATACGTTCACGTAAGTGGAGTTCAAGTGGGAACTATTGGTCCTTTATTCCGTGCTTTATTGTTTACACTGCTTTTTTGTAGTGTTGAACTTTCTGCTGAATCAAATAAAGCAATTGTCCTTCCCGTATCAGAATCTCAAAGTTTACCGGCGATGCTTTACAAAGAAGCATTAAAAGAAAAAAATTTAACAGAAATTCCTTCATTTACATTAGAGAGGGGGCGCGGGTATTGGTTACTCTTTGATGTAAACTCAACGGCACAATCCGAAAATCACATTCTTTATATTAAAAATGCGCTCGTTGATGAGATTAAGTTTGAGTTACTAGATAGTGACTTTGAAACTATACAATTAAAAAAACATGAACATGGTGCATATTTCGATTCAATCATCCCACATTTAAGTATCAAAGCTAACTCAGGCATTGCTTGGGCGGCTGTCTATTTAAGTAATAACGCCACCGTTACAATTGAGCCAACGCTGATACCTGAAGATGAGTTCTATAGTAGCGTTGAAGAACATGTGATTAAGATAGCTGTTATCTCGGTGATTTTAGCCATTGGGCTTGCAATTAGTGCCGCATTTTACTTCTTATCTCGGCAAGTGAAATTTGTTTCTTTAATGGGCTACCTGATGTGCATGTTGGTGGGTTTTTTATCTAGGAAAGGCGTATTTTTATTATTTGGTGATCCACTTATTAGCCAATACTCAAATAGATTAAGCGCTTGGTTTAATTTATTAGCTATCTCGTTTGCATGCTTGTTTTTTATGCAGTCACGATATGAAAATAAACAGGTAGTAATTGCTAAAACGCCACTTACATCTGTGCTGTTTATTCTTTGTAGTACCACGCTCGCAGCGAGTATATTGATTAATACTCTTTCGGTGTATTTTTTTGTGGTTGGCTATACGGTTTTAGTAATGCTGGTTGGGTATTTATTTTTGCAATGCAAAGAAATCAAGGCAAATTTTACGCATCTATCTATGGTTGCTTGGTGCAGCTTACTAATGCAATCTCTAGTTTTATTAAGTACGGTATTTACAGCACGGAGTTTGCACATTTTAAATGATGGATTGCTTGTGTTTAATACAGGTGTTTTCTTGGCTACATTGCTAATACAAGATAGATTAAGGGTATTGCAATACAACGAAAGTTTAACTCATGATGATGAAACGGGCTTACCTAATAAACAAAAGCTACTTGATTGTTTACAGCATAAAGTAACTGATTCTGAAGCGCATTCACTTGTTTTGTTTCGTCCTGTCGTTTTGTTGGATGCCCGTGCAAATTTTGGCTATGAGTATGCTAATGTTCAAATTAAACGCACTATGGCAAATCTAGCTCAGCAATTAAGCTCTATGAATTCATTAAAAATAGAAGCTAATGAGCTGAAATGTCATTATATTTCACGCCTTGATGATAGTACCTACGCTTATGTTGTTAATGGTCAACTTGAATTAAGCCAAATTGAGCAGTTTGTATGCGTTACAACCGCTGTGTTTACTGAAGGGATAAGCCACAACAGCAGCCAGCTGGTCAATGGTGTTGATATCGGCGTTGCTAATTACCCAGTTCATGCCTCAAATGCATCACAATTAATTCAACGCAGCTTACAAGCTTTGAGTACTAAAGCGCTGCATGGTGAGCGTTGGCATATGTTTGATGCTGAAAACTCAAACCTAGCACAATACCGTCTTGAAGTTGCATCTTATTTACAAGAAGCAATTGAGCATAATCAGCTTAGTTTATTTTTCCAACCACAAATCTGTTTAGATACGGGGCATATTCACGGTGCAGAGGCTCTTTTACGCTGGCACCATCCGATTTTAGGGCAAGTGCCACCTGACGAGTTTATACCAATAGCGGAGTCTACGGGGATCATATTTGAACTTACAGAGTGGGTAGTTGAACAATCATTACTGTATCAAAAAGAAATTACAGCAATTTATCCCGAGCACATAATTTCAATTAATATTTCTGCAAAAGATTTATTACGAAAAGAATTACCCGTTCTATTTTTAACCTTGCTAAATGAGTATCAGCTCAAGGCATCAAATGTGATGTTGGAACTAACAGAATCAGCCACATTGAGTGATGGGGTTAATATTAAAACAGCTTTAAATGACTATCGGTTGATTGGACTTAAGATTGCCATTGATGATTTTGGTACAGGTTATTCATCATTAGCTTATTTGAGCAAAATGGGGTTTGACGAAATTAAAATCGATAAACAATTTGTAATGAACTTAGAGTACTCAAAAAACGATCGCACAATTTGTCGTGCAACGTGTGATATAGCAAAAAGCTTAGGGTCTTTTGTTATAGGAGAAGGGATTGAAGACATACAGAGCTTACAAATATTGAAGAGTTATGGTTGCGAAATTGGTCAAGGTTATTATTTTTCAAGGCCACTAGGGTTTAAAGATTATTTAAATTGGTTAGAGCATAACTTGCAAACTACGATAGATACTGATGTTTATCACATGAACTAATTTAGGCGTATATACTGAGGCTACTCAAGATGCAGAATTGAGCGTTTCATAAGCACTTACTCTCATCATTGTTACTTCTTAAGACGATGTAAACTGCGTTAAACACTATTAGTTGCAATCAATGCCTTGCCTTAATCGGTTATAATTGCAAAAGCGCTCGCGACTTGAGATGGCTTGGGTATATGTAATTTAATTAGATAAAAGCACACCTAAATTATGGAAATAGTACTCAAGCGCACCTCGACTACTCTGAATATGCTCATCATCAGGATAGACGAGTGTTGAGTGTTGTAAATCAGAGACTAAAAATGTGTTTTTAATGTGTTCGTGCTTGGCTATACAGGCCTCAAAACATCGTGCAGCTAGTTCTTCTGGCATGCTCATGTAAAATTGATCATGTTGTTTATCTGCCAACATTGATTGCGCAACATAATAGTTAGCATGCTGCCCATCACTTTTTAAAAACACACTTTTATAAAAACTATCTAATGCAAGATTGAGAGGGTGATTGGTATTAATCGAATGCTCAAGCCATAATTTCGAAGCAAAAAAATAAGCGCTATGGCGTGGGAATAAGTGCCTTGAGATATGATGATCAAAGGCGTGAAACCATTCGTGTGCTAGCGCTCCGCCGCCAGCATTTTTTGCCAGAGCAAGTGTTTGAGTCGCGCTGTTGTAGTGAGCTTGCACATGTTGTTGGCCTCCATGTCCAAAAGCAAAGTTTAATTTTCCTCTAAGCCCCAGTGCAATGGGAGGGAGTTGCAGTATTTGGGCAAGATCAGCCAATGCATCATAAATCAAATTAGCGCCTATGAAGCGTTCTTCTTTAGTCACCCATTTCCCTACCGTCATTGTTCTAAAACCAAATGTTTCCTTTATATCTGTAAAATCAACTTGATCATCAAAGCGGTAATTAGGGCCTTGTCGGTAGAAACCTCGCTTTAATCGATTGGTGTAGGTCATGAGTTGTTATATCGCGCTTTCACATGAGCAGGCATAAACTGTGTTTGTTTATGATTTAAAGCATCCAATACGGTGTATAGCGGGGTGGGATCTTGCTGTTCAACTAACATAAGGCTATAGGCAACGGCCTCAAGTGTAGACAAACTGTCAACTCTTGGTGCTTTACGTATATGGTAGCGATTAGTCGGAATAGAGTTAAAGCTTACACTCACAAAATCATTTAATTTAGGAGTAAGTTGCATTATTTTAAACGCTTTTTTCCAGGTGCCATCAAGAACAATTAAATGAGTTAACTGTGTTTTAAGCTCATTGACTTTTTCATCTTTGGTATCTAATAAAATAGCATGTTCATTTGGGTACAGTAATGCGGTAGTTTTAGTCGGCAAGTCAGTTAAAAATTGAAAATCTTCTTGTGATTCACCATGCATTACAGTGCATTGACTGAGGCATAAGTTAAGTAATTTAGCTGTATTTTTTGTAACTTTAACTTCACTAGGGTGCTGCAAAATAATTATTTTCAGCTTATTGTTGACTGCCACTAAGTCATTACACAGACAAGTAAGCGGACTAAACTGACAATTAGGGCATAATGCACGAGACATATAATAATCTATTCTGTTTACAATGGATTTTAAAGCAATACTATTATACGCTTAATATAACTATTAAGTGGATTTTTTTCTTAAGAAAGTAAAAGTAAAAGTATCTATACCCAAACCAACAAGAAAACTGGGATTACCAAAAAGGATATAAAATGAACGATGTTGTTATTGATGAAAGTGCGCTAGAGAGTATGGAGTCTTTATTAGGAGAACAGTTTAGCGATACTTTAACATTTTGTTGTGCTGAGTTTGAACGTTTAGCCAGTGAGTTCTTTTCTGCATTTGGTAATGACTTAGAAGCATCTATTCGTCACGCACACAGTTTAAAATCAAATGCATCGCAGTTTGGTGCGACAAGCCTGTCAGAAGTAGCAAGAGAAATTGAACATAGCTTAAATAATAATGAGCATGACAAGGCCGAAGCCGCTTCACGACTGCTTAATGAACAAGTGTCTAAGACTCAACTAGAATTAACTGCTTGGTTGGCTGCAAGGTAATTTAAAGCTAACTAGTACGTGAATATATTTCAGTATTAAGGTTATGAAATACTCTAGTATTTTAACCCTTTACTAGGTTAATCTATCTTTTCACTAGTAGAGGTAGCAATGTCAGATATTAAAAAGAGTCACAAATTAGAGGGTGTCTGTTATGACATCCGAGGGCCTGTCTTAGTACAAGCCAAAAAAATGGAAGATGAAGGGCAAAAAGTTCTAAAATTAAATATTGGTAACCCTGCAGCATTTGGTTTTGATATGCCTGAAGATATGCACCGGGATATTATTCGAAATTTATATTCTGCCCAAGGCTATTGTGACTCAAAAGGCCTCTACTCAGCCCGAGTGGCAATATATCAACATTATCAACAACGTGGCTTGAGTAACCTAGATGTTGATAGCATCTACATTGGTAATGGGGTCAGTGAGCTTATTCAAATGACCACGCAAGCGCTGTTAAATAATGACGATGAAGTGCTAATTCCAGCTCCAGACTATCCACTGTGGACTGCATCAGTTAAGCTAGCGGGTGGTAATCCAGTTCACTATCTGTGTGACGAAGAACAAGATTGGTTTCCTGATATAGCTGATATACGCAGTAAAATAACGTCTAAAACGAAGGCGTTAGTGCTTATAAATCCAAATAATCCTACCGGTGCCGTTTACAGCGATGATTTGTTGCAGCAACTTATCGATATTGCAAGAGAGCATAAGTTACTGCTGCTGAGTGACGAGATTTATGAAAAAATCTTGTACGATGATGTGTCTCATAGCTCTATAGGTGCGTTGTGTGATGACGTTCCGATCATCACGTTTAATGGTTTAGCAAAAACGTATCGTGCTGCTGGGCTACGCATGGGCTGGATGGTTTTAAGTGGCCGAACAGATTTGCTTGATGATCTACAAAAAGGACTCGATATTTTAGCGTCAATGCGCTTGTGTGCTAATGTACCAGCGCAATATGCTATTCAGCAGGCATTGGGTGGGGTGCAATCAATAGATAACCTAATAAATCCAGGTGGTCGTTTATACGAGCAGCGCGATATTGCGTGGCGCGGGTTAAATGCGATTGATGGTATCTCTTGCTCTAAACCAAAAGGTGCTTTATACGCATTCGCAAAAGTGGATACCGAGCGGTTTAATATTAAAAGTGATGAAAAAATGATTTTGGACTTGCTCAAAGCAGAAAAAATACTGCTTGTGCATGGCAGGGCATTTAATTGGCCAAACCCAGATCATTTTAGATTGGTTTTTTTGCCAAATAAAGACGATCTAACGACTGCAATGTCTAAAATGCAGCGGTTTTTTAATCATTACAGACAAATCTAATCGTGCATCTTTAAAAGCTGAGAGATGAATTTTAATTCATCTCAGCTATGTTTAAGCTTTTAGTAAGCTTTATCTACTCTTACAGAATTATCAGATAGGTATACTAGCCGTACTCGATCGCCTCTAGCAAATAACATGCGATTATCTTTATCTTGCACTACCATGAACTGCTTACCGCTTTCGACTTTTACCATCATCTCAACTAATTCATATTGGGTATAATAGCTACGTTTTTGTTGGTTGTGAGCAATGTTACCACCAATAACCGAACCCAAAATTGTCGCAGCAGTTCGCCCACTACCACCACCAAATTGATTACCAATGACTCCTCCTAATAAGGCTCCGCCAAAGGTTTTCCAGCCATTGGTTTGATCTTTAACCAGCTCTCGCTCAGTGATAGTGCGAACGGATTGTACTTTACCAAATAATACTTGTTGTACTGGCACTGCTTTGTTACGTTCATATGCACTTACAGCTTGGTTCGGTATTAACAGTAAGGCAAATAATAAGAAAATAAATTGCTTCATGTTATGCTCCCAGGCTGTTACCAGCCAAAGGTTGATTTTTCACGCGTTTTACGGATTTCGGTTTCATCAGCCCATTCCACAAGGCCACTTTTTAAATCCATTAACCGCATGGTAAATTTATAATATACATCGGCTTTATCAGCATTTGATTTAACAATACTTGATAGATTGCCATATAACATATATTGCGCTCCCACTTGCTGGCCAAAGGCTACTGCTGTAGCAGGGTTTACCAAAGCGTCTTCATTTTGGAATGTAAGTTGCTCACGGGCGGCTTCTACACGACTCATATCAACAAAGCGAAACTTACCACTGCGTAATAGCTGAGTCGAAATTGAGTCAGTGATAGATTCGGTATCAATATGCTCACTGGTTTTATTTTTAATACGCTCCACGAAAACGATAGGGCGAGTATTGGCGGTCATAGTCCCAATCACAGGAGAACTAAGTAGAGAGTCGGTCATTTGACTCGCTACTTTTTGAAGATCGGTAGAACCAAAATTGATATCTGTTGTTTCTACTGCTTGTGCGTCTCCATAGCTTACAACTGCTTTATTGGCGCAGCCGCTTAAAACTAGAGCACTCAGACCAACCAGAGCAAGCCCTGTGAGTTTGGTGAATGAAGTCGTTCTATTTAATGTATTCATTTATATTCCTTAATCTTCAAATTCTTGAGCTTTTGTTGAAACTTCTCTAACTGCTAATGAAAACGTGACTGCATCTGATGTAGGTGCAAGAGCGGGTAATTGAACATTAGCAAACCCAAACAAAGTAAGGGCTTGCCAAGGAGAATGGTTTCCTTTAATTACAAACCCATCTTTGTCAAACCATGTGAATTGGTATTGCAAATATTGTGATTTTTTATATTTGCTAGAAAGCGTAACAACAATATCTGTAAGTTGGTTAGTTTGACGTGTCTTAACATCAGTTATGGCAAGTTTTTTTCCTAACTTAGGGTTATTGACCTTTAACTGTTGCTGGTAGTTGGCGTGTTGTTCGACAGAAATACCCGATGTAACAGGCCTGTTAGAACAGGCTGCGAGTAAACATACCGATAATAGAGGTATCAAAATTTTCATAGCAGCTCCTAAAGTTGCACTACATGAGAGTTAAAGTAGTTATTAATTGAGGTTAAATAGATCAAAGTTAACCCCTGCTTACTAACTGTAAAATTTACACTTGGTTGGTTGCTTCCAATTTCTAGTGTGTGTTCACCCGGTGAGATATTTCGCCTTGCAATGCTTATTTGATTAGGTAAGGTAGACCAACTTCGGGTATCTGCTTGCTCTGACGCTAAGTTATAGATATTTGCTAAAATATTTCCTACGTCACCACCGCTTCGAGCTAGTTCAGCTCGTACCTTCTCTTTGGCAACCAATCTAAGAACTTGTCGTGTCATTCTTGCAGGGGCTTGTGATTCTAGCGTTTTTGCAGCTAGCGCCTCAATACGCACAAGCGGTTCGATAGGCATCGATTCGTCAGCTATATTTAGGTGGCTTATTGTCGGAATATACGCAGCACCTTTATATACTGGTACAGCTAAGCTATAAAATCGAGCATCACCTCTAGAGGTGTATACTGGCAATTGCAAAACAAACTCATCTTTTTTCGGCACAAGTCCTTGCTCTATAAATACTATAACTTCGCCTGTTTCTTTTGGCTGCTCAATTTTTCCAAATCGCTTTACGTACTTTGCAAAGTCCTGCTCAAATCCTTGTTTTTTAGCTAAGCGCATAACATCTTTTTGCAAGTAAACATTATTTGGGTTTATTTCTAAGGCTTTTTTATAGTCAATGTAAGCATCATCAAACTGATTGTTACTTTGATAGAGCAATGCGGATAAGTAAAATGTATACGCATTTTGGTAACCGTTTTTTACATTTTGTGTGATTTCAGACATGTTCGGGTAATGTTTTTGCGCTTCTTTAATTGCGGAGTCAATGTCTTGTTCATTGTCATTTAATGCATCTAGCTGCACTTTGTTCGCGCGGCGTACTTCAACTAAAGCACTCTCTAGATCATTTTGATAAAGATAGTTAAGTGCTTTATAACTGTGCAGCATACTCATTTCATAAGGGGCAGGTATGTACGAAATAACAGAATCATTTGTTAGTAATGCATTGCTTTGTTCTAGGGAGCTTGACACTTTTATCTTTGCCGCTTGACGAACTTTTTGCATTCGTAAGTAAATCGTTTCGTAGTTAGTTTGCGCATGTGTATTTTGATTATTTAAGTCGTTAAGGCGTGCATTTTCTAACTGGTTTAATAAATAATTGCTATGAGATAGGCCATTATTAGGCATAAGCTGTTGTGCTTGGTTAACGTTATTTGCTTTTATTGCCTGGCGCACAGGCGTAACTTGTGTTGCGTAATCTGTAAATAAGTCAGTAAGACCTATTGTACTGCACCCACTTAATAGACTCAGTAATAAAGTTAAACATAATACTACACTGCGACGCACTTGTTGCTCCTCAATCAATTAACTACACATTAGCATAAACTCATTAACCTACGATGATAAACAATGTAAAAAATCGTACAAACGAGGATTATGAAATTTATATTTGTATATAGGGGTCTTATTAAAACTGTGAGGGTTTTTAGTGTATTCTAAAAATACAGTTATAGTAATTTGTCGTCACGATTTTTGAGCCAACACTTTTATTATAGGAAATAAATTGAAAGTAACGTTCTACACACTCTTTGCACTGGTTGCATTTGCTGCTAATTCTTTACTGTGCCGTTTAGCACTTGCCAATGGACATATAGATGCGTGGAATTTTACTGGCTTACGTTTGCTAAGTGGTGCAATGTGCTTAGGTATTATTTTATTTATTACGACTAATAAAAAAGTTACCCCAAATAAAGGGGCGCATGACGAACGAGGGAGCTGGCGTAGTAGTTTAAGTTTGGTCATTTATGCGCTTTGTTTTTCAATTGCATATATCGAGCTTGATACAGGGACTGGTGCACTAATCCTATTCTCTGCTGTGCAGCTGACAATGATCAGTTGGGGGGTATTTTCAAAAGAGCGGCTGTCAAACGTGCAATGGTTGGCATTTCTTGTTGCTTTAGCTGGTTTTGTATATTTAATGATGCCTTCGGCAAAAACACCATCTTTGATACCGGGTTTATTAATGATGGTTAGTGGTATTGCGTGGGGAGTATATAGTATTCGCGGTAAAGCATGCAGAGCGCCACTTAAAGCGACGGCTTATAACTTTGTAAGAAGCCTATTTATTGTTCCCTTGATTCTTCTTATTGGCTTTAGTGCATTATCAAGCAGCAGTTGGGAGGGAGTTCTATTGGCAGTACTCTCTGGTAGTGTTGCATCAGGACTGGGTTACAGTCTGTGGTATGTTGCGTTACCATTATTAAAAAGCAGTCAAGCCGCTGTTGTTCAATTGTTAGTGCCAATTATTGCTGCTGTTGCTGGTGTCGTCTTTTTAAATGAAAATGTTACATTGCATTTTATAATTGCAAGCGCCCTAATTCTTGGCGCTGTACTGGTTTTTTTGAAGGCTAAATCGGTACCGGCGCAACATTAGTCACATAGCGACTAAATAGACTCGGTAAATGTTCTACTATAGCGTCTTTACCCAATAAATCGCTGCAGCTTATTTTGTTTTTAATCGCCTCTAAGGTAACTTGATCACACATAACTTGTGATTGCTTAATGTGGCTAATGTGCCAAGGCTCTGGAGATACTCCACCTAGATCATGTTGATAAGGACGATAAAAACCGTATTTAGTTAAGTTATTATCAAGCCACGTTGTCAGTCGAGCAAATGGACCTGTGTGGCAGTACTCGTCTGGGCTTAGTTGGAGTTCGTAATCTGCTGCTATAGCGGCTTCATCATATATGTCGAGGTCAGTTCCTAAGTGATGGCGACTGGCACCAGGCAGGGCACTGTAAAGTAAAATGGCGTGGCATTTATCAATGTCGGTTAATGTCGATAAATCAACTGCGACCTGTTGCTTATTATAAACAGGCCGTTGTCCAGAAAATTTCGCATTCCAAATAGCGCTTTGCCTATTAAAGTCTCTAAAGCTTGATGCAATTGCCAACGAGAGCCCTGCTTTTTCAGCGGCCTGTTGTAATGATTTAAAATCATCAGCAATTTGTGCATGCACACGATGAGGACCAATATTAACGAGGTGATCATCACTGCATCCAGTTGCACATGCAGCTAACTGTGAGGGAGTAAGAGGCATTTTTATCATGTTAGGAGCTGCTCTAAAATTTGCTCGTAAACCTCACTTAATTCAATAAGGTCATCGGTACTGACACACTCATTTACTTTATGAATAGTCTCATTGCGCGGGCCAAGCTCTATTACTTTAGCGCCTGTTTGAGCAATAAAACGTCCATCTGATGTGCCACCTGATGTTTCAAGCACAGTATCGCGGCCTGTGACGTTTTTAATTGCAGCTGTGGTGGCTTCAATTAAAGGGCCACCTTCAGTGATAAAGGGTTGTCCATTCACAATCCACTTTAACTCGTAATCAAAATCGTGTTGTTGCAGTATTGTATTTACTTGCTTTTGTAACTGTTGATGTGTGACTTCGGTACTAAAACGAAAATTAAACTGAATTTCAAGCTCACCTGGAATCACATTACCGGCACCTGTTCCACCGTTAATATTTGAGACTTGAAAGCTAGTTGCAGGGAAGAACTCGTTACCCGTATCCCATTGCGTTTGGCTCAATTGCGACAGTGCAGGGGCGGCTAGGTGAATTGGGTTCTTAGCCAAGTGCGGGTAGGCAACGTGACCTTGTATTCCTTTTACTGTTAAAAAGCCGGTTAATGAACCGCGGCGTCCATTTTTAACTACATCGCCAAGTGCATCTCTAGATGAGGGCTCGCCCACAAGACACATATCAATCTTCTCGTTGCGTTCTTCTAATGTATCAATAACTCGAGTTGTGCCATTAATGAATGGGCCTTCTTCGTCAGATGTTATAAGAAAAGAGATAGAGCCTTTATGATCAGGATGCTTTGTAACAAAACGCTCAGTTGCAACAATCATAGCGGCTAAAGAGCCTTTCATATCTGCAGCACCGCGACCGTGCAACATACCCTCTTCAATCAGGCCTGAAAACGGAGGATGTTGCCAGTTTTCTTCTGGACCAGTTGGCACGACATCAGTATGACCTGCAAAACAAAAATGTGGGGAAGTAGTGCCTTTTCGAGCCCAAGTATTCAGCGTGTCTGTAAAAAACATTGATTCGATGTTAAAGCCGATGGCTTCGAGGCGTTTATTCATCATTGCCTGACAATTAGCATCCTCAGGGGTGACTGAACGACGTTGTATTAATGCTTGTGCTAATTCAATAACAGGGTTCTTCATGCTGCAAAAATCTCATCATATTGTTGGGCTTTAAAGCCTAAATAATAAGAGCCTGCATGTATTAGCACAGGGCGTTTGATCATTGCAGGGTGCTCTACTAATAAATCAAGTGCTTTATCTTTATCGAGTGTTTGCTTTTGTTCATCAGATAGTTGACGATAAGTCGTGCCTCGTTTATTGAGAAGGTCTTGCCAGTCAATGTGTTCTGAAAATGTGGTAACCATTTCTTTCGAAATGCCGTCTTTACGATAATCATGAAATGAAAATTCGATATTCTTATCAGTTAAATATTTTTTAGCTTTTTTAATTGTGTCGCAATTGCTAATGCCGTAAAGGGTCGTCATATTATTTCTTCTTGGTTAGCGTTAATAAAGTGTCTATCCCCGCGCTAACGTGGGACAAAGAGTAATGTATGGGCGTTAGTTGGTGCCCATTTAATAAAGTAAGGGTTGCTAATAACGGCGTGTTGAGATTGCGTAAATCAAAATAGGCAAGCCGTTGTCCTTTAACAATTTTACTTCCATTTAACTGGGCTATGTGCGTATGTAGCATATCGACTTGTTGATCAATATGTAAGTTAATCAGTATTTTTAAGCCGTTTTTTGCTTGCAGTATAAACTCAGTACCTGCATTTTTTACTTGAATTAAAATACCATCGAAAGGTGCTAACACTTTGTGACTCGTTAATTCTACGATGATGCCAGGACCCAATGTGCCGAATTTGAAAAAGGGTTCAGGATGATCACTCAGTGGTCTCACTTTACCTGTAAATGGGCTGGTAATGTGTAAACAAGCGCGATCAGTTTGTGCTTGAGGTGAAAAGGAAATATCAATATGTTTCATTATTAGGTAGGCTCTTCGAGCACAGTGTATCCATCTTTTTTCAATGTTTTAATAGCGTCGCTGATACGCTGCTTTTTGACTAATATATAATCAGTGTCGTAGGTAGATAATGCAAAAATTGAAATGCTGGCATTCGCTAATACCCCCGATATGTTTGCCATAATACCGGTGAGTGAAAAACCTAAGGGGCCGACAACTTCCAAAGCGAGCCAATTATGTTCTGCATCCAAACTATTGATAATAAAACTACTTGGGCAAACAATAGACAATTCATCATGGGTTTTAGAGATGAAAAAAATTTTTTCTTTAAACAAATCGCTTGGAATAGGGCTATCAACATCAAGGCTATGTATAGTAAATACGGTACTATGGAGTTGTAATGTTTGCTTTGACATTATAGACCCTTATTAAATTTGAACTTTCTTTACTGAATAGTATAGCTAAAAAGCATTGAATAAAAGTGTAATCTTGTCCACAGTTTCTGTGGATAACAATGGGGTTAGTTAGGTATAACCTCTGTAAGTTGTTAAATTATCAGTTTTTGTACCCAAGCCACCTTAATATGAAGAATTCAGCGTTTCACAGGGGGCTTAATATCAAGGCGTTATTT
>NZ_PDUS01000013.1:114010-125402 GCF_002723455.1 Pseudoalteromonas sp. 3D05 | reverse complement strand
GCGCACCATGGCGCCAAATAAGAGAAACCCGTTACAGCAATGTGACGGGTTTTTTGTTGTCTGAAAGAAAGTTACCGAGTAGCACAGTGTCAACCTATACACCGTAGCGTGGGTTGAGTATCACGAAACCCACGGGTAAAAGAACGTCACGAACACCTCAGAGCGCGGTGAGTCATTATTGAAGAATATCAATCATACGCTGCATATGAAGTAGGTCATCCTACTGCGTAGCGCACCATGGCGCCAAATAAGCGAAACCCGTTACAGCAATGTGACGGGTTTTTTGTGTCTGGTATAAAAGTGATTTAAGTTTTTATTTTAACAGGCTAACAATTAGAAGATTCCATAGGCTTCAGTTTCTTCTGTATTTTGGTGTTGCAGGTGTTCAGGTCTAAATATTGCTCCGGGATCTATAAGTACACTGTGTTTTTGTTCAAGTTTTATTAAGCCTATCATCATATTTTTTGTTTGTGGTTCGATATCAAATCCAATCGATGTTAGCTTATCCAATGGTTTGATGTCTTCTTTACTGATATTGATATTGTCTTCTACTTTATCAACTAACAGGCCTAGGTGAGGAGTATGTCCATCTTTTGTAGTGAAAATGATGATAGGCTTGTAATCAAGATTAATCTGCTCTCTTGCGGATTCGAAAAGCCTCATGAGCACATTAAAAACGCTTCTTTTTTTTGTATTGAAATGAGCAATAGCTTTCTCTTTTCCTAACCGCCTTTGCATATCAAGCAACTCATTAGCCATAGCATGAAGCTCTCTATGGGGGGTATCGAACTTATCCAGAATGGTTTTGAGATCCTCGTTATCAGTTTTAAAATTAGTATACCATTTACCAAATTCACATTTATCAGGGTCGGTTGACTTATTAAAAGGGGTACCATGTGTCAGGCTTGCTTCAAGAGCATCTAACCACTCTAAATGATCTTTTTCACGCTCTACAAGGAGGTCAGAAAGTTGCTTGTTGGTGATATATGTTGATTGGTTATTGAGAACAATACCTAAGTCAAATATTGGTGTTGGTGTTTCCATATAGTCTTTTACACCAATAAAGCTCTTATTGTCATTTGGTAATGAAGTCAGGTTATTTTCAAAACGCTCCGTTAATAATATGTCTAATATCTTTAACGAAATAGTTTTTTGTCCAACACGAAAGTTAATTAAATCCATAGTTTCCTCATCACCTCCTAGTAGGGTTATATAAGAATAGAACAGTATTGAGAAATAGCAGCTATTTTAATGAGAATAATGAACGATATACCTTATGCTTGTCTGTTTGTTCTGAATAGGTAAAGAGTTCATGTATTTCTTTGTTTTTGCGAAATGTTTCGTCTAGTTGTGACATTAAGCACTTTGCTTCTAAAGGGGATTCACAACTGGTTGCTGCTAGGCTAAAAATGACTGCATTTAAATAACCCTCAAAGTGGAGTCGAGTCGGCCTATCGATATTTTTATCTCGCATATCAGATAAGAACTCTTTACACCAACTGTTATCGCATTGTGCAGGGTTAGGCACAACCTCAGTCACCATTAAGTCAGTAGGGTACTTCAAGCTAGAAAATAAGTCAGGGCTAGAGGCAAAGGAAATACTGGTATAATCTGGTTTAAAGTCTTCTTCAAACGCTGTGTTTATAAATTTTGACAGAGGGCTGTATGTACCAACCAAGCAAATAGCAGTAACCCCACTGCTTTTTAATGTTTTTAGTGCTCGATCAACATCATGAGTATTACGGAGGTAACGTGCTACTTTAATAGGTTTTAAGTTATATTTTGAGAGTGATTTTAACAGCCCTGTCTCTACAACATAACCAAACTCATCTGCCTGAATTAAAAAACCTATCTTAGTATGCTTTTTCTCTTCGACTAAATATTCTATCTGTACTTTTGCCTCATCGTAATAGCTTGCTCTAATATTAAACACGTTTATAGTCGGGTTTAAGTGCAAAAAGTCAGCTCCACTAAAGGGCATAAGATAAGGTATCCGCAGTTTTTCTAATATTGGTGAAACGGCATGGCTTGTAGGAGTGCCCATTGCCCCAAATAGGGCTAAAACATTTTCGTCTTGAATAAAGCGATGGGTATTATTAACAGCCCTTTTAGGTTCATATCCATCATCGGCAACGATAAGGTTTATTTTTGAACCGTTGACTCCCCCTCTTTTATTAAGCTTATCAAAATAGGTTTGGCTCCCTAAATGAAGTTGCTCGCCAATTTGCTTTGCTGGGCCACTTAAGGCGATGGACATTCCTAATTTTATTTCAGGGGGCTTTGAAGCAGAGCAAAAGCAGCTGACGAAAGCAAACAGCCACGGCAAGAACTTAAAATATATTTGAATGTGAGAGAGTTTCATACCAATTAATTACAGCCCGTTTAAATTGTTTACTAAGTGATTTTTTTCCGCTACTAAGTAATGTATGGTGTGGCTTTTCTGGCGACCAATTTTGTAATATTAGTCTAATTAAAAGGTATTTGGTATGTTCATCACAATTTTTTAGGCTGCTTGGGCAGTGCCAAAATATTCGCCACAATAAAGGTTTGATATTGTGAATTTGATAATCACTCGCTATATATGCTTTTAATCGCTCATTTTCGCTTTTTGAATAGGGGGTGTTTTTCATATTACTGATGATCACTTCGACTAATTGGTGATCAAGCTGCTGGTAATGACCGAGCAATTGAAATGCGAAGTCGGCGCTAAACTGTGTGGCTAACGCCTTAATTAAATTATTGCCTGCATCGGACGGTTTAACAACTAGCGCGGAATATTCTGCAGTTGCTTTATCTTTTTTAAAGCCTAACTTTATTAGACTGAAGTCATTATTTTGCCAAAACCTCAACAACGTATCATTAGCGCCAAAGCTTGCTCCAAAATAGTGGCAGTGTGAAGACAATTGATTTTCTGTAAATTGAAGTAATTGAGAGCCAATATCATTGTTCTGTTTATCTGGTGCAACAGCAATACGCACAACACGCGCCATTTTCTCTGTTAAAACCGCTGAATTAAACGTAAGTTGAGCTAATGTTTGCGCCATTAAATGGCCTTGTGGCCGACGTTTACCAGCTGCGACTTGTTGAGATATCTCAGGTGTTAACCCACCTTCTATCGCTACCAAACACACTGCAATAATTTTGGAATCATCAAAACACGCAAAAAGACGTTGCGAACTGGCATCGAGTAGGTGGCGTAAATCATTTACGCTGTTTTGATAATGTGCCAATGACAGTAAGCCAACAACTTCAATTAGTAATGACTCATCATGTAAGAAGTTTTTAGACTCTATTTCTTGAAATACAATAGACCCAAAGCTGCTGGGCTGGTCATCATAGTGAGCATTAAGTGCAAGCAGTGTACATACTTGTTGCTCTAGAGGGTCGTTAGTTGCAAAACGAATTGGCTGCTTGAGCTCAATGCTGCGCATGTTTTTATAATGGGTTTGTAGATAGCGCTTAAATTTTAATGTGTAGCCTCGACCATTGCCTTCATAGCCCACCATAGTACTTGCAAATACAATACGTGGGTAATGGGTGAGCATTTTTATGAGTAGTGGCACGGGGATAGAGGCAGCTTCATCTACAAATAATACATCACATTCTGGAAGCTCGTTCAGTAACTGATCGGGCGGACTATAATGTAAGTTTGCCAGTTGTTTATCTGAGGCGTTGTAGCTTAAATTATGTGCTTGTGCGAGGTGTTTAAAACAACTGTGTAATGCAGTAAATTGTTGAGCACAAATCACTATTTTTTTATCTGACAATTGCGCAGCAGCGAAACCCAGTGCTGATGACTTTCCTCGGCCTCTATCTGCACTTATTAATAAAGGGCGATTTGCTCGGCCGTTAGCTGTTTTTACAATTTGCTCAATGCACGCTTGTTGCTCAGTTAAATCAATAACTCCCACTTCGACAGTGTTATTATGAGTAGCTGTAAAGCCATTTAATTGGCTAAAATGCAGTGCTTTATTTTGTGGTAATAATTTTGCTAAGCGTTGGTTAAAAAAGCTTATGGGTCGATTTTGCGCATAGGACTGAAAATAGGTTAAAGCAGGATCACACCAATTTTCTAAGTTACTCACTTCAGGCAAAAGTAGTACCAATAAACCACCTGCTTTAACAGTGCCGCTTAGTGCAGCGAGTTTGTCGGGTAAAATGCCACTAAAGCCATCATAAATCGCATGATCAAACTCTTGACCTAAAATTTGATGAGTGTGCTCTGGCCAAAAACTAGAAGTTAGCTCTGTGCTTTTTGATAATACATTGACCTTGGCGCCATTTAGCTCGTTGAGCAAGTGCTGAGCAGCTAAGTAGCACCAGCTTTGTTCACCTGTGATCAGTAATAATTGCCTATGCTTAGCATAGGCAAGTTGTGATAATGCTTTGTTTAGCTCAGTATTAAATTGCTTGAAGTCGTGCATATTGGGTTACTAGCCATTTACTGCCAACATCATCAAAGTTCACTTGTACTCGTGATTGCGCACCAGCACCTTCATAATTTAACACCGTACCAATACCAAACTTTGCGTGCACAACGCGTTGGCCTAAATTAAAGCCGCTATCTTCAAATGCTGCATGGCTAACCGATGAGCTAAAGCGTCCTGCAGCAGGTGGGCGAGAGACTTGAGTTTTTATGCGGATTTCTTCAACACAGTCTTCAGGCATTTCACGTAAAAAGCGTGACGGACTGTGGTATTTTTCTTGGCCGTATAAACGGCGGCTTTCGGCGTGGCTAATATAGAGTTTTTCCATTGCTCGTGTCATGCCAACATAACACAGGCGGCGCTCTTCTTCTAAACGGCCAGATTCTTCATTACTTTGTTGTGACGGGAACATGCCTTCTTCAACACCCACCATAAATACTAGCGGGAACTCTAAGCCTTTTGCTGAGTGAAGGGTCATCATTTGCACAGCATCTTCATGTTCTTCAGCTTGGCCATCACCCGATTCAAGTGAGGTATAGGCTAAAAAGCCTTGCAGAGGTGAACTAAACTCTTCGTCTTCGGGTAATTCGTACTGCCCACACGCGCTAATAAGCTCTTCTAAATTTTCTACTCGAGCACGGCCTTTCTCGCCCTTTTCGGCTTGATACATGGCCATTAAGCCTGATGTTTGAATTGCGTACTTGGCTTGCTCTTCGAGTGTCAAGTCGCCAATTTTCTCTTCTATATGCTCAACGAGCTCTACAAACTTACTAACAACGCTAGCTGCACGACCAGATAAGTGCTGTTGTTCAACAACTGCTTTAGCGGCATACCAAAGAGGTAATGACTCAGCACGAGCACAATCACGTATATGGCTAAGAGTTTTATCACCAATACCGCGAGCAGGCGTATTGATGACGCGTTCAAATGCAGCATCATCTTGACGGTTACCAACAAGGCGTAAATAAGCTAAGGCATCTTTTATCTCTTGACGCTCGAAGAATCGCATACCGCCATAAATACGGTACTTTAAGCCTTCTTGTAACATGGCTTCTTCAAGTACCCGCGATTGCGCGTTACTACGATATAAAATAGCCGCATCTTGCAATGCATTACCCGCATTGAGCCAGCTACGCAACTTACTGCTAACAAAGCGTGCTTCGTCTAATTCGTTAAACGCGGCATAGATAGAGATTGGCTCACCTTCATTGCCATCAGTCCACAGGCTTTTACCCATACGGTCTGAGTTATTTTGAATAAGCGCATTGGATGCTTTAAGAATGGTGGCGGTAGAGCGGTAGTTTTGTTCAAGACGAATTGTCTCGGCTTCAAAGTCAGTTAAAAAGCGTTTAATGTTTTCAATTTTTGCACCGCGCCAGCCATAAATGCTTTGATCATCGTCTCCAACAATCATAATGCTGTTGGTATCGCCTGCAAGTAGTTTAAGCCACGCATATTGAATGGTGTTGGTATCTTGGAATTCGTCCACCAACATGTGGGCAAAGCGCTGTTGATAATGGCGCAGTAAGGTTGGATTATTTTTTAATACTTCAAAGCTGCGTAGCAGAATTTCGGCAAAATCAACCAAACCGGCACGATCGCAAGCTTCTTGGTAAGCGGTATACACCTTAAGCATCATTTGCTCATTGATATCATACGCTTGAATGTCTTTTGGGCGAAGGCCTTCATCTTTTTTCGCGCTGATGTACCAACCAAATTGCTTAGCAGGCCACTTCTTATCATCAATGTTCATCGCTTTTAACAAGCGCTTAATCATTCTGAGTTGGTCATCGGAGTCTAAAATTTGAAATGCTTCAGGTAAATTAGCTTCGCGGTGATGTGCGCGTAAAATGCGATGTGATAAACCATGGAATGTACCAATCCACATGCCGCCGACAGGGGCGCCGAGTGTTTCTTCAACCCGAGAGCGCATTTCTTTTGCTGCTTTATTAGTAAATGTTACCGCGAAAACGCTGTAAGCAGATGCTTGCTCTACCTGCATTAACCAAGCTATGCGATGAACCAGTACTCGAGTTTTACCAGAGCCTGCGCCTGCTAGCACCAGCATATTTTGCAGTGGAGCAGCTACGGCATCCCGTTGTTTGTCATTTAAGCCATCGAGTAATTCTGAAACGTCCATCATCACGCCTTTTCAATCAATATTGTAGGCAGTATAACAGGTGTTTTTGTTAGGCTAAATAAAATACTGTTTTTATAAACAGTTAATTTTAAAATGTTCTTTATTCTATTTAACCGTGTTTTTAGCTAAGCTATTGTTGTATGAAATATTTGCTGTAGCCAATTTGACTGATATTTAGTAAAAATCACGATTTAAGATAAGTTTCTATTTATTGGTTTTTATATAAGTTTATGATTATTAATAAATTAAAGAGTTGGCACGAAGTGTGTAAGTATCTAATAAGAAAATTAAATTAATAACTGAGGTTAATATGGCAGAGCAAGGTTCAGGCGGTAATGTAATCGCAGCAATTTGTAATATATTTTTTCCAGGACTTGGACAGTTAGTGCAAGGTCGTATTATGGCGGCAATTTTCTTTTTCTTAGCCTGGGTTATTAGTGGTGTACTAATTTACGTCGCAATAGGTTTTGTGCTTCTACCTATCGTATATATTTGGGCCATCATTGATGCCGCACGCTTTAGATCCTACCGGTAGAAAGCTTAATTGAAATGCAAAAGATAGCGCTTTATAGCGCTATTTTTGTATCTGGCTTTCGTGATCCACAACTGACTAGGTTATAATCCTATGTATTAGTTGTATTGAGATAAAGTTATGGAATATCAATTTATTCGTGACCCGATTAGTGGTTTACGTATTAAAATTAGCAGCGAACATGCTGTGATTGGGCGCTGGTTAAATGAAGAGATTGGCAAAGATAAAATTGCCATGGTACAGGCTTTAATTACATCAGTTGCCAGTAGCTTTGAGCCATTAAGGCTGCAAGGTCAAGAAATTGATTTAATCTTAAATAAAGATGAAGCCATTTTTGAGGCACATGCATTACACCAAGATTCAGAAGATCTTGTTGCCTATCAAGACGATGAACTTATGCTAGAAGAAAATGGATTAAGTAGTGGCTGTGGTTTTGAGGATTTTGTTGATTTAATCAATTCATGGCATGAGTTTACAGCAGGAAGATAAGCACAGAGCCGCAGCTCTGTGCTATAAATTTTATTTACGTTATTACTGTTCAGAGACTGATTTAACAGCAGCGAGCAGTAAGTTTTCAGTCAGGCGGACTTTATAATTTGGGTTAGCATATTGAAAATTCACTAACCCTTTTTTATCCACCACAAATACCGCAGGAACAGGTAGCGCAACTTTTGCTTTACCATCGAGTGATACAAAGTTTACTCCAAGCTTATTACGATAAATCGTGGCGGTTTTATCATCTAAGTAGAATGCAAGTCCGAGTGCTTGACTTAAAGTCAGGCTATCGTCTGAGAGTAATTGATAATTAGGCGAATCAATTTTAGTTTCAGCTAGTTTTTCAGGGCTATCAGGTGATATGGCAATAATTTGCGCCCCCAAATCAGCAATTTGTTTTTCTATTTTTTGAATACTTGCTAATTGCTTTGAGCAATACGGGCACCAGCCGCCGCGATAAACTATCAGTACAGTTGTTTTTTCTGCAAAACGTTTACTTAAATCAACATTATTTCCGTCTTTATCTTTTAGCGTTGTAGCAGGGATTGTTAGCCCAGGCATAAGTGGACTCACTTGCTCAGCTTCATCAGCAATATTAGTCGCTGTTGCTGCAGATACACCTGCACTTAAGAGTATAGTAAAAGTAAGTAAAATTGATTTTAGCATGTAGCTCTCTTTTTATTTGATTTAGATAATGAAACTAGACAGGCTAACAACAGAAATAATTTCAATAGATCTGAGTTATCTGTATTATTAACCGCAATTAGGAAACAGTAACTGGAAGAGACATGTCTGCCAATTTAAATAAACTAGTAGTAATGCTAGAAATGCAAAACGCCATGAATACCAAAGTTCATGAGCAGTGGTTTAGCCAAGGTTTTGAGTGGAACCGTGCAATTTGGGTTGAGTGTGCTGAAATGCTCGATCATTACGGCTGGAAATGGTGGAAAAAACAAACACCAGATACTGAGCAAGTTATCTTAGAGCTAGTAGATATTTTTCATTTTGGATTATCACTGCGCATTGATGGTGAGACAAGTTACCTAGATTTAGCAAAACAGCTTGAAGAAGAATTGAGCTCACCAAAAACAGCAGATGACTTTAAGCAAACACTTGAAATACTAGCGGCGTCAGCTGTTGCTGATAAAACATTTAATGCTGCTGCTTTTGCAGGTTGTATGGCTCAAATCGGTATGAATATTGACGATTTATACCGTGGCTACGTGGGTAAAAATACGCTTAACTTCTTTCGCCAAGATCATGGTTATAAAGATGGCAGTTACATTAAAGTGTGGAACGGTAAAGAAGACAATGAGCATTTAGTTGATGTTGTTAAAAGCCTTGATACCGAACATGCAGGTTTTGCAAAACTTGTATATCAAGGCCTTGAAGCGCGTTACCCTAAAAACTAAGGGTGTACGTTGCTAAAATCGGTGATGCTTAAATAGTCATCTATTTCATTGTGCGGTTGCTTACTATCAGGGTTTGCAACTGCCAATAAATGACCTATGCCAAACTCCCTCGCTGCATTTAATACACTTAAGCTATCATCGACAAATAACGTGCGCTGTTTATCAAATCCTAAATCAGCTTGCACTTGCTGCCATAAGCTTTGGCTTTCTTTACTGACACCGTATTGATGTGTAGAGACCACCCCATCTAAATAGTTATCTATATCCGTTTGTTCAAATTTAAGCATCACACTTTCAGGGTGGGCATTGGTTAGTAAGATAAGCTCTTTACCTGCTTTGCGCATGGCGCTTAAAAACGCGGGCACATCTTCGCGTACTTTGATCAAATGCTGGGTTTGGCGTTTAAGCTCCATAATTGGCAGGTTTAGTTGCTGCTCCCAATAGTCGAGGCAATACCACTGAATTTGACCATGCACGGCTTGGTAGCGTTTGTGAATATCAGCTTTGGCATCCGTTAAACTTATATTTTGCATAATCGCGTGTTGTTCAGGGATAACATTTAGCCAAAAGTGATTATCAAAATGCAGATCGAGTAAGGTACCATCCATATCTAATAGTACGGTGTCGATTTTCGACCAATTTAGCATAGGCATTTCTCTATAAAAGATTTATGATTGTGTTAAGCATCCATGATAACAAATTAATGCCAATGACACAGAAAAAGCACCCAACACCACCGCACATTATTAGCAATCAAGTTGTTGCAAAAAGTCGTTTATTCACGGTTGAATCACTAGATTTAAAGTTCTCAAATAATGAACAACGTCAATACGAACGGATCCGTGGCGGCGGCAGAGGGGCTGTGATGATAGTGCCATTAACAGCTGATAACGAATTACTGCTAGTTCGTGAGTACTGTGCGGGCACAAACGATTATCAACTTGGTTTCCCCAAAGGTTTAATCGATCCCGGCGAAACGCCAGAGCAGGCTGCCAACCGTGAGCTTAAAGAAGAAGTTGGCTTTGGTGCTGAGCAATTAGAGCCACTTAAAAAAGTATCTATGGCCCCTAGCTACTTCAATGCCACGATGCACATTCTGTTTGCACAAGGGCTTTACCCGCAAACGCTTGAAGGGGATGAACCAGAGCCATTAGTCGTAGTTAAGTGGCCATTAACGCAATGGCAGTCATTATTACAACAAGATGACTTTACAGAAGCACGAAGCGTTGCAGCTTTGCTATTATTAATGAAGCGCATTGATTCGGAGAGCGGTGAATGAATAAATTACTAGAGCCATGTATTGAGCTTGCACAAAGTGCGGGTGCGGCTATTATGGCGATTTATAAGAAAGATGATATTGGTCAGCAGGAAAAGTCAGATCACACCCCTGTCACAAAAGCTGACTTAGCCGCCAATGATGTTTTAGTCGCAGGGTTAAAAGCCCTTGCGCCTGATATTCCTATTATGTCTGAGGAAACACCTATTCCGCCTCTTGCCGATAGGCAAGATTGGCAGCGTTATTGGCTACTAGACCCAATGGATGGTACTGGCGAGTTTATTCTTGAAAGTGGTGATTTTGCCGTAAACATTGCGCTGATCGAAAATAACCGACCTGTATTAGGTGTCATCTTCTGGCCGGCAAAAGGGATTACCTATTTTGCTAGTCACCAAAACGGCGCATTTAAACGCACTGATGGTGTTGATGAGAAAATCAGTGTAGCTACACCTGATAATTTAACGTTAGCTGTTAGCCGTCGCCAAAAAATAGAAGCCGTAAGTCAGTATTTAAATACCCAATTTACAACGGTAGCGGTGGGCTCATGCTCACTAAAAGCCTGTATTGTAGCTGAAGGTAAAGCCGATTGCTTTTTACGTATTGGCCCGACTGGTGAGTGGGATACCGGCGCTTCACAAGTGATTGTTGAAGAGGCGGGTGGTTGTATTACTGATGCTGAATTTAACCCACTTACGTATAATCAGCGAGAGAGCACTGAAAACCCAGACTTCATTGTAATGGGGCACCCAGATTGGGAGTTCCAGAAAATGATAAGTCCGCACCAAAGAGCGCTTTAACCAGCGCTTTGTTTGCTTTTTGTTCGGTTAAACAGCTTTAAGTGGTTTAGGCCTTGCATTCTAATTTTATTACTATATGATAGCGCTCTCTTCGAAACAGGCTCGCAAATAACACGAAACTGTTAAGAAGAAATTACAGGCGCGGGATGGAGCAGCCTGGTAGCTCGTCGGGCTCATAACCCGAAGGTCGTCGGTTCAAATCCGGCTCCCGCAACCAATTCTCTTCTTAGACTTGGTGCTGTAAAACTCTAACTTAAGAGATTAAATTAAGTAGTCGATAGACTTAAAATATACAGGCGCGGGATGGAGCAGC
>NZ_PDUS01000013.1:0-113961 GCF_002723455.1 Pseudoalteromonas sp. 3D05 | reverse complement strand
AAATCCGGCTCCCGCAACCACTGAAATAACATGTTTTATTAAATCTACACGCTAAAGCGTGTTTTTTTATGCCTGAAATTCAGTGAAGTAAATAGCTCGTCGGTCTCAACTCTCCATTAGCCAGCAAAGGTCATCTATCCAAATCCGGCTCCCGCAACCACTGAAATAACAAGTTCTATTAAATCGACACGCCTAAAGCGTGTTTTTTTATGTCTGAAATTCAGTGTAATGGATAGCTCATTGGTCTCAGCTCTCCATTAGCCAGCAAAGGTCGTCGATTCGCTCACCATAAACTCTGGCTCCCGCAACTAACTGAAATTACAATTTAGAATATTAAACAGACACGCCCAAAGCGTTTTTTTTATGCCTGAAATTCAGTAAGTGCAAAGATTAGGTGACTCATAACCCGAAGGTTGCCGTCACTGCGTGAGGCGCTCTCTCTTCATAAATTCTGGCTTCTGCCACTATCAAAATTACACGCCATACTAAATCGGCACGGCTAAAGCATGTGTTTATGGCTTAAGTTCAATGAATTAATTAGCTAGGTGTTTTAATAGTTAAGCTGATGAGCAAGTGTGACGCGAAAACTCAAAACATCTCTTTAATCTGTTTTTGAAGGAAATAATCTAATTCCATAACTAAATGGAATAACAAAGCAGATTCTATTCTTTTTTTATTCGCCAATACCCCGTTATTCTTCATGCTCAAAGAAACCTTTGAGGCGGGCGTTTACGCTTTAAAGTTGAAACAAATTTTAGGCAAACTGATTTACTTATAAAAGTAGTCATTTTGCAGTTAACTTTTAGGGTTACGGGGACGAATTCATGTTGTTAGGTCAACTCAATGCAGCGGCAAGCCCGCTATCGCAAGAGCAAGTACAAAAGCTACAAGGTTTAGTGGCTGAGCTTAATCCAATTCAGCAAGCTTGGGTGAGTGGTTACCTTGCTGCGAATGCAAATACTGCAGCCCTTGGTGGAGCTGTGGGCGCAGCACCGAGTGCAGGTGAAGCAGCGGCATTAACTATTTTATATGGTTCGCAAACCGGTAACTCAAAAGGTGTAGCAACTAAGCTGAAAGAACAAGCAGAGTCACGTGGTTTAGCTGTAAAACTGGTTAGCATGGCTGATTACAAACCAACGGCGTTGAAAAAAGAAAAGTTCTTAACCGTTGTTGTATCTACCTATGGTGAAGGTGAGCCACCAGAAGATGCAGAGACACTACACGAATTTCTAACCACCAAGAAAGCGCCTAAACTCGATGGCGTTAAAATCGCAGTCATTGGTTTAGGTGACTCGAGCTATGAGTTTTTCTGCCAGACAGCCAAAGATTTTGAAGAGCGCTTGACTAAGCTTGGTGCAGAGACTATTTATCAGCGTGCTGATTTAGATGTTGATTACGATGATGAAGCAGCTACCTGGATCACTGGCGCATTAGATGCCTTTGAGCCTGACTTAAAAGCACAGCAAGATGCAGGCGGCCAAGTAGTCTCTATGCCATTTGGCGCACCAGCAGCGGCTGCTAGCCAATACACTAAGCAAAACCCTTTTGCGGCAGAATTAAGCTTGGTACAAAAAATTACCGGTCGAGATTCAACTAAAGATGTACGCCACGTTGAAATCTCTCTTGAAGGGTCAGATATTACGTATACTCCTGGTGACTCACTGGGTGTGTATTTCTTAAATGATGAAGCATTGGTCGACGAAGTACTTGAACTGACGCAAATTGATGCAGCCAGTAAGGTTCAACTTGGCGATGAAGAGCTAAGCATTCGCGATGCATTAATTGAAAAATTAGAGCTGACTCAATCCTACCCAGGCTTTGTTGAAAAATACGCAGTGGCGACTGGTACACCTGAGCTATTAAAGCTGGTGGAAGATAAAGCGGCAATGCGTGAATACATTGAGCCTCGTCAAATATTTGATGTGATACGCCAAAATCCAGCAAAAATTGAACCACAAACCCTCGTAGATTGCCTGCGTAAGCTGCAAGCGCGTTTATATTCAATCGCTTCAAGCCAAGCTGAGGTTGAAGACGAAGTACATCTAACGATTGGTCTTGTTGAGTTTGATGCTTTTGGAAGTGAGCATTTAGGTGGCTGTTCAGGTTATTTGGCCCGCCGTGCTGAAGAAGGCTGCAAAGTAAAAGTATTTAGTGAGCATAACGACAACTTCCGTTTACCTAGCAATGACGACACACCAGTGATCATGGTCGGCCCAGGTACGGGTATCGCGCCGTTCCGCGCATTTTTACAAGAGCGTGATTCGCGTGAAGCATCGGGTAAAAACTGGTTGTTCTTTGGTAATCCTCACTTTACTCAAGATTTTTTGTATCAAGTAGAGATTCAAGGTTATTTAAAATCAGGCCTATTGAGCAAAGTTGATGTGGCATTTAGCCGTGACCAAGCTGACAAAGTCTATGTACAAGATAAGCTTCGCCAAAACAGTAAAGACGTTTTTGCATGGTTAGAAGCGGGCGCACACATCTACATTTGTGGTGATGCAAACCGTATGGCGAAAGACGTACACAATGCTTTGGTTGATATTATCAGCGAAAATACCGGCAAGAGCTTTGAAGAGTCTGACCAGTATTTAAAAGACTTACGTAGCGCAAATCGCTATCAGAAAGATGTGTACTAAGTACACAGTGCTTACTTTATAAAGCAACGCTAACAGCCGTCACTGTAACAAATTTAGGATTAAACATGAGCGAACAAGATAAAAACGTAAAGCTTTCTGATAACGAGCGTTTGAAAAGAGAAAGTAACTTTTTACGTGGCACTATAGAGCAAGATTTAAAAGACGAGATCACCGGTGGTTTTACCGCGGATAACTTTCAGTTAATTCGTTTCCACGGTATGTATCAACAAGATGACCGCGATATTCGTGGTGAGCGTGCTAAGCAAAAGCTTGAGCCACTACACAATGTAATGCTGCGTGCACGTATGCCGGGCGGTATTATCAAGCCAGAGCAGTGGCTTGCGATTGATAAATTTGCCGATGAGAAAACCAGCTACGGCAGTATCCGTTTAACAACGCGTCAAACATTTCAGTTTCATGGTGTATTAAAGCCAAATATTAAAGGCATGCACCAAATGCTTAACAGCGTAGGTATCGACTCAATTGCAACCGCAGGTGATGTGAACCGTAACGTACTATGTACTACTAACCCTGTTGAATCTGAGCTTCATCAAGAAGCATACGAGTGGGCGGCAAAAATCTCAGAGCATTTGTTACCAAAAACCAAAGCGTATGCAGAAATTTGGTTAAATGGCGAAAAAGCAGAAACCACTGAAGAGCCAATTTTAGGGTCTAATTACTTACCGCGTAAGTTTAAGACAACTGTGACTATTCCGCCTAATAATGAAGTAGACGTTCACGCAAATGACTTAAACTTTGTCGCCATTGCAGAAGATGGCAAGCTAATTGGCTTTAACGTGTTAGTTGGTGGTGGTCTTGCGATGACTCACGGCGATACTGCTACGTATCCACGTAAAGCGGACGACTTTGGTTTTATCACTCTAGAGGACACGTTAAAAATTGCTGAGCATGTTGTGTCAGTACAACGTGATTGGGGTAATCGTTCAAACCGTAAAAATGCAAAGACCAAATACACTTTAGACCGTGTTGGTTCAGATGTATTTAAAGCGGAAGTTGAAAAACGTGCCGGTGTTACCTTTGCTCCTAGCCGCCCATTTGAATTCACTCACCGAGGGGATCGTATTGGTTGGGTTGAAGGCATAGATGGCAAACACCACTTAACGTTATTTATTCAAAGTGGCCGTATACTCGATTACCCAGATAAGCCACTGAAAACAGGTTGTCGTAAAATTGCCGAGGTTCACCAAGGTGATATGCGCATGACGGCGAACCAAAATTTAATTATTGCCGGTGTGCCAGCTGATCAAAAAGCTGTGATTGAAGAAATTGCCCGTAACCACGGTTTAATTGACGATAAAGACACTGAGCAACGCAAAAATTCAATGGCCTGTGTGGCATTACCCACTTGCCCGCTTGCAATGGCAGAAGCTGAGCGTTACTTACCAAGCTTAGTTGAAAAGACCGAAGCACTGCTAGCTAAGCATGGTATTCCTGATGACAGTATCATCATGCGAGTGGTGGGTTGTCCCAATGGCTGTGGTCGCGCAATGTTAGCCGAAGCGGGATTAGTCGGTAAGGGCCCAGGTAAATATAACGTGTACTTAGGGGGCAACCTTGAAGGCACACGTATACCTAAATTGTATTTAGAAAATGTCGGTGAAGACGTTTACTTAGAGGCCTTTGACAAACTAATTGGTCAATGGGCGAGTGAGCGTAACGACGGCGAATGTTTTGGTGACTTTGTTATTCGTAAAGGCATTGTTGCTGAAGTTAAAGTGTCAGTCACTGATTTTCACGCTTAATTTAAAAGCAAGCAAGTGAGCTTGCTGAGGTTTGGAATTTACTATGAGTGAATTTAAAAACATATTACAGCTCGATAAAGAAAGCCAAGCGGCGTTGCTTGCAGATGCTAATGGCTTACTAAAAGGCTTAAACGCTGAACAACGTGTTGCTTGGGCGCTTGAAAATTTACCTGAGACGCAGTTTTTATCATCAAGCTTTGGTATTCAAGCTGCTGTGATGCTGCACTTAGTGACAACACAGCGCCCAGGCATCCCTGTGGTATTAACAGATACAGGTTACTTATTCCCTGAAACGTATCAGTTTATTGAGCAAATGACAGCGCGTTTATCACTTAATTTAAAAGTGTATAAATCAGCCCTTAGCCCTGCATGGCAAGAAGCTAAGTTTGGTAAGTTGTGGGAACAAGGCGAAGCCGGCATTAAGCAATATAATCAGCTTAATAAAGTAGAGCCCATGACTCGCGCGTTAAAAGAGATTGATGCTGGTACTTGGTTTAGTGGCCTACGCCGCGACCAAGCATCTACCCGTGCTGATAAGCAAATTGTTGAGATTAGCCGCGGTACGGTAAAAGTTTACCCAATCATTGAGTGGACTAATCGCGATGTGTATCAATATTTAACCAAGCATGACTTACCTTACCACCCGCTTTGGGAGCAAGGTTATGTGTCGATGGGTGATGTTCATACCACACGTAAATTAGAACCGGGTATGACAGAAGAGGAAACGCGCTTCTTTGGCTTAAACCGTGAATGCGGACTGCACATAGATGGTGACGGGATTTAATCCTAAATAGTTATCTGAATATTCCTAAACGCAGCTCAGCTGCGTTTTTTCATTTATGGCTAAAGTATACTCAATGAGTACTACTTAATGCGTACTCATTTATGAAACAAGTTTCTTTAGTTTTACTATTATTATTTTATAGCCAAGTGCATGCTGATACTTTTCGTTTAGCGTTGCCTGAAGATGATTACCCTCCATTTCATTTCGCTAACAGTGATAATGAGGGTATATTAAATAAAATTTTGTCTCTATTCTCAGCTGAAACTGGCTACATTATTGAAAAAGTGCTCGCATCTGAAATGCGGTCGGTTAAATTAGTGCGTGATAGTAAGGTTGATGCTCGACTTGAATCAAAGGCATGGCAGCCTGATAGTAGCCAGTACTATTGGAGCGATGGCATTGCTACAATAGAGGATATTATTGTTGTCAGTCAAAATGGGGATCCGGCCTCTTTTCATTCGCAAAATGAATCGATAGCAGGTGTGTTGCTCGCTAACTATGGGTATGTTTTTCCAGAATATGAGCAGTTACTAGCAGATCAGGTGATTCGTAGAGAGAACTTTTATTCTGATCTCGCTATTTTGCATAGCCTCTATAATAACCATAAAAATACACGTTTTACTATTATGTCTCGCGCTGTATTTAATTGGTATCGCCAAAAATTCCCTAAGTTTCATATTCTCAATACTAGCCACTTTAGTGTTGGAGAAGAGCCTCTTCAGTTACAGTTTTCATTTACGCCGCGAGGCAAAGTACGTGCAGATTCATTTAATAATTTTTTAAAAAAGCTGAAAGCTAATGGTGAGCTTGCTAGAATAATAAATAGCTATGAATAAGCTTATTTATTTTTAAATACACACTTCAAGGAATGAAAATGAAGTATTTTGCCTACATATTAATCATGCTATTACTTATCAGCATCACCACCTTATTTTACCTGAAGCGCCCGGATGGAAAATCTTGGTTGAGCGTAGAACAGATTTCACACACATCAACAAAGCTAAAATCACAAGCGGTAGCTCTATCAAATAATACCTTGGATGAAGCGGTAAAATTAGTAGCAAATACACATCGTGACTTGATACAAAAAACCAATGATGATTTCTCAGCATCTACCGTGATTTATAAATGGCAAGATCAGCATGGCCAGTGGCATTATTCAGATCAACCCAATCCAAATGGTAAAAGTGAAAAAATGCTCTTAGACCCCAACGATATTACTGTGGTTGAAGCCGAAGACACCTCTATTTTAAAAGGCAGCGCCAAGTCAGGCCAGCTTGTTGTTACGCAAAATCCCGCAAATGCGTATAACCCTGTTGTGATCAAAAAATTGTTTGATGATGCGCAGCAAGTAAAGAAAAAGTTGGCAGAGCGGACTGAGCAACTTGAAAAAGCAAACTGAACATATACTTTTGTTTAATAGTGCTAATTATCTAAGTTTATACTCTAACTCATACTCTTTTAACGATCAGCAATGCTAGGAAAGAAAGTATGCTCAATGGCTGAAGGTAAGTTATAGAACTTGAGCCACTCTTGGGTGATTGTATTTATTTCACCGGATTGAATGAGTTGACCTAACTTATGATCAAACCGATCTCTTAATTTTTTATCGTGAAACACAATAAACGACCCTTGGTAATCCAATAAATCAAGCGACACGTAATCATTTGGGTTTAAGCCAGATATATAAGCGGTATGCCTATAAAACATTAAGTAATCGCCAATTCTCACATCAATTTTGTTCTTATGCAGTAGCTTATTGAGCGCTTGCTGATTGGCAGTTTCAAAATATTTAACTGAATCTGACTGGGTAAATTTTTTAAACTCATTGCCAAACAAGTTTGATGCCCCAGTAAAACTAGCTAGAGTAAAGCCATCTAAGTCATGTAATTTTTTTATATCGTTCGACCATTGGTCGGTGTGCATGATTACTCTATTTAAAAACTTCACTCTATATTTAGATGTGTAACTATTCGAAGGTGGCATTGCTGTGTAATTAATTGCAACATCAGCGACGCCATTTATAAAATAACGTTTAATAGCATCGTTGTTTAACGAGACTAAATTGATATTGTTGTAGCCTTCTTTGTTAAGAACTTTCAGTAGGATTAGATCGAAATAACCATCACCAGTAACGTCGTCCTCTTGAAAGTAAGGGGCAAAGTTACCTGATGCGATTGTTAATTTTTGCTGTGCAAGCGCCTCTGAACACAAAGCATAGAACATTGTGCTGTATAAAAAGAGTTGATGTAAAAAAGACCTACGTATTCTTCGTATTAGCATGAATGCTGGCCGATTTATTGTGCTTATCTTCTAAATTCATAAGGATCAATGTTAAACAAATCTTGGTTGGCAATGAAAATAAAACACCGAACGCAATACACGATGCACTAATAACAATCTTATTAATACTAGTAATAGCATCAAAATAGTCAGAAACCAAAAGATAGTGACCTAATATAATAAGACTTAAGCCCAATATTATGCTTAATCTGAGTATCTTGATGATTATTAGAGGAGGCATCAGTACGCTTTGTTGATTACTAATACCTTCAGTGTAGCCAAAAATCCTTAGTTCAACTTGTTCTGAATCAAATAAGCAACTATTGAGGCTGCGCAGTAGTAAGTAGCGCAGCCTCTAGGCAGTATTATTGCTCAAGCATGTTTCTTAAAACGTATTGAAGGATGCCTCCATGTTTGTAGTAGTCCCATTCCTTAGGTGTATCAATACGCACATCAGCACTAAAGCTCACTTGTTTCCCCTCACTGTTAGTGGCTATCACGCTGACTTCGTTTGTTTTATCAAACAGGCCTTCAATATCAAATGTTTCTTGGCCCGTGAGTCCTAAAGATTCATGGCTTTCACCTTCTTTAAATTGCAATGGAAGTACGCCCATACCAATTAAATTAGAGCGATGAATGCGTTCATAGCTTTGCGCGATAACAGCTTTAACTCCTAACAATAGGGAGCCTTTTGCAGCCCAGTCTCGTGATGAGCCTGTGCCATATTCAGCACCTGCAAGCACAACTAATGGCGTGCCTTGCTGTTGATAACTCATCGCAGCATCATAAATACTTGCTAACTCGTCTTCAGGCTGAGTCCGTGTGACACCTCCTTCAGTGCCTGGGGCAAGCAGGTTTTTTAATCTTACGTTGGCAAAGGTGCCGCGCATCATCACTTCATGATTACCACGACGTGAGCCATAAGAGTTAAACTGGCCTTTTTCAACACCATGTTGTTGCAGGTATTCACCCGCCGGAGCACTGGCTTTAATTGCACCTGCTGGCGATATGTGATCGGTTGTGACAGAGTCACCTAGTTTTGCTAAGCAACGTGCTCCACTAATAGTTGGGATGCCTGGGGGCTCAACTTCCATGCCCTCGAAGAAAGGGGCTTTCTTAATGTATGTAGATGCATCATTCCAGTCATACAGTTTACCATCAGGTATTTTGATTTGTTGCCAACGCTCATCACCTTTATATACATTGCCATAGCTAGAGGCGAACATCTCTTTAGTCACTGTTTTTTGTACCAGTTCATTGACTTCATTTACGCTGGGCCAAATGTTTTTCAGGTAAATGTCATTACCATTTGCATCTTTTGCTAATGGCTCGTTGTATACATCAATATCCGTTCGTCCAGCAATTGCGTATGCCACAACCAGAGGTGGTGATGCGAGGAAGTTCATTTTTACATCTTGATGAATACGCCCTTCGAAATTACGGTTACCCGATAGGATAGAGCTTACAACTAACTTGTGTTTTTGAATTGCATCAGATATTTCATCAGCAAGTGGTCCAGAGTTACCAATACAGGTAGTACAGCCGTAACCCACAAGGTTGAAACCAAGGGCCTCTAAATCATCCATTAACTCAGCATTTTTTAGGTAATCAGTGACAACTTGTGATCCAGGAGCTAAAGAGGTTTTAACCCAAGGTTTAACATCTATACCGAGTTGACGGGCTTTTTTGGCAACCAAACCTGCGGCTAAAATTACGCTTGGGTTTGATGTGTTAGTACAGCTGGTGATCGCGGCAATAACACATGCGCCATCGTTGAGCTCAAACTCTTGGCCTTTAAATTTCACTTTAGCTGCGCCCATAAATTGAGCTTCATCTACTGGTTCATCTGGATTGGTCGTAGGGCCTTCACTTTCAATACGAGATTGCTCTTCGTCGCTTTTATCGCGGTTTGCGATACGATCATCTTGAAAGCCTCTTAAATGCTGAGTAATAACATCACCAGCTTGATCTAGGGGAATTCTATCTTGTGGACGTTTAGGACCTGCTAAGCTGGGCACTATGTCATCAAGTTTTAATTCGAGCTTGTCGGTATAATGAGCTTCATCGCCGGCATTACGCCATAAACTCTGGTGCTTGGCGTAATCTTCGATTAGTTTTAATTGTGTTTCATCGCGGTTAGTTAGGCGTAAATAGTTAATTGTTTCATCATCAATCGGGAAAATACCGCAGGTAGCACCATATTCAGGAGCCATGTTAGCGATCGTTGCGCGATCGGCTAATGGTAGGTCGGCGAGGCCATCGCCATAAAATTCAACAAATTTGCCAACCACGCCATGCTTTCTAAGCATCTCTGTTACAGTCAGCACTAAATCTGTAGCGGTCGTTCCCTCAGGAAGACGGCCATTGAGTTTCATGCCCACTACTTGTGGAATAAGTAAGCTGATAGGTTGCCCTAACATTGCGGCTTCAGCTTCTATGCCCCCTACGCCCCAACCAAGTACACCCAAACCGTTGATCATGGTTGTATGAGAGTCAGTCCCAACGAGTGTGTCGGGGTAAGCAAACTTTTGGCCATTGCGCTCTTCATTAAATACCACACGGGCGAGATATTCTAGATTAACTTGGTGAACAATACCGGTTGCGGGTGGCACCACTTTTAGGTTATCGAAAGCAGTTTGACCCCAACGTAAAAACTCATAGCGCTCTTTATTGCGTTCATACTCAAGTTTGGCATTTAAATCAAACGCGCCGTCATCGCCATAACCATCAACTTGCACAGAATGATCAATAACAAGTTCTGCAGGAGATAGTGGGTTTATTTTGGCAGGGTCGCCACCGAGCTTTTCCATGGCATCACGCATGGCTGCTAAATCAACAATGGCAGGCACGCCTGTAAAGTCTTGCATAACAACGCGCGCAGGTGTGAAAGCAACTTCTGCGCTTGGTTTAGCTTGTGGATCCCAATCTAATAAGGCTTCAATGTCTTGTTTTTTTATGTTGATGCCATCTTCATTACGTAACAAATTTTCAAGTAGTACTTTGAGTGAAAAAGGTAGTCGTTTGGCTTTATCACCGAGCCCCTGTAATGAATGAATGTGAAATTGCTCGCCGTTAATTGTGAGTTGTTTTTGGGTGTCAAAACTATTGCTCATTATATGCCCCTTTGTGTTACCGGTGCTGAATGCGTTGGTATTGTGAATATCCTTAAATATAACTTTAGCGTTTAATAGCTAAACTTTTACTAGCCAATTTATTGCAAAATATATATTGCAAAATATATATTGCAAAGTGTATACCAAAATTAGATTGTTGCATTTTTATACATCGCATGTGCTAAGTGTGGTGGTAGGCTTTTATTTTTCAAGGGGGTTATATCCAAGCCACCACCTCAAGATGCGAGCATCGTTGGAATTAAAAGCGATTTAGATAAGGCATTGATTGCGAGTGATGGTGGTTCTATTGGTAAATTCAATAACGCAGTATAAATCGCTTTTAAACCAACCCATTGGGCGCTTCACAGGGACTTACTCTCATCGTTGTTCCTTCTTAAAAGGGATGGCCTTCTTGCAAAGTAACGCCTTGATATTAAGCCCCTGTGAAACGCTGAATTCTGCATTTTGAGGTGTTTGGGTAACAATCACATTGCATATGTTTCTATTTAAACTACAATTTAATGAAATGTGATCAAGGATGATACTTTAACCGCTATGCTCGCAAAACCTATTTACGAATCGATTCCCTATTTTTACTTCACCTTTGGTGCAAGCTGCTTACTTATTGCAAGCTCTATTATCCCAACCGCGATTGGTATCATAGTGTTTTTAAATGGCGCTAACATTTGGCGCTTACGCTCTAACGCTCGACGAATTGATCACAAAGTTAATCGCAAAAAAGTAAAGAAGCACTATTACTACTATGAATTTAAACCCTTTCTTTTGTTAACGTGTGCACTACTTTTGATTAGATGGGCTCCTTATCAAATAGTAACAATTGCAGGTTTAATACTGTGTTTAATTGCGATGCTAATCATATTGCTAAGAGTATTAAACAGGCGCTCACGTTCTATGGTGTGATTAACTGCTTCACTAGTAATAAAATCTTATTTATGGCTCTAGCTGAGAGTGCAACAGCATTGCTCATCTCGCTGCTGTTGCACTTTAGGTCTAACCTAGCTTTTCTAAGATAATGTTTCGTAACTCTTCATAATCATCTTTAATCTCTTGTGCTAAACACGGCTTAGCAAGGGCATCTGCAAGCGGCTTTGGCATATCAAGTTCAATAGCTAAAATCTCTTCAACACTTTCTTTAAATTTAGCAGGGTGTGCAGTTGCTAAGAATATACCTGCACTGCCTGGGGCTAAATCAGCTTTTAGGCCTTGGTAGGCAATCGCGGTGTGTGGCTCAGCAACATACCCTGTTTGTTGGATTTTTTTCATAACAGCTTGGGTGTCGTTTTCATCCACACTGGTTGAGTAAAAATTATCATAACTAAACCAGTTATTATCTAACATGGTTTGCACGCGAGGCCAGTTATTAGGCTTACTCACATCCATTGCGTTTGATAGTGACTCGATTGTTGCATTTGGTGCCCAGTTTTTATCTGCAATAAAACGCGGCACAGTATCATTTTGATTGGTTGTGGCGCTTAGTTTAGCAACAGGTAAGCCAATTACGGCACCTATCATCGCGGCGCACACATTACCAAAGTTACCACTTGGCACTGAAACATGTGCAGTTGCACGTTTTTCTTTTGGTAGCTGTGCAATGGCTTCAAAGTAATAGCATACTTGTGCCACTAAACGGCTAATATTGATCGAGTTAGCGGAGTTCAAGCCTAGGCGTGTTTTTACTTCATCATCTAAAAAGGCATTTTTTACCATGCTTTGGCAATCATCAAAACTGCCCTCTACCGCATAGCAATGAATGTTGTCGCCAAGAGTCGTAAATAACTTTTGCTGAGCCAGTGATATTTTGCCTTTAGGGTATAAAATGACTACGTCGATATTGGGCTTATTGTAAAAAGCATGTGCCACAGCGGCGCCAGTATCTCCTGAGGTCGCCGTTAAAATAGTCGTTTTTTCACCTTGGCTGAACTGCGCTAAGCACTCCGCCATAAAACGCCCGCCAAAGTCTTTAAACGCAAGAGTTGGACCATGAAACAGCTCTAGGCAATATATATTTTCTTCTACTTGGACTAATTTAACCGGGAAGTTAAAGGCATTTTGCACCATTTTTGCCACGGTATCTGCCCGGAGCTCATCGCCAATCAGGTGTGATAAAATAGCCGAGCTACGGCTGACAAAATCCATATCAAGCAAGGCATCAATATCTGCCATGGGCGCTAACGACTCAGGAAAAAACACCCCTTGATTACGGCCAAGACCTGTTTTAACGGCTTCAACAAACGACACTTTTTGCGTGTCGTCTTTTAAATTATGTAATTGCATTATTAATTCCTTAAATTCTTATAGCTGACGCGCGCCGGCGCTATCAAGCTTACAGATATGGCAAAAGCCTTGTTCGTTTAAATAATTGCTTTGTAACCATTGCTCGCACTGCTTTGCCGCTTCAAGCGTTTTACACACAGTAAATAACGTAGGTCCTGCTCCTGAAATACTCACAATTTCAGCGCCTAGTTCAGGTAGCGCTGCTTTCGCTTCGCTAAACCCAGAGATGAGCGGTGCACGGTGTGGCTCTGCTATTTCATCACTCATAATTGATAAAGCATCATCAAAACGGTTCGTAAGCAGTAGCGTGCTAAACGCCGATAAACGCTGGGCAAACTCTACACTCGCATGCATGCTTAACTGCGTAGGTAATACAGAGCGTGCCTTGGCTGTATTGAGTGAAAAACCCGGAAAAGCCGCCACGTAATACCAGCTATCATCCACTGGTAACGCCAGTGATTTGTCTGGGATTAAATCGCCAGTTAGCTGCAACCCACCTAAGTAACATGGGGTAATGTTGTCATAGTGACGGCCCCCGCTAACAATAGCCTCAAAATCAGCCATTAACTCAATAAGTGCAACTTGACTAAGCTTTGTATCAGCAAACTTATCAAGCGCTGCAAATGTGGCAACCACTGAGCAAGCACTTGATCCTAACCCTGAGCCTATTGGTAAGTTCTTTTTCAGTTCAAGCTTGACCGTTGGCATGTTAGGTGCAACATGCTCGCGAAAATGCACCAAACATTGATATGCTAAATTTTCACTGGCGTCACTTGGCAGTTTATGGGCATAGTCGCCAGAGCAAATAAACTCATCAGCCGATGCTGAACTAACAGCCACTACATCACCCAATAAAGTGCCATCAATTGGTGCAAGCGCGGCACCTAAGGCATCAAACCCTACCGCAAAATTACCGATAGAAGCCGGAGCATATACTTCAATCATAGCCCTCTCCTAACGAGACAATGTTTTTAAGATGTCAGCGAATACACCCGCGGCGGTCACCGCAGAGCCCGCCCCATATCCACGAATAACAAATGGGCGCGGTTGGTAGTACTCACTCAAAATTGCTAATGCGTTTTCTCCATCACGAATAACACTCAGTGCATGACTTGAATCAACAGCCTCAATACCGACTTTGCAGTGACCTTGTTTGATAGTACCAACATAACGTAGCACTTTGCCTTCACTTGCTGCACTGTGGATGCGGTCATTGAATGCGGCATCTAAGCTAGGCAGCTTGGCCATAAAGTCATCAACACTGTCATCTTGTGCAAACCCTTGTGGTAGCACAGGTTCAACTTCGATATCACTAAGCTCTAGTTTTAACCCTGCCTCGCGAGCAATGATTAGAAGCTTACGCGCAACATCAGTACCTGATAAGTCATCCCGCGGATCTGGCTCAGTAAAGCCACTTTCCTTTGCTTTAACTGTGGCCTCTGATAGTGACAAGCCATCCTCTAGCGCGCCAAACATATACGACAACGAACCTGATAAAATACCGCTAAATTCAAGTAACTCATCACCAGCACCAAATAGCGACTGCAAGTTATCAATAACCGGAAGGCCAGCGCCTACGTTGGTTTCGTATAAAAACTTGCGGTTATTTTTTTGCGTTGCACTAATTAAATCTTGGTAATATGTATACGAGCTAGTTGTGGCTTTTTTATTGGCCGCAACGACATGAAAACCAGCATTTAAAAAGTCGACGTATTGTGCAGCTAATGCATCCGAAGAAGTACAATCAACCAGCACCGGGTTGATTAAATGATTTTGCTTTACAAATTGCTCAACCAGTTTTAAATCAAACGCTTGCTCTGATGTTGCGAGCTTTTGCTGCCAATCACCAAATTGCACCCCTTCACTGTCTAAATGAAGTTGACGAGAGTTGGCTACGCCATACAAGTTAAGTTTAATATTACGTTTTTCAAGCCAGGCTTGTTGGCGCTCAAGTTGCTGAATTAGCTCTTGACCGACTAAGCCACAGCCCAGTAAAAACACATCGATTGATGGGATATGAGTAAAGAAGTTTTCGTGGCACACTTTAACGGCATCGTTACACAGTTCACCGTCAATAACCGCTGAGATAGCACTTTCAGTCGAGTCTTGTGCAATTGCAACAATGTTTACTTGTGCTTGTGCTAAAGAGGCAAAAAACTTGGCAGCTAAGCCTTTGTGCGCGCGCATGTTGTCACCTACTAGGGTAACAATCGCTAAATTACGCTGCACTTGTACAGGCTCAATCAGACCCGCTTGCGATTCAAGCTCAAAGGCCGTTTGTAAAGCTTCAAGTGCAAGGGCTAAATCTGATTCATGAACACAAAAACTGATACTAAATTCACACGACGATTGCGTAATTAACACAATAGACACGTTATCATGGGCAAGGGCATTAAATACCTTTGATGCCATACCTACTTTACCTTTCATGCCTGGGCCCGAAACCGTTAACATGGCAAGATCTTGTAAGCTAGACAGCGCTTTTACAGGTTCATCTGATGCGTAATCATTACCAATTAATGAGCCTTGTGCCTCTGGGTTATGGGTATTTTTAATTTCACATGGCACGCCCGCTTTAGCGCACGGTAAAATTGTTTTCGGGTGAAGCACCTTAGCACCAAAATAAGACAGTTCCATCGCTTCTTTATAAGATAAAAAATCGACCTTAGTCGCCTTTTTAATATAGCGAGGATCGGCATTATAAACGCCATCTACATCAGTCCAAATTTGGCACACGTCGGCTTCTAAACACGCTGCTGCAATCGCAGCTGAATAATCAGAGCCGTTACGGCCAAGTGTTGTTAACTCACCTTGTTCATTACTTGCCGTAAAACCAGGCATAATGTAAATGTTAGCAGGGCTTTCTTTTAATGCTGCTTGAAAACGAACCTTACTGGCAGCTAAATCAGCTTCAGCATCAATATGGCCACCCGTTGAAGCGATACAGGCTGTGGCTTCTAAATAACGTGCATTGTGTGAGCTCAATAAACATTGCATTAATGACACACTAACGCGTTCACCAAAACTAATAACATACGCACGTACTTGATCAGGGCAACACTTAATCAGTTTTACGCCTGCCAGTTTATTGCTTAATTCATCAAGATCTGGCCAGTTCTCGACTTGACCAAAATCGGCTTCTACCGCACTTTTTAAACTTTCACAACGCTGCGTTAAAGTTTGCCATTGGTCGCTGAAATCTAGCCCTTGTTCTGCGCTGCTAGCCAGCGCAACAAGAGAGTCAGTCATACCGCCTGGCGCTGACAATACCAATAACATTTCATCTTTTAGTTGCGCTTTGACTAACTGAGCTACCTGTTGTAAACACGCAAAGTCGGCAAGTGATGACCCACCAAATTTTAATACTCGCATTTTTTATGTTTCCTCATCCCATAAAACGAAAAAAGGCCTGTGTTCTTAGTGAACACAGGCCTTTAAATTTGTTGCACCGACCTATGCCACTATCCAGTAAGAATGGTGGTTGTAATAATAATGGTCAGTGCGTGATTATTTGTTTTCATAGCCTTTAGACTGCCTCAAAGGTGGCTATTCTGTCAACCCACTTGAAAAGATAAATTATGTCTTTTGGTTATATAAAGAACTATCGAATGCCAAATTTATGCAAGACTTCTTTCAACCTTGGTTTATCTATTGGCTTGTGAATAAAGTCGATAGCCCCTAATTGAGTGACGCGCAGCTTCATTTTTTCTTGGATATCCGCTGAGATAACCAAAACAAAGCACTCAATTTTTTGTGCTCTTATCGCTTCTAATACCTGCACGCCATCGACTTCAGGCATCGTTAAATCAAGACACAGTAGGTCAAAGCTCTGGGTCTTCATTAATTCAAGTGCTTCTTTACCGTTTTTAGCCTGCTTGATATCTGCATCAATACATTCATTTAAACAGCGCACTACTTGCTTACGTGCTACAGTTGAGTCGTCACAGACTAATACAGAAAAATTCATACCTTTAACTACTAGATTAAGAATAAAAAAGTTAATAAGTGGATCATACACTCATTACGTTTTGACAAATGATAATAGATTTTATATCACAAATAATAAAATGAGATAAGCTTAAGTTTTTGCTAAAAAAAGAAAATTTCCTTACTTTGTTGCTTAATAAACAATTCTTTTATTTATTTTTATACGTTTATTAGCTAACTTTAGTAAAAGCAAAACGTAATTCAATTGCCACCAAGGAGCTATGGACAATCCATGCTACAAAAAAGTCTCTCAAAAAAGCTATTGACCAGCGTATTATCTGTCTACTTTTTACTTACATTTGTCGTCACTTGCGGCCAAGTAATTGCTGAATATATCAATACTAAAGATTACATTCGCAACGAGCTAACTACGTTACAAAAAACTTTTAGCCGTAGTTTAACTCGCGCAATTTGGGAGTTAAACACAAAGCAAACCATCACAACTGCTGAAGGACTGCTTGCGATCCCAATGATTGAGGGCATTATTGTACGCGATGACAGCGGTGAAATAATATCACAACTAGGCCGCTCATTAGATATACGAGAACTATACAGTCAGCAACTTGTTCAAGAAGAGGCGATTATTGAAGATACTCCTTCAGGTTTATTTGGCTACACTTTCCCTTTAATTTTTGAATTTTCAGGACGCGCCACCCAAGTAGGTGACGTGACCCTTTTCTCAAGTAGAGAAGTTGTCTTTAGTCGAATTATGATCTCAATTTACTTTTTAATAGGTAATGCGATGATCAAAACCACATTTTTAATCATCCTATTTTTAATGGCCTTTAGAAAGCTATTGACTGATCCTCTTGCTCAATTAACTGAGCAAATAGAAGATTTAGAACTGAACGATATTGAAGGACAACACATCAATATTGAAACAACTGAACATAACGAATTAAAAGTTATGGAGCAGTCTTTCAATACATTAATAGACAAAGTAGTGCAATACCGTAAAGAGCTTGAGCACACTCAAAAAGAACTTATTATCAGCAATGAAAAGCTTGACCAACAAAATCTACAATTAGAGCAAGAAGTGGCACGAAAGACCTCTAATTTGAGCCAAGCAATGATGGACTTACAACAGCAAAAGTATGAACTAGAAAAACAAAAGCTAACATTGACTGAAGAAGTTGATCTACGCCGCCATACAGAGCAAGAACTCCTTACTAAGCAAACTCAGCTACAACGCTATGTTGATGAGTTAAATATTGCTCAGGAACGTTTAGTTAGTTCGGAAAAGATGGCTGCATTGGGTGGCTTAGTCGCTGGTATTACTCACGACATCAATACACCTGTAGGGATAGGTGTTACAGCTACATCGTTTTTACAAGAGCGACTTGTTCAAATTGAAGCCGCCTACAAAGATAAAACATTGTCACCAAAAGCATTGGAAGAGTTTATTAACGACGCTAAACAAAGCACTAGCTTATTAACCAGCAACCTTGATAGAGCGTCAGAGCTTGTTGCCAGCTTTAAGCAAATAGCTGTCGACCAAGCAAGTGAAGCTGTGCGGACTATTAATTTTAAAGAGTATTTGGGAGAAGTAATTCGCTCGTTGCACCCTAAAATTAAAAATACTAGCCACCACATAAATTTAGACTGCCCTGAAGAGCTAACACTGAACTTACCCGCAGGGGCTATAAGCCAGATTTTTACTAATTTAATCATGAATTCATTGATTCACGGTTTTGATGGATTAGAAAATGGCATCATTGATATCATTATCAAGGATGATGATAATTACGTTGTTATTGATTTTAAAGACAACGGTAATGGTGTGAGCGAACAACAACTAGAAAAGCTGTTTGACCCATTTTTTACAACTAAACGCGACCAAGGCGGAAGTGGTTTAGGTACACACATTACATTTAACTTAGTTAAGCAAACGCTTAGTGGTGATATCGACGTATCAAGTTCACCAGGTAATGGCCTCCATTACCACATTAGCTTCCCTAAGGACATGCCAAAGCCACTTTCAATCTTCAATAATTAAAGGCATTTTAAGTTTAGGTTAATGCTTGGCTTAATTGCTGAGCATTAACTAAATCAGCCATTTCAGCATCCGGTTTTTATTGCTATGATTGAGCAAATTTACCAAATGGATCAAATCCCCTATGTGGTTTAGTAACCTTATTTGTTACCGCTTTAAACAAGATGTTTCATACACTCAAGAAGACTTTGATAACGCCCTAGAGCAAGATGTATTTCGCCCTTGCGGCAGCCAAGACTTAAGCACGTTTGGCTGGACCAAAGCCTTTGGTAAACACGGTGAATCTCTTTCTCATTTTTCTCAAAAAAGCATCTTAGTTTGCGCAAAACGCGAAGAAAAAGTTTTACCCGCTGCCGTTGTAAATGAAATGGTTGCTGAAAAAATAGAGCAAATCGAAGCTGAAGAAAATCGCCCTGTTAAGAAAAAAGAAAAAGACGAGCTAAAAGAAAATATTCTTCACACTTTATTACCTCAAGCGTTTAAAAAATCGAGCTTACAATTTGCTTTTATTGACCAAGAAAATGGTTGGGTCGTGGTTAACAGTGGTAGCTTTAATAAAGCTGAAGAACTATTAGCACTTTTACGTAAATCACTTGGCACATTACCTGTGGTACCTGCATTTGCAAACTATGATTTAGACGTATTTCTAACCGACTGGTTAACCAACTTTAGTACGCCAGAAGGTTTTGCCATTGGTTCTGATGCAGAACTTGAAGAAGCGGACGACAGTGGCGCGCAAGTAAAACTTAAAGGCCATGATCTTGCTTGTGATGAAGTTAAATCTCACCTTGAAAGTGGTAAGCGAGTAACTAAGCTCGCCCTTGATTGGCAAGAACGCCTGAAGTTTATGCTACAAAATGATGGTTCAATCAAACGCTTAAGTTACTCGGAAACACTAAAAGAAGAGAATGCTGATATTCCTAAAGAAGATATGCTGATTAAGCTTGATGCTGATTTTATTTTAGCTTCTGAAGAAATAAAGCAAATGTTAGAAGAGCTAACATCCGGTTTGGGTGATGCTGACGATCTAGCTTAACTTTAAAATAATAAGCGCCGTAATGGCGCTTATACCCAAGCCAGTGAAACGCTGAATTCTGCATTTTGAGGTGGTTTGGGTATATTACTATTACTTTATTAGCTAAAAACAGATTTCACATCATCTAACATTTCATTGTATTCATCGGTTGTAAACACCTCTAAAGAAGAGATAGTGCCTTTATCAATATACATCTGTAAAGCAGCTGACTTATCAGAAACTTGAAGAATTCCTTCCATAATCGCACCGATACGAATGAAATCAACGTAACAAATATGTTCTGGGCGATAATTTGGATTTGCCCAACTCTCAGCTACTTCAACAAATTCATCAGTAAACTCCCAAGCACGCATAATAGCGCCCCCTACTTTTCCACTCAGTTTTTGAATCGCATGAGCTAAAAAGCTTGGGTTTGCAAACACTTCTGGATGACGTTCGGCCTCTGTTAAAATAGGTAATACACCAATATTATAAACAAGCGCTGCTAGAGTAATTGTGTCTCGATTTAGTGAGGTTTGCTTGTTTTCTTTTAAAAAGAACTCCATAAGAGTGATAGAGTGGCACGCCACCTTAAGCGTTTTTTGCCACGCTTTATCCATATAGCCTTTGATTAACTCGTTATGAGACACAAAGAGTTGCTCCATCGCCATGGCGGTTGCAATATTTTTAATTTGCCTTAAGCCGATACGAGTTACAGCTTGGTTTAAATTGGATACTTTAACTGAGCGCCCCATAAATGCACTGTTTGCCACTTTGATCATGCGCGCAGCAAGTGCAGGGTCATGAGATATAACATCAGCCATCTGTGTTAAATTTACATCTGGGTCATCTGCTGCTTGGCGAACGCGAATCGCAATTTCTGGCAATGTAGGTAACACGAGAGTGTCGTTATTAATTCGGTCAACCAAAATGGTTAATAGTGCGTTTTCTGTTGACATAAATGTGTCATCCTTTGTTATTAGCCTGCTGAAAAAGCCATGCTATGGAACTTTTATTTGTTATACCCACAGTATTGTCTAAGTTCTCGCTAAAGTTAAGGAAATTACTAAAATTATCTCGCTTTATTTTATAAGTAAGCCCACTTTCTCCTGTCTATCTATAAAATTGCAGTAAACTTGCTATTTGCGCTTAAGGTTTGCTTTAATGCATTATTCAAGCAAGGCTAGTAACCCAAAGTAACTGGCTATCAACTTCTCTTATAACAGGCAATAAAATGACTCTTAACCAAATTAGCAAAGCACTCGTTTTATGCGGTGCCGCTTTTCTTAGTGCATGCTCAGAGCAAGCTACAACCCAAATTTCAGACACATCAGCTAAAAATGAAACTCAAAAACCGATCTCACAGCAGCTTATTAATGCCGATAAAGATCGCTTAGCTATTTATACTGACTTTAGCTTAACCACAGATCTTTCGCATTTAAGTGACAATCAAAAAGCCATGATCGCAACATTAATCGATGCATCAAAAATCATGGATGACCTATTTTGGCGTCAAGCATTTGGTGAAGACAAAGCCAGCTTTTTAGCAAAAATAAACGACCCTGAAGTGCAAAAGTTTGCCGCTATAAACTACGGCCCTTGGGACCGCTTAAATGGTGATCAAGTATTTCTATCAGGTTATGAAGATAAAGCACCAGGCGCACAATTTTATCCTGCAGATATAACAAAAGAAGAACTTAATAATGCAGACGTTGAAGATAAAAACGGTCTGTATTCAATTGTAAAGCGTGATGAAGCAGGTCAGCTTTATACAGTTGATTACTCCATTGAGTATGCACAAGCACTAGAAAAAGCAGCAGCCCTGCTGCGAGAAGCAAGTAAACTTGCTGATGATAAAGAATTCGCAAACTACTTAAACCTTCGTGCCGAGGCGCTACTCAGTGATGAATATCAAGCATCTGACTTTGCTTGGATGGACATGAAAAATAACCCTATTGATGTGGTTATTGGGCCTATAGAAACATATGAAGATCAATTATTTGGTTCACGTGCGGCATTCGAATCATACGTATTAGTAAAAGACTTAGCATGGAGTGAACGTTTAGCCAAGTTTGCAGCTTTCTTACCTGAGTTACAAAAAGGCTTGCCTGTTGATATCAAGTATAAACAAGAAGTACCAGGATCAGATGCAGATCTAAACGCATACGATGTTGTTTACTATGCAGGTCACTCAAATGCGGGTAGTAAAACTATTGCTATCAACCTACCAAATGATGAGCAAGTTCAGCTTGAAAAGGGTACACGTCGTCTACAGCTTAAAAATGCCATGCGCGCTAAGTTTAATAAAATTTTAGTACCTATCGCTGAGCAACTAATTGTTCCAGAGCAACGTAAACACATTACTTTTGATGCGTTTTTTGCTAATACGATGTTCCACGAAGTGGCTCACGGTTTAGGTATTAAAAATACAATCACAGGTAAAGGAACCGTTCGCCAGTCTTTACAAGAACACGCTAGCGCGCTTGAAGAAGGAAAAGCAGATATCCTTGGTCTTTACATGGTTGAACAATTACTTAAGAAAGGCGAAATAACGCAAGGCACATTGGAAGATTACTACACCACGTTTATGGCGGGTATTTTCCGTTCAGTACGTTTTGGTGCCTCAAGTGCACATGGCAAAGCAAACATGATCCGTTTTAACTTTTTTGCACAAGAAGGCGCGTTCTCTAAAAACGAGCAAGGTCTTTACCGTGTAAATATGGAAAAAATGGGTCAGGCAATGGCTAAATTATCGAACCTTATTTTGACGTTACAAGGGGATGGTGATTATCAAAAAGTAGATCAACTTATTGCCACACATGGTGATATTAAAGCCGAGCTTGCTAAAGACTTAGAAAAACTAAGCCAAGCAAATATTCCTGTTGATGTAACCTTTAAACAAGGTAAAGATGTACTAGGGCTTTAGCATTAAACCTAGTGTGTTACGGCCTCTGGCTGTAACACACATACTCAGTCTAGATTACTTATAACATTACGTACTAATGGCTCCAGGCTTTTTAAGCCCCAACTTTTTCCCTCAGCAATGGAAGCCTCTATATCTTGGCTGCGTTCATAAGCTGCAATAGCCATCAACGCACCGACTCGATTACTACTAGCACAATGAACTAACACAGCCTCACCTTTTCTCTGTGCCAGAAACTGCGTTAATAAACGTGCATTCTTCACATTTATATCTTTGGCACCAGTAATAGGTAGCGCGACATAATCCATATTTAAGCTGTTAACCAGTGCTTTTTCATCCCAGTCTTGTTCGCTTTGTCCACGCAGGTTAATTACATGCTTAATACCTTCATGCGCTAATGCCTCAAACTGATCAATACTTGGTTGGCCTGCTGAATACACATGCCCTGCATGAGGCATTAAATTAGCGACTCCAACATTATCAATTGCGTGAAAATTAGCTTGCACTGACAAGCCAACACTTGCTTGCTCATTAGATACAGCAAAAGTGGCATTAGATAATGATAATAACAGTAAGCTTGTGCAACATTGCTTTATAAGCTTCATACTACTCTCAAAGGTACGTCGTTAAGAATGATTGAAAACGGCTTTTAGCTTAGCTATTTGTTCATCGGAATATGGTTTAGCAGGATATTTACCCCACACTGGTGCTGGCCACGCAACATCCGATTTATAGCGGGCAATATGATGAATATGTAGCTGTGGCACCATGTTACCCAGCGCTGCGACATTGAGCTTATCTGGGGAGAAAACATCTTGTAGTAATCGACTTAGCTTAGCCGACTCTTGCATTAAAACAATTTGCTCTGTTTCACTTAAATCAATGCTCTCTTTTAGGCCTGCTTTACGAGGCACTAAGATAAACCAGGGGTACTGGCTATCATTCATTAATAACACTTTGCAAAGAGGCCAGTCAGCCACGTCAATACAATCACGAGCCAGCTCTGGTGCTAAAGCAAATTCAACTGTCATTTTTATTCCTTTTATTTATCTCAATGGAGCATCTAAACTACTTTATAGCATTTAGTTGCAGTTGCCCACGCTTGGCTTTAACATCATGGCAGTTTTTATTCGAGCGAAGGTAATTACGTGTTAAAAAAAATCAAACACCTCTCATGGGCTCTGCCCTTAGTAGCTACAACACTAACCGTGCAAGCAAAACCTCTCACATTAGAGCGTATTTTTGACGACCCTAGTTTAGCGGGCAAAGCCCCTGTGCAGCTGAAGTTTTCGCCTGATGGTAGCCGTGTTACTTACCTACAAGGTAAAACCGACGATTACAACCGCTATGATTTATGGGAATACAATCTAAAAGACAACAAAAATCGCTTACTAGTCGATTCGGCACAACTTTTTTCTGGCCCTGAAAACCTATCAGACGAAGAAAAGGCACGCCGTGAGCGCCAGCGCATTTTTGGTAAAGGTATTTTGGAATATAAATGGTCAAAGGATGGTAAAGCCCTTCTTTTTCCGCTAAATGGCGACCTTTATTACTACGATTTAGCCTCCGCAAAAAGCCGTAAATTAACAGATACCGATGCATTTGAAACCGATGCTCGTTTCTCGCCAAAAGGGAATTTTGTATCTTTTATACGTGAGCAGAATTTATTTGCGCTAAACCTTAAATCGGGTAAAGAGATTCAACTTAGCAAAGATGGCGGCGGCGTCATTAAAAACGGCATGGCTGAATTTGTCGCCCAAGAAGAAATGGGCCGTATGACTGGCTACTGGTGGGCAGGTGATGAGTCAAAAATTGCCTTCACGCGTATTGACGAAAGCCCAGTAAAAGAAGCTATTCGTAACGAAATTTACGCTGACGAAGTTAAGCTATTTAATCAACGCTACCCGTTTACTGGCACCAATAACGTAAAAATTCAACTGGGTGTGGTAAAAATTAATAACCAGCAAACTGATTGGATTGATTTAGGTAAAAACGAAGACATTTATATTGCGCGTGCCAAATGGTTAGAAGACGACACGACGTTATCTTACCAATGGCAAAACCGCTCACAACATAAATTAGAGCTGCGCTTTTACAATGCCAACACTAGAAAACAAAAAGTTGCCCTAACTGAAACCAGCGACACGTGGATCAACTTACATTTTGACTTACAGTTCTTAAAAGACAAAAAGCATTTCGTATGGGCGTCTGAACGTGATGGTTTTAAACACCTTTACCTATACCGTACTAATGGCAAACTTGTTCGTCAAATAACTCGCGGAGACTGGGTTGTTGATAGCTTAAAAGGCATTGATGAGAACAAAGGCATTGTGTATTTTGCTGGCCGCAAAGATACACCACTTGAAAGCCATTTATACAGCGTACCATTATTTAAAAAAGGTGATATTGAACGTATCACCGAGCAAGGTGCTTATCATAAAGTGGTTATGGCTAAAGACAGTAAAACCTTTATTGATAATAGCTCGTCAGTTAATCAACCTAACTCGGCTGCACTTCGCAAAGTAAATGGTGAATTTATTACATGGCTTGAACAAAATAAGCTTGATAATAACCACCCACTAACCCCTTTCCTTGACGAGTTAGCTGAGCCTGAGTACGGCACCTTAACAGCAGAAGACGGTCAAGTTATGCACTACCGTTTATTTAAACCTGCAACAGTGAATAATAGTAAAAAACACCCTGTACTTGTTAACGTATATGGTGGCCCGCACGCACAACGTGTTACTAACAGCTGGCGTAGTAAAAACTTATATTTCCAATATATGGCACAACAGGGTTACGTGGTATTTCAACTCGACAATCGTGGTTCTTACAACCGTGGTAAAAAGTTTGAAGATGCCATCTACAAAAACTTAGGTGAAGTAGAAGTTGCCGATCAGATAAAAGGCGTCGAGTTCTTACGAACGCTTGATTATGTAGATCCTCAACGTATTGGTATCTATGGTCACAGTTATGGTGGTTACATGGCATTAATGACCATGTTTAAAGCTGGCGATTACTTTCAAGCGGGTGTTTCTGGCGCGCCAGTAACTGATTGGGCTTTATACGATACGCATTATACCGAGCGTTATTTATCTCACCCAGCAACAAATGCTGAGGGTTATAAAAATAGCGCGGTGTTCCCGTACGCTGACGGTCTAAAAGGCCCACTGATGATTTATCACGGTATGGCTGATGACAACGTATTGTTTACCCACGCAACCAAGTTATTTAAACAACTGCAAGATAATGAAAAGCAGTTTGAAATGATGACTTACCCAGGCTCAAAACACAGCTTACGCGGTAAACAAGTGCAAACACATTTACATCAAACTATTACTAACTTCTTTAACCGTCACTTTGACGTGAAATAAGTTGTTTAAAAAGCATTAAAATTTCACTAAAGGCTGATTGCAAAAATCAGCCTTTTTTTTTTGCTTATCTTCCACTTTCTGTGAGTTTTAAAACGATAAACCTACAGCAAAGGCCAACAGACCCTAGATATATTACCTGTTTTTACTACACTTAATTAAGAGTGCTTACTCCGATTAGGTAAGTTTCAACTTAATAAAATCTTAGTAAATACTGAGAAACTAGTAAACACTCAAGCAATACCTTAAAGACTCTTAAATTAGAGCTGGTGCAACAACACACAATAACGAGCAAACACATTAACTTATTGAGAACAGCTATGTCTTACCTGCGTCGATTTACAATTTTTCAGCGATTAGCGCTATTAGTATGCGTTGTTGTCATTGGTTTAATGTTGTTAAGTGTTACTACATTGACTCAGCAATACGATTCGTTGAAAACTGAGCAACACACTAAAACAAAAAACTTGGTTGAATCCGCACACAGTATTTTTAGCCACTTTTACGCACTACAACAAAGCGGGAAAATGAATGAGCAACAAGCCAAACAAGCAGCGCTGAACGCATTAAAAGCACTGCGCTATGATGGGGATAATTATTTTTGGGTTAATGACTACACACCAACAATGGTAATGCATCCTTTTAAACCAGAGCTCATTGGCAAGTCATTAAGTAATACTAAGGATCCTGATGGCGTATTGCTATTTGTTGACATGGTTAACTTAGTAAAAAAACAAGGTGAGGGGATCATTCCCTACAAATGGCCAAAACCTGGAGCCGATAAACCCATTGATAAAATTGCCTACGTTAAAGGCTTTCCCCCCTGGGAACTGATTGTAGGTTCTGGTGTTTACATTGACACAATAGATAAAGCTTTTGCACACCTTCGCAATTTAGTGATTATAAATGCAACTGTTATTATTTTACTGCTAATTGGGCTTAGTTACTTAATTGCTCGCAGCATTTTATTACCCACAAAACTTGCCGCCAACATGATGAAAGATATCTCTCAGGGTGAAGGCGATTTAACTCAAGCACTTAATGAGCAGGGTAATGATGAAGTTTCACGCCTTTCTCGCCACTTTAATTTATATACAAATAAAATGCGTGAATCACTCAAACATGTAGCCTTAAGTGCAAATAACGTAAATCAATATGCGCATAATATTGATGAGGCAAGCAAAACAAATTTATCATTCATCGAATTACAAAATGATAGCTCAACCCAAGTTGCAACCGCTATGGCGCAAATGACTAACCAAATACATGATGTGAGTCGCCATGCTGAAGCCGCAGAGCATGCCGCAGCCGAGGCGGCAACTAACGCATCTGATAGTAAAAATGTGGTGGCACAAACAATTAAAGCGATTGAAACGCTGTCACATCATATTGAAACAGTAAGCCAAGTAACAGCTGATTTGGCACAAGAGAGTAACAACATAGGATCGGTGCTTGATGTTATTCGTGGCATTGCTGAACAAACAAATCTACTGGCATTGAACGCAGCAATAGAGGCAGCTAGAGCTGGCGAACAAGGTCGAGGGTTTGCTGTTGTTGCAGATGAAGTTCGAACGTTGGCCAGCCGAACAGGAAAAAGTACTGATGAAATTCAAACGATGATTGCAAAACTGCAAAAAGGCGCACAAGCGGCCGTTGACGCTGTAAACGCAAGCCAGCAACTATCCAGTCGCACTGTAGAACAGGTAGGTACTGCAAATATGTCTCTCTCTGAGATTGAGCGTCTTGTAACTGTAATTACAGACATGAACAGCCAAATAGCGCGGGCAACTGAACAACAGTCAAGTGCTGCGGATGAAGTAAATCTGCGAATTAACGAGCTATCGCAATCAACAGAACAGTCATTACAAAACACGGCTCAACTATCTGATGCCAGTGATAATTTAAAGCACAGCAGCCAAGAGCTGAATGATGTCGTAAATCGTTTCAAATTGGATTAAAAAATTCAAGCAACAAAAAGCCCCGCCATGTTAATTAGCGGGGCTTTTTTCTTGCACGTACCTTACAAACAATAGCGTGCGAATAAGCTACTTAAACCTGCTGCTGTAGGTTTACCATGTTGCCAATCACCGCCTTCAACACCGCTACCAGCAATATCCATATGAACATATGGAATTGGATGAGCTGACTCACTGCCATGCTTATCTAACCCGCCAACTACCGCTAAAAATGCCATTGGAAATTGGTGGCCTCGGGCAGTGACCGCAGACGCTGCATTGTTACTTGATAACACATCATCAGCCAAAGTGCGTGGTTTGATAAAATCGTAATCTTCACGACGACTACGTGATACTTCAGCACAATCAGCCCATAAATCACCACAATCGGCTAGCTTACGAGACACATTAGCAACACGTGCTGGACCATTTTCAACATAAGCACTGTAAGGCCCCATTGCACGGGCAGCATGACCTGTTAATGTTGCAACAGTGAATAGCTCAGGGTTAACTTCATTTTTAGCAAGGTCTTTCATCTCACTTAATAAATCGCCCATCGCCAAGCGCCCTTCAGCATCGGTATTACCAATACGAACACGAACACCTTCACGGCTAGTAATAATTTCATCTGGGACAAAACAATCAGAGCCAATTGAGTTACGAACCACGGCTAAAAAGGCAATAACCTTAACGCCTTTTGGTTGAAAGTCAGCAACTGATTTCATAAAGCCTGCAACCGATGCTGCACCGCCTTTATCTCGACTCATGCCTGCCATGTATCCGCCAACTTTTAAATCTGCGCCGCCTGTATCGTAAACCAAACCTTTACCAACGAACATCAACGTGCGGGTAACTTCTCCCTCTGGAACATATTCAAGTTTGACTACTCGTGGGTGATGGCGCTCTACCGCATACGATGCACGGGCAACCGTACTCATCATTGGGTAATCTTTATCAATCGCTTTGATATCTGAAATTACTTCGACATTTACGCTAGAGTCTTTAAATAAATCAACACAATAATCAGCAAACCTTGGCGGTGCCATACGCTCAGGTTCAGTACCACACAAATCACGTGCTGCGTATTGTCCCGCTGCAATAGCGTTAACGGCTTTAATCGTTTGTTCTGAGGCACCAAATAGCGCGATTTGTGTAATAGGCTCAATGCCCTCACCGTGGTGTTCACGCGCTTCAAGTGGTTGCCATAATGCTTGGCATGCACCTAAGTACGCAACTTCTAACGCATATTGGTAACGAGTATCTTGGCTGGCTTGAGGAAGAAAAATAGCAGGTTTTTTACTACCAGACGCTTTTGCTTCATTGATAGCTAGTTTTGCTGCATCAAAATATCGACGTACATCATCATAGTCACGATTTAAAGGACCTGTTGGTGCTAAAATCACACGTTTAGAGTCAACAACAAGTAATGTTACTTTTTTACCTATGCGGGCATCAACAGCCATTTGAGCTTTAATTGCTTTACTCAAGTTAGGATCGTCTAGCTGTGAAAAGTCATCAGCAATAATAATAAGCGCATCGTGTTTAGCGTTATCTAATTGCGGGGCCGCAACTGCATGTGGGTATGCCATAAAAAAAGGTCCTGTTGTCAAAAAGCTTAGAACCTTATTATCATTTATTTAAGTACCTATTGCCAGTAATGTGAGATGAGTCAACACATCACTGGCAACTAAGTTTTACAGCTTAAACTGCTTGCTATTTACCAGATTTAAGTGCGTTATCGCGGCGGTGTTTTGCAATAACAGACCACGCTTCAAGCATTACGAACACACTGATCACCAGCACAACAACATCAAGTATCACAAGTAGCCAATTACCTTGCTGGTAATATTCGCCTAATTTGATAACACCCGCGAAGAATGCCATAACTAAAACAAAGCTCATTGGGATCAGAGTATATCGCGCAGGGCGATTAGCTTTAATTAGAATTACAGAGATAACCAATAAAGTTAAACTTGCTAAAATTTGATTTGTCGAACCAAATAGAGGCCATATAATCATCCCCCCGCTTCCGCTGGCGCCACCTGCACCAAACGCGAGTAATAAGCAGCTCAAAACAGCAATGAGTGTTGCTATCACACCATTTTTAATCACTTTTATGTTATAGATATCGCCCCACTCTTGGATAATATAACGCTGTAAGCGAACGCCAGAATCCATTGTAGTACCAGCAAATAACACCACCATAACAGCAAGCAATGTTGACGCTATTTCGTTGGATATACCCCAACCGCTTTCAATCAAATTTGCGCCACCATTAACAAAGGCTCCCACACTACCAGCCCCTAGGTGGCTGTATATTTCATGCCACTCCTCAGGTGATACCGCTAAGGCAACACCACTGACAGCCACCAGCGTGATTAATGCAAGCATACCTTCACCAACCGCACCTAAATAGCCTACAAAGCGACCATCAGTCTCTTTATTTAATTGTTTAGAGCTCGTTCCTGATGACACAATGCCGTGAAATCCAGAAACCGCACCACAGGCAATGGTCACAAATAACAGCGGAATAATACTCGGGGTATCCATGGCTGTTTGGGTATTAAATGCAGGTGCCGTGATATCTGGCATAGATACAAATACAGCTCCGTATAACAGCACCAAGCCAACAAGCAATTGCATGCCATTAATAAAGTCACGTGGTTGCAATAACATCCAAACAGGTAATAAAGACGCTATCGCAGCGTAAATAAATAAGATAATTATCCAGTTTGCATTCGCAGATAAACCGAACAATTCATCTGGTAACATAATGGGCATGCTACTGCCTAAATAGATGGTGTAGTACAAGATCCCAACGCCAATAAAACACAATGGGATAAGCGATACTTTCTTGCGCAGTAGCTGACCTATAACAAGCGCTACCACAATGGCTGACCATGCAGGAAACACAGCATTAGGGCTGTTAATGAACGACTTGGCAATGACCACGCCAAATACGGCATTAACCATCAACAATACAAGGAAAACAACAATCATAAACAAAGCACGAGTACGTTTGCCTATAACTGACTCTGAGAGTGCTCCCATGGATTTACCTTTATTGCGCGCACTTGCCCACAAAGCACCCATATCATGCACACCGGCGAAAAATATGGTACCAAACACAACCCAAAGCACTGCAGGCACCCAGCCCCAGTAAACAGCAATAGCGGGCCCTACAATTGGTGCGGCTCCGGCAACGGAGGTAAAATGATGCCCCCAAAGAACGACTTTGTTTGTTGGCACATAATCCACACCATCTTCTAACTCATGCGCGGGTGTGACAAAATTGTCGTCCATTTTGAAAATCTTCTCGGCGATAAATTTAGAATAAACAAACCAACCAAAAAGCATTCCAACCATACCCAGCAGTACAATTACGACTGATTGCATAGCATTCTCTCTTATAATTAAAATTGATATACCCGTGTGTGCACACAATACAAGCAAGGTTGAGTGCGGCGCGTTATTTTGACAGCAAATTTAAAAAAGATAATCATCCATTAAATTAGCAAATCGGTTATATACGTTTTAAAAAACACGTTACCTAATTGTATTTATTACTTTAAAAAGACAGGTGACCACTAACTCGTAGCAAGGTTTATTCCCCACTTTGTTAAAGCTTTCAACCTGATTTTTTGAAGCGACACAATAGAATTATGTTCAATCTACACCCTAACAATAATTCCCTTATTCTGACTCTAAACCTTTAGTCTAATATGCTTAACTGTAGGTGCTGTTGTGGTTCGCTTTTGATACCAACTCCAATCCCTAGTAGCCTCACTGGCTGCTGGTTTCCACGCTCATATGCTTTAGTTAACAGCTCACTCAAGATGCCTGAGTTAAGTTGGTGAGATGCCTGATCTGCTGACGTTACTACAAAGTTTGCGAACTTTACTTTTACGCTTAATTTATTAATTTGCTGCTCTAACTGCTGCTTAGCTAACCGACGGGTTAACTCCTCTAATAACGAAGGTAATTGTTCTAAACACTCTTGTAAGCTGGTTTTGTTATATTCATAAGTATGTTCAACACTTAGCGATTTTCTAACCCGTTCTGTTGATACTGTGCCAATGTGTAACCCCGCACACTTTTGGTACAGCGATACACCAAAGTTACCCACATGCTGTTGCATCCAGTTAACCCCTTTTTCACATACATCAGCCCCGGTATATAACCCTTTTAAGTTAAGCTTCCCTAATGTGACCTTACCAACGCCGGGGATTTTTCCAAGTGGCAGAGTTGCTAAAAAGTCGTCTACATTTTCTGGTAGCACAACACATTGACCATTTGGTTTATTTTCATCACTGGCAATTTTGGCAATAAACTTAATTGGTGCAATTCCAGCAGAGGCGGTTAACCCCGTCGTTGCAAATATATCTGCTCTAATTTGTTGCGCAATTAACGTAGCGCTGCCTTTACATGCCGTGCTATCGGTCACATCAAGGTATGCCTCATCTAATGATAGAGGTTCTATTAGGGGAGTATAGTCGTGGAATATCGCGCGGATTTGCTTAGATATCTCTTTATATACGTGCATGCGCCCTGGTACGATAACTAAATCAGGGCATAATTGTTTTGCATGGTAGTTTGACATTGCCGAGCGTACGCCATATTGCCGAGCAATATAATTTGCGGTCGAGAGTACCCCTCTGCGGCTTTTTCCCCCTATCGCCAAGGGGACATTCGCAAGCGATGGGTTATCTCGCATTTCAACGGCCGCATAAAAGCAATCCATGTCGATATGAATAAACTTTTTCATTCCCCTAAACCAAACAACTGTATATATGAACAGCTATTATTAATTAAGTTTTATTGATTAGCAAGTTTGTTAATGTGACTGAGGGCTAGGGGATTTTTTGCGTGTAAGCAACTTATGACCAAACAACCAAAAAACACCCTCAAGTACAAAACCAAGCGCAACCAAAATAATAGCCCCTGACGCATTGCCCATTGCATAGCAAGTTAATGACAAGCAAATCAAAATGAATAAAGCACTCCACTTAAGGGCTTTCCTTGTAATCGATTGCATAATCAACTCCTTCACGTCCATCATTAATTAAATATAGGGGTGTTTTTATAAAAACTCTAATCTCCTTGAGCTAAAAGCGCCATATTGCTAACCTAACGATTCTTTAAATTAATAGAGCTTTGCTATGCAATCGTTTATAGAACAATACCCTATCCACACTAAAATAAATGTAGCGTGGGGTGAAATGGATGCCCTGCAACACGTGAACAACGTGGTATATTTTCGTTACTTTGAAACCGCTCGCATTGACTTCTTTAATCAAGTAAACCTTCTCGAAGACCTACAAATAACGGGTGTAGGGCCTGTGATCAGCGAAAATAATGCTCGCTATAAACGCCCGGTGACATTTCCTGATACCGTACTTGTCGGTGTAACAATCAGCGATATTAAAGCTGATCGTTTTATGATGCACTACACTGTTTTTAGTCAGCAACAAAATGCCATAACAACCGTTGGATCATCACAAGTCGTTATGTTTAATTTTAAAACAGGTAAAAAAGCCACCTTAAGTGACCCGCTCATCGAGGCGCTAAAAACTTACTCGCAAGAATAAAAGGAATAGCCATGTTATATAGTCCATTAGGTAGAAGTGGAGTCAATGTTTCTCGCGTATGTTTAGGAAGTATGACTTGGGGCTTGCAAAACTCACAAGCTGATGCAGATGAGCAAATAGCCTATGCATTGGCCAACGGTGTTAACTTTATTGACACCGCAGAGATGTATGCGGTACCACCTTCTGCGGAGACCTATGGCAAAACGGAAGCCATCATCGGTGATTGGGTGTCACGAAATAAAGCCAAGCGTGATGATATTGTGATTGCGACTAAAATTGCGGGTAATGGCTTACCTTGGGTAAGAGAAGGCGGTGATATTACTCGCCAATCCGTTATTGATGCTGTTGAGGACTCACTCAAACGCTTAAAAACCGATGTAATCGATTTATACCAATTACACTGGCCAAATCGCTCGACGCCACACTTTGGCCGTCATTTTCCGGGCACAATTCGCTTTAGTGATGCAGACACCGAACAAAACACTGCCAGCATGCTCGATATTCTTGAGGGATTAAATGACTGTGTAAAAGCAGGAAAAATTAAGCACTGTGGCTTGTCTGATGATACCCCTTGGGGAATTAGCCAATTTTTACGCCTAAGTGATGAGCATAACTTGCCACGTATGGTGTCTATTCAAAACGAATTTAGCCTTATTCATGGCAAAGATTGGCCTTACTTAATAGAACAATGCATTCATGAGGATGTTGCCTACCTTCCCTGGTCTGCGCTTGGTGGCGGCATGCTCAGTGGTAAATATCAAAATGGCGCTCGCCCTGGTGGTAGTCGCTGGACAATATCGCAGCGTAATGGTTTATTCCGTAATACCCAAGCATCAGAGCAAGCAATCAACCATTATATGGAGATTGCCAAGCAACTAGGCATTACATCTGCACAATTAGCCCTTGCATGGTGTAATCAAGTTGACGGTGTATCATCAACAATCATTGGTGCCACCAGCATGGCGCAGCTTAAAGAAAATATAGATGCGTTTAATATTCAACTAAGCGAACAAACGTTAGATGATATTGCACACGTATACCAGCAATACCCTGTCCCTTTTTAATACATACTGATGAAAAAAACAATGAGCTGCTAATGGTTAATCATTAGCAGCTCATTAAAAACCTTCTATAATTAATTCGAGAATTAACAACTTAGTTGGGGTTTATCAATGAATAAATGGTGGTACAGGAAAAGCGCAGCGCTCTTATTACTATGGATACCAGGCACACTTGCTGACACCGCTGGCACGATAAAAGAAATTACGTGGCTGCAAAGTGCGACCCCTCCCTTTCACCTAAATAAAACGAAACTCAATCCGCACGGCGGGTTATGTGACAATCTTATCGAGCAGTTGATAGAGTACTTGCCATCACTCAAACACACCCGGATTGTGATGCCACAAAAGCGCATAGGAAAAAATTTAGACGAAGGTAGAAATGTGTGTTTCCCATGCATGATTCACCGGACCACAGATACCGCCAGAGCAACCTATTCAATACCCACTGCGGTATACCCACCCTTTCGTATTATTACCACAACCAAAAACGCCACTAAAATAAATAAAAAACATGGCCAGCCAGTGAAGCTAGTCAACTTGCTTATTGATCCCGAATTTGTGTTTGGCCAAAGTGCAGCAAGAAAATTCACCCCTAAACTAAATGAGATAGCAAGAAATACGCAGGTATATAATTCAGCGTCTTTAAGCTGGAGCAGTGAAAATGAATCTAAAACAGTTATTTCACGGATTAATCATGGTTATATAGACTACACAATTGATTACCCATTTATGGCTGATTACTTTAACCGTGAAAATAAACTCAACAGAATTGTCTCTTTAAATTTTGAAGCAAATCAAGCGCCCTTTGTAATGGGTGCTGTTGGTTGTTCATCAAGTGCACCAAATGGGTTTGCCCAACAAGCTATAAAAAAAATAAATAAGGTACTGACGCAAAAGATACTTCCTTCAAAAACCTACCAACAGGGCCAGCACTTTTGGTTAGAAAACTCATTTAGTAATTTTAATCAAATTTACCAGCAAAATATATTAGGGTCTGTTGACCTTTCAAGGTTAAATTTGCAGCAGTCTGTTTGGTATTTAGGCAAGGCAGCGCCTATGTGGTGTGGTTATTCCCCATAAATAGGCGATAACGCAGCATCAATGCCAAACAGGCGCTGCCCTTCGGGTTCAGCCTAGGGGCGATTTACTCTTTGTTACCTACATGGATGTAGGTAAGGGGCGTTAGCAGGACGCGGTAGCTTTGCTCGGTTTTGACTTAGCCCACTAGGTTACAAACCTCGCGCCGCGATTAAACCGCCCCTAGTTTGAACAAATTTTAATCCTCAAAGGTCAACTGACCCTAGCTAAACCGCCAGCCAAGATACTTCAATAAGCAACTGGTCTGCACACATTATACTCGCTTTAAAAGCGTCTCCGGCAATTACCCTGCCTACACCAGCTGGCGTGCCAGTCATAATTATATCGCCGTCATTCAAGGTCATGAACTCACTTATTTGCGTTAAAATATTTGATGGCTTGTAGAGCATCAACTCGACGTTACCTTGCTGCTGAAGATGGTCATTAATACTTAACGAAAGGTTTAATCCAGCGATATCATCTTGCTCTATTGGTACAAAATGACTAAACAAAGCAGAGCCATCAAATGCTTTGGCTCGCTCCCACGGTAAGCCTTTTGCTTTTAGTTTGGATTGTAAGTCACGTTTAGTGAGATCTAACCCTACCCCCACCTCAGCTAGGCGGCCTTGTTGTATTTTAAAACAAATTTCAGTCTCAAAATGTAAAGGTTCCCCATTATGCTCACTCAACAATTGAGTCGCAATCGCCGTGTTTGGCTTATTAAACACCACCATCTGGTCGGCTATTTGATTGCCCAACTCGTTAATATGATCAACATAATTTCGTCCAACACAGACAATCTTTGAGGGGGCTAACGATAAAGATGGGGTCATTTTAAACAGCCTTTATTTAGAGTTTAAACGTGGTATTTCATTTTCCAATCACAGTAGCACAGAACTTAATGTTTTTCATCAATGAGTTAGCATGGAAAAATAGAATATACAGGATGTGAATAGTCAAAAAGCAGGTGCTAATGGGCTAAGCACCTGCTAAAAGGGATTGAGCTGGTTTTACTGGCAAGTTATTGCAGAGGAAGTCTCACGATTAGTGTGAATACTTAATTTAGCAATTGATACACGCCAATCTGCAGACGTACTTATTTGCCAAGGTGAGAATACCTGAGATAAGTTAACACCTTGATCTGCAAAGCACGCTAAATCTATGTTCAGGGTTTGCCAACCATTTTGCCCCTTAAGCTGCTCTGAAATATCAAATTTCCCCTGGCAGTCATCGCCACATTGCATACCAAGCCAAAGCGGCGCATCAGCAGCCTGATCAACTTTAATTTGCATCTGCAGTTGACCTGATTTCTCAACGTATGAGCGCAAGTCTGATGGAAATGCAGCCATCAAACGCACAGCAGCGGTTTCACTGCCTGTAAAACTGATTGCTCGTGCATCTTCTTGTACATCTTTATCAAACGTTTTAACACTGACAGAACCTACAGACTCACGACTACTAGCCATGGTCTTTTTTTGCTCTGCGCTTTGTAACACAAGGCTCCACGGCGATTTAACTGCACGCTCAAACATCACTAAATCTTCAAGTTGTTGTGATGATTGGCTTTGCTCTGCAAGGTCATCACTGAGCGTGTTTTTGTCTGAATACGTCAAACCAAACCCGTATGGCAACAATGGGGTGTAGTCTTCATCGCCACGGTTGTGATTATCCACTGGATTATTGGGCCAAGAAAACGATAATTTGCCTTTAAAGTCGTAATTTACAGAGCCCTCAGCGTGCGAAAATAACACATCACTAATAGCATCTCCTTCTGTCCCAGGTAACCAAGTTGCTACAAAAGCATCACTGGCATTTAATTCAGCGTTTACCCACATTGGTCGCCCGCTTATGAATAAAGACACAACGGGAATTCCCTTGTCTTTTAACTTACGTAATAAAGCTAAATCGGTTTTATTACCACGTTGATACTCAAGGTTATCTAAATCACCATTACCTTCTGCATATGGCTGTTCACCAAATACCACAATTGCAACATCTGGACGGGTATTAAACTCACCATTTAAGTCATACTGAACTTGCCCGCCTGCCTGCACAACGGTGTGTTTAATACCATCCAAAATTGACGTACCACCTGGAAAGTCACTATTTTCATTGCCCGTTCCCTGCCAAGTAATACTCCAACCGCCGGATTGCATTCCGATATTATCAGCCCCAAGGCCTGCTACAAGCACATTCCCCTTAGGTGATAGAGGCAGCAATTGCTGCTTGTTCTTAAGTAGAACAAGTGATTCACGAACAGCTTGTTTTGCGATTTCACGATGCTCTGCGCTCCCGATCACTTCTGTTTTACCTGACAATGGACGTTTTGCTGGGCTTGGTTTGTCAAATAAGCCTGCTCGCATTTTTACACGTAAAACACGGGTAACGGCATCATCAATACGTGATTGCGCAATAGTGCCATTTTTGACTTGTTTAATTAGGTTTTCATACAAGGGTTTCCATGCATCTGTTGGAACCATATATACGTCTAAGCCTGCATTAGCGGCTTGGGCACAGTCACCGTTGGTGCACCCAGGGATTTGCCCATGACCATTCCAATCGCCAACAACGAATCCATCGAACCCCATTTTCCCTTTGAGTACATCTGTAAGGAGGTACTTACTACCATGTATTTTTTCACCATGCCAGCTATTAAACGATGCCATAACCGTTTGCGCACCCGCGCTTAAGCCACCTACGTACCCTTGCGCGTGAATAGCAAACAAATCCGCTTCACTGTCTATATTATTACCTTGATCATCACCGCCTTGCGTACCACCATCACCCAAAAAGTGTTTAACGGTGCTGATCACACGTCTATCTGATAAAAAGTCTTCGTCTGTAGCGCCTTGCAAGCCTTTTACAATTGCCGCAGAGTACGATTTAACTATCTGAGGGTCTTCAGAGTATCCTTCATAAGTACGGCCCCAGCGATCATCTCGCACTACAGCAACAGTAGGTGCAAATACCCAATCAATGCCCGTTACCATTACTTCTTGTGCTGTAGCTGCTGCTATTTTCTCAATTAACTCGGGATTATTTGTCGCCCCTAAGCCAATGTTATGTGGAAATAGCGTCGCACCGATGACATTATTGTGTCCATGCACAGCATCGGTTCCCCACATAGTTGGGATACTGATACCATCTAATGAATCATCAACCGAAGCTTGATACATTTTTTCAGCTAAATCTATCCAGTCAGCAGCTGAGGCATGTTTATTATTATTAGGGAAAGCTCCCCCGCCGTTTAAATATGAACCAAAGCCGTATTTACGCATATCTTCAACCGTAATATCACGGATTTCAGGCTGAATCATTTGTGCTATTTTTTGCTCTAATGTCATGCTCGACAGCAGTTTGGCTATTTTAGCTTCCATGTCGGCATCGTCTTTAATACCCGTTGAAATGGTGGGCCAAATTTGTAAATCACTATTCTCGTTTCCAGATTTAGTATCAGGGCCAGAACAGCCGTTCATCGCAATTGTCGCTATTAGTAGCGCCGATAGTGTGAATGGTTTATTTAAAGTCATGGTTTGCACCTAATTATTGTTGACGAGTTGAAGAAACCTTTGAGCCTGATAGCGCAAAGTAGGTGATGTAAAGGTAACAAACAATAGGCAGCATCAATGCTAATTGCACACCCATGTTATCTGCTAATACACCTTGCAGCAGCGGCACGATAGCCCCACCAACAATTGCTAGACATAAAATCCCCGAACCCTGAGATGTATATTTACCTAAGCCTTGTAATGCCAAGCTAAAGATTGTCGGGAACATTATTGAATTACATAAGCCAACTAATAAAATAGCCCACATAGCTAATGAGCCCTGTCCAGTCATAGCAATCAGAATAAACACAACAGCTAATAATCCATGGCAAGCCAGTACTATATGCGCATTTACTTTTTGCATTATAGCCGCGCCGGCAAAACGCCCAATCATTGCCCCTGCAAAATAATAACTAATATAATGTGCAGCCTGTTGTTCGCTGAGCGCTGCAATATGGTCAAGAGTTAAAAAGCCCACTAAAAAGCTACCAATAGCAACCTCTGCTCCGACGTACACAAAAATACCTATCGCACCAAGAATAAGGTGGCGATACTGCCAAACGCTGCCTAAATCTACAAAGTTATCATCTGGTTGAACATGTTCTTGAGAATCGCTCTTGCCTAATTTAGGAAGTTTTAGAAAAGCAAAAATGACAGCTAATATTAGTAAGCTCGCAGCTAGGATTAAATAAGGCAGTTTAACTTGCTCTGCTGTGGCTTGGCTTATTTCACTAAGAATCAACCAACCACCAAAGATAGGGGCAACAGTTGTGCCTAATGAGTTAAACGCTTGTGTCATTGTGAGTCGCGAGGAAGCTGTTTTAGAACTTCCCAATACACTAACATATGGGTTAGATGACACTTGTAAAATTGTTATACCACAGGCTAATACAAACAATGCGAATAAGAACAGTTCATAAACATGTGCATCAGCGGCTGGATAAAACAGTGCACAGCCTATTGCTGCAACTATTAACCCAACAACAATGCCATATTGGTAACCAATTTTACTGACCAGTTTACCTGCGGGAATAGACATCACGAAGTAGGCGCCAAAAAAGCAAAACTGCACCAACATGGCCTGTGTGTAAGAAAGCGAAAACATGCCCTTCAAATAGGGGATTAAAATGTCGTTTAAACATGTAATGAAACCCCACATAAAGAATAAGGTGGTTAACGATGCAAGAGCAAATGTTTGCTTCGGCATCGCCTGAGTGTCATTGTGTTGATGTGTTGTCAAAGGCGCTTGTGCCATAATATATCTCTAATTATTAATAATTATCAGTTGATTGCCCCTAGTTATGCACTTTTCCAAGCATTTAAAAAGTAAATAATAGTTGCAACATAAAATGTAAGCGCTTACATTTATACCATATAAAATTTATTTATCAATTTATTTACAATAATATTGTAAGCGCTTACATAAACTCGTTATGATGTGTTTTATCTAATGCGCATTGCCACTAAAAGTAAGAGGATATCCCTAGTCGTGTATAAAACAATCTCTTTACCTAAGCAATCTGCAATGCTAAAGCCATCGTTCACTTTTGGTGTTGCTACTGCCTCATTTCAAATTGAAGGGGCCCGTGACTCACGCCTTGCATCCATTTGGGATACTTTTTGTGCTAAGCCCAATACCATTGCAGATCAAAGCAATGGCGATAAAGCATGTCAGCATGTTCAATACTGGCAACAAGATGTTGAGATGATAGCCGATTTAGCCGTGGATGCTTATCGCCTCTCCATCTCATGGCCGCGCGTAATAAACCAAGATGGTAGTGTGAACCAACAAGGCATCACGTTTTACCGTGAACTATTAACAGCGTTAAAAACACGTAACATCAAAACTTACGTCACTTTATATCACTGGGATCTGCCTCAATACTTGGAAGATGCGGGGGGCTGGCAAAGCCGCGATACAGCGTATGCGTTTGCTGCATATACAGACATAGTGAGCCACGCACTAAGTGGGTTAGTTGATTCATATGCAACATTAAACGAACCTTTTTGCAGCGCCTATTTAGGGTATGAAATTGGTGTTCATGCTCCTGGAATTAAAAACCAAAAGGCCGGACGACAAGCAGCTCATTACTTATTGCTAGCTCATGGTTTAGCAATGAATGTGTTACGTAAAAATTGTCCCAATGTTGAAGCCGGCATCGTTTTAAACTTTAGCCCCGCTTATCCACTTACTGAAGATGATGCACCCGCGGCACAACGTGCTGATGAATACCACAATCAATGGTACATAAAAGCTGTGCTAGAAGGGCAATACCCGTCACTTTTAAATGAATTACCTGTTGCTGCACAACCGATTATCGCACCAGATGACATGGCAATTATTAGCCAGTCGATTGATTTTATTGGGGTGAATTACTACACTCGAATACATTATAAAAAAACAGCTAGTAACTGGTTTGAAGAAGTTGCATTACCCGATGTTGCCGTCACCGACATGGGCTGGGAAATATACCCACAAGGTTTAACTGAACTTTTAATCTCATTAAATAAGTTATACACCTTGCCTAAGATTTATATCACTGAAAATGGTGCAGCTATGGCTGATACTTGCCAAAATAATCAAGTGCTAGATTATGACCGTGTCAGTTATTATCACACCCATTTGAATGCCGTTGACGACGCGATTAAACAAGGTGTTGACGTACAAGGTTATTTTGCTTGGAGTCTCATGGATAACTTCGAATGGGCATACGGTTATGAAAAACGCTTTGGTCTGGTTTATGTTGATTATATAACCCAGCAACGCACACTTAAAGAAAGTGCAAAACACTATCGCGCTCTATTAAAACAACGCTAATAATCAATGAGAACCGGCTATGCTAACTAAAAAAGAAAAAATAGCCTATGGTTTAGGTGACACCGCGAGTAACATCATTTTTCAAACAGTGATGTTATTTTTAACTTTTTTTTATACCGATATATTTGGTATTTCTCCTGCTGTAGTGGGTACTTTATTTTTAGTAGTTAGAGTTATAGATGCAATTACAGACCCGCTTATGGGCTCATTAACTGACTCAACTCGCACTCGTTATGGCAGTTATCGACCATACTTACTCTGGCTTGCTGTGCCTTTTGGGTTAATTAGCATTATCACTTTCACGACCCCCGATCTAAGTGATTCTGGCAAAGTTATCTATGCATTTATTACTTATACCTTACTAATGTTGGTTTATACCGCAATTAACATCCCCTACTCCGCACTTGGTGGTGTACTTAGCCGCGACCCCAATGAACGTGTCTCCATTCAGTCATACCGATTTGTATTTGGCATGCTTGGTGGCTTAATTGTTAGTGCGTGCACACTACCACTAGTGAGTTGGTTGGGCCAAGGTGATAACGCGTTAGGCTATCAACTTACCATGGTATTAATGAGCTGCCTTGGTGTTGTGTTGTTTCTTACTTGTTTTAAGTTTACCAAAGAGCGAGTGTGTGCAAGCCAGGCTATACGCCTCAATTTAAAGCAGCAAATGACAACACTTTGGAGAAACGGCCCCTTTAAAGTTCTTTGCTGTGCATCAGCTGTGCTGCTAACAAGCATGGTATTGCGAACAACGCTGGCTATTTACTACATTAAATATGTGCTGGGTGAAGGCGATTTAGTCACACAATTTGTAACCTTAGGAATGATAGGAAACATTTTAGGCTGCGCCTGTGCTCAGCCTTTAAGTAAATTTGTAGATAAGAAAACTGCCTACATTTACTTACAGTACATTTCTGCTGCTATAAGTTGTCTTGCGTTTTGGTTACCCAGTGACAGCCTAGTTCTTGCTTTTGGGGTTTATTTTTTATGGTGCTTTTTCACCCAAATGGCAACTCCATTGCTATGGGCTAAAATGGCCGACACCATTGACTTTGGTCAATGGCAAGACGGCCAACGTTTAACTGGTCTTGTTTATGCTAGTGTTGTGTTTTTTATCAAACTTGGTCTAGCCCTTGGCGGTGCATTAGCAGGCTGGTTGCTGGCTTATTATGATTACCAAGCGAATACTGTACTTAGTGAAACAACTAAAAGTGGTATATTGATGTCATTCACGTTATATCCCGCTATTGGTAGTGTGCTTGTCGCCTTAATCATGAAAAGGTATATTCTTGATAATAAGACTGTAAGACAAATAAACGCTGATTTAGCAACAAGTAATAACACGTAAACAAATACCTAAAAGGAAAAACATGGCCACCATTTATGAGGTGTCAAAGCTTGCAGGGGTTTCTCTAGCGACTGTTTCGCGAGTAATGAACAACAATGCGAATGTCAGTGATACCACGCGAAAAAAAGTAACTTCGGCAATGAATGAGCTCGGCTATAGACCCAACTCAATTGCTCAGTCGCTTGCTTCAAATTGCTCAAATAGCGTGGGCTTATTGGTATCTGAGTTGTCAGGCCCTTTTTACGGACCGATGATGGGCGGTATAGAAAATGTTTTTCGTAAGCAAAGTAAGCACGTTATCATCGCTGCAGGCCACAGTGATAAAGTACGTGAAGAGCAAGCAATAGAGTTTTTAATTAGCCGCAATTGCGATGGCTTAATTTTGCATGTTGAAGCCGTAAGCGATCAATATCTTATTGAGCTATCCAAAGGTAAAACACCCTTTGTTTTGCTCAACCGTTTTATTCCTGAATTAGCAGAGCGCTGTATTACTTTAAATAATAAGCGCGGTGGCTATTTAGCAGCCAAGTACGTTTTAGAGCAAGGGCACAAAAACATTGCCTATATAAGCGGCCCACTTTGGAAAAAAGATGCACAAGAGCGCCTAGCAGGCCACAAACAAGCCTTAAAAGAACACCATATACCATTTGATGAGCAACTACTGTATGAAGGTGACTTCATGGAGAGCGGGGGGGCACATGGCTACAAACACTTACATGCATCGGCGCGCAGTTTTACAGCTTTAATTTGCGCAAACGATGAAATGGCAACAGGTGCCATGGCAATTGCACGCGAATTTGGTGTTGTGCTACCAGAAGCCCTTTCTATTATGGGATACGATAACGTGTTTTTCACTCGTCACGTTTTCCCACCATTAACAACAATAAATTACCCTATCAACGAAATGGGTCGCATGGCAGCTAACTGGATTTTAAGCGAGGTGTATCAAAAAACCACCCCTGTGCTACAAACCCTCTTTGAACCTGAACTTGTAATTCGCCAATCAATCGTCAATAAGGGTTGATAACAACGATAAGTTAATTGGTTTTAATAAGACCGACTCAATTTTAAGCTGTTCAATTTGTATAGGGTTAGGCTCTACGCCACTGACAATAACGCGTTCTATATGTGGGTAATGTTGCTTTATATGCTGAGCAAGCTCAAGCCCACTACCGTCTGGTAAATGCATATCGAGTAATGCTTTATCATACTGCGAATCTCCTTTGAGCATTGAAATACATTGCTCAAAACTGCGTGCAATAGATGTGTTAACTCCTAAACTTTCCAATAATAACTGGGTTATTTGCGCTGCATCGGCATCATCTTCCACGAGTAAGAAACGGGGTAATACCTGGCCTGCTTCATCTGATTTCTGCGTCTTGGGTAGCTCAGTTATATCGGCTTCTTTAGTTTGTGTTAGATACTCCTCTAAACACTGATAAAGATGGCTTGCGTCTACAGGTTTGCCAATCACTTCATTAAAGCCTAAAGCCGCCAATTCACTTTTTATTCCCTTCATTGTGGCTGCGGTTAATGCAATGATAGCGCCTTTAAATCCTTGACGTCTGAGCTCTATGGTTGCCTCTTTGCCGCCCATTACAGGCATATGAATATCTAAAAATACAATATCAAAAGGCTTTCCCTCAGACCTTGCTTGTTCAACTTTATGCAACGCTTGTTTACCATTTTCAGCGTAAACAACATCAGCACCAGCAGAGGTCAACATGTGCCCCACAAGCATACGTAAATCACGTAAATCATCCACGACAAGTACGCGCCCTTCAACACGGCATGACGTCTCTTTTTGCTGCATGTTAGGAGTTAAATCAAGTTTTAAAACATGGCGTTGTACATTTTTTATATCACCAGGATACAACGAAATTGTGAATTTTGAGCCCTTACCGACAGTAGAATCGAGTGTAATTCCACCTCGCATATGACTAAGTAATTCAGAACAAATAGCTAAGCCAAGCCCGGCTCCACCTACTTCGCGCGATTCAACATCAGCAATTTGTTCAAATGGTTTAAATATTAATGCTTGTTTTTCCTCAGCAATTCCAAGGCCTGAGTCCTTGATACTAAAAAATAGCATCTCAGTGTCATCAACTTTTTCTGTCCATGCCCGTACGGTTATTTCACCTTGCTCAGTAAACTTAATCGCATTATTTATGATGTTTATTAAAATTTGCCTTAAACGCGTGGCATCAACATTAACCACAAGCGGCAGTGGTTCAAGTGACTCAAAGCGTAAACTTAGCCCTTTATCAAGAGCTGATACACGCATCAATGTGAAAACATCTGCCATTAAGCTATCTAAATTGACGTCGGTACAGGTTATTTCAAGTTTGTCGGCAGCTATTTTTGATAAATCGAGAACATCATTTAATAAACTCAACAAATGCCTGCCATTGCGGTAAATAACACCTAACTCATTGCTCGCATACTCATTAAAATCACCCTGCATGAGTAATTCGGTATAGCCTAAAATAGACGACAGCGGCGTGCGTAACTCATGACTTAAATGGGCTAAAAAACGGTCTTTTGATCTATTTTCAGCCTCTGCTTTAAGGCGCTCAATCCGCTCATCTTCGATATCTCTTCGAGCCAAAGCATAACGGATAGAGCGAGCAAATCGACTACTACTCATCTCATTTTTAACAAGGTAATCTACTGCGCCCGCATCCAATGCAGCTAAATCTAGGGCGTCATCTGATTGCCCTGTCAGCATTATAATTGGCCCATCAAAACCATTACTAAGTGCTTTCTTTAAAACCTCTAATCCATCTGATGCGCCAAGTCGATAATCAAGCAAACATATATCATGCCTGCTCTGAGAAAGTACTTCTACTGCAAGATGTGGTTCACTCACCCACTCAATATCAAAAGTATGTGAAGTAAGTTGCTCCAGATAGTCGCACGTTAGAATGTAATCATCTTCATCGTCTTCAACAAGTAATAGCTTCGTGGGCTTGTCTATCATAGCGCTTATATATTTCCTTAATCGTTAAACGTACTTGGTAATTCAACAAATTCGACCCAGTATTTACCTAGTGTTTTCATCAGGTCAACTAAGCCATCGAACGTAACGGGTTTAGTAATATAAGAAGCGGCTCCTAAGTCATAACCTCTGACCATATCCTCTTCTTGCTTGGAAGTTGTCAAAATTACAACAGGGATCCCCTTTAGATTCGCATTTGCTTTAATAGCCTGCAACGCTTCTCTACCATCCATGCGCGGCATATTTAGATCTAGTAAAATAAGCCCTGGGCGTGGCGATAACTCTTTATCTTCATACTTGCCTCTACGCTCAAGGTACTCAAGCAGTTCGACACCATCTTCAACAAAATGTAAATTATTTATAACTCGGCTTTCTGCAAGAGCATCTTGCGCTAATAAACGATCATCTTCATCATCGTCGGCCATTAAAATAGTGATTGGTTTAACTTTTTTGAATGGCATCTAAGCCTCTCCTTGTAATGTGAAAAGCTCTGCTTCCACAGGTAATTTAATAATAAAGGTAGCACCCTCATCGACAACACTTTTCGCAGTGATTGTACCACCATGGCGCTCAACAATACGCCTGCATACAGATAAACCTATGCCCGTGCCTTTATATTGCGAACGTCCATGAAGACGTTGAAATGGAACAAATATTTTATCTGTGTATTCTTGTGAAAAGCCTATTCCGTTATCTTTAATGGTTATTACTTGCCACTCCAGCTCGGTGTTGTGACCATCACTAAACTCATGCACATGCTCAAAGTTAATGGTGATAATTGGTGCAACCCCTTCACGTTTGAACTTAACAGCATTGGAAATGAGATTTAAGAAAAGCTGATGCATTTGGCTTGGATCAGCTTTAATTACTGGCATATCATTAACGCTTATTTGCGCTTTTGATTCGGTGATCGCGATCTCTAAATCATCAATAATTTCGTTGATTACATTATTAAGATCGGTATCTTCAAAATCCTTTCCTCGTGTTGTAACCCGCGAAAACTCCAACAAATCATTTATCAAAGTCGACATTCTCTGTGCAGCATTTTTCATTCGAGCAATGTAATCTACGCCCTTTTCACCAAGCTCATCTTTAAACATGCTTTCTAATCGGTCACTAAACGCTTGTATCTTACGAAGCGGCTCTTGTAAATCATGACTCGCCACAAACGCAAATTCTTCCAGCTCGCGGTTAGAACGACTTAATTCATCTGAATATAAAGTAAGCTCCTGAGTACGTTCTTTTACTTTAAAGGCTAAAGTTTGGTTTTGCTGCTCTAATTTATTTCTGTACTTAGCCGATTCACTTAAGTTAATACGGACCAATACAAACATACCTAAAATTAAAAGCCCACTCGTAATCGCGGTAATGGCAAAGGTAATCTTGGCTTCCTTCTTGATCTGACCTAACTTACGAAATTGCGCGAGTTCAAATGTTGATTCTGCCGATTGAATTTCATCCGTTAAAATACGTATTTCTCTGTAAAGATTTCGCCCTTCATGAGTTTCAAGTAAGTAATGAGCTTTGCGATCTTTATCTGCCAACGCAAGTTCAGCAGTGCGTGTAAGAATATGTACTTTCTCATCTACAAGCAGTAATAGCTTCGCTACATTTTCAGCCTGACCATCTATTTCAGAACGTAACCCCTTAACAATTTTGGCTTGTGAAGTGAGTTGCTCTAAAGCATCATAATAGGGAGCTAAGTAATCATTTTCACCAGTCAACAAATACCCTCGCTGACCTGACTCTGCTTGTAAAACAGATAAATGCAACTTTTCAACAGCCGTATTAAGCATGCTCGTATCATCAAGGCGCTGTTGGGTTGTGGTTAAATTTTGTATTGTATTGACAGCTAAAAACGCATTGCCAACAACAATACACAAGACAACAGCGATAAAGCTTGCCCACATAACATTTGTGCTACCTTGTTGCTTTTGCAGTATCATTTACTTTCCTTGGTGGTCAAGTTGACTCTGAAGAATCTAAATCAGATATTTTTTGCAAGCCTTCACTGCATTGCTGACAATTATTAATAATTTTATCAAGTGCTAATAATGCTTTGTCTTTAGGCATATCATTTTCTAAAATCAATTTAATTAATTCAGCATTCATTGAAATTCGATTAAGCGGTGCTCTTGCATCATGAACCAATGTTCTTAATATCTCTTTGTCCTTCATACTACTCCTCAGCAATTATTATTAACTATATTCGCCTATACCACCGTATGCATTTAATCGGTTGTATAATGTTTTTGTGCTAATTCCAAGCATTTGCGCAGCAAGCGTTTTATTCCCTTGAACTTTATCTAAGGTGGCGTGAATCAGATCTTTTTCAACTTCTTCGATTGTTTGACCGGCGCTAACTTGACTTGCTTGAGACTTTTTAATAACACGTGAGAATGGGGATTCTAAATTACTTGGTAAAGTAATTGTTTTACCTTTTGGGTCACTCATAATAAATGCACGATGAATCGCATGACGAAGCTCACGCACATTCCCAGGCCATTCATAACCACTAAGCTCTTTCAGCTGAGCTGCTTGCCAAATAAAGTCTGTGCCATTTTCATCATTTAACTGCTCTAAAAACGCCTTAGCTAACAATTCAATATCTTCTTTTCGCTCTCTTAAAGCAGGGATATCAATGGGGAATACGGCTAAACGAAAGTAAATATCTTCACGAATAACGTTATTTTGCGCTAAGTCTTCCAATGATCGGTTGGTCGCTGATATTACTCTACAATCAACAGGTAACTCTTTATTACCGCCAACACGCACTACTTTTTTGCTCTCCAACACTCGCAATAAGTTTGGTTGCATATCAATAGGCATTTCTGTCACTTCATCTAAAAATAAAGTGCCGTTTGCAGCTTGTTCAAACACCCCTTCTTTTCGGGCAATCGCGCCAGTAAACGCACCTTTTTCATGGCCAAATAGCTCACTGCCGATTAATTCTTTAGATAGCGCGCCACAGTTAGTTGCAACCAATGGCCCTTCGCACTGACTGGCATTATGAATAGCTTGTGCAACCACTTCTTTACCCGCACCACTTTCACCCATGAGCATAACGTTTGCATTGGTGCTCGCTACGCGTTCAATCATAGTGTATAGCTGTTGCATAACTGGTGATTCGCCAATTAATGTACCAAAATGTTTTTGTATACTTGGCTGTTTCTTTTTCTTTTCAGTGTTCTTTTTTGGGTTGAGAACTCGCTCAATATCTTCTCGTTGAAGTGGTTTAACGAGGTGCCCTACATTAGGGGCACACATTTCGGCGAGCTTACCTTTTACCGAAGGGTGGCCTGAAATAAGCGTGATTTTGGGGCTTTGACCAATACTGTTAAGGTGTTCTACCAAATGTAAACCGCTGCCATCTGGCAGCATGAAATCAAGGAACACATGGTCAAAAGTGTTATTTTCAAACCATTGTTGAGCTTCAGCTAAATTAGCAGCTGTGTCTATATTATGACCTAAAAACTCCACTATATGGCAGACAACATCGCTGAACTCGCTGTCATCATCAACCAAAAGTATGTTTAACATGATTATTCCCTATGCTTTATAATTCCTAATAGCGTAACATAATAAGTGGGTTCTGAACCTATAAATTCAACTATTAACCCTATATATATGCAAATAAAAACAATTTCGATCACATGTAACTCTTTATTTAAAGTAGCCTTCTAGGAGCGTTATGCAACTTCTCAAAATCACAACCCACCCGAGTATATCGGCCGATAATATAAGCCAATTTACACGTATTACCAGTCGAGCAATTGTACTAAAGGGATCGCAAATTTTATTAATGTATACAGCTCGTTATGAAGATTATAGTTTACCCGGAGGAGGCGTTGATGATTTTGAAAGTATCGAACAAGGGTTAATCCGTGAACTGCAAGAAGAAACGGGCGCGCAAAACATTAAAATAACCGGGGAGTTTGGCCTTTATGAAGAATACCGCCCTTGGTATAAGGATGACTATGAGGTCATTCACATAAAATCTTACTGCTACTTTTGTGACATCAATGACACATTAGGTCAGGCACAACTAGAACATTACGAACAGCAAAATGGAATGCAAGCCAAATGGGTAAACATACATGAAGCGATAGCTTATAATGAGCGCACGATTGCTAATAGTAACAAACAAGGATTATCTATTATTAGAGAAACCTACTTACTAAAAGCAATTGCTTTACGAGCAAACGCTTGATGGTCGATAAAATCGATACAAGCCAATGATATTACTGGTCAAGAATAAGCATTCCATTAGCACCGCAATGGGCGAACCCACCATTATATTATGCGCCATCCATAAGCTGGTACCTACTATCATCAGGATACGTAATTTAAAGTCTTTGGCTTGAAATGACGCTAGCGTTTGAACAAGTGTTGCAATCAACGCTAATCCACTTAACCAGCTATGCCAAGTAATAAATACTGCCACCATGCTTAATATAATAAAGCCAAGCATTACCATATATCGCCTTGCAAAGGCGCAATACAGGTAACGTGCGGCTGCAATAAGCATTAGCCAGCCAGCACTAGGTTGGCCCAACATAAAAAAGTGACATGCAGTCAACAATACTGAACTAAACAAGCACAATAAAATAAATCGTCGTGATTTAAATTGAAATGAAGCTAAATCGAGTAAAGTGGCAACGCCAACCAAGCATTGAGAAAGTAAAAACATAGTGACTCCTGAAAAAAACAGCAGTCTAATTAAGTAAATTATGTAGCGCCTTAACTTAAGTTAAGGCGTTTTCGTATGCGAGATAAAGAAATAGATGAAATACCTATGTACATTGCCACTTCTGTTAAGGTCAGTAGTGCAAGCCAGTGAGGCTTTTGAGCCAATAAATAGCGATAGCGTTGCTCTGGGGTTTTTAATAATAAAAAAGCTTCTTTTGCTTCTTTGAATAATAATTGCTGGGTAATTAATTGTTGCTTTAGATCTCCCCAATCAGCTTGTTCGAGCCTAGTTAAAGGAATAGCGATGAGTCTTGCTGATCTGATCACTTTGATTTGGTAAAGCGCAGGCGTACTTGTGAGCCAATTACCAAATAATAATGCAAATTCATCTTTAAAATAGAACTCTTTACATTTTTCCTTGCCATCATCGGAGCTATAAAATGCGGCTAATACGCCATCCAGAACCAAATAGCCATACTGCTGTTGGTGACCCTGCTGTAATAACACGTCACCACGCTGATAAGTTTTCACCATTAACTGCTGCTTCGTTTGTGCAAGCACTGCTTTTGCTAAAGTGCGATAACTATCCCCTAGTTGGAACTCTGGTAAATCATGCATCAGTAGTCATTAGCTCCTTAGTGATCTCTTTTGCACTAACCGCATCTCTGACAATATATTTTTCTGAACACCACAAAGGCGAAAAATCAGCCTTACCTTGGTTTTCTGACTTTACTCTTAAAGCGCCCAGTGCAATGCTGGCAAATGGAAATGCCGGAGCTTGTTCTGGCATACAGCCAAGTTCATTCATAACACGATTTTTAATTCCCCGAGCTGCTCGTCCAGAAAAAACAGTTGTAAGCGCCGTGCTATTCGTTGGCTGTTGTAAAATAGCCTCGCGGTGAAGTGTTGAAGTTGTAGCTTCTTGGCATAATAAATATGCGCTTCCTATTTGGACCGCACTGGCACCCAGTCTCTTCATGTGTATGACATCTGCAGCTGATGCGATACCACCCGCGGCAATAACTGGAACACCCAAAGCACCGACACATTGTGTTACGAGGGCAGTTGTTGTCTGTTGTAACGTCAAGTCCATTGATAAAAAGTGGCCTCTGTGCCCCCCAGCTTCAAGACCTTGAGCAATAACTGCATCTGCACCATTAGCTTCAAGCCAAATAGCTTCATCTAAAGTGGTAGCCGTTGAAATCACTTTACTTCCCCAGCTTTTAATTTTCTGCACAATGTCATCGCTTGGTAAGCCAAAATGAAAACTCACTACGGGTGGTTTGAAAGGCGCTATTAGTTTCACTATTTCTTCATCAATCGGCTGACGCGTTGTCGTCATAGCCAAACTTGATTCATCAATACTATGCTCTTTTAAATAGGGTGAAAGTAATTGATGCCATTGCTGTTTTTGCTGCTGTGTGTAACCTATTACTTCGTGACAAAAAAAGTTCAAATTATATGGGTTACCTGTTGCTCGGGAAAGCTTGGTGATTTCGTTGACTAATTGTTCTTTTGATAACATAGCGCAAGGTAATGACCCTAAACCACCACTATTGCTAACAGCTGCAGCTAAACGATAGTCTTGCACACCCGCCATTGGAGCTTGGATAAGGGGTAACTCAGTATTTAAAAATGTTTGCATTTACACGTCCTTGTAACTTTTTCATTCATTTGCATTAATTACTTACTCCCCGTCCAGGTAAGCCACCAAAGTTTTTCTATTCGAGCCATAAAAAAACAAGATAATCAAAATCTTAAATATAAAACCAACCTATTTAATTAGAGTTGGTGCTAGCTTTGCAAGTTATTCACTTACTATAATTTGTAAGGAGATAAAATGACTAACTTAGTAACTACAATCAACCCGGCTACCGAAGAAACTATTGCAGACTATACCCTGCTAAATCTAGAGCAGGCAAATAATGAGGTAGATAAAAGTCATGACGCATTCTTACAATGGCGCCACACATCTGTAGAAGAGCGAGCTGAGTATTTAAATAAACTTGCTGATGTATTTAAAAAAAATCAAAAGTCGCTTGCCCAATTAATGACGCAAGAAATGGGAAAGCTGTACCAACAAGGCTTGCAAGAAGTAGAGCTATGCGCTGCAATATGCCGCTACAGTGCTGAGCAAGGCCCAGTGCAACTTGCGGACGAAGAACGTTTAATGGAAAACGGCCGTGCCATCATCACCTATCAACCTACCGGTGTGCTATTAGGTATTCAGCCTTGGAACTTCCCGTTGTATCAGGTTATACGTTATGCGGTAACAAATATTATGGCAGGTAACACCGCAATACTAAAACATGCAGGTAATGTATTTGGCATGGCAGAAAAAATAGAGCAGATGTTCAGTGATGCAGGCTTCCCTGATTATGTATTTAAAAACCTATTGATTGACGGCAAAACAGCCAGCGAACTAATCAGTCACTCTGCAATTCGCGGAGTTACATTTACAGGAAGTGATGGCACAGGTAAAAAGGTAGCTGAGCAAGCTGGAAAGCACGTAAAGAAAACCGTATTAGAGCTTGGCAGTAATGACGCCTATCTCGTACTTGATGACGCTGATTTAGAGCTAGCAATTAAAACCTGTATGCAGGGTCGTATGGTTAATAATGGTCAAACCTGCGTTTCAGCAAAACGTTTTGTTGTCGTAGAGGCATTATATGATGACTTTAAAGCTGCCATTGCAAAGCAATTCGAAGCAATGAAATTAGGCGACCCAATGGATGAAGAAACAGACCTCGGTCCTATGGCACGTGAAGACTTACGAGATAAGATCCATGACCAAGTTCAAGAATCTGTAAAAGCAGGCGCTAAAGTCGTTGTCGGCGGTGAAGTGCCTAAACAAACTGGCTTCTACTATCCCGCGACCTTGATTGAAAATCTATCACCGGGCATGCCAGCCTATGACGACGAGCTATTCGGTCCGGTAGCATCACTTATCAAAGCCAAAGACAATGACGACGCAATGCGTATTGCCAATGATTCGCGCTATGGCTTAGGTGGAGGCATTATCTCAAAGGATGAGAAGCGTGCGATTGAGTTGGCTAAAAAGCATTTTGATACAGGTATGATCAACATAAATGGTTATGGTCTTGCACAGCCAAACCTACCTTTTGGCGGCGTGAAAGACAGCGGTTATGGTCGTGAACACGGCGGGTTTGGTATCCGTGAGTTTGTAAATATCAAAGCTATTATGATTAATAACTAAAGCAAAGTTATAATTAAAAAAAGGGCTCCTCGGCCCTTTTTTTATGCTTAAAGCAAAGTGATAAATTCATTATTGGTTTAACTTATTTAACCTGAGCTCTGGTTAAGAGATGTAATAATGCATTGATATTAAATCACAAATATATTTATTAGTCTCCGCTGGAGATAGATTTATTATCCAGAGTTCAGGTTATTTAAGCTGGGCTTTATTTATGTCGTCATCAAATGTTGGAACTGACTTATATGACGTATTATCCATTTGCAGTTCATCCACAGCTTGTTGAATGTTCATTTCATCATCTAACTGCTGATTACTATTAGCGGGTTCATGCACTAACTCAGTTAGTAGTGCAAAATGATCTGAGCCGTACTTTGCCAATCGCTTAATCCGCTTAACCGTAAAACCATGACTATGAAATAAATGATCAAGCGGCCAGCGCATAAAGAAATACCCAGCATGAAAAGTATTAAAAAAACCTCTCCCTTTACGTGGGTCTAAAAAGTCACTGATCTCCATAAACAAACGGGTACTTCTTGACCAAGCAACATCATTCAAATCGCCAGCAACAATAGTTGGACGTTTGTTATTCTTTAAAGCTTTGGCCAGTAAAATAAGTTCGGTATCTCGAGGCCTAGAAGTATCTTCTTCTGTAGGACTCGGCGGGGCAGGATGAATAAAATGACCTTGCACTTCAAGACCTTCAGCAGTCTCAAATAAAATATGAATTGAGGGAATATCACTCTCTACTAACTCACATACTTGTTGTTTTTTTATTTTATATTTACTGTATAGATGCATGCCGTAGCGATTATCTTTTGGACAGAATATTGTATGAGGGTAGTCTTTTTCAAGTACTGATAAATGTTGTTGCCATTTACTATCCGACTCAAGCGTGATCAGTAAATCTGGTTGGTTCTCGTTCACTAAATCGATTAAATCTTGATAGCGAGTGTTCGACATCAACACGTTCGCCGACATAATACGAACACTATGTTCACTTCCTGAGGGGCTATGAGCCACCTCTTTTTTTGCGAGCCATGTGTACGGGAATATCCACTTACCTTGAATAAGCAAAATAACACTCGCCATTATTAAGGACAACAAAACCAAAGGCGATAGCTCACTTAAAGCAAAATACCCCGCTAAAAGTAGCCCAGCTAATGCAAAATAAAAAACCTGTAACCGAATAAAATCGCAACTACGAATTAAATAGTGCTGGCTGTATGACATAGGTAAAAGTGTCACTATCAAGAACACACTCAGTAAACATACTAATGCAATCAGCATTCAATGATCCCTCATTAATAACGACTTAAAATTGATAAAATCTCTCGAGTATCGTGAACCATATGAATAATGGAATCGTCAACCTCAATAGTAATACGACCATCACGGTCTATCGGCTTTACTACACGACCATGACGATAAATAGAGTCATCTAATATATCACCTTTGTGAAGCTTTTTCTGCCAGCCAGGAGGCAATTGACCACCATTATCAACTTTCTTTTGCAACCCCGGTGGTAAGCTTCCTTTGCCTTTACTCTTGCCTTTGTTTTGATGATCATTTTTTGCAAAAACAGGGCTGCTGATTAATGCTAACCCAACTATAGTCATAGCTAAAAGTGCTTTCATAATTTTACTCCCTACTTAGTTCATTTAAACAATAGCAATAATTAATGAATACGTTATGAAGTAATGTAAATAATCCATCAATTGACTATAACAGAGACTATTTAATGAAGACTAACAAGTAAGCCTGAACCAAAGATGAAATAAATTACAAAGCCTTTAATGATAGTATGCGCTCACATACGCTTGAAGTAACAAGTTATGTGTCACTTTTAAACTTATTGCCGTAAAACAAAAATAGTAAAAACAGCCTTACAAACCACAGCATAATTGTATATTATTAACTCACTTACCTTATTGGAGTTTGCGCTACGATGAATAACTAACATCTGTTGAAATTCGTTTTATTTATTTGAATTTACAGGGTTAGTGGGCGCAAAATTCGTCATATTTCTCGTTATCGACTTAACGAACCATAGTTAGTTTCATAGCTTTGCGCGCCATGCCCTGCTCATATCAGAGGCATTATGCAGTCATTACAAATCCATAATTTAAGCTATCAACACCCTGATGGCCATGTACAATTTAAACAGCTTAACTTTTCAATCAATAAAAAAATCACCGCGATTATTGGTGCTAATGGCAGTGGAAAATCAATTTTGGTAAATATTTTAGCAAACCAACTACAACCTAGTACGGGACATGTTGAGTTTAATGGCACACGTTTATTTGTATCACAGCAATTAAGTGATCACTATGTACAAGGCGCCTCAAACACCATTGCTCAACAGTTAGGAATAGATAAAAAACTGGCGGCTCTTGCACGTATTACACATGGAAGTATTGCTGAAGCGGACTTTGCGTTAGTAGGCGACGATTGGTTATGTGATCAATATTACCAGCAACAGCTATCAAGCATAGGTATTAATGCTCCCATCAACACCCCAATTACTCAATTAAGCCCAGGGCAACAACGTTGCTTAACACTCTATTGCGCATTAGCTGCTAAGCCAGATCTTTTAATCTTAGATGAACCTAGCAATCATTTAGACCGTGTAGCAAAGCTGTGGTTAATATCACAGTTACATACATTTAGAGGGCAAGTAATTATTGTTAGCCATGACAGCCAGTTACTTGAACACAGTGATGCTATTATTGAATTGAACAGTCGAGGCTACCACTACGAAACAGGCAACTTCACCCATTTTTGCCAGCAAAAAGAATTACAGCAAACCGCGCTGAAAAAACAAATAAATCACTTAGCAAAAGAGCAAAAAAAACATCAACAACAAACTCAAATTAACCATGAAAAAGCACAACAACGAGCCGCACAAGGCAATAAGCACCGCCGTAGTGCTAGCCAAGCTAAAGTCATGCTCGATTTTAATAAAAATAAAGCACAAGCACGTAAAGGCGCTAATGAGCGCTTAGCATCGACAAAGCTCAATGCCCTCGCCCAGCAGCACCAAGTCCTTAGGCAACAACAACCCCACAAGATTGAAAGCAACCTAACATTCACTCAATCGACCAGTAATAAACGCCTACTGTTCATTGACAAACTATGCTCAGCACAAATAAACCGCAACACCCCCATAACATTACAGGTACTCAGTGGTAACAAACTACATATAGATGGCCCTAATGGCTCTGGCAAATCAACGCTATTAAAGGCTATAAATGATTCAGCGCAAACGCGTATTAATCCAGCTATTCATCTGAACAGTCAGGTACTTTATATTGATCAACAATGTTCTTTTTTAATTCCCTCACAAAGTTTAATGGATGCAGTTCAGCTGCATTGCGGCCTTGAGCAGCAAGTAATACGAAGCGTACTGGCAAACCAAGGATTCAAAGGGGACGACGTTTATCGTCAGGTCGCTCAGTTAAGCGGGGGTGAGAAAATGCAATTAGCGATGCTGATAGCTAAACAAAATGCCTGCAGTCATTTATTGCTCCTTGATGAACCCGACAACCATTTGGATCTAGATAATAAGCGACACCTTGCTAAAAGCCTTGCCGATTTTATTGGTAGTGTTATTTTAGTTAGCCATGATGAAGTGTTTGTAAAACAAACGACAATAACAGCAACACTGACATTTAAGTAACCATGACAGAACTTTTTGGTCATTTGCTGTTCAAACTCATCGGATCACATAATAATAGAGAATAATATGAAAACGCTCGAACTGATTTTAGTATTCGTTATCGTATCTTTGGCAGGCTGCAGTACTATGCTCAGCCAAAATGCGAATCAAGAAACACGCTCTAGTAGTTTGGTGGATTTTCTATATCCTAATGAACAAAGTCGTCAAGCTCATCAACCAAGTATACCAACGCTTAATTTACCTGCCACTGTCGGTATTGCATTTATTCCCAATCAAAACGATGCAGGTATCCGTAGTAATGAAGAAATTGCGTTGCTTGAAAAAGTAAAAAAACAGTTTTTACAATACGACTATATCGACCGCATTGAGGTTATTCCCAGTAGTTATTTAAAAGGAGGTCAGGGGTTCACAACCCTTGATCAAGTATCTCGGTTATATGATGTAGATATAATGGCATTGGTTTCATACGACCAAGTATCGCAAACACTGGAAAACAATGCCGCCTTTTTGTATCTGACCATTGTTGGCTTGTATGTTATTCCTGGTAATGAAAATACGGTTCAAACGTTTGTCGATACCGCTGTTTTTGATGTGAAAAGTAAAAAAATGCTGTTTCGCGCACCGGGTATTAATAAGGTTGATCAGCGTAGTACGGCCGTCGGTATTGACGATACCTTAAACAATCAATCAAACAGCAGCTTTAATTTAGCCGTGGATGACATGATAGTAAATTTAGATGCTGAACTTGGCTCATTTAAAAGCCGAGTAAAAGAAGAGAAAATAGCAAACGTAAACCATAAAAATGGCACGAGTTCAGGCAGTGTTTTTTGGCTATTAGCGCTTCTTGCTGGTGGTTTAATTTTAAAATACCGCCAACAAACCCGCTTTTGCAAAAATGCATCAAACGTCGTTCATCGCTAAAGTTTTAGCATTCGTCTAAAAGGCTATATTCTGCCCTTTTGAATCAGATTAGATAAAGGGCTTATATGCTTTTTCGAGTACTAGGTTTAACGCTAGCTTTTACAACAGTATGTGATTCTTTTGCAAACCAAAACGATATTGAACGCATCACGACAACAGCATCTCGCTCGCAAGTAAATGCCGATCCTCTCCCTTTAGTTGTCAGCAGCATCACCCAAGCAGAACTGGATTTAATTGCCCCCACCCACATTGAACAAGTATTAAAACAAATCGCTGGCGCAAATTTACAGCATGGTAATGGCCAAGAATACCTGCCTGCACTGCGCTCCCCAGTGCTATCTGGCGCGGGCGCCTGTGGCGGTATTTTGACCGCTGAAGATGGCATTCCACTGCGTGCGGCTGGTTTTTGTAATATTAACGAGTTATTTGAAGCCCACACGGAAATGGCAGATCGTATTGAGGTTTTAAAAGGTCCAGGTTCAGCCCTTTATGGTTCAAATGCTGTGCATGGTGTTATCAATGTCATCACGCCAGATACCACTTACGATGAACAGTTACTGGGGGTTGATTTAGGCTCTTATGGTTACAGCCGTTTAAAACTGCGAAGCGGGAAGGACCTTGGTGATCAAGGGGTTGGGATCAACGCCAGTGTAACGCGCGATACCGGTTACCGTGATGATGAAAGTGTAGATCAAGAAAAACTCAACCTACGTCACCGTTATCTAAATGAAGATTTTTCGATTAATACAGGGTTGAGTTATACCCATTTAGACCAGCAAACAGCGGGCTTTATAACTGGCTTTGAAAGCTATAAAGATGACCAAATAGCTCAGCAAAACTTTAACCCTGATGCATTCAGAAAAGCGCGTTCTTTTCGAGTTTGGTCAAAAGCGCAGTGGCAAACCGAAAAAGATAGGATCACCCTGACCCCCTATATGCGCAGGCAAAGCATGACCTTTTTCAAGCACTTTTTACCAGGTACACCGCTTGAAGAAAATAGCCAAAATGGCTTTGGCGTACAGTCACTTTGGCAACATGTCTACTCGGATGAACTGACTGTTAATTTAGGCTTAGACAGCGAATATACTCGTGCTGACTATCTACAATATCAAGATAAGCCAACCCAAGGCTCTGCATTTTTAGTTGCGACAGTGCCGCAAGGCAAACATTACGATTACGACGTAAATAGCACGCTGATTGCGCCATTTATTAGTCTTGATTGGCAATGGCAACAACTTAATGTCAGCCTAGGTGCTCGCTTTGAACGACTCAATTACGACTATACCAATAAAATGTTTACTGGACGTACCGCCGAAGATGGCAGCGAATGTGGGTTTGGGGGATGTCGTTACTCTCGCCCACCCAGTGATGAAAATACCTTCACCAATACATCACCCAAATTGGGCTTGAGTTACCAACTAAGTGCAGATAACTATTTTTACGCAAACCTCTCGCGCGGCTATCGAGCCCCACAAGCAGCCGAGCTTTATCAGTTACAGCGTGAGCAACAAGTGGCTGATTTAAAATCTGAAACAGCAAACAACCTTGAGCTAGGCTTCAAAGGACAATATCAACAATTACACTATGTAGTGTCTGCCTACGCTATGGATAAAGAAAACGTCATTTTCCGCGACAGTGACTTTTTTACAATTAATGATGGGCAAACCCAGCACCGCGGTATTGAATTAGAGCTAGACTATCAGCTTAATCAATCTATACAGCTTAGCCTTGCAGCAAGCCATGCACAGCACACATATGACTATGACCGTGTTTTATCCGGTGTAAACATTAATGGAAATGACGTAGACACAGCACCTCGTAATATCGCCAACTTCCAAGCAAGCTGGCAAATCACTGATAACACATTAGCTTCGATTGAATGGCATCATGTTAGTGACTATTTTACCGACCCTGAAAATCTTCACAGCTATGATGGCCATAATTTACTCAATTTACGCAGTGCATGGCAGCTCTCTAAACAATTAAAACTTACCGCGCGAATTAACAACCTAACCAACACCAACTACGCAGAACGTGCCGATTACACTGGCTTCAGTGGAGACCGTTACTTTCCAGGCAGAGAACGTAACTTCATGTTTTCAGCAAGTTACGCATGGTAATAAATACACCTTTTTAGTTTGCGTGTTTTAGCACTGGTTTTATATTGCTCTTACAAGTGCACTTAAAGTATAGGTGCACTTTCGAACAGCACGCGAGCTGACTTTTTATAATCCATAATTCAAGCCACATTTAGCACCTTATTGGGCCATGATAGCCAAGGTCGATACGGTTAAAGCTACTATTAATGATTGTCACGTTTAATCAATTAAATTACTCAGCCTAAAGCCGTGTGGTTATAATAGCCTCCCCTATTTGTTATTGATGACTTTGATTTTGAATTCGACTCTCATTAAACGTAGTGCTTTTTCTTCTGCTATTTTAATTTTAGGCATTATCTTTATTGCCGCCAACCTACGTGCTCCTGTTACTGGGCTTGCTCCTGTACTTGAACATATTAGTTTTAGCTTTAGCTTAACCCCCTCACAAGCCGGTATGCTAACAACGCTACCGTTAATTGCTTTCGCACTGGCCAGTCCTGTGGCTGCAAACCTCGCTAAAAAACAAGGCTTAGAAAGCTCATTATTTATTGCACTCATTCTAATCGGTTTTGGCCTGGCATCACGGTTAATTGACTCTGTCACAATGCTGTATTTAGGTACTGCTATTATTGGAATTGGTATTGCGATAGGTAATGTGCTGCTACCGAGCTTAATTAAACGTGATTTCCCGCATAAAGTGGCAGTGATGACATCTACTTATGTATTGGCAATGGGGATTTTTGGTGGCTGTTACTCAGCATTAATTATTCCCTTAGCTGAATATAAAAATATTGGTTGGCAAATTGCACTAGCCTGTTATGGGCTACTCACTCTAATTAGCATTATTATTTGGTTACCCCAATTAAAGTCTCACACTAAGCCCACAAAAGATTTATTGGCGAGTGTTCATAACAACAAAGTATGGCAAGAGGCGCTCGCGTGGCAGATTACATTACTACTGGGCTTAAACTCATTTTTTACCTACATTATGATTGGCTGGTTACCAAGCATTTTGCTTGAAGCAGGCCACTCAAACCAGTATGCAGGTGCTCTACAGGGGTCATTTCAGATAGCTTCCGCAATCCCTGGTATTATATTAATCCCACTACTGGCAAAGCTAAACGATCAACGTATTTTAACTAGCTTATTAGCATCAATAGCCGCAACATGCTCACTTGGACTACTTTATTTTCCAGAGTTTGCTGCGCTGTGGACTATTACATTAGGGTTTTGCTCAGGTGCTTGCTTCATTCTCGGGTTGTCGTTTATTAGTTTACGAACCCACGATACAGATCAAGCAACTTCACTGTCTGGCATGGCGCAATGTTTAGGCTACTTGCTAGCAGCTGCAGGCCCTCTTATTGCTGGGTCATTACATAGTTATTTTGGCAATTGGGCAACCACCTTATGGTTGTGTGCTTTAGCAAGTGCACTCTGCGCTATCTTTGGCTATCTCGGGGGCCGCAATATTACGATGAAGCACACACTACAAAACCCTTAAATAAAAAATGCGCTATATGAATAACCATATAGCGCATTCTTATCATTTATATGATTTGTCTAACGCACTGCTAACACAATTAAACCAGGTACTACAAAGAACGAACCCAACACATAGCCCAGTGCTGCCGATTTATTTTTAGTGCCTACCTCAGCCAGCTTCTCAGCTAGTTTAATTGGAATCTCACGCAATACTGGAATACCGTAAATAAGCGCTACAGCAAACACATTAAACATAACATGCACAAGTGCGATAGTTAGCGCCACTTCAGCCATTGGGCCAGTTATAGATGTTGCAGCTAATAAAGCAGTAATAGTTGTACCAATATTTGCACCCAAGGTGAACGGATAAATTTGGCGCGTAGTAAATACACCACTCCCTGCAAGTGGAATCATCAAGCTTGTTGTTGTTGATGACGATTGCACCATAACCGTTACAGCCGCACCTGATGTAATACCCGCGACTGGGCCACGACCTATCGCGCCATGTAAGATATCTTTTGCCTTACCAACAAGTGCCTTTTTAAGAAGCTTACCTAACGTTGTTACTGCAAATAAGATTAAACAGATACCCGCAACGACCATTGCTGCGCCTAACATTTTTGTATCTAAGAAGCTAAATGCGTCTTTTATTACACCCACAGCAGGTTTCACTAAAGGTTTTACGAAGTTATAGCTCTTTAATGATAAGTCAGCGTCACCTACAAACAAATGCGACAACATGGCTGAAAGCTTTTGTAATAAACCAAACATGATTTCAAGCGGTAAGAAGATAGCAACCGCGAACAAGTTAAAAAAGTCATGAACTGTTGATGCTGCAAATGCACGCTGAAATTCATCTTTTGAGCGAATATGACCAATTGATACCAAAGTATTTGTTATGGTTGTACCAATGTTTGCACCCATTATCATTGGGATAGCAATACTTAAAGGTAAACCACCTGCCACAAGTCCAACGATGACTGACGTTACAGTAGAAGACGATTGTACTAAAGCGGTTGCTAAAGCACCTAGTAATAAAGCGATAAACGGGTTAGTTGCAAACGCAAAAATTTCTTGTGCGCCTTGAGTACCACCTGACGCTAACTTAAAACCACCACTGACTGTACCTACGGCAACCAGTACTAAATAAACTAAAAAGGCAATGGCTGCCCAGTTAAGTGTTTTAATTAATAGCGTGTTCTGCTTTGATTCACTCATGATTAAATCTCAATTGTTGTCTTGCCGATTGTGGCATTTTGATGACGTTTTTGTTTCAGGGCGCATTAGAACACTCCAATATTACAGAAATATTTCATTCAAATTAACAAGCGCTCGTAAAACAAACATTCATGAAGTGAGAACACTAAACCAAGATCAAACAGCGCTAACCAATTAAACTTTAAATTTAATTATCAATAAGTTAACACCAGTATTGAACTTTACATTGATTTACAGAGCAACTGACAACGCTTTATTCTATTTATCAAATAAATTGTATTTTTTTATCTAAGAGGCTTTGTAATTGGTCGGCAGTTTAATGCCATATATAAGAATAGAAACAACAGACAGGTAAAAGGAAGGGGTAATATACCCAAGCCACCTGAAGGTACGAGCGTCGTTGGAATTAAACGCGATTTAGGCGCTAGTAATAGTGGCGCTATTGTTAAAAGCAATAACGCACTAGAACGCGCCTTCAATGAAAGAGCATTACTCTTTGGTCATTGAGAAGCGCGAAACAAAAATGCCATTGGTACACAGTACTAACGGTGTTTGTATTGTGTTTTACAATGGCTTCGCATGATGGCTGGATCACGTAACTTTAAATGCTTTGTTGTGCGGCCACTATGTCGCTTGCGCCATACTTTAAATGAACCGCTAGAAACATTGCTGCGCATAAAAGAAACAAGCTGCGAGTGGTTTAAACCAAAAAGGTCTTCAATAGCTTCAAACGGCGTACGATCTTCCCACGCCATTTCAATAATTCGAGAAGTTTCACTGTCACTAAATTGCATAATTTCCCCAAATTACGTTCATACGCAGTCATTTCTACTTTAGCTCACCTTATTGAACACTTATATCAACTCGCCATGGTGGATTTAAGCGATTGCCTCCGGCCCAATACAGCTTAATTAGGTTTCCTGATGGATCTGTCAGTTTAGCCTCTCGCCATAAGTAACGCTGTTCAATAATCTCGGTATCAAATTTAATACCTTTCGCTTTTAGTAACTCAACCCACTCAGTGAGTGTGTTACTTTCAAAGTATATTGTTGCCCCATGACTAAACACACCATTTGTTAATACTAAGGAAAATGTAGCGTGATTAGCGCATTCAAAGCGCGAGTAATGGGGTGTTTTTACAATTTGCGTAAAGCCCAAAGTCAGGTAAAAAGCGTTGGCTTTTTCGATGTCAGTGACAGGTAAAGTGATTTGATTAAGATTCATAGTCGCTACCTAAATATAAAGTTAAGTAACGACTTTAAAACCTCAACAAAACTTGAGGTCAACTAGGTATTAAGAAGATTGATAACGATTCGCCTGCTTGATACTGGCAAAGTCATTAAACCGCACACCGTGTTTCTTCATAACCTCAAGAACCTTTTTACTGATCATTTGGCGTAAATAGAACGGCTGATTTGGCACAAAATGATGAATAGTATGAGTGTGTCCAAAGTTAAAACAGAACAAGTTAAACGGGGCAAATAAACGACTGGTTATTACGTGCGTTTGCTCCAGCATGTTATTAACGCCGCCATAATAATGCATTGATGACGTAACAAAGTTCAACGAACTTGAGCGCACGATATTTGGCACAATCAACACTACCATTAAAAACTCAAACACCGCCATCACATCTAACAATAAAACCGGTGAGTTAGCTTCAAGTGGCATAAATAAGTTCACTAAGTGAAATACAATAACGCTGTATAAAATGGCAAAGTAAGCTGTTGTTATCGGAAAACCAGCATTAAACACTTTCAAAAAGCTAAAGCCTTTAATTTCTTTACTAAAACGCTTTGCATTAACTAAAAGGCCAAGCAAACCATCAACAATCACCAAAGCACGTAAATAAGGGTTTTTAATACCATTACCGACTAAACGCTCTTCTAAATCTTGCTCAGTGCCTGATACCTTATGATGATGTAAATGCATTTTACGGCGATACCACGGGCTGATTGTATTAGGCCGCATCAGCCACACAGTTAACATCATAAAATTATGCAAAAATGGTTTATTACTAAAGTATTGCTTATGGATAAGGTCGTGTTCTAACTCGTGAGAAATTGAGGTGGCAATCGCAGCTAAAATAATACATAACCAAGCAGGTATAATAGCAAGGTAATACAGTGTGCCAACACCTATTAAGGCACTTAGTGAGAGCAATAAAATTGCCATACCTAAGGTATTTTGATGAGCTAATAGCGGATGTTTTTGACGAAGTTTGGCTTCTTCCGCTTTAATCACTTTAACAATAGCTTGAATATTTTCTTTGGCACTCAACGGGGTCATAAATAGCAACTAAAAATCAACGTTGGCCAAATGATACCCGAATAAATAAAAAGCTGCTATAGCGAGAGGAAGAAGCAAAATAAAAGTGCAGTTAGTTTACCCAAGGTGTTTTCAATGGGTATTAATCTTCAAGTTCATCCTCATTTACTTCTCATTCCTTTCTCTTTGTGCAAAAAATTAAGTGAATTATTCACAAAGAGAAAGAGGCTCTGCGCTTTTAGAGAACAAGAAGTAGATGCATGGCATAACAAAGTAAAAGTTTGTACGTTGCTTAACTTACGTTATGCCTCTTATTATTAAGCAGTCATACTTTTAATCAGCGCTAGCTTTTCAATACCGTGCTCAGGGGTCCATCGTTTAAACTCAACAAAGCCATGCTTTTTATATAGTTGAATCGCCGGTTCGTTAACTACGGCAGTTTCAACAACAATAGTCGATGGCTTTATTGGTGCGGTACTCGAAAAGTCATTAAGTACAAAATGCATTAACCTATTCGCAATACCTTTGCGAAAGTGATCAGGGTCAACCACTAAGCTATTTATTTCTAATTGACTATTTTTAACTTCTAGTTCAATAACACCTGCGATTGAGTCACCTACATACAGGCCATAAAAGTGTGTGATTGAATTTTTTATATTATTAGCTGTGCGTAGCAAAGGTGGAAAGTTAAGCGTACCTATTAGTTCAGCTTCAATTTTATATGAACGTTGAAAAGTAGTGTGGATTTGCTCAGCGACTAAAGCGTTCGCATTATTTAATTTGTTAACCAACCGAATAAGCTCTGCATCATGTAATTATATAGTTTAATTTATAAGTGTATTACGTTTTTATAAAGGCTTGCTATTTGAGGGAAACAGCAGGCTGTATAATACGCTCATAAAATAACAGCGCACAAAAGTGTGTTCAGCATGAAGCTAGCGCTGCGGTGTTCTAAACTTGAAAACAACGCAGCTTGCCAGTGAAATGCTATTGTAGCAATCCTCCATCAGCAATATTCCATTCGTGAATATCTGTTAAGATATCGCGTCCAATCTTTCCAGCTTCAGAATACTGGCTATTACCAGCATGAAAACCAATTTTTAGCGGTGGAGCCGATAATTTACTCCAGCCATTGAGTAGGGCATCGTAGTTTTCAACTGACAATGCAATCCCTTCGAACATGCTACGCATATCACTGAGGTTAGAAATATCCCAATCACTTAAGTTTTGATCAAATGAAACCGCATTGCGAAACATACTGTTCATATAGGCGACGTCGGACACATTCCAGCGGCCAATGTCTTGATTAAATGCTGATGCACCATCAAACATATTGCCCATATAAAATACAAACCCAACTTTCCAATCACCTAAATCTTGGTTAAACGACACTGCATTAGCAAATAGCCCTGTCATCCTATAAACACCGCCAACTGTCCATCTGCCAATTGGTTGGTTGAATTGGCTGGCATTATTAAACATACGTATCATGTCTTTTAAGCTCGATGTATCCCAATTGCTAATATCTTGATTAAAGCGCGTTGCACCATCAAACATATGCCCCATTCTTACGACACGAGACACATCCCAGCTTTCAAGAGGTTGATCAAATAAAATAGCTCCTTGAAACATACCTGTCATATCTGTAATGGTAGAAACATCCCAATCGTTTATGTCTTGGTTAAACGATTGCGCATACGAAAACATATAAGACAGATTTGTTACGTTTGATAAGTCAGGTGTATCTAAGGCATTAATAACAAGCTTAGAGCAGTTTATAAATGCACGCTCCATCGACGACCAACGAATATCACCCCACTGCTCGACAGTTAATAATTTGTTCCAATCAGCTTGCGTTTCATCAAAGTAAAAACGTGGAAAGTCACCACTTATTTTAATGGTATAAGTTCCGCTGGTGTCGTATGTGTGGGTAATTGTATTGACAACATTTCGGTCGATATTGCCATCGCCCCACTCTATCTGGAAATTATAACCCTCACCTTTCGTTGTAATTTTAATTGTATTAGCATCTGTCGAGAACAGTTGTGTATTATCCGTTTTCCATGTTGTGATAAATTCACGAGGTATAATCACCTCAACAGTGCGCTCAATACTTGCCGTGTTTCCTGCTTTATCCGTTGCTGTGTAGGTAACTGTGTATACACCTGCTTTATTAACGTCAACTTCACCAAATACTGTTGTACTGATTGCACCGTCAAAGTCATCAAATGCCGACGCCCCTTGTTCAGTGTATTCCTCATTTAAAAATAATTTAATATACCCTTTACCTATAAGAGTAAGCATCGGTGGAGCAGTGTCTTTAGCGTCAAGTACCGTCACTTTTCGGGTAATTGAACTCGTATTACTAGCTGAATCGACTGCAGTATATGTGATTATATAGTCGCCAGGTGTACTTTCATCCACAACGCCTGAAATAGCGACACTGACTGTTCCATCCACATTATCTTGAGCTTGCGCCCCTAGCTCTTGGTATGATTCGCCCAGCTCAAGAGAGATAGACTTTTCACCATTCAACGTTATATTCGGCGCTTGTGTATCATCGGGTGCAACCACTGTAATTGTTCTAATAACACTTGAAGAGTTTCCCGCACTGTCAGTCGCAGTGTATGTAAACGTATATACACCAGCTTGATTAAGGTTCAAAGAGCCTGACACGCTAACACTTACGCTACCATCCTTATCGTCTGAGGCAGACGCACCATACTCCTGGTAGCTATTGCCTATATTTAGTGTAATAGCCTGCGAACCGTTTAAAGTAATAACAGGCGCTGTTATATCTAGGTTTGAATTAGTTTCCGTATCAGCTTTTTCAGCACCACTAGAGCCACCGCCACAAGCAGATAATGTAAACAGAATGCACAAAATAAAAATATGCTTAAAGCTAAATAAGCGATTCGTTGTCATTTTCTTTCCTTTAAAATGCCCCAATGTACGAGTCTTGAGTAAGGGTAAATAAGTTATTAAATTAAAAATAGAGTTAGGTCGCGTATTCTACTATACCCACAATAGGTAATCTGTATTTATTTACCAAAAGGCTTTTGCTGATAAATGTTTTAAACCAATGTCAGAGAAAGTTAAAAATACAGACTGGCTAAAACGATGCTGGATCTTAATAATATTGCTTTAAGTGGCGCTCGCGTCCGCATTTCACTTTTAAACCTGAAACCATAATTCATCCATGAAGCTGCATCCATCGTTCATCCATGAACTCACTTCGAGCAACTGCGAAACTTCGTTTCGGTTTACTCTCACCCAGCGGGCGGACTTTAACTCATAACAGTGCCACTCTAAGTGGCGCTCGAGTCCGCATTTCACTTTCCTATAGGCATAAAAAAACCCCGACCAATTTGGTCAGGGCTATCAAAAGTGGTACCAGCGGGCGGACTCGAACCGCCACTCCTTTCGGAAGGGGATTTTGAATCCCCCATGTCTACCAATTTCATCACGCTGGCATCATTTTTCTTTAACCTTCTAAACACGAGAAGATAAAGAAAAACCACTTTAGAGCTAGGACTTATAAAGCTGTCTTCGTCTCTATACCAAGCATTATACAAACAATGGCCTTAGCGGCAAGCCTTTTTTACAAAAGCGTGAACAACCGCTTAACAATTGAGCAACCATTAACATTGTGCGGTTTTGCAGTCCTAGTATTTGTCACCCTATTTGCTAAACTAGCGCGCATATCAACTTTGTGAGTATATTTATGTCTGGTGACTTTCCAAGTGCGGGCTTTTGGCGCCGCTTTGCTTCATTAATTTACGACTCATTAGTCGTTATTTCATTGTCTATGCTAACGGCTATTTTATACTTTGCAGCAATACAAAGCTTTATTGCTTTGGGTGTTATCGCGCCAACCGAAGACCCTGCCGCTTTAATTCAAGACTCTCCACTACTGTACGGTCTGCGCAGTGCATTATTTGTTGCTGTTAACATTGTATTTTTTGCTTACTTTTGGACAAAGAGCGGTCAAACAATTGGTATGCGCGCATGGCGCTTAAAAGTGCAAACACGCGACGGTAATCTGATCAGTTGGCCACAAGCTATTATTCGTAGCCTAAGCGCATTATTAGGGCTGGGTAACCTGGTGGTGTTAGTGGATTTCCAAAATAAACGTGCATTGCAAGACTATATTGCTAAAACAGAAGTAGTGACATTATCAAAAGAAGAGAACAAACGAATTTATCGTTCATTAGATTAACAGTGTATTTTAAGGAGCTAGTACCTAGCTCCTTTTTTTAATTTCGTTTATTTAGCAGATAAGTCGCAAAACCAATAAATATAATACTCGGTAGTGTTGCGCCTATAATCGCAGGTATTTGATACACCATCACTACTGGACCAAAGATTTCATTAGTTAAGTGAAATACAATTCCGGTTACAACCCCCATCACTATACGTGCGCCCATAGTCACAGTCCTAAGGGGGCCAAATATAAATGATAAAGCAACCAATAACATAACGGCAATTGACACTGGCTGCATAATCTTACGCCATAGCGCGAGCTCATACGTACTCACATCTTGCTCGTTCTGTTCAAGATAGTCTAAGTATGACCAGAGCCCAGTAAACGACAGTGACTCTGGCTTTACAGACACGACTCCAAGCTTTTCTGCTGTAAGTTGTGACTCATAAAATTCTTCATCGAGCTGCTGGGTAATAATTTGCTCTTCACCTATTTGTACCTTACTTACATCACGTAATAACCAGCCATCGTTTCTGCTCACAGCTTCTCGTACTTTAGTTATCTCAGTCAGTTGTAATGAATTATCAAAGTGATACATATTAACACTGTGCAAAACACCATTTTGATCAACATCTTCAATATTGATGAAGTTATTACCATCTTTAGCCCAAACGCCTTTTTGTGCGTTAAATACATCACCACCGTAAATTGCTTGGTTGCGTATTTCTTTGGCTTTTTGCTGTGCCTCAGGTGCGCCCCATTCGCCAAGAGCCATCATGCAAATTGCCATAAACACGGCAGTCTTCATTACTGATATGATGATTTGCAAACGCGACATACCCGCCGCCTGCATTACGACCAGCTCACTATTAGAAGCAAGCGCTCCCAAACCGGTGAGACCACCTATTAAAGCAGCCATTGGGAAAAAAACCACTAAATCACCGGGTAGACTGTACACAGTGTAAAGCAGCGCAGTTGCAATATCATAACTACCACGGCCAACCGATTTAAGTTGCTCAATAAACTTAATTAAGGTGCTTATGCCCACCAAAACCATAAGCGCAAAGCCGGTAGTCTGAATAATGCTTCTACCCAAATATAAATCGAGAGTTTTCATCATGCGCCTAACTCCCGCTTAGTAACAATCGCTTTGAGCCAAGCACCCACTGGCCGCCCTTTTATAATTAAAAACCCACCTATAAATAGGGCTGTAATATGAATCCACCACAAACCAATTGACGGTGGTATTTTGCCATCTTCAACCGCAAATTTTGCAGCATTAAGTAGTATAAAATACCCTAAATACAGACTGATGGCGGGCACTAATTTTGCAAACTTACCTTGTCGTGGATTTACAACGCTTAAAGGAACTGCCAGCAATGTAAGTAATGGTATTGAGAGCGGAATTGCTAAACGCCATTGCCATTGCGCTACGGCCTCAGGCGTATTCATCGAGATTAAATTCATCGTTGGCACAGCTTCTAACTTACGACGCTGATGCTCTACTTCTTGCTCGCGTATTTGCACACTGTAACCATCGAACTCTGTTAGGTTAAGCGCTGGTGTTTGGCCATCAGTTTCATAACGTTTACCTTCGCTAAGCACGAGCTGCTGCTCACCATTTTCTTGCTCAACGACGACACCACGCTGTGCATAAACCAAACGAGCTAAGTTATCTTTTTCACTGTCTGGTAATTGTGCAACAAAAACTTTATTAAGTTCTTTCCCGCCGTTATCAATATTATGAATAAATACAACCGCTTTTTCATTGCCAGTTTGTTGAAATCGACCTGCTCTTAATGCAGACAATCCCGCATCAGCTTTGGCCTGCTCTTTTAATTGGTATTCGAGTTCGCTGGCCCAAGGAGCTACATAGAGTGTTAAAAATCCAGCCATTATTGCCAAACCAATGCTTGAAATAAGCGTAACACGAACAACATACCATTCACTGACTCCACAGGCTTTAAGTACGGTCATTTCGCTATCAGCGTAAATACGGCTATAAGCAAGTATGATCCCAAGAAAAATACTTAGCGGTAAAATTAATGAGGCTAATTGTGGAAGTTTAAGTGCAATCATCGACAGCACTAGCTTAGCGGGAATACCACCTTCGGACGCATCCCCTAAAATAACCACAAACTTTTGTGACAAAAAGATGGTCATTAGGGTTAAAAATACAGCGACCTGAGACTTTAAAACTTCAGTGGTCAAATAACGGAAAATTAGCAATGCTTGCCCCTGTTAAACATCGTGTTTCACTTCAATAGCGGGAAAACTAAGTAAACTTAGCGTTTTACTCTGTTTATTATATGTCATCAGCATTATACCCAAACCACCTCAAGATGCGAGCGTCGTTGTTACTTCTTAAAAGGGAGTGCCATTGTTGCAAAGTAACGCCTTGATATTAAGCCCCTGTGAAACGCTGAATTCTGCATCTTAAAGTGGCTTGGGTATATTTATCCTAGCTAACAACACGATATATTGCTGCTTTAGTGGTATTAATCGAGTCAAAGGTATAAAGTTCAAAAACACATAATGAGTTAAGGTTTTTAGACTAAGATTAAACCAATTAAATTACTTAGCACTAGAAATTTATTTAATTACCCATATTAAGGGTTCTATGACTCAAAATTAGGAGTGACAATGGAATTTAGCGTAAAAAGTGGTAGTCCTGAAAAGCAGCGTAGCGCATGTATTGTAGTTGGCGTTTATGAGCCACGTCGTTTATCCCCCATTGGTGAACAACTCGATAAAATCAGTGATGGTTATATCTCTAATTTACTTCGTCGTGGTGACCTAGAAGGCAAACCAGGGCAAGTGCTGTTATTACACCATGTGCCAAATGTACTGAGTGAACGAATTTTATTAGTTGGATGTGGTAAAGAGCGTGAGCTTGACGACAAGCAATACAAACAAATTATTTCAAAAACCATCAACACCCTAAACGAAACGGGTTCGATGGAAGCAGTATGCTTTTTAACTGAGCAACATGTTAAAAGCCGCGATACTTATTGGAAAGTTCGCCAGGCAGTTGAAACAACGCAAGACTGTTTATACACATTTAACCAATTAAAAAGTAAAAAGAGCGACCCACGTCGTCCACTGCGTAAGATTGTATTTAACGTGCCAACGCGTCGCGAGCTTACCATTGGTGAAAGTGCCATTGAACACGGTTTAGCAATTGCAGCTGGTAGTAAATTGTGTAAAGACGTAGCCAACATGCCACCAAATATTTGTAACCCTGCGTATTTAGGCGAGCAAGCCCAAGAACTGGCAGCCAATTTTGAAAACGTAAGCGTTGAGCTTATTGGCGAAGATAAAATGGCTGAACTTGGTATGAACTCATACTTAGCCGTTGGCCGTGGTAGTGACAACGAATCGGTTATGTCAGTTATCAACTACCAAGGGGGCGCAAAAGAACAAGCCCCTATCGTTCTAGTTGGTAAAGGCCTTACCTTTGACTCTGGCGGTATTTCTCTTAAGCCAGGCGAAGGTATGGACGAAATGAAATACGACATGGGTGGTGCAGCGGGTGTTATTGGTGCAATGCGCTCTCTTGCACAAATGCAACTACCTATCAATGTGATTGGTATTTTAGCAGGCTGTGAAAACATGCCTAGCTCAAATGCGTATCGCCCAGGTGATATTTTAACTACCATGTCAGGGCAAACAGTTGAAGTGCTTAATACCGATGCAGAAGGACGTTTAGTGCTATGCGACGCTCTTACGTATGTTGAGCGTTTTGAGCCAGAAACAGTAATTGATGTTGCCACTCTAACAGGTGCATGTATTGTTGCACTTGGCGCACATGCAACCGGTTTATTATCAAACCATAATCCACTTGCTCATGATTTATTAAAAGCCTCTGAGCAAAGTGGCGACCGTGCATGGCAGCTACCGCTGTGGGATGATTATCAAGATCAACTAGAAAGCCCATTTGCTGATTTTACTAACTTAGGCGGACGCGCAGCTGGCACAATCACTGCAGCCTGCTTCTTGTCTAAATTTACTAAGAAATATAACTGGGCACATTTAGATGTGGCTGGTACAGCATGGCGTAGCGGCAAAAATAAAGGCGCTACGGGCCGACCTGTTCCAATGTTAACGCAGTACTTACTTAATCGTGCAGGTGTAAGCGAAGCCGCACAAGATTAAGATTATTGTTTTTACATTTTAAAAGGCGCTTTTAGCGCCTTTTTTATTGCGTGATTTATAATACCTATAGCAGTGTATTCATTGAAGCAATCGGGCTTTTATGGCAAAATCCATGCTCTAATTTATGCGTACTTCTAAGTACCATATACAATGCTATGGGAAGCCCCGATACAATGAGCATCAACGCACAATTTTTTGTTCTAAAGCAACAAGATGAATCTCAAGCTAACGCGGATGATCATTTTAGCTTAGCGGCACAAATTGCTGCAGAACAGTATCGTCTTGGCCATCGTGTTTTCGTTTTTGTTGATAACACAGACACCGCCCATGCTATTGATGAAACGATTTGGTCTTTTGATCCTGACAGTTTTGTGCCCCATAACCTCCAAGGCGAAGGCCCTAAAGGCGGCGCCCCTGTTGAAATAGGCACGACCCCACCAGTTGGTAATCGTAAAGTTTTAATAAACTTGGCTGATCAGTTGCCGGATTTTATTCGTCGCTTTAACCAAGTTTTTGATTTTGTACCCGTAGAAGCATCAGCTAAACAAGCCGCCCGTGAGCGCTTTAAAAAGCTGCGTCAACTCGGTGCCAATATCACCACGCAAGATATTAATAGCTAACTACTTTAAGTTATTTAGCTAACTCATTTAAGTACTTATTTAAGGTTCTGTGTAATGGATAAAACCTACAATCCGCAAGATATTGAACAGTCGCTATATCAAGACTGGGAAGAAAAAGGCTACTTTAAACCATCAGGTCAAGGTGAAGCATATTCGATTATGATCCCACCACCGAATGTCACGGGTAGCTTACACATGGGCCATGCCTTCCAAGACACCATAATGGATACCTTAACGCGCTTCAAACGTATGCAAGGTAACAACACATTATGGCAAGTAGGTACAGACCACGCAGGTATTGCAACGCAAATGTTGGTAGAGCGTAAACTCTCTGCTGAAGAAGGTAAAACACGTCATGATCTAGGCCGTGAAGCTTTTATCGATAAAATTTGGGATTGGAAAAACCAATCTGGCGGCACTATCACCAAGCAACTTCGTCGTCTTGGCGCATCAGTTGATTGGGATCGTGAACGCTTTACGATGGATGACGGCTTATCTGAAGCGGTTAAAGAAGTCTTTGTTCGCCTTCATAAAGAAGACTTAATCTACCGTGGTAAACGCCTAGTAAACTGGGACCCGAAATTACACACCGCCATTTCAGACCTTGAAGTTGAAAACAAAGACAAACAAGGCCACATGTGGAACCTACGTTACCCGCTAGCGGACGGCGTAAAAACGCAAGACGGTAAAGACTACATTGTCGTTGCAACGACTCGCCCAGAAACCATGTTAGGTGACTCAGGGGTTGCAGTAAACCCAGATGACGAACGCTATCAAGATTTGATCGGTAAAGATATTTTACTGCCAATTGTTAACCGTCGAATCAAAATTGTTGCCGATGAGCACGCCGATAAAGACAAAGGCACGGGTTGCGTAAAAATCACCCCTGCCCATGACTTTAACGATAACGAAGTGGGTAAACGCCATCAAATGCCAATGATCAATATCTTTGATAAAGATGCTGCGGTATTAAGCCAAGGTGAAACTTACACCTTTGATGGTAAAGAGCTTGAGTTTGATGCGCCAATCCCTGAGCGCTTACACGGCCTTGACCGTTTTGATGCGCGAAAAGTAATTATCGCTGAGTTTGAAGAACTTGGATTACTTGAAAAAATAGAAGACCATGCGTTAACAGTGCCTTATGGCGACCGCTCTGGTGTGGTCATTGAGCCACTTCTTACCGACCAATGGTATGTGCGTGTTGCTCCACTGGCTGAGCCAGCCAAAGATGCAGTTAAAAATGGCGATATTCAGTTTGTGCCACAGCAGTATGAAAACATGTACTTTTCGTGGATGAACGATGTACAAGATTGGTGTATTTCACGCCAGCTTTGGTGGGGTCACCGTATTCCAGCTTGGTACGACAACGAAGGCAATGTATTTGTTGGTCGTGACGAAGCTGAAGTACGCCGTGAAAACAACATCGCCGATGATGTAGCACTAAGCCAAGACGAAGACGTACTTGATACTTGGTTCTCGTCTGCACTGTGGACCTTCTCAACCCAAGGTTGGCCTGAAAATACAGATGATTTAAAAACCTTCCATCCGTCTGACGTGCTGGTAACTGGTTTTGATATTATCTTCTTCTGGGTGGCGCGTATGATCATGATGACCATGCACTTCATCAAAGATGACAACGGCAAGCCACAAGTGCCATTTAAAACAGTTTACGTTACCGGTCTAATTCGTGATGAAAATGGCGATAAGATGTCTAAGTCAAAAGGTAACGTACTAGACCCAATCGACATGATTGACGGTATCGATCTTGAGAGCTTAGTGACTAAGCGTACTGGCAACATGATGCAGCCGCAGCTTGCGAAAAAAATTGAAAAGAACACCCGTAAAACCTTCGATAACGGCATTGAAGCACACGGTACCGATGCCCTGCGCTTTACATTAGCAGCAATGGCGTCAACAGGTCGCGATATCAACTGGGATATGAACCGCCTAGAAGGTTACCGCAACTTCTGTAATAAGTTATGGAACGCTAGCCGTTACGTACTTATGAATACCGAAGAACAAGATTGTGGTTTTACAAGCGATGCAGCTAAAGAGTACTCGCTAGCTGATCGCTGGATTTTAGGCCAGTATGAAGCGACCGTTAAAACGTATACTGAGCACTTAGATAACTACCGTTTTGACCTTGCCGCTAATACACTTTATGAATTCACATGGAACCAGTTCTGCGACTGGTACTTAGAGCTCACTAAGCCAGTATTATTCAAAGGTAATGAAGCACAACAACGTGGTACGCGTCACACGCTAATCACTGTACTTGAAAGCTTATTACGCTTAATGCACCCAATGATGCCATACATCACAGAAACAATTTGGCAGCGCGTTGCACCTCTAGCAGGCCTTGAAACAGAGAACACCAGCATCATGGTTCAAGCCTTCCCTGTTTATAATGCAGCCAGTGTTGATGCCAAAGCGATGGAAGACTTAGAGTGGGTTAAGCAATTCATTGTCGCTATTCGTAACATTCGTGGTGAAATGGACATCAGCCCAAGCAAACCACTTTCAGTGTTACTTGCTAATGCATCAGAGGAAGACAAGCGTCGTATTGAAGAGAACGAGAGCTTCTTAGCGTCACTTGCAAAAATTGAAGCATTCACATTGCTAGAGAACAAAGATGATGCGCCAGCTTGTGCGACATCATACGTAGGCAACCTTGAGATCATGATCCCAATGGCAGGTCTAATTGATGTTGATGCTGAACTTGCTCGTATCGCTAAGCAGCTTGAAAAAGCTGAAAAAGGCCTAGCACAAGTGCAAAATAAACTTGCCAACGAAAAGTTTGTTAATAATGCACCTGAGACCGTTCTTGCTAAAGAACATGAAAAATTGGCTGAGTATTCAGACGCTAAAGCCAAGTTACTTGAGCAAAAAACGAAAATTGAAAGCCTATAAGCACTGACGCTAATTTACCTTTCTGAAAAAGCGAGCTTTATAGCTCGCTTTTTTGTTTCTATTTAAAGTCCACCCACTTATACTTTCCGTGATAATTATAAATCACAGGAATCATTTAACAGTGAAAAATACACTCTTTATATCAGCACTATTGGCTATATCATTTTGCTGTACTTCAGTTATGGCAAAAAATACATTCTCTGCTGGCGCTGGGTTTTATGAGTTTGGCGGTCATGCTGGGGTTAAATACAAATATTCAATTGACGATTCACAGGCGCTTTCTGCTGCCGTAGGTGTTATTGGCTATTCACTCGGTTACGAGTACTCTTTGTCAGCACATACCACTGTCGGTCTAAGTGCTGGTCAACAGGTTGCCGTTGCTGAAGATGGCTATGTTGTTGCTAAGTTAAATTACTATTTCCAGGGTATTGATAATACGAGCTGGATACTAGGCTTAAGCGCAGGTGTAAAAGAAGAAGACGGGGACTGTTTAGTGTTTTGTGAAAAGAAAGACACTGAACAAATAGAAGGCACCGTCGGGATACACATTGGGTATCAATTTTAAAAAAGGCAGCGAAAGCTGCCTTTAATTTTTATTAACTCACTTAAAACGTGTAGTTATACTGCGCACCAAATAAATATGCGTGGCCATTTGACTCAAACCCCCACTGTTGCCCTAAGTTATCAGGCTCAGTGAACTTTTGCGTTTTACCACGTAAAATACTCATACCGATATCTAAGTTTGATTGCTCGCTCATTGTGTAGTTAACACCAAACGAGTACCAAAAACGGTCTGTATCTGGAATAGAGATAGACATGTGGTTCTTATCTGCAGGTGACTCATCATAGGCAATACCGGCACGCAATAATACAGCATCGTTGAACTGGTAATCAGCACCGATTGAGTAACGCATTGCGTCAGAGAAGTTCTCTTCTTTTGAGAATACAGGCTTATTAAGGCCTTCAACTTGTGCTTCTAGCTTGTCAAAGCTTTCCCAACCAGTCCACATTACACTGTAATGCAGACCTGTTTTACCATCTAACTGATGAGAGCCAGAAAACTCAGCAATTGCTGGTAAAGTGATTTCCACACTGCCTGGAATACTTGCACCAGCAAGACCATTAAATGGCGCTGACGCAGGCAGTTGATTTGAATATTGACCGTCAAAGGTAATATCAGTTTCACTGCGGTAGTTAAACCCAAAACGGCTATTTTGATCTAGCTGGTACATTGCACCCACGTTCCAACCAAAGCCTGTATCGTCACCTTCTAAATGAACTGCTTCTGTTTGAGCTGGCACACCGAACGGGTTTGCACCAAAGTTACGAATAATTTTTGCATCAGCATAAATATAATTTAGGCCTAAACCAACGCTAAACTGTTCGTTGATTTTATATGAACCACTGACGTTCATATTAACAGTAACAATTTCCGTTTCACCCGCTAATTGACCTGCAGGGTAATCCGCATCGAACTCGGTAGCTAAACCAAAGTTAGAAAAAGCGCCAAAACCGATTGAAAATTTGTCATCTACAGGCATAACAAAGTAGCCCGCTGGAATAACTGCTGAAGGCGCAATGCTGCTATCATTTAATTGATTTGGATTTGTTGATGCATTGTTCGCTTCTGTGCCACGCAAACTGACATCAGGAATTACCGCAATACCTGCGACACTGAGTTGCTTTTCTTTAAAAACTGACATTAACGCAGGGTTACGTGCTACGACCGAAGCATCATCGGCAACAGATGCTTCACCTGCGTATGCGCGTCCAAGGCCTGATGCATTTTGCTCTGCTAACTGAAAGGCAGCGGCAAAGCTGTCAGCAGATATAACAGCAAGCGATGCTGCGATAAGAGTTTTAGTAAATTTCATTGTGTTTCCTTAACCAAACAAAGTTTGGATACCCATGTGTGTTATTTTTAACCTGCGTACAGGTTATTTAGGATCAAGTTACTATATTCAAAACCTTGCTACACTACCTTAATTTTTATCGAAAAACTGTAACAATTCGTTAAAAAACCACATAAAAACCGTTTTTTAACATCGAAGTAACAGTTTTTTAAAACTCATCGGATGAGATAGCAAAACAACCGGATGCAATTAATTATCATTTGCGTTGACTTGCTGTTGGTAGCCAATTAGACTATTTGCAATGTTTTATTCTGGATGGAAAAGCAATGGAGATTGGGTTTATTGCTGTGGCACTTATTCTTTGCGGTGCGAGCGTTTATTGTTTTTGCAAAGCAAATTATTGTGCATGCACCCGAGCTGGCGAATGCGACAATCCCGTAAATCATTATTGGCTAGGTGCGATTGCAGCTGCATTTGTCGCACTAATTTGTTGCTGTGCAGCTCTTCACTCAGAGCAAGGCACATTGCTGTGGCTGGTATTAATGGTGAGTTGTTTTGGCGGCGCATTACTCTCAGCCAAGCATTCAGCCAAAAAAAGCTGCCAAAAAACTAAGCAAGCAAGTGCTCTTTTAACAAACGAGCCAAATTAAGCTGATAATCCAGCGGCTTGATACTTGCGATAATTTTTAAGTCATGGCCTTCTGCCGATAAATCGACGTCTTTTGGTGTTATGTGATGGTTATGCTTTGCATTATAAAACACTTTAACACTGGGTTTGATTGGGTTTTTCTGATTCCCTTGGGTAACTAGACCTAACCGTTCATTAGTCAATTTTACAACCGTACCAACGGGGTGAACACCTAAACACTTTATAAAACGTTGTACTAACTCACTATCAAAAAGATCTTTATTACTGAGTAAATAACGTAGCACATTGATTGGCTCAGTACCAAGTTGATGAGGCCTATCGGAGCTCATTGCATCATACACATCAACAATGGCCATGATCCGTGCTGGACGACTTAATTTATCTGCGCTGATCCCTCGTGGGTAACCACTGCCATCAAGTCGTTCATGATGATTAACTATCATATCAAGCATCAATGGCGTTATGCCTTTTTCGCCCTTAACAAGCCCCAAGCTCTGCACAACATGCTTTTTGATTGCTTGCATTTCAAGGTCATTCACTTCTTCTGTTTTTGAGAAAATACCTTGAGGCAACTTTGCTTGACCTAAATCATGCAGTAATGCCCCCATCGCAAGCTCTTGTACAATCGCTTCTTTGTAACCTAAATATTTGGCAAAAACAGTAACTAAAATGGCGCAGTTAGTCATATGGCGCCAGTTATACATATCTTTATCTTTTATACGCGTTAGTATTGCCATGGCATTGTGATTGCGAAAAACTGATGCCACAATATCTTTAGCAATATCATCTAACAACGCAAGGTTCATTTTTAAGCCTGAGGTCACATCACCATATAAGCTCTGTAATTTTCGATTGTGTTGCTCGTACGACACACTTGCTTTTGTAAACTCTTGCTCAACACTAATTGCTTTTTTTGCTTTTTTTGCTTTTGCTGGCTTCGCTTTTACCGCTGGCTTTTTTTCGGGGGACGCTTGTGGCTTAGGTTGATACTTAGCCGGGATCTTGACATCGCTTTGGGTGAAATCTATAACCAGCTCAGCAACACCTTCAGCGACTAGTCGTTTAATAATCGACTTATCACGAACTAAACCACGTGTTTTTATCTTTATGCTATCAACACCTTCATATTGCTTGCTGACACTGTCTACAAACATACCCGGCACAAGCTCAGAAATAGGAAGGGAAATAAGCATAAATGTGGTTGCGTTACTTTTATAGAATCGAATATATTATTATCAACTAATGACAATAAATGTCTACAGGTAAAACACCGAATACGAATTATGGATTAGTTTTTTAATCACGCGACGAGCATAAAGTTAGTTGGAGTGGATTAAGCAGGTTGGTAATAAATCGTACCTAGGCTCTCGTTCCAGAACCTAGGCGGAATCACAATTTATTCTTGGAAGTAAGTGCCCCAGCCGTCGTACTCAACGCCTGTATCGATAGCAAGCTGTGCAAGCTTATCAACATCTTCCATGATTACTTCAACATCAAGTTCGGCTTCAACAACAATGTCAAAACCCCAGATTTTTGCACCATCTTCAAGCTCTAGCTCAGCTGGCTCTTCAACGTCATAGCCAAGTTTAAATGCCGCTAGCGCTGCTTGTTCAAGCTTTACAAAGTCTTCACAAACAAAGTGGTGCTCTACTTCGTAAAGAATTTCAGGATCAGAACCATCTTCTAATAAAGAAGAGACGATGTCTTCACTAATTTCACGCCAATTTTCCATTACTTTTCTCTCACTTGGGCATCTAATTCGGTTATTCTAGCAGCCATCATAGTATGAATACGACTTGCGTGTTCACGCGCACCGATTTCTTTATCAAGGTGCTGAGGTGCTAACATGTCAATATAGATTGTACCATTGTCCCAACGATTTAGCTTAATGGTTTTGTCTGTTGTGCTCATACAAACAGGTACAACAGGTACACTTGCATTCATAGCAGTATGAAATGCCCCTGTTTTAAATGGCAGTAAGCCGCGTCCATAGCTTCGAGTGCCCTCTGGAAACATCCAAATAGACAATCCTTTTTGTTTAATTTTTTCAGCTGTTTTAGAAATAGTTCCTGCGGCTTTCGAACGATTACCTCTATCAATGAGTATGTTACCTGATAGCCAATAAAGCTGCCCAAAAAATGGGATCCACTTCAAACTTTTTTTACCCAAGCTAACGCAGCTTTGCGGCACTGCAGCGGGTATTGTAAATAAGTCATAATTGTTTTGATGGTTTGCAACATACACAGCTGGGCCAGAATTTTGCGCATCAGGGTGGCGAGTAATAACAACCTTTACACCCAACATTTTAGCCATTGAGCCAAACCAACTTGAAATTACATGCACATTGTTCTTATGAAAGGGTTTAACTACACACAGTAATAAGCCACAAAAACAACTTACTAATATAAACAAAGCCATGATTAAAATACGGATAAAAGCTAACAACAGAATTCTCCTCTACGTTCTAAAACGCATTATAGCGTTATTTAGGCTGTATAACGAGAGTTAAGCGCACACATGTACGCTTAAAATTTATCTTGATACTAACTAATTGGTTTTTTAAAGCTGTATACTTTGAGCTCTCTAGCGGCTTTACCTACCATTTGGCATTTGTATTCTTTTAGAGATTGCGTTGCCTCGCGATGTTTGCCAGCTTTTCTAAACGCTGAATATCTATTAGAGCACTCATTAAAATCTTTTTTTAGGGCATCCCTATTATCAAGGTAATAAGTTTTTATTTCTTCTCGCTGTTCACGAACTGCTTGCTTACTCAAGCTGCATTGAATTTTATCAAAAGAAAGACCCTTACAAACTCCGTCTTTATAATCCTCTAGCTCCTTATCTTTATACTTTTGCTTTAAAATATTAATTTGTTCATTTTCTTTAATTGGTTTTAACTCATTAAAAGCTTTACAAATAGGTTTTACTTTTTCAAAGGTAAGGCGTTTACAGTGTTGCTCTTGAACAACTAAAAAATCAGTATAGGGTAAGGTTTCAAGCTCGGTAATATGTTTTTTGTACTCAGCGTCGAACTTTTTAGATTTCTCCTCTTGCTCTTTTTTTAGCCTTTCCTGCTGTTGCTCATGTTCAATCTTTCTTAATTTACTTTTGTGAATTCGATAGATCTTATCTGCCGCTATACATTCTTTATCCTCTGATATTGACTGTAGTTTATCTTTGTCTTTTTCGATAAAAGCTTGCTTTGTGCGCTCTTCGCACTCTTTTACTTTTGTTTGAGCTGCTTCAAGGTTACCTGCGTAATATTCCTCATCGTGTTCTGAGCAACCAACCAAACTCACTGCGCACAATGTAAAAGCTAAAATTTTAAAATACATATACTTTATTCCTTATAAAAAACTTACAACTCCATGTTAACTACTGCTATTTAATCACATAACTGAAGACCGCCAATAGTTAAAACTATTAGGTACAAAATGTAAACTTTTTAGGAACAAAAAAGTTACAAACATAAAAAAACCTGCAAATGCAGGTCTCTTAATGAGTGTAATGATAAGCTAGCTTTAGCGTAAAATTACTCTAAACTACTTTGTTCAGCTTCACCATCATTGGAGATAGTAAGTTCAACTTCAGCTTCATCTACGCGCTGCAAGCCTCTGGGTAATTTATTACCTCTGCGCCCGCGCTCGCCATGATAATGTTCAAGATCGCTGGGTTTAAGCGTTAACTTTCGCTTACCTGCGTGCAATGTCACGCTCGAACCTTGCGGCACAACAGCGAGTACTTTTACAAACTCTTCACGGGCTTGTACTTTTGCACTTGGGATAGAAATTATTTTATTGCCTTTACCTTTGCCTAATTTTGGCAAATCACGAAGTGGGAACAGTAGCATCCGGCCTTCGTTTGAGATCGCCATACAGTAATCTGTCGCTACATCATTAACCCGAATAGGTGCTAATAACTGTCCACCTTTTGGCACACTAACTAGCGCTTTACCATTTTTATTCTTACTCACTAAATCGATAAAATCAGTAATAAAACCATAGCCAGCGTCTGAAGCCATTAGTAAGACTTGCTTATCTTCTCCCATTACAACGTGCTCAAAATTAGCACCTGTAGTTAGATTAAAGCGCCCTGTCATTGGCTCACCTTGACTGCGTGCTGAAGGCAAACCGTGCGCATCAGTGGCAAATGCTCGCCCTGCAGAGTCTAAAAATACTGCGGGTTGATTGCTCTTACCCCGGGCCGACGCTTTGTACTCATCACCCGCTCGGTAGTTAAGACCTTCAACATCTATATCATGGCCTTTACCAACACGTGCCCAGCCTTTTTCAGAAAGCACTACGGTTACTGACTCTGATGGGATAAGGTCTTTTTCGCTCAATGCTTTTGCTTCAATACGTTCAACAACTGGTGAGCGGCGCTCATCACCATAGAGTTCAGCGGCTTCTTGAATTTCTTTTTTCAGTAATGTCGACATACGACGATCTGAGCCTAAAGTAAGTTCAAGCTTGTCACGTTCTTTTGCTAACTCGTCTTGTTCACCACGAATTTTAAACTCTTCAAGTTTTGCTAAGTGACGTAACTTTAACTCTAAAATCGCTTCAGCCTGAATTTCAGAGATGTCGAAACGCTCCATCAAAACAGGTTTTGGCTTATCTTCAGTACGAATTATTTCAATCACTTCGTCAATATTTAAAAAGGCCGCTAATAAACCTTCTAATATATGTAAACGAGCGAGAACTTTATCCAAACGATGCTGCAAGCGACGACGTACTGTTTCACGTCTAAATACCAGCCATTCAGTTAAAATACTGCGTAAGTCTTTTACTTGTGGACGACCATCAAGGCCGAGCATGTTTAAGTTAACACGGTAATTTTTTTCAAGATCGGTAGTAGCAAATAAATGCGCCATTAGTGGCTCTGCTTTTATTCGATTTGACCGCGGGATAATAACGATGCGTGTTGGGTTTTCGTGATCTGATTCATCACGTAAATCAGCCACCATTGGCAATTTTTTTGCGTTCATCTGAGCTGCAATTTGCTCAAGTACCTTACTACCAGAACACTGATGCGGCAACGCAGTGATCACAATATCACCTTGCTCCTGGGTATACACAGCGCGCATTTTTATAGAACCACGCCCTGTTTGATAAATTTTTTGAATATCAGCTTTTGGCGTGATTATTTCAGCGTCTGTTGGGTAGTCAGGCGCGTGAACGAGTTCTAAAATCTCGTTAAGTTCTGTTTTAGGTTTATCAAGCAATAAGCAGCACGCACTAGCCACCTCACGTACATTGTGAGGTGGAATGTCGGTGGCCATACCGACTGCAATACCTGTAATACCGTTAAGGAGTATATGCGGCAGACGAGCTGGTAGCACCTGCGGCTCATTCATTGTACCGTCAAAGTTTGGGGTCCAATCAACAGTGCCTTGGCCTAGCTCTTTTAGTAATACTTCTGAAAACTTAGATAAACGCGCTTCCGTATAACGCATTGCAGCAAATGATTTAGGGTCATCTGCAGCACCCCAGTTGCCTTGTCCATCCACGAGCGGATATCGGTATGAAAATGGTTGCGCCATTAACACCATAGCTTCGTAACAGGCACTGTCACCATGGGGATGATATTTACCAAGTACATCACCAACGGTACGCGCTGATTTTTTATATTTAGCCGCAGCTGATAAACCCAGCTCACTCATAGCATAAATAATACGACGCTGAACTGGTTTTAAGCCATCACCAATATGTGGCAATGCTCTATCCATGATCACATACATGGAATAATTCAAATAAGCGTCTTCAGTAAAACGCCCCATTGTTTGTTGCTCAATTCCTTGCATCAGCAAGGTATCTGTATCACTCATCAAAGCCTACCTAATTTTTTTTATAGCTTACACGGTAGATCACATTGGCATAATCATCTGAGATCAATAAGCTGCCATCGGCAAGTTCTGCAAACGCAACCGGACGACCCAACGTTTCTTCGTTTTTCATAAAGCCCGTCATAAACGGCGTGTATTTTATCACACGTCCTTGCTCAATAGTGGCAACAGCCACTTTATATCCTGATTTTTTACTGCGATTCCATGAACCATGTTCAGCCACAAATAACTGCTGCTGATAGTTTACTGGAAATTGTTTTGACTTATAAAAATGCACACCTAATGGAGCAACATGGGCTCCAAGCGCTAAAGCAGGTGCTTTGTAATCAGTAATGTTTTTGCCTATGCCGAACTCGGGATCTAAAATTGAACCCGCATGGACATAGGGAAAGCCAAAATGATCCCCCTCTTCGCTAACACGGTTAATTTCACAAGGTGGCAGGTCATCGCCCATCATATCGCGGCCATTATCGCTGAACCAGAATGCTTGCGTACCAGGGTGATAATCAAACCCAACTGAGTTTCGCACCCCTTTGGCAATGGTTTGAATTTCTTTTGTGTCTATATTTAATGAGAATATACGCCCGTATTTTTCGTTTTCAGCACACACATTACATGGTACACCAACAGGCACTATTAACTCACCCGTCGGTGAAAAGCGAATAAACTTCCAACCATGATGGCGATCGGTAGGAAATTGATCATAAACCACTTCATACGTTGGTTTTTTTAAGTGTTTATCAATATCTTTAAAACGAATGATTCGCTCAACTTCTGCAACGTACAAGTCACCGTTTTTCATTGCCAAGCCCGAGGGCATATTCAAATCTTTCGCAATCACTATTTTTTTATCTGCAACACCATCACTGTTGTGATCAATCAGCGCATACACCTTACCCGCTTTACGAGAACCGGCGTAAACAATCCCTTTTTTTGATACTGCCAGCTGCCTTGCATTATCTACATCATCTGCGAATAAACTAATTTTGAACCCGTCAGCCACACTCAGCTCTTTGAGTATATCCACTGCAAAAGCTGGCATACTTAAACATCCAAGTAAAACGAATAACATGCGTAATTTATTCATAAACTTCCACCCTATTTCGACCTTTGGTTTTAGCTGAATACAAGGCTTTATCTGCTTGCTTCAGTAAGTCTTTGAATGTGTCAGTTTGGCTGCTTTTTTGAGTAATCCCCAAACTGACAGTGACTTTTGCTGTTTGCCCATTTTCACAATCTATAGTCTCTTTTTCTATTGCACTTTTGATGCGATATGCAATTTCAGTTGCTTCGGTTTGATTTGTATTATTTAACACAACTAAAAACTCTTCGCCGCCAATCCTGCCTAAACAATCAATATTACGAATAGCTTGTTGAGCTAATATCACCACTCTTTTTAATACAAGATCCCCCACAGGATGCCCATATTCGTCGTTAATTCTTTTAAAGTGGTCCAAGTCAAAACTAATAAGAGAGAAGCGACTGTCAGTTTTCGATAGTTCCTGCCATTGCAGCTCTGCTAGATCCATTATTTTTCTACGATTTGCAACACCCGTTAAATAGTCAGTATTGGCAAGTACGCTAAACTTTCGTTTAAGTCTGTATTGGCGCCATGCAAAAAGTAAAAACACCACTGATAGCAATAATACACTTACCATGATTGTTTTTTGGAGTACTTCCTGTTGCTCAAACTCTGTTAATCTGGCGTCTTTTAGCTCTTTATCTTTTTCTAGAAGTTGGTTTTCAAGTTCGGTTTTTTTCAATTCAAATTGCACTTTATAGCGAGAGCGAGAGAGCTCTCTCACTTTATTAAAATACTGCTTATTGAGGTTAATATAAGCCTGCTGAAAAGCGACAGCTTGCTGGTACTGTTCAGTTAAAATGGCATGTCTACTTTTGAGTTCAATGAGCTGGAGTCTAAAAGTAATACTATTTTGGACTGGAATGGTTTTAATTTTTTCTTCAACGCTGTCAAAAGTTCGTAAAGCTAAATCCAACTCACCTTTTTCAATCTCTATCTGAGCCTGAATTAATTGGTATCTAATAATACTTTTAATATCTTCGATTTCTGATAACCAAGAGGCACTTAAACTCAAAAAATGCTCGGCTTTTACCAAGTTACCCAATGCTAAATAACCTTGAGTCAGTAAAATATAAGCATAGTAATCAAAACTGGGGGTATCTAACTTATCATTTATTGTTAAGATTCTATTGGCTAATTCATTTGCATCGCCAGCACGGCCAACATCTAAATACGTTTTAGCTAAATAATAATATGACACCATAGTGTCAAACTTAAGATCGTTTTCTAAAAAGTATTTAAGCGCCTTTTCTTGTAGTTCAATGGCTTTTTCATAATCAAATAACGCTTCATACGTTCGTGCAATGCTGCCATCAAGATACGCTAGCTTTAGTCTATTCCCACTTGAGCGAACCAATGCGTAAGCCTTATAAAAGTAATCTATCGCATTGACTTCATCATGGTTATTTAAATAAAAATCACCTAAATCCGAGTAAACATCTGCAAGTAAAACGCTATCATTAAGAGGTTCAACCAGCTCTTTCGCTTTATTTAAATTTGCTAAGGCAAGTTCGGCACTTCCCAAATACATATTTATATCTGACTTTATCATCCAATAATGAATCTGAGTTGTTACATCCAGCTCATCCAAGTGCTCGCTAATTTGTTGTTCTAAAGCTTGAGCTTCGCTCAACTGACCATTAAAAAGGTAGTTTCTTGCAAGCTCTATTTGTAACTTCGAATGTTGTAAATCGGTTAATTTCCCACCATTATTGCGAAGTAAATCCAGTAGGTAATCAATGGCTAAACTTGGGTGTTTGATACTGTTTTTTTCAGCAGTTGATATTTTTTCCTCTAACCATTTATCTTCTTGTATCGCGCCTGAACTAGCGGCTGATACAAACAAACAATAAACAAAAAAGCAGCTTATTGTTAAGCGGTGTAAACTAGCTAATAGTAAACTGCTATTTTGTTGTCGATACATAAGATACCTTCGAGTTTATACTTGCGCACGATTTCCATGATCTTCTAGCCATTGGCGGCGATCAGATGAGCGCTTTTTAGCCAACAACATGTCCATCATTTCTAAGGTCTGCTCTTCTTCGTCCAGCGTCAATTGCACCAACCTGCGTGTATTGGGATCCATCGTTGTTTCGCGCAGTTGCAATGGGTTCATCTCACCCAACCCTTTAAATCGTTGTACGTTCACTTTACCGCGTTTTTTCTCTGCTTCGATTCGCGCTAATATGCCCGTTTTTTCATCTTCATCTAGTGCATAATACACATCTTTACCGATGTCGATTCTAAATAGTGGCGGCATAGCTACATACACATGCCCTTCCTTAATTAAGGTAGGGAAGTGACGAACAAATAATGCACATAAAAGCGTCGCAATATGCAGCCCATCCGAATCAGCATCAGCCAATATACATATTTTATTGTAGCGTAAGCCTGAAATGTCATTTGAATCAGGATCAATTCCTAATGCAACCGAAATATCATGCACCTCTTGTGAGGCTAATATTTGTCCAGACTCAACTTCCCATGTATTTAGGATTTTACCACGCAAGGGCATTATCGCTTGAAACTCACGATCTCGCGCCTGTTTAGCTGACCCGCCTGCTGAATCACCCTCCACTAAGAAAAGTTCAGTACGGTCATTATCAGCGGCACTACAATCGGTTAATTTGCCTGGCAATGCAGGTCCTGCTGTTACACGTTTACGCACTACTTTTTTCGCCGCGCGTAGTCGGCGTTGCGCATTAGAGATACACAGTTCAGATAACAGCTCTGCAATATCTGTATGTTCATTTAGCCAAAGGCTAAATGCATCTTTAACTATCCCCGATACAAATGCTGAACAAGACCGAGAGGATAATTTTTCTTTAGTTTGACCGGCAAACTGTGGGTCCTGCATTTTAACGGATAAAACATAGCTACAACGCTCCCAAATATCATCTGGCGTTAGTTTTACCCCTCTAGGAAGCAAGTTTCTAAACTCACAAAACTCACGCATTGCTTCTAGCAAACCTTGGCGAAGGCCATTAACATGCGTACCGCCTTGTGCTGTTGGGATTAAGTTTACATAACTTTCAGCAATCGACTCGCCGCCTTCTGGCAACCAAACAACCGCCCAATCAGCGCCTTCTGTCGAGCTTGAAAATTCGCCAGTAAACGGATCTTTAGGGATGACCTCATAGCCTTTCACTGCTTCATTTAAATAATCGCGCAAGCCCGTTTCGTAATACCATTCTTGGGTTTCTTTGGTTTGCTTATTGATTAGCTTAATTCGTAAACCTGGGCATAAAACCGCTTTAGCTTTTAATAAATGATGCAGCTTCGTCAGAGAAAAGTTTGCCGAGTCAAAATAGCTTGCATCAGGCCAAAACCTAACAGTAGTGCCCGTATTGCGTTTACCCACTGTACCAATAACGTTGAGGTCTTCAACTTTATCACCATTTTCAAATGCCATCATAAATTGCTGGGCATCGCGACGAACAATCACTTCAACTCGCGTTGATAATGCATTTACAACTGAAATACCTACACCATGGAGACCACCTGAAAACTGGTAGTTTTTATTTGAAAACTTACCACCAGCATGTAGTTTGGTAAAAATCAGTTCAACACCCGGAATACCTTCTTCAGGATGAATATCAATAGGCATACCACGACCATCATCTGAAACTTCTAACGAGTTATCTTCATGCAGAATGACATCTATTTTGCTCGCGTGCCCAGCCATCGCTTCATCCACACTATTGTCGATGACTTCTTGGCCTAAATGATTGGGCCGTGTGGTATCAGTGTACATACCAGGACGACGTTTAACTGGTTCTAAGCCATTTAATACTTCAATGGCTTCGGCGTTATAATTTTGCTGACTCATAGTTTTTATCTTTTTATGTGCTTAGCTATGTTTTACGTGATTTTAAGAAAGTCCACAATGCTTTCAAAGGTGCTCTCAAAGTTTTTAAAACTATGATCACCTCCAAATTCAACATTCTGTTTGCATTGCGAATAATATTTTACTGCTTGCTCAAATCCGAGTACTTCATCGCCAGTTTGTTGTAATAAATACAGTAGCGAGGGCTGCTTCAACTGTGTTACAAAGAGTGCTTTTAACGCATTAATATGGCTTTTATTTAGTTCGTAATGGGTATCTTGATACGGGTTATAATTCGACCCTAAAAATGAACTTAATAATAAAAACGGCTTAACCGCAGGGTTTATTAGCACTGCAGGAAGCTGATACCTTTGTGATAAATAAGTGGCATAAAACCCACCTAGTGAGCTACCTATCAAAACCGAGTTTGGCGTTAATAATTGCTCCAGTTGAATTATTGCATGCAATGGTTCGTGACTTAAGCGCGGTACACAATATTCTACATTGTAGTGTGCCATATACTCACCAAAGCGCACAGCTTTATATGACTTTTCACTGCTATTAAAACCGTGAATATAGATTACTCTTTTAGCCATATTACATCCGTTTCACAGCATAAGCTCTGTGTTTCATGATTTTTAAATACAGTCATCATTCGATACGTAGGCCCGAGGTTTTGCTGCAACCATTGTGATGTATTTTTGGTAAATTGCACCGAACTTGCTGGAGTGGCAACTACATTCATATTTCGAAAGTGAAAGTCATAGTCATTATGAACATGTCCATGAAAAAGCCAATTAACTTGATTACTGTTATTCAATACATTGAGTAATTGCGGACCATTTTCCAACATGTGTTTATCTAAATACCCGTTAATAGGCAAAGGGTTATGATGGCAAAAAGCAATACTTTGGCGCTGTGATGAGGCTAAATAGTTAGTAATATCATCCAAATGTGATTGTGTAACCCACCCAGCAGGTGTAATGCCTTTTGAATTAAGAAGTAAAATATCAAAACCATCTGCATTAATGATCTTGGCATTTGAAATCTGCTTGTTACTTAACTGTGTCAGTAGCTCAATCTCGTCATGATTACCTGGCAGCCAAACAACTGGGCAGCTTAATGGCGATTGCTCAATTAATTGAGCAAATAACGTATACGACTCTTGGCTATGATCTTGTGTTAAATCACCACCAAAAATCACACAATCGAAATTTTGTGTTGCCATGTGCGACAAACATGCAGCGAAGTGTTGGGCCGTATTAACACCAAAATATTCACCATCAGATTGTGCAAATAAGTGGCTGTCGGTAATGTGCGCAAGTTTTAACGTTTTTGTATCAAGCTTTAAGCTATCATCAAACCAAGCCATTGTTTACATCCCAATTCAGTACAGAACGGCCACTTTCAACGCATGCCACTAACCAATCATATAGAAATGCATTAAGTTGATATTTTTCATCTTTTTGATGCATTAGTGGATTGGGGTAACCATAAGAAGGCTTAATTCTTTGATGATAATCATGATGGATAATTTCAGCTACCTTAGCGTCGTGATAAAGTCTGACCGTCAAAAAAAGAGGGCTCATCCGCTTAATCGTGCCCGATAGTTGAGTAATTGAGATATCCATGGTGTATTTGGCACAACCATCTATTTTAATTTCAAATTGATGCCCACCTAATTGTACTTGGCGTTTTTCTGCCAGCTCTTTTTTAGCTGGCAATAACTTTAATGCGCGCAAATAGTTGTGCTCACATAAAGTAAGGTACTTAGGTAGACTTTGAATATATCGTTGTTTCGCTGCTATTGATGTCAAATTTGCGCCCTAAAGTTAATGGTTAAAGGTAGCTTATTTAGATTGATTGAGTACACGCTCACGATTTAGCGCCAGCCACTGTAATGAAATCACAGTGGCTGCATTGTCTATTTCACCATTATTTAAACGCGCAATGGCATCGTTAAAACTTATGATGTGAGTCTTAATATCTTCGCCTTCAGTTTCAAGACCAAAAACACCACTTTGCAAATTACTCAAATCCGCAAGCGCTAAGTACAAATATAACCGCTCTGTCGTTCCACCCGGGCTAGATAAATAAGATAACATATACTCTAGGTGCTGTAATTCAAGCCCCGCTTCTTCAAGTGCTTCGCGTTTGACTACTGCTTCATAATCGGTGCTTTGGTCTGTCATTCCAGCTATACATTCAAGCAACCAAGGCGAGTCCTTACTTCGCATAGCGCCAATACGAATTTGCTCAATGAGTAATAGTTGATCTGTTTTAGGATCATAGGGCAATACAGCCACCGCATCTCCGCGCTCTAAAATTTCGCGTTTGATGGTCTGTGACTCTCCACCTGCAAACAACGCGTGTTTAAACTGGTATAAGTTAATTTTAAAAAAGCCATCATATAAATTTTCAATTGGCTCCAATTTGACATCATCATTGTTAAATTGATCGATTATTTTGTTTGCCATTACAGCTCCATTATTTGTTGCTTAACTCAAAATGTTTGTGAGCTATTATATTCTGTTACACTTGTTTGCGCTGTTTTACACAATTTTTTTGTTGTTATTTTACAAAACAGGTTAACATGCTTTTAGTACGCAAATTGTCTAAGGACTGAACGACCAATGAAAAAGAACATTTTATCTGCGCTGATCGGTTTATCATGTGCATTGACTGCTACAGCATCAAATGCTGAAGATCTATTACAAGTATACGAAATCGCCACTGCAAATGATCCCACTGTTTTAAAAGCAAAGGCTCAAGCCGATGCGCAATCTTATAACAGTGACCGTGCTTTAAGTGCCTTACTTCCTCAAATCGGTTTCTCGATGGGTTATGAAAAAAGAGATGGCACCTCATATGATGGCACCGATGCCCTTGGTTATGCAAAAATAGAGAGTGAATCTGACACCTTCAGCCGTGGTTTAACTTTAAACCAAACTCTTTTTGACTTAGGTGCATGGAATTCTCTTGGTATTGCAGATAAACAAGCTTTACAGGCAACAGCACAATATGACTTTGCACAACAAGATTTGATTGTACGCGTAGCAGATGGCTACTTTAACGTATTGAGTGCTATCGATAAGCTTGAATTTGTGCAATCTGAAAAACGTGCTATTGAACGTCAACTCGAGCAAACAAAACAGCGCTATGCCGTTGGCCTAACAGCGATAACTGATGTACACGAAGCACAAGCACAGTATGATAACTCAGTCGCACAAGAAATTGTTGCTAAAAATGGAGTTGAAACAGCGCGTGAGTTACTGCGTGAAATAACCGGTAAATATCATGCAAAACTCGATACTTTAAACACCGAGACATTTTCAACGGTTAAACCTAACAAACAATCGGTTGATTTTGTAAAAATAGCCGAACAAAACAATTTGAACCTTCAAGTTGCGAAAGTCACTGTTGATATCGCGAAAGATCAAATCGATTTGGCTCAAGCTGGGCATTATCCAAAATTAACTCTTAGCGCAACTTATGGCGATTCATTAACTGACACTGCGCGTAATAATATGAAGCCCCGTGGTGATAGCACAACAGTAGGCCTTAACTTTAGTGTACCAATCTACTCTGGTGGAGCAACAACGGCTGCGACAGACCAAGCACGTGCGTTTTATGTTGCAGCAAGTGAAGATTTAGAGTCTTCACTTCGTGGTGTTACCCGCTCTGTAATTACATCTTATAATCAAGTTGTATCAGACATTGCAACTTTCAAAGCGCTTGAACAAGCTGTTGTTTCAGCTGAAAGTGCGCTAAAAGCGACTGAAGCAGGCTTTGAAGTTGGCACACGTACTATTGTTGACGTACTCATCAGCACACAGAATCTATTTAACGCAAAAAGTAACTTAGCGAATGTTCGTTATCGTTATGTTGTTTCTACATTGCGCTTAAAACAAGCTGCTGGCACATTAACGAGCGAAGACTTAGTTGCCATTAACCAAGGCTTAAAGGAAATTTAAACAACTTTAAAATTTCTTTTAAAAGCCAGCTTTGTGCTGGCTTTTTTGTATTTTTTATCGCTTACAGTTAAACTGCCTTTTTTAACGTTTGAGATGTTTTTGTGGTTAACTCTTCTGCTTTTAAGTTGTCTTTTTTAGGTCCCCGTTATTGGCTTACGTGGGTAGGTGTGTTTTTCCTTTATGTAATCTCTTGGCTTCCGCAAAAATTACAGTTAGCCATGGGCAAGTATTTAGGCCGATTAGTTCACCGCTTTATGAAAAATCGCCGTCATATTGCTGAAGTAAACGTCAAACTATGCTTTCCAGAATTATCGGCCCAAGAACAGCAACAGCTCGTTTTAAAGAATATGGAAAATACTGGCATTGCAATGATGGAAACCGGTATGGCATGGTGGTGGCCACAATGGCGAATAAACAAAGTATGCGGTTCATTTAAAGGCATTGAGCACCTAGAGAGCATTCAGCGCTCAAAAAAGGGCGCGCTGCTTTTGGTACCTCACATGCTGCATTTGGAAATGACTGGCCGTGTAATGGGTATCAAGTGCCAAGGTGTTGGCTTTTACCGCCCCCATAACAACCCATTAATGGAATACTTTACTACAAAAGGCCGTTTACGCTCCAATGAGTACCTCGTGGGCAAACGAGATGTAAAAGGTCTATTACAAGCGCTTAAAAATAAAAAGGTTTGTTATTATTTACCGGACCAAGATTATGGCCGTAAACGCTGTGAATTTGTGCCATTTTTTGCAGTACCCGATGCAGCAAGCACGACTGGTACCTTACTTTTTTCTGCAAGTAAACATTGCGAAGTTGTCAGCCTTACAAGTCGCCGTGATGAACAGGGGAAATATCATTTGGAAGTATTACCCGTGCTCAATAACTTCCCTAGCGGCGATGATAAAACCGATGTAACACGGGTTAATCAACGTATGGAGCAAGCAGTCAACATCGCACCTGAGCAGTATATGTGGTTACACAGGCGTTTTAAAACTCGTCCTGATGAAAATGCACCGTCTTATTACAAGTAGCAGGTGACTTTGCGTTTTGAATATGATTTTATAAACAAAAATAAACAAGAGTATTAATTATGTGGTTTTGGGTTAAGCATTTATCATTAGCTGTTATTCTCATATTGGCTGCTCTTTATTTTTTATTTGGCCACGGCCCTGTCGTTAACGTAAAAGAATCGACCAATGCCGCTGCGCAAGGGCTGTCTCGTTTTTATGCGTCTTTACGCAACCAAATAAACAAAAGTAATGAGCGTGATAAATATGTATTAAAGCTCTCTGCGCCTGACGTAAATATTGATGCTGCATTGATTGAGCGAGCCAAAGTTGTTGAGCCATCAACGCCCAATTGGTCTGGAGAGTTAATGCCAAGACGTTTTGAAAATGGATCTACATTAAAAAAAGTGCTTTCTAATTACGCTCGTGAAGAAGACATTGTTTTGTATTGGTATCTAAGTAAAGATTATGTTGTTAAAGATCATTTTCGCGTCGACAGTAATTTTAACTCCACCTTGTATCAAGTTGGCCGTGCAATCAACGATGACTTTGAAAATGAGGTGTACACGTTTTTTTGTTATAAACAAAGAGCAGCCGTTATTACCGAACTACCCTCTGAATATGTACGTGAAAACTGCCGCCGTTTAAAAAGTTAGGGTCTGTTGACCCTATTTGTCTAATGCAAAAATGCTGTGCCAAGCATTAACCACTAAATCAATATGTTGCTTAACATGCTCACGTTCAATACAACGTCCTTTTTGATCAAGACTTAGGACATGATAGTGCGAGCGATAATCAATATAGGCCGCTATCAGCCCTTCTTTAACTTTTTGACTGATACACCCTAATTTTGCCGCATCGGTTAAAATTCTAACGTTGTCCGAGTAAGTTGTTAGCTGCTCAAATGTATGCGCATTTTTAAGTACTAAATATTGTGTTATGAATTCAATATCAGTCATTGCACCTGCATCCTGCTTTAAATCAAATAACAGACTACTGCCCTTGGCCAAGTGACCACGCATTTTTTCCCGCATTTTAATAACGTCATCACGCAACAGTTGTTGATCACGGGCTTGGCATAATATTGCAAGACGTATTTGTGCAAATCGCTCCACCAGCTCAGCTTGGCCGAAAATCATGCGTGAACGAACCAACGCCTGATGCTCCCATGTCCATGCTTGAGTTTGTTGGTAATGATTAAAGCTTTCTAGGTTTATAGCCATTAACCCTGATGCGCCTTCGGGTCTGAGCCTTGTGTCGAGTTCATAAAGGATACCCGATGCTGTGCGAGTGTTGAATAAGTGCATTAAACGCTGAGCTAGCTTTAAATAGTATTGTCTAGAAGAAATTCCTTTATCGCCATTCGTGTGACTTGTGCCATCGTGATTATGAACAAAAACAAGATCTAAATCGGAATCATAGCCAACTTCAAAGCCGCCAGTTTTACCATACGCAATCACTCCAAACCCTTTATTTTCGTCGTTTGTATTAGGCGGTGTGCCAAACCGTAAAGCCATTTGCTGCCACGCTATATTAATCGCTTGTTCTACAATCGCTTCTGCAAGTGCTGTCAGGTGATCGCTCACTTTCATAACATCAAGCACGCCAGTAGCATCAGCCGCAGCAATCCGCAATTGATGAGTTTGCTTAAATTGACGTAGCGCTTCCATTTGCTGCTCTAAATCTTCGTTATCGATACGTAAAAAGTATTGACGAATTTCATCTTTATAAGCGCTAAGCGATGTAGGTTTATAAAGCACTGCAGGATCGATAAGTTCATCGAGTAAAATAGGATAGCGAGAAATGTGTTCTCCAATCCATTTGCTGTGACAGCATAAAGACACAAGCTGTTTCAATGCTCCTGGGTTTTCAAAAAGCAGCTCAAGGTATGCAGTACGCGAAATAATTTTATTAAGCACTTGGCTAATCATTCTAAAAACATCACCTGAAGCATTGCACTGCGAAAGCTGCTTTAGCAACAGTGGCATCAGTTTGTCGAGAATGTCACGGCCGCGTAGCCCTATTTTTGCCTTAGCTAAGCGCCCTTTAAAGTCATTTAACGGTTGCTGCCATGCATCATTTGGCTCTGTGAGTAGACTTATATCACCATGCTCCCAGGCACTAACAAAAGCACTTTCACAAGGGTCGTCAGGTTCATTCTCATAGCCTATAACTAATTCGAACTCACCATGGATGGCGGTCATTTTTACATTTATATCTGCGAGCGTTTTCTCAAAATCGGTGTAGCCTGTTAAATAATTTAAGCGCTGTTGATTGAGTTCATCATCAGGCAAAGTCTGAGTTTGCTGATCATCAAAAATCTGTAAGTACTGCTCTACCTTTCGCAAATATAAATAATTTTGTTCTAATAGCTGTGCTTCACTTTGAGCAATAACTTGGTTTTTACTTAGTTGAGCCAACGCTTTTATTAATGATTGCGTTTGTAAATTTGCTTCTCGGCCACCACGTACCATTTGCAGCGCTTGAACGACAAATTCAACTTCGCGGATCCCTCCCGCCCCTAGCTTTATATTATTTGTAAGGCCTTTACGGCGAACTTCTTGGGCTATCATTTGCTTCATTTTTCGTAATGATTCAATGACAGAAAAATCAATATATCTTCGGTATACGAACGGTTTTAACAATTGATAAAACTCGTTAGTGTAGTTTGTAGGTGCTCCAATCAAACGTCCTTTGAGCATGGCATATCGTTCCCACTCTCTGCCTTGCTCTTGGTAATAATCTTCAATGGCATTAAAACTCATCACTAAAGGGCCACTTTCACCAAAGGGGCGTAATCGCATATCCACACGAAACACTTGGCCATCAGCTGTATTTTGGTTAAGTGCTGCAATTAATTTTTGAGCGACCTTGGTGTAAAAAACTTGGGCTTCTAAAGAGCGCCTACCACCTTGTGTCTTGCCTGTATGAGGGTAAGCAAAAATCAAATCGATATCTGAAGAGTAGTTGAGTTCTCGTCCACCGAGTTTACCCATACCTAAAACGAGCATAGGGATTGGATTGCCCTGTTCATCTACAGGCTGCCCATTCACTTTAGCTACCTGTGAAAATGCCCATTGGTTAGCGCCGTTTATGAGGCTGTCAGCCAATTGCGAAATATAGTTAATACTATCGGCAATTTCATTGCTACAGCATAGATCGAGAAAGGCAACTTTAAGCCAATAACGTTGACGATACTGGCGCAAAATCTTATATCCTGCGGCTTCTTCTAATTCTGTTAAGTCAAAATCTAAAAATGGACATGGGCAGTCGCGAAGAGACATTTCATGCTCACAGAGTAACATATCAATGAGTTCAGGCTGAGCGTCGAGACAGCGCCATGCAAAGTCACTTAACCCCAATAATTGGACTATTTTTTTATTAACCGTCCGCTGCCCATAAAGCGCTGAAAATCGTTCTTCGCCAAGTTTTTGTAATTGCTGGGGGAATATTGCACTTTTACTCATTAAAAACTCTCTTTTATATCAAGCATATCCATACTAGAATAACTAACATACTAAAACCAATTAGGTTAACCATGTCATATTTGTCTTTATCTAACACTAGTTTAGTGGCTATTGCTATTTGTTTTACAGTTATTTGTATCGCAGTCTTTAGTTTGCGTGGATTAAACCACTTAAAGGCAAAACAAGCTTTAAAAGAAGAGCTTGCGCAGCATGATAACTTTGCAATGGGGATCAGTTTTGCCTCAGAGATTACTGTAGTCATTGCAACCATTGCCTATTTATTTGATGAAATAAGCCTTAGCGCCGCACAATCGAATCCATTAAAAATTATGATTCTAATCGTGCTGTTGTTCGCGTTTATTAAAGTTGGTCACCTAATTCATCGAAAATGGATTTTGTACCGTTTTAACGAAGAAGCCGCTATTTTAAAACAAAATGTATGTGCAGCCATGGTTGATTCTGGCATGTTAATAGCTAACTGTATAATTTCATTAGGATTATATAATTGGTCCCACACGCAAGGGTTTAGTAGTTTATTGATTGCCTTTGTTAGCTTCTTTTTACTACAAGGTTTTTTTGCCTTAGACAGCAAAATACGAGAATACCGTTTTGCAAAAGCAAACCAAGGTGCTTCATTACAAAGCAACTTTAACCTAGAAAATACCTCTATTGGCATTCGTTATGCGGGAAAATCAATAGGCCTCGCATTAGCAATGTACGCTGGTTTAGCCAGCGCTACCTTCCACAATGGTAAAATGGTCGAAAACTTATTCACATTAGCTTTACATTGCGGCTCGATGTGGTTATTACTGTATATATTAACGTCCGTCATCAAGTACATCTCTTTACCTAATATTGATACTGCGCTTGAGATTGATCATCAAGATAACATTGGGATAGCCTGCATTGAGTTTGCAGTTTTTTGCGCTATAGGCTATTTACTAATAAGTATGTTTTCAATTTAATTATTGAAAATACCCAAAATGCGGGGCCTTATGCCGTTTCAAGTAAGTAACTTTTTATTGATTGATAATGACAGTGAGTTTAGTAGACGATTTACTGAGCACTATTTTGGCGCCTCAAAAAACAGCACACTAGTATCAGCAGGTGCAAATACTCGCCAATTAGTTAGGCTGATGTTTGATCAACTTATCAAAGATTATTGTTACTGTGACTTCGCGAATGAAATTAGCGTCTCTGAGCTGGCAACCTACTTACATGAGCATCACGAAATTGACGGTGTTTTATTCAACCAAACGGATTATCTTTTAGCTGATGATAACCAACGCTTTATTTATAACTCACTTCATAGCGTGCGCTTTTTAGTCAGTGAAAGCGAGCAAGGTTTTCAATTTACGCCTGTCGCAGATGAAGCACAAAACAACCACTTATCATGCCAAAGTGACATTGCAGAAACCCCTCAAAATTTAGATGCTCTAAGCGAAAAGCTCAACAGTTAGCTCTGATCCAGTAACAATAGTATTTGCACCCAAGCCCAGCCTTTCATACCATAGCCATATTAGCTATTTATCTTAAGGTCATCATGCGCGTTCCTCATATTTACCAAGCAAGCGATATTGTTTTATCAACCCCAGTTCAACTTGATGATGATGCTGCAGGCCATATCGGTCGCGTTCTTCGAATGAAAGTTGGTGAGCAAGTTTCTCTATTTAATGGCCAAGGTGGCGAATATTTATGTGAATTGATAGAGGTTGGCAAAAAGTCTGTGGTTGCGATGCCAATTGTTTTCAATGACATAGATGTAGAGTCACCACTGCGTATTCACCTCGGCCAAGGTATTTCTCGCGGTGATAAAATGGATTTCACCATTCAAAAGTCAGTAGAATTAGGAATTACAGAGATAACACCTATTTTTAGCAAACGATGTGGTGTTAAGTTAACTGCAGAACGCTTAGCCAAAAAGCACCAACAATGGCAAAAAATAGCGATTGCTGCGGCTGAACAGTCCGGCCGAAATCGTATTACAACCATTCACCCTCCGATTGATATCAGTGACTGGCTCCGCCAAAAAAGCGATGAAATAAAATTAACTTTGCACCCACGAGCAGAGCATTCAATAAAAACAATTACCGTGCCCGATAGCGGTGTGCGCTTTTTAGTCGGCCCTGAAGGCGGTTTTACTGATGAAGAAATTACGCAAACTAAAGAGCAAGAATTTGTCGATATCCGTATTGGACCACGTGTTCTGCGAACTGAAACTGCCGCTTTAACGGTGTTAAGTGCATTACAACTGCAGTTTGGTGACTTAGCGAATTGAAATTACTAAAACTACCCTCATATCAATAACACTGTATTTAGTAAGGTAACAACATGGCGATTAAATTAGGTATCATTTCAGACCCTATTAGCGGGTTTAATATTAAAAAAGACACGGGCTTTGCAATGATGATGCAAGCTCAAAGCCGTGGTTACGAAATCTACTACATGGAAATGGATGACCTATCGCTGCGTAAAGGTAAGGCATATGCAACAGCCGCTAAAGCAACTGTATTTGATGATGAAAATCACTGGTACGAGTTAGAACAAAAGAGCACAATTGCTTTGGCCGATTTAGACGTCATTTTAATGCGTAAAGATCCGCCATTTGATACCGAATATATTTATGCAACCTATATTCTTGAACGCGCAGAGCTTGAAGGCACGTTAATTATCAACAAACCCCAAAGCTTGCGCGACGCCAACGAAAAGCTATTCACAGCTTGGTTTAGCGAGCACACGCCAGATACTTTGGTGACACGCGATAAAAATCAAATTCGTGAGTTCCTCAAGGAGCATAAAGACATTATTCTCAAACCTTTAGATGGTATGGGTGGCGCATCTATTTTCCGCGTAACTGAAAATGATGCCAATTTTGGCGTGATCTGTGAAACTTTAACAGAGCATGGTACACGCTTTGCGATGGCACAAAACTTTATTCCAGAGATCAAACAAGGTGACAAGCGCGTATTAGTCGTTAATGGTGAAGTTATTCCGTATTGTTTAGCACGCATACCGCAAAATGGTGAAACACGCGGAAATCTAGCTGCAGGAGGGCGCGGTGAAGCTCGTCCAATTAGTGACGCAGACCTTAAGATCGCTCAAGCTGTGGCACCAACACTCAAAGCTAAAGGGCTCGTTTTTGTTGGTTTGGACATAATTGGTGACAAACTTACAGAAATAAATGTTACCGCACCAACGTGTGTAAAAGAAATTGAAGCAGCGTTTGATATTTCTATTACTGGGATTTTATTTGATGCAATTGAAGAAAAATTAGGTCGCAGTTAAACAAACTATGCCATACTTCAATTACTAAAAATGTGAGCTCTGGTGTTAGAGTTATTTCTAACAGCTTAATATTTCATTCTATTTGCTTGTGAATTTAATCCAGAGCTTTCGACATCACAAAAATCTTGATGCACCAAAGCTTTCCTATTTAACTGAAATAAATGCAGCACATGTTAACGTGCTACTTAATTAAAGTGACTCCCCCTGCAATGGGGCAAAATAAGGGGTATCGTTATGCAATCATTAGAAAATCACTTTTTAATCGCAATGCCATCAATGCAAGACCCTTTTTTTAAACGTGCTGTTACATACATTTGTGAGCACAATGAAGATGGGGCTATGGGCTTGGTGATTAACCAACCCATTAATATCACCGTTGGTGACTTACTTGATAAAATTGAAATCGATAACGACAAATCAAATCAATCTGCACAAGTAGCAGTGTACGCCGGTGGACCAGTAAAAACCGACCGCGGATTTGTTTTACACTCACCCAAGCCCGGCTATGCTGCCAGCCAAGAGCTTAGCAGTGACATCATGATTACCACATCTAAAGATGTATTAGCCAGCCTTACAACCACACAAGCACCTGAGCAATTTATAATTACTTTAGGCTATGCAGGATGGGAGCAAGGCCAGCTTGAACAAGAGCTACTAGAAAACTCTTGGCTTATAATCAAAGCAGACCCTGATATTATTTTTAACACTCCCGTGGAAAAACGTTGGGAAAAAGCGGTCGAAACTCTCGGTTTTGACATCGGCCAACTCTGTACTGAGGCTGGACATGCTTAAGCTTTATTAGATAAAACAGAAGATACAATGACCAAAAGACAACTCAAGCCCAAAGGTGAACGTACTGTGATGGGCTTTGACTTTGGCACAACCAGTATTGGTGTTGCCATTGGCCAAGAATTAACAGGCACTGCATCAAGTCTCAGTGCTGTGAAAGCAAAAGACGGCATTCCAAATTGGGATTTTATAAAGAAACATATTGATGAATGGCAACCCGATTTGCTGGTTGTTGGCTTACCATTAAATATGGATGGCACTAATCAAGAAGTTACTTTTAAAGCTAAAAAGTTTGCAAACCGCCTTCACAACAATTTTGGCCTACCTGTGGAGACTCAGGACGAGCGTTTAACAACGGCAGATGCCAAGGCGCGTTTATTTGAACAAGGTGGCTACAAGCGCTTAGGCAAAGGCAATGTAGATAATATGTCTGCTGTCATTATTTTGGAAAGCTATTTTGAACAAGCTTACGGGTAAGTGGTAAGTTGATAATAACCTGATCGTTAAGCTGTGGTATGAACCCAGCTTGGCGATATGCTTTTTCTATGGCGCCTTTTTCGCGTAAAATTTTCAACCCTTTTTGCAATGCTTTAAAAGCCCGCAAGCCATCAGGGTGTAATTTAGATACAACAAAGTGACGACTGTCATCTAATAACACAAGCATATTAGGGACGGCACTGAGTTTAATTCCCTCAAGTACATACTCATTATTCATTTCAGGCATTAATGGCATCAACATAAAGTCGACCCACTGCATAGACACCATTCTTACTTGACTTAACCACTCATCTTCCCTAATTAACTCTTTAAGAGGTAATTGCGACAGTGTATGCCAATCGGTTCGCCAGCGAGGTGTTGATACACTCGTGAGAGTATTAAAATCAGACAGATTTTTTATATTAAAGACAGCTTTGTTGTCAGGCGAGGCAAAGATACCAGCAAAATACTCCCCTTTACGGATCACCGGATCACTGATAAACACTTCACCATTAAAAGCCTTAGTATCTTCATACCAATAGCTATCAAAGCTGATTAACAGATCTCCTTTTTCCAATAGACGGGTATTGCGAAAGTTTATTTTTCCAACTTGATAATCAAAGGTTTTTGTAAATCCACCTAAGTGTAACGCTTGTTGGGCGATAATCATATCGACCACATCACGACGGATAAACTTAGTATTAAAATCTTTAACTTGGATGGGCTCTTTACCGCCTAAAAAACGCTTATAGTCATTATAAACATCATCTCGAAGGTAAATAGCAATGGGTTCAGACTGAGAGGCAACAAAAAATGGCGTGCACACGCAATAAAATAAAAAGAAAGTACAAAACCATTTTTTGCCAAACTGCATACGGCTAACCTTTGTTGTCTAAGCCATCAATGGTTACACCTTGTAAAAAGCCAGCTCCTTGCTGTTCATTGTTTCTAAGTTTAATCATCAAACGTAAGTCGTTTGGTGAATCAGCGTGATGAAGCGCATCTGCGTAATTAATACGTTGTTGCTTATAAAGCTCAAACAAAGCCTGATCGAACGTTTGCATGCCCATATCTTTGGCTTTTGCCATGGCTTCTTTAATTCCGCCAATATCTCCTTTTTTAATTAGCTCACCTACAATCGGAGAATTAAGCAAAACTTCAATGGCAGCAACACGGCCATTGCCATCAGAGGTTGGGATCAATTGCTGTGCAATAATTGCTCGTAAATTTAATGATAGATCATATTTGAGTTTGTCGTGTTTTTCTTTTGGTACCAAGTGCATAATGCGGTCAATAGCTTGGTTGGCGTTATTTGCATGCAGCGTTGCTACACAAAGGTGGCCTGTCTCCGCAAAACTAAGTGCATATTCCATAGTCTCTTGTGAGCGAATTTCACCGATTAGAATAACGTCAGGAGCTTGGCGTAATGAGCTTTTTAAAGCAGATTCAAAGCTATCTGTATCAAGACCGACCTCACGTTGAGTAATAATACTCTTACGGTGCTCATGCACAAATTCGATCGGATCTTCTATTGTTAGAATATGTCCCCGCTGATTGCGGTTACGATAACCGAGTAGTGCAGCTAGTGACGTTGATTTACCTGTTCCAGTTCCACCAACAAAGAGTACCAACCCCCGCTTAGCCATGATCACATCAGTCAATGTTGAAGGCAGCCCTAGGTCGTTCACGTCCGGTATTTGGGTTACGATACGGCGAATGACCATGCCTGCACGATCGCGCTGCCAAAAAGCTGAAACCCTAAATCGGCCTTCATCCGTCGCAATGGCAAAATTACACTCTTTCGAGTTATGAAACTCTGCTTTTTGTTTTTCACTCATCGCTGATTCAACAAACGCAAGCGACTCCTCATCAGTAAGTTTATCATCGCCTAAGGCGATCAACTCACCATTTATTTTAGCACTGACAGGTAGTTGGCTTGATACAAATAAATCAGACCCTTCCTTATCTATCATCAACTGTAAAAAGTAATTTAGAGAGTGAGACATACTTTTCCTTATTGCATGGGCAAAGGGTTAACCGCCAAAGTTAGCTTTATCTTGGGCTTTAGCGCGTGCTTCAGCGTTGGAAACAACACCATGATTGACAAGATTGATTAAACATTGATCCATGGTTTGCATACCATGAGATGACCCTGTTTGGATTGATGAATACATTTGTGCAATTTTATCCTCTCGGATTAAGTTTCTTATTGCTGGTACGCCTATCATAATCTCGTGTGCTGCAACTCGCCCTCCCCCCACTTTTTTAAGTAAGGTTTGTGATATAACAGCTCTTAATGATTCAGAAAGCATGGATCTCACCATGTCTTTTTCTTCACCCGGGAACACATCGATAATACGGTCAATGGTTTTTGGCGCAGAAGTAGTATGCAAAGTACCAAACACTAAGTGACCGGTTTCAGCTGCAGTCATTGCCAGACGAATGGTTTCTAAGTCACGTAATTCCCCTACCAAAATAACATCAGGGTCTTCACGTAACGAACTTCTCAGTGCATTGGAGAAGCTGTGTGTATCGCGATGAACTTCACGTTGGTTGATCAGCGATAGTTTATTGTCGTGGACAAATTCAATTGGATCTTCAATCGTTAAGATGTGGTGGTGCTTATTTTGATTAATATAATCGACCATAGCTGCCAAAGTCGTTGATTTACCCGAGCCCGTTGGTCCCGTGACAAGCACCAAACCTCGAGGGTTATCTGAAATCGTTTTAAATATATCAGGGGCACCCAAGTCGTCTAATGTCAGTACTTCACTTGGGATGGTACGAAATACAGCAGCAGGCCCCCGGTTAGAATTAAAAGCATTAACACGAAAACGCGCTAAATTAGGCACCTCAAAAGAGAAATCGACTTCCAGGTTTTGCTCGTAATCCTTTCGTTGATTATCATTCATAATGTCGTAAACTAAGCTGTTTACATCTTTATCTTCCAGTGCTGGAATGTTTATACGACGCACATCGCCATCGACACGGATCATAGGGGCAACACCTGATGATAAGTGCAGATCCGATGCTTTATGTTGAACACTAAAGGCCAATAATTCGGTAATATCCATTTATGACTCCACAACCAACTGATAATTATATGGTTACAATACCAGAACGACTTAACGCCGCCTATGCAAGAATTGTAAATGCGGCAAAAAAAAGCCACCGTAATGAACACGATATCAGCTTACTTGCGGTATCAAAAACAAAACCTGCTGAATACATTTTAGCCGCTTATCAGCAAGGGCACAGAGAATTTGGTGAATCTTATGTTCAAGAAGCCGTTGATAAAGCCATTCAACTTGAAGAATATAGCGATATAACTTGGCATTTCATCGGCCCTATTCAATCGAATAAAACAGCGTTGGTCGCTAAACATTTTGATTGGGTGCAAAGCATTGAGCGTGAAAAAATTGCTAAACGCTTAAATGATCAACGCCCAGAAAATAGACCACCACTGAACGTATTAATTCAAGTAAATATAAGTTTAGAACCAGCTAAATCGGGCTGTCACCCTGACGAGCTTATGGATTTAGCTAAATATGTTGATGATTGCGCAAATTTAACGTTACGTGGAATCATGGCTATCCCCGCAAAAACTGACGATTCACAGCAGCAAACACAATATTTTGAGCAATTAGCGACTTGCTTTGATAGACTTAAGGCCTTATATCCTCAAATAGACACCTTGTCGATGGGTATGAGTGGTGATGTAGAAGCAGCAATTGCTGCAGGCTCGACCATGGTACGGATCGGCACGGATATTTTTGGCCAACGAAGCTAAGGTGATAACTAAAGTATGACAGATAAAACAATTGCGTTCATAGGCACAGGTAATATGAGCTATGCCATTATTGGTGGCATGGTTAAAAATGGGTTTGCAGCATCGAATATCATTGCGACAAACAGAAACCAAGAAAAACTCGCTAAGGTAGCAGCAGACTTCGGGGTTAAAACCACCGCCGACAACAACGCAGCACTGCGTGATGCCGATGTAATTGTGTTATCCGTTAAGCCACAAATGATGGGCGACTTATGCCAATCTTTCCAAGATTCGGGTGTGGACTTTAGTGATAAACTGTTTATCTCTGTTGCAGCAGGCTTAACAGTTAATCGATTACGTGAAATGCTTGGCCAAAAAGTGAAAATGGTGCGCTGTATGCCTAACACCCCTTCTTTACTTGGTCGTGGTGTATCAGGTTTGTTCGGCGCAGATGAAACGGCTGACGAACATGACTTTGTACAACAGGTCTTTGAGTGCACAGGTATTGCGGTTTGGGTTGAACAAGAGTCTGAAATAAACAATATCATTGCCGTGACCGGCTCATCGCCTGCTTACTTCTTTTTATTCATGGAAGCCATCGAAGAAAAAGCAAAAGCCTTGGGCTTTAGTGATGACGATGCGCGCCGTTTAGTGCAACAAACCGCATTAGGTGCCGCAGAAATGGCTTTATCGCAGCCTGATATCAGTATTTCGCAACTGCGTGCCAATGTTACTTCGAAAGGTGGCACAACGCATGCTGCTGTTGAGCACTTAAAAGAGCAAGGTCTAACAGGTACCGTTGCAGATGCAATGGATGCTTGTATTGCTCGCGCAGAACAAATGGAACAAGAACTTTAACTAGGACCTATTGACCTTTTTAGGTTGAATTTACACCAGTCTGTTTGGTATTTAGATAAGGCCGCGCCTATGTTGTGTGGTTGTTCATCATAAATAAGTTAAACGCAGTATTAATGCCAAATAGACGCTGCCCGAAAGGTTCTGCCTCGGGGCGATTTACTCTTTGTAGCTCGGTTTTTACTTAGTCCACTAAGTTACAAACTTGGCGCTGCGATTGAACCGCCCTTAGCTTGAACAAATTTTAATCCGTGAAGGTCAACTGACCCTAAGCGATAACGCTCATTTTTCGAGGTAAATTATGAATGCCATGCAATTTTTAGTCGGGATTGTATTTGATCTGTTTTTGATGGTGGTGCTGCTTCGCTTTTGGCTCCAAACAGCCAAAGCTGACTTTTACAATCCATTGAGTCAGTTTGTTGTTAAAGCAACCTCATTTGCTGTTAACCCACTACGCAAAATTATTCCCGGTTTTGGTGGCTTAGACTTAGCCTCGCTGTTGTTGGCATTTATTGTTGCGGTAGCAAAAATTTCAACCTTAATGCTTTTGTTTTATGGTGGCTGGGCTGCACAAACGGTTTTCGTATCAGCTTTTGTAACGGTAATAAAAGAAGCACTTAACCTGATGTTTTGGGTCCTAATTATTCGTGCTTTATTAAGCTGGGTAAGCCAAGGTTACAACCCTATCGAGGCTGTTTTCCATCAGTTAACTGAGCCAATGTTGAAACCAATCCGTAGAATAATACCGCCATTGGGTGGCTTTGACCTATCGATAGTTGTACTCATAATTGCTCTGCAATTTGGTCAAATCCTCTTTATGGATTTAATTGGTTAAAACATTTTCATGATTGAGGCCATTAGGCCTCTTTTTTAAAGGTTAAATATGAAAAAGCTAGTTAGTATTTTATTTTTTGCATTCGCAGGTATCACGTTTAGTGCGCATAGTGAGCAGCAACTAGGAGGCCAATATAAAGAACTTGGGCCTTGGCAAGTGCATTACATTGCATTTCCCTCAACATTTATCCAACCGCAAATAGCAAAAGCGTATGGCTTAGAGCGCAGTGACTACAAGGGTATTATTAATATTTCGATTTTAAAAAACAATGCCGATAAAACCGCACAAACCGCTATTCTTAGTGGCACAGCTAAAAACTTACTTGGCAATAAACAAACCCTCACGTTTAAAGAAGTGATTGAAGGCGAGTCTATTTACTACCTTGCCCAAGTGAAGTTTACTAATGAAGAGATTTTACGTTTCGATATCGAGATAAAACAGAACAATCAATTTCAAAAGTTACAGTTTCAACAAAAATTTTATGTAGATTAAATCATGACAAAAACCTTAGTTTTAGCCACAGGTAACCAAGGAAAGGTTAAAGAACTAGCACAGATGCTCAGCCCACTCGATATTAACGTAGTCCCGCAAAGTGACTTTAACGTTTCTAGTGTGCCAGAAACCGGCACGACGTTTGTTGAAAATGCCATAATTAAAGCCCGTCATGCAGCAAAAGTAACCGGATTACCCGCTATTGCTGATGATTCAGGTTTAGAAGTAGATGCACTAAACGGTGCTCCGGGCGTATACTCTGCTCGCTTCGCCGGGGACGATGCCACTGACCAAGACAATATCGACAAGCTTTTAATTGAGTTAGGTGATAACCCTATTCGTAGCGCTCGATTTTGGTGTGTATTGGTACTAATGCGCCATAGCGATGACCCTACACCTCTTATTTGCAGTGCAAGTTGGGAAGGTCAAATAACACAAGCCCAAGATGGTCAAGGTGGCTTTGGCTACGACCCCATTTTTTATGTCTCTGAACTTGATTGTACCAGCGCACAACTAACCAAAGAGCAAAAAAATGCCATCAGTCACCGTGGCCAAGCATTAAACTCTCTATTATCAGAGCTTAAACTTAAAGGCGGCCTGTGAAATTACCCCCTTTAAGTTTATACGTGCACGTACCTTGGTGCGTGCAAAAGTGCCCATATTGTGACTTTAATAGCCATGGCCAAAAAGGTGATATTCCTGAAAAAGAATATGTTCAGCATTTAATTGACGATCTAAAGACCGATTTGCATTTAGTGCAGGGGCGTAAAATTCATTCTATCTTTATCGGCGGTGGCACACCCAGCTTACTAACGGGTAACGCGTATGTGAGCTTATTAAATGCTGTTGACTCGTTAATTGGTTTAGCAGACAACTGTGAAATCACCTTAGAAGCAAACCCGGGGACCGTTGAAACAGGCCGCTTTAAAGAATACGTCGCGGCAGGTATTAATCGTATCTCGATTGGTGTGCAAAGCATGCAAAACGACAAGCTCAAAGCGCTTGGTCGAATTCATGGTGCTGATGAAGCCGTTTATGCTGCACAGCAAGCCCATGAAGCTGGTTTAAATAGTTTTAACCTCGACCTTATGCATGGCCTTCCAGGACAATCCTTAGACGACGCGCTTAGCGACTTAAAAAAAGTCATTGCATTAAATCCTCCCCACATATCATGGTATCAATTGACTATTGAAGCCAATACCCAATTTGCTTCAAAACCCCCCACTCTTCCACCTGACGACACATTGTGGGATATCCAAGAGCAGGGTCAAGCTTTACTAGCTGATGCAGGTTACCAACAATATGAAATTTCAGGCTATGCAAAACCGGGTTATCAATGCCAACATAACTTGAATTATTGGCGCTTTGGCGACTATTTAGGAATAGGCTGCGGCGCACATGGTAAAGTTACTGATACAGCCTCAGGGGAAATCACACGTACGATGAAAGTAAAACATCCACGTGGCTACATGGACTTGGCAAAACCTTATTTATTTAAGCAGTGGACGGTTGAAAAAGACGACTTACCTTTTGAATACTTTATGAATCGTTTTAGACTTTTCGAAGCCTGCCCTAAAAGTGATTTACATGCACTTACAAATTTATCGCTACAAAATCAGTCGCAAGCCTTGAACAAAGCGATAAATAAGGGCTTACTTATTGATATGGACAACTACTGGCAAGTAAGCCAAAAAGGTCACCGTTTTTTAAATGACCTGCTAGAATTGTTTGTGTAGTGGCGAGCGTAAAGCTTGTCGCCTCATACTAATAATAATTAATTTATAACCTTTATTGGTTTCTAACAACAAAAGGGAAAACATGCGTAAACTTACCTTTATCGCTGCCGCAGTGAGTATTGCACTGCTAGGTGGCTGCCAGCAAATGACTGAGCAAAAAAGCACTCAAACAGTTCAAGTGCAACCTGTTCAAAGCGAAATTGACAAAGCCAATGCGTTTTTTGAAGATACATTTAACCGTGATGTGATGAGCAGTCCTATTTATCAAACCTACATGGGTATCAAAAAAGATTACGATAAATGGGATGATGGCAGCGAAGAAAAAGCACTTAAAGATCTTCAGCAAACTAAAGACGACTTGGTAGCATTAAATGCGATTAACCGTGACCTACTCGATGAAAATACGAAAGTAAGCTACGACCTTAAAAAACAAGACCTTGAAAACAGCATCGCTGATTTTAAGTGGCGCTACCATAATTACCCAGTGAACCAAATGTTTGGTGTTCACTCGATGATCCCTGCGTTTATGATAAACCAGCATCAAGTGTCTGACTTATCAGATGCTAAAGCGTATATCTCGCGTCTGAACGGTGTAACAACCGTTATCGATCAGTTAATTAAAGATTTAGAAACACGCGCTGACAAAGGCATTATTGCGCCTAAGTTTGTGTTTCCACATGTGATTGACTCAAGCAAAAACATCATTGTTGGCGCGCCATTTGAAAAAGGCGAAGATTCGACGTTACTTGCTGACTTTAAGCGTAAAGTAGACGCACTAGAAATCGATCAAGCAGAGAAAGATAGCCTGATCAGCGATGCTGAAGCAGCACTTAAGTCAGCTATAAAGCCGTCTTACTCTAAGCTTATTAATTACTTAGCGCAGCTTGAAAAACGTGCTGACGACCGCGATGGTGCATGGAAATTCCCTGATGGTGAAGCGTTCTACAACAACGCATTAGCACGTACAACAACGACTGACCTAACAGCAAAAGAAATCCACACTATAGGCCTAGCTGAAGTGTCTCGTATTCATGATGAAATGCGTGAAATCAAAGACAAAGTCGGTTTTAAAGGTGATTTAAAAGCGTTTATGCAGTTTATGAAAACTGACAAACAATTTTATTACCCGAATACAGCTGAAGGTAAGCAACGCTACCTTGATGAAGCAACTGCAATGATCGATAACATGAAGACGCGTTTAGACGAGCTTTTCATTGTTAAGCCAAAAGCTGATTTAAAAGTAAAAGCAGTTGAAGCATTCCGTGAAAAAGCTGCAGGTAAAGCATTCTATCAGCAACCTGCACCAGATGGTTCACGCCCTGGTATTTACTACGCAAACCTCTATGATATGGAAGCAATGCCAACGTACCAAATGGAAGCACTTGCTTATCATGAAGGTATGCCTGGCCATCACATGCAAATAGCTATTTCACAAGAGCTAGAGGGTGTGCCTAAATTCCGTAAATTCGGTGGCTACACAGCGTACATTGAAGGCTGGGGTTTATACTCTGAATTAGTACCAAAAGAAATGGGCCTGTATGAAGACCCATATTCAGATTTCGGTCGTCTTGCTATGGAACTATGGCGTGCATGTCGATTAGTTGTAGATACCGGTATCCACGAAATGAAGTGGACTCGCCAACAAGGTATCGACTATTACGTGAATAACACACCAAACGCGACCTCAGATGGCGTAAAAATGGTTGAACGTCACGTTGTAATGCCTTCACAAGCAACAGCCTACAAAGTAGGTATGCTTAAGATTTTAGAGCTACGTGAAGCTGCGAAAGTGAAACTTGGTGACAAGTTTGATATTCGTGAATTCCATGACGTTGTACTAAAAAATGGTGCAGTACCATTAAACGTACTAGAAACATTTGTTGACCAATGGGTTGCAAGTAAATCAGCTGCTTAACAACACCTGTATACGTATATTAAAGGCCGCAATTGCGGCCTTTTTGCTGTTTGTAAACCTCGCTAACCTGTACTTTGGATAATAAATCTAT
>NZ_PDUS01000010.1:46754-143873 GCF_002723455.1 Pseudoalteromonas sp. 3D05 | reverse complement strand
GCTAAAGAGCCTTTCATATCTGCAGCACCGCGACCGTGCAACATACCCTCTTCAATCAGGCCTGAAAACGGAGGATGTTGCCAGTTTTCTTCTGGACCAGTTGGCACGACATCAGTATGACCTGCAAAACAAAAATGTGGGGAAGTAGTGCCTTTTCGAGCCCAAGTATTCAGCGTGTCTGTAAAAAACATTGATTCGATGTTAAAGCCGATGGCTTCGAGGCGTTTATTCATCATTGCCTGACAATTAGCATCCTCAGGGGTGACTGAACGACGTTGTATTAATGCTTGTGCTAATTCAATAACAGGGTTCTTCATGCTGCAAAAATCTCATCATATTGTTGGGCTTTAAAGCCTAAATAATAAGAGCCTGCATGTATTAGCACAGGGCGTTTGATCATTGCAGGGTGCTCTACTAATAAATCAAGTGCTTTATCTTTATCGAGTGTTTGCTTTTGTTCATCAGATAGTTGACGATAAGTCGTGCCTCGTTTATTGAGAAGGTCTTGCCAGTCAATGTGTTCTGAAAATGTGGTAACCATTTCTTTCGAAATGCCGTCTTTACGATAATCATGAAATGAAAATTCGATATTCTTATCAGTTAAATATTTTTTAGCTTTTTTAATTGTGTCGCAATTGCTAATGCCGTAAAGGGTCGTCATATTATTTCTTCTTGGTTAGCGTTAATAAAGTGTCTATCCCCGCGCTAACGTGGGACAAAGAGTAATGTATGGGCGTTAGTTGGTGCCCATTTAATAAAGTAAGGGTTGCTAATAACGGCGTGTTGAGATTGCGTAAATCAAAATAGGCAAGCCGTTGTCCTTTAACAATTTTACTTCCATTTAACTGGGCTATGTGCGTATGTAGCATATCGACTTGTTGATCAATATGTAAGTTAATCAGTATTTTTAAGCCGTTTTTTGCTTGCAGTATAAACTCAGTACCTGCATTTTTTACTTGAATTAAAATACCATCGAAAGGTGCTAACACTTTGTGACTCGTTAATTCTACGATGATGCCAGGACCCAATGTGCCGAATTTGAAAAAGGGTTCAGGATGATCACTCAGTGGTCTCACTTTACCTGTAAATGGGCTGGTAATGTGTAAACAAGCGCGATCAGTTTGTGCTTGAGGTGAAAAGGAAATATCAATATGTTTCATTATTAGGTAGGCTCTTCGAGCACAGTGTATCCATCTTTTTTCAATGTTTTAATAGCGTCGCTGATACGCTGCTTTTTGACTAATATATAATCAGTGTCGTAGGTAGATAATGCAAAAATTGAAATGCTGGCATTCGCTAATACCCCCGATATGTTTGCCATAATACCGGTGAGTGAAAAACCTAAGGGGCCGACAACTTCCAAAGCGAGCCAATTATGTTCTGCATCCAAACTATTGATAATAAAACTACTTGGGCAAACAATAGACAATTCATCATGGGTTTTAGAGATGAAAAAAATTTTTTCTTTAAACAAATCGCTTGGAATAGGGCTATCAACATCAAGGCTATGTATAGTAAATACGGTACTATGGAGTTGTAATGTTTGCTTTGACATTATAGACCCTTATTAAATTTGAACTTTCTTTACTGAATAGTATAGCTAAAAAGCATTGAATAAAAGTGTAATCTTGTCCACAGTTTCTGTGGATAACAATGGGGTTAGTTAGGTATAACCTCTGTAAGTTGTTAAATTATCAGTTTTTGTACCCAAGCCACCTTAATATGAAGAATTCAGCGTTTCACAGGGGGCTTAATATCAAGGCGTTATTTTGCAAGCATGCCTATCTCTTTAAGAAGTAACCACGATTTAAGTGTAAAGTAAGCGAGAGGCTTACTTTACACATCTACTAACTACTTGAGATTAGCAACTTGCTCGGCTTGGATTGCTGTTAATGCAATGGTGTAGACGATATCATCCACTAATGCCCCTCGGCTTAAATCATTAACAGGCTTGCGCATACCTTGTAACATGGGACCTATACTAATTAAATCAGCACTTCGCTGAACGGCTTTGTAGGTTGTGTTACCAGTATTCAAATCCGGGAAAATAAACACCGTAGCTTTCCCTGCAACAGGGCTGTTAGGTGCTTTTTTCAGTGCCACATTTTCCATAATGGCCGCATCGTATTGGAGTGGGCCATCAATAATAAGATCTGGACGTTTTTGTTGCGCTAACTGGGTTGCTTCACGCACTTTTTCAACATCAGCTCCAGTGCCTGAAGTGCCTGTGCTGTAACTTATCATTGCCACACGTGGCTCAATACCAAATGCTGCTGCAGAGTCTGCTGATTGAATAGCAATATCCGCGAGTTGCTCTGCTGAAGGGTCTGGGTTAATAGCACAATCACCATACACAAGTACTTGATCTGGTAACAGCATGAAAAATACAGACGACACTAATGAAGAGCCCGGTGCTGTTTTAATTAGTTGTAGTGGTGGCCTTATGGTATTTGCCGTGGTATTTACAGCACCAGAAACTAACCCATCAACAACACCCTGTTCGAGCATCATAGTACCAAGTACGACGTTGTCTTGAAGCTGCTCTAGCGCAACAACCTCAGTTAACCCTTTGGTTTTTCTAATTTCAACCATGGGAGCAACATAGTCTTGAAGTACCTGTTGTGGTTCAACAATCGTTACGTTTTCATTTAGTTCAACACCTTGTTGCACTGCGATACGGAGTATTTCTTCTCTATCACCTAAAAGCACTGTTTTAGCGATACCACGCATGCCGCAAATAGCCGCTGCTTTAATGGTGCGGGGTTCATTACCTTCAGGTAAAACAACTGTTTTATTAGCATGGCGGGCTTTATCTGTGAGTAAATACCTAAAAGCAGGAGGAGACATTTTACGTGTTTTCCCCACACTCTTTGCCAGCGTATCTAACCAATCAGAGTCAATGAAGCTAGCATTATGATATTTCACTTTATCAATGCGTTGAATGTCATCACAGGGAACTTCCATATTGAAGTTATGCAGTAACAAAGAGGTGCGCCAGGTATCGGCTTCAGTGCACAAAATTGGCAAGCCTGTTGCCATTGCCTGTTCACATAAAGTCATTATTCGTGGTTCTGGTTTAAATCCGCCTGTTAGTAAAATAGCACCAATTTTTGTGCCGTTCATTGCTGATAAACAAGCAGCAACAAGCACATCAGAACGATCACCCGGTGTAACAAGTAGTGCACCTGGAGTGAAGTGGTTCAGTATATTAGATACTGTGCGTGCACAAAAAGTAACGCGGCGTAGTCGCCTATGGACCATGTCACCTTCGTTCAATACCTCTGCTTTTAGATACGCACTTAAATCTTTTACCCTAGGTGCAACTAACTCAAAATCCCACGGTATTGAGCCTAGTAACATAAACGGGTGTTTTCTAAACAATGGTAATGACGCTAAACGGTTTACTTCGTTCTCTAAAGCATCTGGGTTATGGGAGTCAACTAAATCTGCGCGAGCTCGTCCTTCTTCATCAAGTGGGGCGTTCACCTTGTTAAATATACAGCCTAAAACACGTGCATGACCAACACCACCATAATAACCTGCGGCTATTTCTAGTTTATCTTCAATTTGGTCGTTGCTGTCACTCCCAGGGGTAAGGATAAAAACTATTTCTGCCCCTAAGGTTTGTGCAATCTCACGATTAACTCGCCCAGCATAAGGTTGACGACGGGTTGGTACCATCCCTTCAATGATGGCTACTTCATCATTACTTATGGTGCTTTCAAACCGCTCAACAATTTCTTCTAGCAGGTCATCACCTTTACCATCACCAATCATTTGCTCTGCATAATCAAGTGCAAATGGGGTAGGCGGGTTGATCGGGGAGCCTTGAGTCACAATTTGTGTTGATTTTTCAGGACCTGTTTCTCCTGAGCGAGGTTGAGCAATAGGTTTAAAAAAATTAACTTTTACTGCTTTTTGCTCAAGCGCACGGACTAATCCTACAGACACAGATGTTAAACCAACACCTGTTGAGATAGGTACTAACATTATTCTACGTGCCATACTATTGCTCCTGTGCGATGTTTGCAGCATCTTGGGCTATTACCCACTCTTCATTAGTAGGCATAACAACGGCTGTTGTATTTGCATGTTCAGAACTGATGATACCTTGAGTACCAAAACGGGCGTCTAAGTTTGCTTGTGTATCGCAATCAAGACCTAAAAAGGTGAGCTGTTTAATTACTTTACTGCGGATTAAATCTGAATTCTCGCCAATTCCTCCAGTAAAAATTAGTGCGTCTAGTCTTTGTATAGGCACCATAAATGAGGCTATTTGCTTGGCAAGTCGATAACAAAACATGTCCAGTGCAAGGGTCGCTCTTTCATTCCCAGCAAGAGCTGCTTCTTCAATCGTGCGGCAATCGTTGGATAGCTCACTAATGCCCAGTAATCCACTTTCTTTATTGAGCAAATCATCTATTCTTGTAGCTGTGTAATCTAATTGTGATGTTAAAAAATTAAATAGGCCTGGGTCAATATCACCACTGCGAGTCCCCATCATTAAACCTTCCAGCGGAGTTAAGCCCATGCTGGTATCAACACTTTTCCCATTTTTTATTGCGCATACTGAACAGCCATTACCCAAGTGTGCACTAATGAAATTACTATGCTCCAGCGGCTTTTTCAATAATTTGGCTGTTTGACTTGCCACATAGTAATGACTAGTGCCATGAAAGCCATAACGTCTAACACCGTAATTGGTATACAGCTTGTAAGGCAGGGCATATAAATAGGCTACTTGCTCCATCGTTTGATGGTACGCAGTATCAAATACGGCTATTTGTGGCAGCCCTGTAAACGATGCCTGCGCAGCAGCGATACCTAATAAATTAGCGTGGCCATGCAATGGGGCCAAGGTAGCCGCCTTAGTAATACCTTCAATAACAGACTCATCAATAAGCACTGACTTGGTAAAATGTTCTCCACCGTGTACAACGCGGTGTCCAACAGCAATCAGGTTATCTGCTAGACTGTGATCTTTTATAAGTTTAACTAGCGTATCTATGGCATGAGCGTGGGCTTGGCCTTTTGCCAGTTCAACCACGTTTTTCTTGCCTTGATACTTATATTTTATGGAGGGAGTATCAGAACCTAAACGTTCGGCGAGGCCTGAAATCACTTCGTTTGAAGAGTGTGCATCTATAATTGCAAATTTAAGGCTTGAGCTGCCACAATTAAGCACGAGTACATGGTGGAGAGAATTGGATTGCAATGGCATAAATAGGTCTCATTTTGGCTATAACAGTAAGTGTGCATTAATCTAGCGCAGGTTATAAATACAACAGCGCATACCAAATGACTAAAGATAAATAGTAATTTGCCGATTACTAGCTATGATTAAACTAAAGTCTAGTTGATTTAATGCATATTATTTTAACGCATTCATATATAAAACGTTAGCCATAACATTGATTAAACTCAAGGTTTATCTAGGTTTTGTTAGCAATTAGATTTTACAAAGGAATGTCGTTTTGAGTATGGTACACTCGAAGAGTTAAACCGTTAAACCAGCGACACCGAGGAGTCATGATGCAAAACAGTGTGATGTCACAAGTCCAAACAGGTCGAGAATACGCAAAAAAGTGGCCAATGCGCAAAGAACTTGCGCCTCTATTTGCTGAGTTTAAGGTCATAAAAGCCACCGAGCATGCAATTACAGTTATGCCGATACTGGCAATGCTGACATTATTTATGCAAATTAATTACCTTGGTAGTGATTTTTTACCACAGGCGATCGCAGTAGCGTTGTTCTTTTTATCATTGCCGTTACAAGGTCTTCTGTGGCTAGGTAAGCGTGCAGAGACAACTCTTGAACCTGCTATGGAACATTGGTTTAAAGAGTTACACACGAAAATGGTGGCAAATGGTTACCAAGGGTCTTTGGGTAAAAATAAACCACGTTATGCGGATCTGGCCCATTTACTTAATGATATGTTTGATAAAATGGACCGTGCTTTTACCAGAGAAAACCTCTAGGGTCTGTTAACCTTGAAAGGCCAACAAACCCTAGTCGACTTTTCTAAAATGACTTATATAAAACGATAAGGTGACAGTTTGCTCACCTTGTTTTTCTAACTCCTGCCAATGTTCAGGCCTAAACTTCCACGCGAACGGTGTCATGGTGATGAGGTTTTTAACGTCTTCAAACCCAAGTTTCACCTTTTGTTCAATCAAGTTTTGCTGGATTAACGTAAAGTTCTGTGGTGCAGCTACCGGCGTATGGGCGTTTACTTCTCGATAAATTTTTTGTTTTAGCTCTTTTAAGTGCCAAGGGCCAGGGCTTGCTACAATTAATGACCCATTTTTGCTTAATAAACGGGTAAGCTCTTGTTCAAACAAAGGAGCGAAAATGCTAATAAGTACGTCACTTTGGTAATCAGCAAATGGAGCTTGGCTTATTGAAGCGACACTAAATTGGCAGTTTTCATAGCGTTTGGCGGCATATTTTATTGCAGACTTAGATATATCAACGCCATACATCTTACCTTGGCATTTGTTCGCAATTGCATGTGTGTAAAAGCCTTCTCCACATCCTAAATCAATTACATTTTTTGGCGATAGTTCAGCGACCAGTGTCGCGATTGCTTGTTGCAAAAACTGATAGTGCCCGGTGCTTAAAAACGCACGGCGAGCTTGCACCATATCAAGGTTATCACCAGGTTGCTTTGAGTTTTTATTTTGCACAGGCAAAAGGTTTACATAGCCTTCTTTAGCATAATCGAAAGTATGGTTATTATCACATCGCAGTGATTTTTCAATTAGCTGCAAAGGCGATTGGCACAAAGGGCATTGATACGCGAGACTCATGAGTCTAGATAATCCTTGTCGTAAAATGTTTTCACCCAGTGCGGGCGATAAGTAATAAGTATTGAAATTGCCATGCCATTTAGCATCGCTTCAGGAAACCAAATAATGGCGCACAAGTATAAGTAATTTTCGCTTAATTCGTACCAATTATAGCTGCCTGAAAAATAGTAAAAGGCACTTACAGTGATTATTTTAACGCAACTGACTATCCCAGCGCATAAAAAACTGCAGATAAAGATATAAATAAAGAAATGACGAGGTAGTAGGTTGTAACAAATGATAAAAACACAATAGCTAAAGAGTATAGGGATAAATGCTGTTAATAGTAAATGTAAGGGCAACTGTGCCAAGCTAAGCTGACCAAAGGCTACAAGCAGAACACTTGCAAAAGTTGCACTTAAAATGGCAAAGCGCCAACCAAGTACTAAAGTGATAGCGGTGATACCTAATATGTGTAGTTCAAGGCCAGGTAAAATACCCGCTTTAATCTGCCATAAAACACAAAATACGATTGCGCAGGAAAATGCGCCAGTTTGACGTGCCGAGGTTTTAATAAGGCTTTTATAAAGTGCCTTATCAAAACTACCCCAAGCAATAACCCCAACCACAAGCCATAAAACTAACTGCATATTCGTGCTAATAAGCGCTGTGAGTTCAGGGTTATTAAACATCATAAATTAACTAAAAGTTGACCAAATAGGAGCATGATCAGACGGTTTTTCTATGCCTCTTAATTCGTAGTCAATACCTGCATCAGTACAGCGCGCTGCTAATGCAGGGGTTGCAAGTACCACATCGATGCGTAAGCCTCGATTGTCATCGAACCCTTTGGAGCGGTAATCAAACCAAGAATATTGCTCACCTGTGTCAGGGTAAAGCTCACGGTAGGTATCTTTAAAGCCCCAATTCATTAACGTGGCTAGCCACTCGCGTTCTATTGGTTGAAAAGAGCATTTGCCGGTTTTTAACCAACGTTTACGGTTTGGCTCGCCAATTCCAATGTCTAAATCGGTCGGAGAGATATTTATATCACCCATGACGATGACATCTTCCTCAGCGCTATGGTTAGTATCAAGGTGATTCATAAGATCGGTGTAAAACTGGCGCTTATAAGGAAACTTAGTCTCGTGATTGATGTTGTCACCTTGAGGAAAGTATCCATTCATCACAGTTAGGTCGCGACCATTTTCTTGTGTGACGGTTACACTGATCATACGTTTTTGTGACTCTTCAGTGTCTGTAGCAAAACCTTTAAATACGGACTTAGGTTCACTTTTACACAGCATAGCCACACCGTAATGTGCTTTTTGACCATGGAAATAAACGTGATACCCCATTTTTTGAACATCGTCTAAAGGAAAAGCTTCATCATGCACTTTAATTTCTTGTAAGCCGATAATATCTGGTTGATGTTTATCAATGATTGCTTGTAGTTGATGCAAACGAGCACGAAGCCCGTTGATGTTAAAAGAAATGACTTTCATATGTTTGGCCTAAAAGAGTATTTGTTTTGCTAAATTCTATCATCAAAATGAGCTTGATACATGTGCTTATTCATTACGTAAAGTTGGTTTAATGTTGTGCAAATGATGATTATTTATTAAACATTGTTAACCTTCCATTAAATAACAAATTAAATGAATTATTCAATTGATTTGTGTTTTTCTGTATATATAATGCGCGAAACAAACCCGTTCAAACCATTTTATACAGGTCAGTCATGAAAAAACAACTTTTAGCCATTTTCGTTGCAACAGTATCATTCTCACAGGTTACTCAAGCAGCTGAATATTTTAGTGCAGATAAAAAAATTGAATCAAAGTTATGTTCAATCAGTGCAAATGAAGGTTTCTCTGCGGCTCGCAAAGTAGCTTCTAAGCACGGTATTTTTTTATCGCGCTATTCGCAAAGCATTTTGTGTAATGGTGAAGATATTCGTTCAATTGCTAAAAAAGTTGAAATGAAAAACCGCGACGTAAAAATGATTCAAGTATTTGCTGAAAATGACCAAACTGAAACGCAATTGTGTATTACAGCTGTTAAAAAAGGTCTTGAGCCAGTTAGGGCAAAAATCGGTAACTTAAACTCACTGCGTTGTAATGGTGAAGTGGTGACTGATTTTGTTAAGCGTTACCAAAACGCTGCTATCTAATAGCAATATTTGATTAAGAAAGCGCTTATACAGCGCTTTTTTTGTGTGTGAAACTTTTACAGGAAAGCTGAAAAGTTTTTATGGTTTCTTCAGGTTTAAATTTTACCTTGCTGTATACTGTTGATTTTTAATGATAAAAATTGTGGCTTGGTACTTGTATTTAATTAAGTGAATTTAATTTATTACAAGGAATCTCTTATGAAAAAGTTAACACTCGCATCTACTATTTTGGCTGCTCTTACCCTGAGTGCGTGTTCATCAAATGCATCAATGGACAAAATCAGCAGTGATTTTGGTAGTCTAGATAATGACAACGATGGATATATTTCAAAAGTAGAAGCCGACGATGATGACATTTGGTCACATTTCTCTAATATTGATACCAATATGGATGAGCAAATTAGTCGTGAGGAGTTTTCAACTTATACTCAGCTAAATACAGGTAAAGTAGCCACTGATAGTGAAGTGAGTGAATCAGCTTTCAAAGCAGAGATAGCTAAATTTGACCCTATTGAAAGTAATTTCTCTTCTTTAGACAACGACAGCAATGGGTATATTTCTGTTGTTGAAGCAAATGACGATGACATCGCAAACCACTTTGGTTATATAGATGCTAATAAAGATAAGCGTGTGAGCAAAAATGAGTTTATGAGCTACATCAGAGCACACGGTAGTGAAGTGGCTGAAGATGAAGCGCTTGAAATGTTGAAAAACAGTTAATTAAAATTTTTCCAATAAAACATAAAATGTCAGCATAGTCGCTGGCATTTTTTTTGGGTTTTTAGATAATAATTTTTCCAACAATCGGTGTATTCTGTCATAATGAGTGGTTAATCAGTTCCGCGAAAATTAATTTATGGTTTTATAGATGGCAACAAAACGAGTAAGTGATGAGCAGCTCATTGAGATCATTGAAGCAGCGATTTTTGTTGCGCCAAAACCATTAAATAAACGATACATTAAAGACACCGTATTAATTGATTTGAGTGTGTCTATGGCACGCGTGAATCAAGCGATAGAGCATATTCAAATACATTACCAAACACGTGGTATCCGTTTGGTTGAAGTCGCAAGTGGTTATCGTTTTCAAGCTTGTGAAAGCCTAGCACCTTGGTTAAGTAACTTATTCCAAGAGCGTGCTCCAAAATATTCACGTGCCTTATTAGAAACGCTGTCATTGATAGCTTATCGCCAGCCAATTACCCGTGGTGAGATAGAACAAGTACGGGGTGTCGCTGTGGGTTCTGGTATAATGAAATCCCTGCTTGAAAGAGAGTGGGTACACGTCGTTGGTTATAAAGAAGTTCCTGGAAAACCAGCTCTTTATGCAACGACAAAACAATTTTTAGATTATTTTTCGTTAACTGGTCTTGATAACTTACCTGAACTGCCAAAGCAGCAAATAAGTAAGATTGATCAGTTATTGAGTGATCCTTCTGTGAGAGAACTATCCGAATGAGTATACAAGGTGAAAAGCTACAAAAAGTCCTCGCGAGAGCCGGTGTTGGTTCGCGTCGTGAAATGGAAAAGTACATCGATGCTAATCGTGTAAGTGTAAACGGTAAAGTAGCAAAGTTAGGCGATCGGGTTGAAGAAACAGATCAAATCCGTGTAGATGGGCATACCGTAAAAATAGAAGAGAAAGCAGAGCGTATTTGCCGTGTAATTATGTATAACAAACCTGAAGGGGAGTTGTGTACGCGTAAAGACCCTGAAGGTCGCCGTACTGTATTTGATCGCTTGCCGCGTATTGATGGCGAACGCTGGATAGCGGTTGGACGATTGGACATCAATACAGCTGGTTTAATGTTGTTTACCAATGATGGTGAATTAGCTAATCGTTTGATGCACCCAAGTTATGAAGTTGAACGTGAATATTCTGCCCGCGTATTTGGTGAAGTGACTAACGAGACTATTAAGAACCTCACTAAAGGTGTTGAGCTTGAAGATGGCATGGCTAAGTTTTTAAACATTAAACCACTGGGCGGTGAAGGTATTAACCGTTGGTATAATGTGACACTTACAGAGGGACGTAATCGTGAAGTGCGCCGTTTGTGGCAATCTCAAGAGGTTGAAGTGTCAAGATTGATACGTATTCGTTACGGTAAACTAGAGCTGGATAAACGCTTGCCACAGGGTGGCTGGAGTGAGTTAGATTTAGAGACTGTAAATTATTTGCGCAAGACAGTTAAACTAGGTCGTGAGACACAAACTAAGCTCTCAGTTATGCCTGAAAAACGCAAAGATAAACGCGCGAAGATAAATCAGATTCGTAAGGCTGTTAAAAAACATAACAACCGAGTTAAGCAAACTAAACGTCGTTAATTGATAGCGTTTAAAGAAAGCCGCAAATTGCGGCTTTTTTCGTTTTTAACCTATGCCGGTTTTTTTGTTTGAGCGTCTAATGATTGCCCATTTACCGCATTAGAATCGTCACTCATTAAATATAAATATGTAGGCATTAAGTCTTCAGGTGTAGCAAGTTTATCTCTGTCCTCACCAGGGTAGGCCGTTGCACGCATTGAAGTGCGCGTTGCGCCTGGGTTGATACAATTGATTCGGATATTTGTTTTACCGACTTCTGCAGCCCACGTTTGCATCATACCTTCTACTGCAAACTTCGAAATTGCATATGCACCCCAGAACTCTCTTCCCTCTCGTCCCACACCTGAAGAGGTAAATATAATTGAAGCACTGGGTGATTTGCGAAGAACAGGGAACATATATTTAGTGATCATTGCTTGTGCGGTTACATTCACTTTCATGATGTTATCAAATGTTGATGCACAAAAATGTTCAAGTGGACCAAGTGCCCCTATAATGCCTGCATTATTAAGCAGGCCATCTAATTTGCCAAATTGCTGCTCAATGGTTGCACCTAAATCACGGTAGTTTTGTTTTGTAGCGCCTTTTAAGTCCATAGGAACAATTGCAGGTTTTGGATAACCAAGTGCGACAATTTCATCGTATACACATTCAAGCTTTTGTGTGGTTTTTCCAAGAAGAATTACAGTCGCACCGTGTTTAGCATAAGTTATAGCTGCTACTCGGCCTATACCGTCGCCGGCACCAGTGATAAGAATTACTTTGTCTTGCAGTGCGTTATCTGCCGCTTTATAAGTTTGCATAATAGGGTACCCAAAGAATCAATTTTTGTGATTTTAACATAGCAAAACACCAAGTTATCGAATTTATTGTAAAATTAGGTGGCGAAAGTCGAAACTTTACGTTAACTTTAACTGGTCTAATGTCTCATTAATAAACTTATTACAATATTTTAACCATTATATGACTGTAACTTTGGCATTATATTTGAAACATTAACTACACTAATACAACTGAACACACAATAAAAATAAGATTATGCGCGGAGCAAATCATATGAAAAAAATGCTACTCTCACTCTCAATTACCGCTGTACTTACTGGTTGTGGCGGCGGTGAAACGTTAGAAGATGTTAAAAACGACGCACCACCGATTATCCCTACTGCAACAGTAAGTTTTGATCCATCAAACGGCGTTATCTCTGTACCAAATGATTTATTAATGAGCGGTACTCAAGACGGTACTTTAAATATTCCTGGGGAGCTTGATGATGACGGTGTATCAATTCCTCGATCTGCATATGCAGATCCGTCCTTTGCCTTAGGGGCTCTTGACGGATGGTCTAGCCAAGTACCGTACAAAATTGACTTAGTTATGCCATCGTTTATGAGTGACGATGTTCCAGATGGTGTTAGCTTAGATGCAGCGTCTGCTGGTGCACCAGGTTCAGTACGAATTTTTGAAGTTATTATGGGTGCTAGTTTAACAGATGCAGAATGTTCTCAAGCACCTGCAGGCTCTGCATGTAAACTTGTAGGTGAACTTACTTTCGGCGAAGATTTCATTACCCAAGCAAGTGGTGATGGTGTTGCAGTAATCCCTCTTAAGCCTTTCAAGGCGGGTAGTTCATACATCAACGTTGTTACGACTAATTTAAAAGACTCACTCGGGCGTTCTATTGAGCCATCTTCAACGTATGGTCTAGTTAAACAAGAAGCTCCGCTTGTCACTGAGTCTCAGCTTGCATTACAAGGGGCCGTTAATAGCTATGAAAATGTAGTTGTTTCAGGTGGCAGTATTGCAAAGGACGAAATTATTTTCTCTGCTGCAATGACCATTCAGTCAGCAGGACCGGTCCTAAGCACAATTAAGTCATTACTAGCAGCTAGTTTATCTGAGCAAAGTTTACCGACTCCTGCAGTTCAAGTACCTGAACAGCCAATGCTTACTGTGACTCAAGTTTTTGCTTCTCAAAACATTACCGGTCTATCACCGGTATTTTCGGGTGTTCAGTATCAAAAAGGTAATGTGATGTTACCTATGTATTTGTCTACACCAACAGGTAAAGAGATCTCAGACTTAGCTGCTACATATTGGCAAGGTATGTGTGATAACGCTGTAGCAGTGATGGGTTATAAAGCAGCTGCTGGCGAAGCATTCCCAACTGACCCAATTTCGACAAATGATGCAACGTGCGCTGCGTTAAGTGAGGGACGTTTACGTGACTTAGGGCTAGACAGCACCAAACATTTAACAAAGTATAACTCTATTCCTAAAGTACAAAGCATGGCAAATGTACCAGTGCAAGTCACTAAACCTATTTTGCCTGTTTTAAACGGCATACGTGCCCAAATAGGTATGGATGAGTTAATGATGCCTGAGGGTGGTTGGCCTGTTGTGATTATGCAGCATGGTATTACATCGAAAAAAGAAGATATGCTTGCGCTAACTGCTGCTTTGTCGATGCAAGGTTTTGCAACAGTTGCAATAGATCACCCAGTTCACGGTGAACGTGGGATTGATGTTGACGGTGACGGAACTGATGATTTTAATGCAAGTACAGGATCTGTTCTTGCGTATATGAACCTTCAATCATTGCTTGTTGCACGAGATAATTTAAGGCAGTCTTCAGCTGACCTATTGGGCTTACGTCTTGGTCTTAATTTCATTAATGATACATCTTTAAATACAATGGATGTTTCATTTATTGGTCACTCATTGGGCTCGGTTGTGGCACCGGCCTTTATTAGCCAAGCAAATAACCCGCTTGCAGAGCAAGTTGACCCGTTATTCAATGTAAAATCTGTTGCACTGGCGAGCGGTGGTGGTGGTTTAGCAAGCTTCTTGCTTGAATCAGCAAGCTTTGGGCCATTTGTACAAGGGTCTGTTTTAGCGTCTGCAGGTACAGCAGAGTCAGCTGAGTTTATTAGCTATATGTCGAATGAAGCTGTTTCTAACTGTGGCGCTTTAGCTGGAAACCAACAAGCCTTTATAAGTTGCGCGTACAATGAATATGTCACCTCATTGACAGTGGGTGGCGAGACTTCAAAACTTGCTAACATTCAAGGTGTAATGACTCAATTTGCGTTTGCATCTCAAACTGCATTAGACAGTGGTGATCCAACCAACTACGCAGCAGCCGTTAATGCCCTTGGCACGCCTGTATATATGAATGTGGTTGTAGGTGATGGCGAAGGTAATAAGAAAGACCAAGTAATACCGCCAACAACATCGATAAACCCGATTGCAGGTTCACTGCCTTTAGCTAAAATGATGGGCTTAATGACTGTTGATCAGTCGCAAGCACCGACCGAAGACGGTATGAGTTATCTAGTACAGTTTACCAAAGGTCACCATGGCTCAGTCCTTACTCCAGCGCCTGCTGAAGGGTCAGGGGCTACAGTTGAAGGTAGCGCGGCTGCAAACACAGAGATGCAATTACAAATAGCAAGCTATTTAGCAACTCGTGGTAAAGCATTATTAATTACCAACACTGATGTTGTAACGAATTAAATCTAGTTTAATCCAATCCAACCAATAAAAAGCCACTGAAAAGTGGCTTTTTTGTGTTTGATTGGCATGTTAGTTTAAGTTCAGTTAAATTAGAGTAAATTTATTTTGGAGATGGGCGTTGGAATTTCTTTACGAGTACGGTTTATTTTTTGCAAAAACAGTTACCTTTGTAATTGCGATAGGTGTTATCGCAATTATTATTGTTGGTTCAGCAGTAAAACCTAAGGCAAAAAAAGGTGAGATAGATATTGAAGATGTGTCAGAACAACTTGATGATTTAAAATCAAGCTTTCTTGAAAATACACTTTCGAAAAAAGCACTAAAAGCGCATCACAAAGCTGAAAAAGCAAAGGCAAAAGCAAAACAAAACAATGATGATGAGACATCTAAACCTCGATTATATGTTATTGATTTTAGTGGCAGTATGGATGCTCATGAAGTCGATAGTTTAAGAGAAGAAGTCACTGCGATTATTTCAATAGCTGACCCTAAGCAAGATAAAGTGCTTGTTAGGCTCGAAAGTGGTGGTGGGGTTGTGCATGGATACGGTTTAGCCGCCTCACAATTGCAGCGCTTAAAAAGCAAAGGTATCCACTTAACTGTTGCGATAGATAAAGTTGCTGCAAGTGGTGGGTATATGATGGCCTGTGTTGCAGATGAAATAGTGGCAGCGCCATTTGCTATTGTGGGATCTATTGGTGTAATTGCACAAATCCCTAACTTTCATAAAATACTCAAAAAGAACGACGTAGATTTTGAACAAATAACCGCTGGTGATTATAAGCGAACATTGACATTATTTGGCGAAAACACCGATAAAGGACGTGCGAAGTTTAAAGAAGAAATAGAGCAAACTCATGGTTTGTTTAAACAGTTTGTAATTCAACAGCGCCCCAGCTTAAACATTGATGCTGTAGCTACGGGAGAGCACTGGTTCGCTACTCAAGCAATTGAAAAGGGGCTTGTTGATAAGATAGAAACAAGTGACGACACGCTTTTAGGGCATCAGCAATTACGTCAAATTTATAAAGTACAGTATAAAATAAAAAAGTCACTCAGTGACAAGTTCGCGGTGGGTTTGAGCAACGCGGTGAACAAAACAGGTGTTTCGTTACTTTCTCGGTTTAAAAGCATGAACCCTTAATTTCCTTTAGATAATAAAAAACCCGCATCAAAGCGGGTTTTTTTATTATCTAACCTACATTATGAATCAGTAGGCTTTCGATAATCTTCTAACTCTTTTGCAGCATTAGGGTCATTAAATACAGTTTCATCTAATTGGCCTTCGGACTTTGCAACAACACAAGTGACCATACAGTCACCGGTTACGTTCACGGCTGTTCGAGTCATATCGAGTAAACGGTCAACACCGATAATAATTGCAATGCCTTCAACAGGTAAACCTACTTGATTAAGTACCATTGCCAGCATGATCAAACCAACGCCTGGAACACCAGCAGTACCTACAGAAGCTAAGGTTGCCGTTAATATAACCATCAAATAATCAGACAGGGTTAAGTCAACACTGAATACTTGCGCTATAAACACAGTTGCAACACCTTGCATAATCGCCGTACCGTCCATGTTTATGGTTGCACCCAAAGGAACGGTAAATGAAGCGACAGAGTTATTGGCACCAAGCTTCTTAGTTGCTGTTTCTAAAGTGATAGGCATAGTGGCACTGGAGCTTGAAGTACTAAAAGCGAATAAGCACGCATGGCGCATTTTCTTTAAGAAAGTAAGAGGGTTCAAGCCTGTTAATAGCTTAAATAAAATCGAATAATTAACTAACGCATGGATAAATAATGCAACAACGACAACACCAAAATATTTGGCCAAGCTAACAATTAGGCTTAATTCTATGGTTGTGAATAATTTTGCCATTAAACAAAATACGCCATAAGGAGCAACATTCATCAATAACGTAACTAGTTTTAGAATAACGGCGTTTAAATCTTCAAACATCACAGCTACACGTTTACCAGTGTCTCCACTAAGTGCCATTGCAATACCGAAAAGTAGTGCAAAAACGATAACTTGAAGCATATTGCCACTGGCCATTGCATCAATTGGATTGGTAGGAAACATACCTATGATGACTTGAGCAAGTGTTGGTGCTTCTTTAGCGGTATATGCAGCCTCTGTAGGTAGGTTAATACCTTCGCCTGGATTAACTAATAGCGCTAGCGTCATAGCTACGGTTATTGCAATCGCAGTGGTAATTAAATATAAACCAATCGATTTCCCCCCTAAACGGCCTAATTTTTTGGGGTCGCTTAAACTGCATGTTCCGCATACGAGGGAAACAAATACTAAAGGGACTACCAGCATTTTTAAACTGGCGATGAATATTTGACCACCAATATGAAATAAACCATCTACAAAAAAGCTTTTAATTGGCAAAGAGAATAATCCAAGAGGGATTAGATAATCGTCTTCGCCAGCTAAAATTGCCTGGAATATAAAGCCTACAGCCACACCCAAGGCCATACCAATCATTATACGTGTTGTTAAACTCATTGAACGGATTTTCGACATAGTTACAATCTATTTTTATAAATTTGCCATAGCCTAACAGTATGCAGATTTTTATACAGAAAAAATCGATAAATATGTAAAAAAAAGTTTGATAAAAAAAACAACAAATAAAGTCTTAAAAAGTTGTGATTTTCGTGCCAGATTTAGGTTAATATTGGGTAAATATATTATTTCAATAATTAATAACAAACGCTAGGGAGAGGTCAATGCCTTTTATGCGATGGCTAAGTGTTGTGCTATTCAGTTTTTTACTCACTGCATGTGGTGGTGGTGGAACCATTGAAAAAGAGGGGGAGACGGCTGCTGCTTATACCCTTGCTGTACAAGGGTATTCCTCATCAACGGGTGAAGAGTCCAATGCAGTAACTCGCGGCGCTTCTTTACAAATTTTAGCGCAACTAAGGAATAATAATAATCCAGTTGCGGGTGAGCGAATAAGTTTTAGCTTAGCTGATGGTGTGGGCATTTTAGATCCGATCTCTGGTACTGCGGTAACTGATAGTAATGGTATCGCACGAATTAACATTACAGCGGGTACGGTAGAGGGGGCGGGTGAAGTTTCTGCGTCAATTAGTATTGGCGGTGCTTCCTATTCTGATTCATTTGCATTTAGCTCAAGCGGTGATCAAAATCAAGTTCCTGAAGAAACGTTTACTTTAACTTTGCAAGGCTATACAGAAGCAGGGTCACAATTATCAAACAATGTAGCTAGTGATACCCCACTTGATATTAGAGCAACACTTAAACAAGGTGAAACACCTGTTTCAGGTCAACGAATCACATTTTCTTTGGTTGATAATATTGGCTCATTAACACCAAGCTCAGGTACAGCGTTAACAGGCAATGATGGTATTGCTCATATGCTGCTTACAGCAGGTTCAGTTGCGGGGGCGGGAGAGATAACGGCTCGCTTCACCTTCAATGGTATTGCGTATTCAAATTCATTTGCATTCACTTCAGCAGGGGATGCAACAGGTAACGGCACTATTTCGCTTGTTCTTGATATTGTGGATCAATCTGGCGCTGCTTTTACTGATGAAAATCCTGTTAGCAAAGATAACAAAGGCATAGTAACTGCCACATTAACGCAAAGCGGAGTCCCTTTAGCTGGAGAGCTAGTCCGATTTGAATCCAATTTTACTGGTAAAATTACACCAGAGTTGGGCACGGCCCTAACAAATGAAAACGGTCAAGCTAAAGTAACTTTAAGCAGTGGCCTATTAAAAGGTGCAGGCCAAGTTGTTGCATCTTATACCTCGAAAGAAAATGTGGGTATAACACAAACAATCGGTTTTATATCTAGTGGTGATGATGCATCCGTTGAGACTGCGGTAGCCAGTGTAGATGTTAAGCTATTGCAAGGTTGTAATGAAGGATGGGATAGCAACCGTAATACGGTTTCTCTTGAAACTACTTATTTGAGCTCTGGGTGTATTGAAGTAAATCAATTTTCATCTGAAGAGCTAATCGATGTATTAGTTAAAGTAACCGATACCAGTTCTGGAGATGGTTTTGCAGGAATTATAAGTGAAACAACAACGGATTTGGGTAGTTTACTACCAGAGTCAGGTAAGGCACTGACAGATAACTTTGGCTTTGCGCTATTAAAGCTGCAGCCTGGTGCAAATAGTGGGGCAGGTCAAATAACAGCCACATCTAAAACAGCATCGAATCAAAAAGCATTTGAAATTGCGACCGCTGATTTAACAGTTACAATCGATAATGGGCTTTACAATCAGTTGGATGCAGACGGCAATATCATTGAAGATGAGTTTATCCCATTAGGTGCAGGTGCAACGACTGTTATTACTGTAAAGATATTTGATACTGCTGGTAACCTTGTTGTATCACCGCTTGATGTTGAGTTTACGTCAGGGTGTGTACAAAACAATACTTCGGTTATGGATACTAAAACCACGAGTGTTAGTGGTGTAGCAACTGCTACTTATCGCACAGATGGCTGTAATGCAGCGCAAGGTGACACAGTCAGAGCAAGTGTATTAACAGGTGGAACACCTGTTATAGCGACAGTTAATATTCCAGTATCAACAGCCCCAATTGAATCAATTGAATTTATCGACGCAAGCGAACCAGTCATTGCCCTTAAGGGAACGGGTGGACAAGGGCGTTCGGAAACATCTGAAATCACTTTCAAACTTAAAGACAAAATAGGTAAAGAAGTTCAAAGTAATAGAATGGACTTTCGCTTGAGCTCAACCAACGGGGGTATTAGTTTATCTCACTCAAGTGTTTTCACCGATGCTGAAGGTTTAGCCCGTGTTCAAGTAAACGCTGGTTTTGTCCCTATGGCTGTTCGCGTACAAGCTTGTTATATTCCCGAAGATCAAATACCGGCAGAGCAAACAAATAACGTTACCTGTTGGCAAGATCTTTACCTTGAGTGTTTAAAAGATGAAGCTGATAGAGCACCAAATACCGCATGCCCAACTGGCGATTTATCACTTGTCGCCCTTGATGAGCAAGTCACAACTGTATCGGACTTAGTGTCAATTAGTTCAGGTTTACCTGATGGGAATAGTTTTACTGCAGGCTCTGCGGTTATTAATATTGAAGCGCTTGATCATATTGGCGATTTAAATGAAATATCAGTTTATTTAGCAGATCATTTTAACAACCCAGTGCCAGATGGTACCGCCGTGTATTTAACAACCGAAGGTGGTGCGGTAGGCACACTAGACAGTGATGCTTTTAACCCACAGTTAGAGTGTAGAACTGTTGATGGAGAATGTAACGCTCAGTGGCGAAGCCAGAACCCGAAACCATTCACAGAGCCTAAATGGGGCAACCAAATTAGTTCAATTAACCCTAAGACCAATACTATTAACTGTGATTTATACTTTAATACCGCAGCACCTTGTATGGCAGGTATTTTAAATGCAGCGACATTCGAAAATGGAGTGCCATTGGGTGGACGCGCAACAGTATTAGTTACCGCAAAGGGTCAAGAGTCGTTTATTGATATTAATGGTAATGGCCGTTTTGATACTAACGAATATTACAGCGGCTATGACCTAGCTGAAGCATTTGTTGATCACAATGAAAATGGTGTATATGACGGTTTAGCTGCAATTTATAACCCAATAACAGCTGAAGTTGAACAAGATGCTCGCTTTTGTCAGGAAGGGGATGCAAATGATCCATGTAGCCCAGAAAATACCAACGCCGGTCAATTTGAGGAAAATTTTGATATAGACCTCAATGGCATGCACACATTGGCTGACGGTAAATACAATGGCCTTCTGTGCACAGAAGCGGCAACATCGCCATCACCAGGTGATACTTTCGAAACATTGTGTACTAAAGATGTTGTTGATGTACGTGAATCATTTGAAATTATTATGTCTGGCAGCCAAGTTTATAGCCGGTTTGTGGTATTAAAAACGGAGCTTCGAAATCAGTTTGCATCTCGCTTAACTGAGATAGAGCTCGATGATGAGAATAATCCAATTCTGGATGGCGATGGAAATACTATTTTAACTCCTAATGCGGTTCAATTAGGGCTAGATATTGAAAGTTGTAACTCTATTTATGGTGTTGCGGGCGAGAGTTCAACAGGGCTTGTGGTTGCTTTAGAACCTACGGCGCAATCTGATTATTGCGATTTAGGAACGATTGACTTAACACCAAGTGATAATAATGAGCTAGCAGCATTATCATTCGCTCTTTATTACTCAGACCGTTATAACAACCCAATTCCTTCAGGTACTGCTGTTGCAATTAGCACTGATAATGGTAAATACAGTGGTTCAGCAGGCTTTGCTATGTTAGAGAGTGCCGCAACAGCTGCGCATGGTATTGGTTTATCAATCAGCCGTGAGGCTGAGCCAAATAAAAGCACAAGTGGGTTTTTATCTATTGTGTTTACAACGCCAAAAGAAGTAGAAACCACTGCTCAATTAGCAATAAGAGATGCCGGTTAGGCGTATAGCAGCCTATCCTTTTTGATAAAATGCCAACCTTTCGGTTGGCATTTTTGTTTCTATTCTATATATTCCTCTGCAAATACAAAAAAACATCCTTTTGTCTAAATTAAACACAATAATTGTTTAATTAATCATTAAAAGTAGAAAAGTTTCTATTAAAAGCTTGTAACAATTGGTGTTTGTAGATATACCTATAAATATTCGCGCCCAAAATGGGCTAAACACATTTAAAATACTTGGTTAGAAATAGGCAACTATGGGCAAATCGCTAGTAATTGTAGAGTCTCCTGCTAAGGCTAAAACAATTAATAAATATTTAGGAAACGATTTTATCGTCAAGTCCTCAATTGGACATGTACGAGATCTTCCTACCTCAGGTTCTGGCAAAACCAAAACAGCGCCAACTAAAACGCCAGCTGAAGTGCGCAAAATGTCTCCTGAAGATAAAGCAGCTTATAAAAAGCAGCGTGATTACACTAACCTAGTTGCTCGAATGGGGATCGATCCTGAAAAAGGTTGGGAGCCACATTACGAAGTGCTACCAGGTAAAGAAAAAGTAGTTCAAGAACTCAAAAAACTCGCTGAAAATGCTGACCAAATCTATCTCGCAACGGATTTGGATAGAGAAGGGGAAGCCATTGCATGGCACCTCGAACAGATTATTGGTGGCGAGCCAGAAAAATATAAGCGCGTTGTATTTAACGAAATCACTAAAAATGCGATTCAACAAGCGTTTGAAACACCCGGTGAACTAAACACGGATATGGTTTACGCCCAACAAGCGCGCCGCTTCTTAGACCGCGTTGTGGGCTTTATGGTGTCGCCACTATTATGGGCTAAAGTAGCTCGTGGTTTATCAGCGGGCCGTGTTCAATCTGTTGCGGTACGTTTATTAGTTGAACGGGAGCGAGAAATCAAAGCATTTATCCCAGAAGAGTTTTGGGATATCCACGCAGATGTAAAGAATGCAGAATCTAATTTACGCCTTGAAGTTGCTAAGCAAGGTGACAAACCATTCAAGCCTGTAAATGAAACACAAACTATGGCGGCAGTGGCCTCTTTAGAAAACGCTGAATATAAAGTTATTAGTGTTGATGAAAAGCCGAGTAAAAGCAGACCAAGCGCCCCATTTATAACCTCTACAATGCAACAAGCAGCGAGTACACGCTTAGGCTATGGTGTTAAAAAGACCATGATGCTCGCTCAACGCTTGTATGAGGCCGGTTATATTACTTACATGCGTACTGACTCGACTAACTTGTCAAAAGACGCTGTAGGCATGTGTCGTGATTATGTGGTTGAGCAATACGGTGCTAAATATTTACCTGAAAATCCAATCAACTATAGCTCAAAAGGCAACGCGCAAGAAGCGCATGAGGCTATTCGCCCATCCAGCGTAACAGTATTGTCTGGTCACCTTGAAGGTGTAGACCCTGATGCGAAAAAACTGTACGAGCTAATTTGGCGCCAATTTGTGGCGTGCCAAATGGTGCCTGCAGAATACGATTTGACGACGCTTACTGTTGCAGCGAATGATTTCCATCTCAAGGCCAAAGGGCGAGTACTTCGCTTTGATGGTTGGACACGTGTGCAACCTGCGGTTCGTAAAAAGAATGAGGAAGATCAATCATTACCTGCGGTTAAAGAAGGTGAGATACTTACGTTAATTGAACTTGATCCTAAGCAACACTTTACGAAGCCGCCTGCGCGTTTCAGTGAAGCTAGCTTAGTTAAAGAGCTTGAAAAGCGTGGAATTGGCCGCCCATCTACTTACGCGTCTATCATTTCAACAATACAAGATCGCGGCTACGTTCGTGTTGAGAACCGCCGTTTCTTTGCTGAAAAAATGGGTGAAATAGTTACCGACCGTCTAGTTGAAAACTTTACCGATTTAATGAACTTCGATTTTACTGCAAAAATGGAAGGACGTTTAGATGATATCGCTGAAGGTGAGCGTGTTTGGACCCAAGTTTTAGATAAGTTTTACGCCGATTTTTCTACCCAACTATCTATCGCCAGCGGCGAAGAAGATGACGGTGGTATGCGTAAAAATGAAATGGTTGAAACAGACATTGATTGCCCAACATGTGCCCGCAAAATGGGTATTCGCACAGCCTCTACAGGCGTGTTCTTAGGCTGTACAGGTTACAACCTGCCACCAAAAGAGCGCTGTACCACTACTATGAACCTAGTATCAGGTGATGAAGCGGTTGCTGCTGATGTAGAAGATGTTGAAACTGAAACGTTAATGCAGATGAAACGTTGCCCAATCTGTGAAACGGCAATGGACTCATACTTGATTGATGAAACACGTAAATTACATGTCTGTGGTAATAATCCAGGTTGTAAAGGTTACGTGATTGAGCAAGGCACCTTTAAAATAAAAGGGTATGACGGACCCATTATCGAATGCGATAAATGTGGTTCTGATATGCAGCTTAAATCGGGCCGTTTTGGTAAATACTTTGGTTGTAGTAATGATGAGTGTAAAAACACACGTAAATTATTACGTAACGGTGAAGCTGCGCCGCCAAAAGAAGACCCAGTACAGTTACCTGAGCTAGAATGTGAAAAGTCGGATGCTCATTTTGTATTGCGCGATGGGGCAGCAGGTATTTTCTTAGCTGCAAATACATTCCCTAAATCACGTGAAACGCGAGCACCAAAAGTTGAAGAACTTCATCGTTTTCGTGATCGCATTTCGCCTAAGTTCTATTATTTAGCTGATGCACCTGCAAAAGATCCTGACGGTAACCTAGCGATTGTACGCTATAGCCGTAAGAATAAAGAGCAGTATGTTATGACAGAAGTTGAAGGCAAGGCGACGGGCTGGACAGCACACTATAATGCTGGAAAGTGGGTTGAAGAGGCGAAGAAAAAAGCCGCACCTAAAAAGAAAGCAGCCGCTAAAAAAGCAGCGCCAAAAAAGGCTACTACAAAAACTAAAAAAGCTACTGAGTGATATATGAGCACCTAAGGTGCTCATTAATATTACACGCGAGCAATAAAAAAACCGAGATTCACACCCTTGTGCAATCTCGGTTTTTTATGATTAAGCGAATTTAATTAAATTTTTACGTCAGTCACTTTTTTATAGCCTTCAGCTGTTAATTCATCATTAACGCACTTTAAAACGTATGGCTTGAGCTGTGCATCGCCGATGTCGTCATCTTTAGCCCAATCTAAACACATTTCTGTGAATTCTTGGATGATTTCTTCAGGCGCATCAACGGCGTCTTCTGCGACAGCAAACGTCGCAACAACGCTAAAAAGTGGCGCAATAATAAGGGTCAGCATTGTTTTGTTCATGTGTTCATTCCTAATAGTAGTTGTTAGCCAAAGAGAAATGCTCAGTGGGTGCTGTGATTCTTAATTGAAACGCTTATAAAGGGAAACGAAATATTTTTATCGTTAAGATGAAATTTATACCGAAAAGAAAAACACCCTAGTGTTTGTATCAAATAACAAACTCAGTTAAAGTCAGCGTTTTATAAAATGATGAACAAAATGGACAATCAAACCCCAACAAACCCCAAGCGACAAGCAGGCAGAGCCGAGCTCGCACTAGAAACATTTATATTTCGTGGCCGCTGGTTACTTGCCCCTTTTTTTGTTGGGCTATTATTTGCCGTTATCTTATTACTGATCAAATTCTTTAAACAGTTATATTTAATGGGCATTGCTACGTTTACAGCCACTAATGAAGAACTATTAGTCGGAATTTTAACGCTAGTCGATACGGCGCTACTAGGTGGGTTATTGCTCATAATTATTTTTAGTGGTTATGAAAACTTTGTATCGAAACTTAATATCGATAATCATGAAGATAGACCCGCTTGGATGGGGAAGGTTGGTTTTTCAGGCCTGAAAATGAAACTTATAAGCGCTATTGTTGCAATATCTGCTGTAGAATTATTGAAAGTATTTATTAGCGCGTCATCTTATTCGAGTGAAGAGCTTATTTTGAAAGTCGCTATTCATATCACGTTTGTCGTTTCTGGTGTGCTGTTCGCACTCACAGATTATATTAATAGCAAAACAATTAACCACTAATTAAATTTATCAGGTAGGCTAAAAGTCTAGCCTACCTCGACACTTTTAATTATTTAAAAATAGCGCGCCACATTGCTTTTAAGCTAGGCTCCTTACCATACATATTCATCCCCATTTTAAATATACGCGCTGCAAATATGCGTAAGTAATAAAAACAACCCGCACTAAGTAATAACGATAAAAGTGGCTGCCAAAAAGGTAAATCAACAAGTGACATCCTTACAGGCATCACTGCAAAGGCCGTGAAAGGCAGGTAACTTAGCACAATACTTATGAGGCCATTAGGTTCGTCCATAATGAAAAATGCAATGGCAATAGGCGCTATTGGCAGCATCATTAATGCACTTTTACTACTGTGGTTTGGATCATCAATTCCTGCCGCAATGGCAGCCATAAACGCAGCACAAATAGCGAGGCCGAATACCGCAAACGCGACAAACCACGGAAGCATTGACCAATTAACAAAACTTAAGCTCAGAGGTTGTTGTTTTATTATTACAGTAAAAAATAGCATAGAAAGAACAATTGATATAAGTGTGCCTAGCATAGTCTTTACGGCAAGTAATATCTGACCTGTTAGTTTGCCGTCAATCCAAGTTTGTGGCGTCATTGTCGCCATTAGTTGCTCTGTCACGCGGTTTTGTTTCTCGCCTGTAATACTGACAAACAGTTGACCAAATACGCCAAACATAGCAACAAACAATAAGATCAATACCCCAAAGGCTGTGTAAGTTTGCCCTTTGTCAGCTTGGTTTTTTAACAGCTCATTAAGTACTGTATGTTCAATATTTATGTTCTCGGCCAAACTATCTTGTTGCTGTTGAGTCAAATTCAGCGCGTTGAATCGTTGTTGTTGTAACGCTGCGTTAATATTTGAGGTTAAAGACGTTTGCCATGCTTCTTTTTCAAAGGTTATTAATGTGAATGTGTTGTCAGCGGCATCGTATTTAAGCGCTCCATCAAATTCATTTTGATCTAAGTCTTTAACGACTAAGTTTATATCTTCAACGTATTTAAACTTGAACCTTGGGTCTAATTGGTCGAAAAGTTGTTGCTTTGTATTAGTCGCCAATGAGTACTGTTTATTCAGGTCGGTTCCATTTGCAGCAAAAAAATAGATAATAACCGCGATTAGCAACATAATGAGCTTGGAAATAATTTCTTGCTTTAACTTAAAAAAATGCAAGAACTCCCATTTAGCCACAGTCCAAATTTGCTGTGGCGTAGATACATTTTTATTGGTCATCATTTTTCTCCTGGTGAGCGTGCGAATTATGCTCGGCAACAGCCTGAAGATAAATAGCATGTAGTGATTGTGATTGATTTTTTAACTCAGTAATATCACCCAGCTTAAGCAGCTGCGGCAGCACCTCATTGAGTGATTGTTGCTCAGTTAACGTAATGGTTAATCGCATTGTAGAGAGCTGCTTGATGGCGCAGGTAAAATTAAGCTCTTCAAGTTGTGTTTTCTCAATAGTTTCGCTAAAGCTGACATCAATCATATTGTTGTTGTATTGAGTAAAGATCTCACTTAGCTTACCGTATAATACGCTTTGGCCTTTATTAAGCAGCAGCACTCTGTCGGCTAGTTTTTCTACCATAGCCATCTGGTGGGCACTGAGTATTACAGTCATACCTTGTTGTTTCAGCTCAGCTAAAAACTCCACCACCAACTCTTGGTTAATGGGATCCAAGCCTGAAAAAGGCTCATCAAGTATTACCCATTTAGGTTCATGCAATATGGCTGTAATAAGCTGAACTTTTTGCTGGTTGCCTTTTGATAAAGACTTCAACGGGTCGTTTAAACGATCGTATAGGCTAAACTTCTTCAACCAATGTTGGCACCGCTGTTCAAAATCTTGATTCGACACACCATGTAACAGCGCAAAAAACTGTAGGTTTTGTTTTAATGTTTTTTCAGGGTATAACCCTCTATCTTCAGGTAAGTAACCTAAGAGTTGTGCAGGGATTGATGAATAATATTGATTTTCATCAATCAGCTTAATTTCACCAGCATCTGGGTAAGTAAAGCCAACCAACATTTTAACCAATGATGACTTTCCGGCCCCATTTGGGCCAAGCAACGCAAATATTTCACCTTGCTGAACTTCAAACGACAGTTTGTCTACTGCATTTACGCTAGCATAATGTTTTTCTAAGTGCGAAATTGTTAATGACATAGTAGCTCTACATTATTGTTTTTCTTTATCATAATGGGTACGCCCAGTGAATAAAAATATATTTTGTAAGTAAAAGTGTAAATAAAGAGTAGAAATGCTAAAGTTTCGTGATATATCGCGAGAGCATTTTTTATGATCAAACAATTTTTGAATGACCCAACTTTATTACTTAATGCAGTGGGCGAGGGGATCTACGGCTTTGATTTATCCGGTAACGCGGTGTTCATAAATCCAGCAGCAGAGCGCATGACTGGCTGGCAAGCAAGTGAATTACTAGGTAAAAAAATTCATCAATACCATCATCATAGCCATGCAGATGGAACGCCTTACCCAGCAGATGAATGCCAAATTTATTGCACTATGTTTGATGGCGTTCATAGGCACGTTAAAGATGAAGTATTTTGGCGTAAAGACGGCACGCAATTCCCAGTTGAGTACACATCAACACCCGTTTATAAAAACGGACAATTAATTGGTGCTGTCGCTATATTTCGCGATGTTTCAAAGCAGCATGAAACAGAGCAAGCATTACGCGATGCCCTTAAACAAGTAAGTGCCTTGAGTGAACAATTAAAAGACGAAAATACGTACCTTACAGCGCAGTTAAATGAGGATTGGCAGGATTCAGGTTTAGTCGGCAAAAGCCATGTATTTCAAGCAATGTTAGAGCAAATTAAATTAGTTAGCTCAACTGACAGCACAGTACTGATCCTCGGTGAAAATGGAACAGGTAAAGAGCTAGTAGCACGTAACCTTCATCGTTTAAGTAACCGGTCTAAGCAGTCATTTATAAAAGTTAACTGCGCAGCGTTTACACCCAGTTTATTAGAGTCCGAATTGTTTGGTCACGAAAAAGGAGCGTTTACAGGGGCAAATGAGCGTCGGAAAGGGCGCTTTGAGCTGGCGGATAATGGCACATTGTTTTTAGATGAAATCGCGGAGTTACCATTAGAGTCACAAAGTAAGTTATTACGTGTTTTGCAAGAGCGTGAATTTGAGCGAGTTGGTGGAAGTACCACGCTCACTGTTGATATACGAATTATTGCAGCGACTAATCGTGATTTATGGCAAATGGTTGAACAGGGGCGTTTCAGAATCGATCTTTATTATCGTTTAAATGTATTTCCAATTCGCGTGCCTGCATTAAAAGAGCGAAAGGAAGACATACCACTGCTAAGTGTTAACCTTGTTCAACAACTAAATAAACGCCTAGGTAAGCAATTAAAAGGTTTAAGTAATAAGGCCATAAATCAGCTTCAGGCATATGATTGGCCAGGTAATATTCGAGAGTTACAGAATGTATTAGAACGAGAAGCCATTTTATCTAAACATGCTGTCATTAATTTAACCCAGCCATTGAATAGGCAAATTAATCCAAATGCTAACCTATCACTTTCGCTTAATAGTGTCGTTAAACAGCACATAGAAACAGTGCTTGAGATCTCAAATGGTAAAGTATCTGGAACAGAGGGAGCCGCGAGTATACTTGGCATGCCAGAAAGTACATTACGATCGAAAATGAAAAAACTCAAAATAACAAAGTGACGATATATCACGAATTGCGCGATATATCGCGAATTTAGAATTACCTTTAAATCATAAGTCATTGTATTTAATTATTAAAATATAACTTTCAGCTTGGTCTGAAAGTTGCAAATACTTACTCAGAAACCGTCACAATGAAGTAAGTATTATGAAATTTGATATTAAAGAAGAAGACATGATTATTAAGCCCTACAAGGATGAGGGACCAATTTATATTCGCGAGCAAAAAGGTTTTTTTCAGCGAATACGCCGTAATCTAGGGTGGCTACTCATGTTTATGTTTGTTGCTATTCCTTGGGTTCAATACAACGGGCAACAAGCTGTTTTATTTGATGTTGGTACTCAGACTTTCACGATTTTTAGTCTGACGCTTTTACCCCAAGACTTTGTTATTTTAGCATTACTGTTTATGCTTGGGGCATTTGCGCTGTTTTTTGTAACCAACTGGCTTGGCAGAGTATGGTGTGGCTATACTTGTCCACAAACAATCTGGATGCTTATGTTTTCCTGGGTTGAACAACGCATAGAGGGTACACGTAATCAGCGCATCAAGTTAGATAAGTCACCTTGGTCAGTCGCTAAATGGCGTAAAAAATTGACTAAACACAGCGCATGGCTTGTTATTTCTTTATTTACTGCCACGTCGTTTATGGCTTATTTTATACCTGTTAAATCACTTTATAGCGATATGGTGATGCTTGATTGGTCAGGCATAACCAGCTTTTGGGTGTTCTTATTCGCTTTTTGTACTTATGGTAATGCAGGCTTTTTGCGTGAAAAAATGTGCACCGTTGCTTGCCCATATTCTCGTTTTCAATCTGTTATGTTTGATAAGGATACACTCCTTGTTACCTACGATAAAAAGCGCGGTGAAAGTCGTGGACCACGAAAACGCAAAGCCGATCCTAAGTCGTTAGATTTAGGTGACTGTGTAGATTGCAACTTGTGTGTGGAAGTATGCCCTGCGGGAATCGATATTCGAAATGGATTGCAATATGAGTGCATAAACTGTGGCTTATGTATTGATGCATGTGATGACACCATGGACAAATTTGGTTATCAAAAAGGACTTATAAAGTACGCAAGTGAAAAACAAATGGCAGGGGGGACTACCAATCCATTTAGGCTAAAGCTTTTGGGCTACGGCGGTTTAACGGTTTTATTCTCTGTTATGATGGTGGTGTGGTTGGCACAAAGAACACCAATTGAAGTATCAGTACTGCGTGATAGAAACGCACTTTACAGAGTTAATTACGAAGGGCTCGTAGAAAATCCATATACGCTAACCATTATAAACAAGACCCAAGAGCCACTGCATTATAGTGTATCTTTAAACGGTTTTGACAAAGGGATATTGAAAAGTCCGCAGAATACTCGCGTTGAGCCCGGTGTTATGAAAAAAGTCCCAGTCACTATTGTTGCTGATGGATATGAAGTTGATAAAAAAGTCACTAAACTTGAATTTGTTGTGACAGCACATGAGGATAAAACGATAACTCAAACACAACAAAGTTTATTTTATAGAAATTAAACTCTTCAACTTAGATTGTAGGCTCTGTTATTTTTTGTTCTATAAATGACTTAGCCTCTTCTAAGTTAGAAAACAGCATATTATGAATGTTAAAATCAAGCCCTGCATTTTTAAACACGCGCTGCATTTGATTAATAATTAAAGACGAATCAAATATAAAAGCACTTGCTATACAACCATCTTTAATCATGTTTTTCGTCAACGCGACAAAGCTTGCTTCAGCCTCAGGTGTTGCAGCTTGTACATTTTTTGAGTTGCTGATATACCCCCAAGGAGCACCAGCAAACGATTTGGCACGCTGTAACATGGCGTTACTGAGTTCAACCACCAAACGCTCGTTTATGTAGCCAGTAAAACTTGCGATAAGAATGTTGCTCTCATGGTGTAACTTTACATGACCATACTGGTTTTTGAATTCCAATTTTTATCCTTGCTAAAAATAAAGAGCGCGAATTTTATACAAAAATTGGTGTAAGTCTAGGCATTTAAAGGGAATAATTGCACTTTGCATATTCTATTTCTAATGCGGTACAAAGTGGTTGTATTAAGCCTTTTTTACGACCAAATTAAATAATTTATTTGCAGTAAGCTTGTGTATAAACATATATAATTTGGTCTAAAATGTTAATTAGTTTGCGATAATGTAATCTAAAGCACCTGTAATTGCAGCCACTTGAGCGAGTATGCATTCTTCATCAGTTGCCGTTGAACTATCTGGGTAAACTTCTGTTGTAGTCACATATTTTGCATCGGTAAAGCCCATGCACAAACCTAATTCTCGAGCGCTGTAATTAATTACACCAAACTGCTCTTGCGCAACACCAATTAACTGGTTGTTTTCATCGCTAGGTGCAATATGCGTTACTTTAGACACCGTATTAATTATGGCTGTTTGAAAAGCATGTTCTGGTTTTACTGAATCTGCAACGAGGTAAAAACCATCAGGAATATTCCAGTTTTTATTAACAGAGCCTTGGCGCGCAGCCAATGCTGGCCTAAATTCACTGTTATCAGTGTCTGTTGTTTCGTGTAAGTCAATGTGCGCAATTGGCTGGATAGTGTTGTTGTGCATATACGCCATGATTGCTGCTGACTCAGGAGCAGGACTCTCATTATAAAATGATCTGTTAGGATCCACTGCTTTTGGGTTCCAGCGATTAATTGTTTCATATCCCCATGGACTAATACATGGCGCAATAATCAAGTTAAATTGTTCACTGTATGAGGTTGCATGTGTTTTCGCAAAACGCACCGCACCAAGAACACCACTTGTTTCATAGCCATGCACTCCACCAGTGACCAATACGGTTGGCTTGTCAGCATGCCAGTCTTTAGACTTGAGTAGAAAAAGAGGATATCGCTCAATATCATAATCAAGCGCACCATATTGCTCAACATCAAAGTGAGGGGTTAATTCATCGATTAACGCAACAACGTCTTGTTGGTAACTTCGCTTAATCGTTTGCTCATTAAACCATTGTTGTTCTTCTTCACTTGTCCAAGGTACACCAGGTGTGCCGATATGATAATTATTTTCGCTCATAAAACCTTCATTGTTCGCAATAAAGGGGATAGCTTATCTATGCGCTGACATCTGTGCAACTAACTAGGAGGGATCGCATTATATAAATTAGCATATTGACGTTTGTGAACACTAAATAAATACGCACGAAGTTGCTCTTTTCCCTCATGTATATCAATAATTTTAGCTGCAATACCGCCTTTGCATTGCCTAACTGGTTCTATACTCAAGCTAATGTGCTTTTTATTAGGTAAATCAAATTGCATAATTTGATTTTCATTAAAGGCAACGTGCTCTCCTTGCGGTTTTAAAAAGATGCCTGTGCTTGAAATCGACTCAATACAGTATCCCTCACTTTTTATATTTAAATTATCCCACCGCCAACTACGTTGGTTACCCTTTGTATCAATTACCTCAGGTGCACTCAGAGCGGGTGTAAACGTGCCTGAAGAGTCAACCTTAAACTCCAGCGGGAACCACAGTTGATAGTGTCCAACTTCAGCAAGTAACGTTAAATTTGCATTTTGAAACAAGCAAGCTATGTTAGCAGGAATATCGCTTTGCACAGTCAATGTTTGGTCTTTTGGTAAACGAGGTGGAGTTTGTGCTTTAAATAAACTCGATAAAAATAGTAATTCATCGTTTGAAAAACCCATGAAGTACCTCCTGTACAAAGTATTTATTGTTTTAATGTTTATTTTATAACGGCAGGAATGGTTAATTCTTGAGCGCATAAAAGAAATATAGTTTATGGATCATAGGGAATGCTCTCTTACTAAGTTTGTTCATGCTTAATCGTATTAGCGAGTCAGTACACAATCCTGTTAGACTTAGGCTCGTTTTACCAAGAGCAGGCAAGTTGTTGCTTCTTGCAAATTTGAACATAAGGCTACGCTAGCATTTGAAAAATCAGCGTTAAAGTAAATTATGAATATTCAGCTGTTATTAGGTATTACTTAGCATGGACTTTATTGCTACCACACTTTTTTTTATTATTCTGCTAATCGCTTTATCTATTGTTTGGAGTACCTTGAAAACGGGTATTTCACCGATGATGAGCTCAATTCAAGCGCGCCAAACTATGCTGGCTGAAATAAGTACAGATGAAAAAGGCACTTTAATTGATTTAGGGTCTGGTTGGGGAACGCTCGTGATAGCGGTTGCCAAAAAATATCCAAACAAACAGGTTGTTGGTTATGAGGTATCTTGGTTTCCATGGCTTGTTTCAATTATTTTTAAATATAGCATGGGTTTAAACAACCTTCGTTTATATCGTAAAGACTTCAAAAACGCTGATCTCAGTGGTGCTACTACTTTAGTATGTTACCTTTTTCCTGGTGCAATGGTGGCGCTTGAAGATAAGTTAAAACACGACATGGCAAAAAGCATCACCATTGTGAGCAACACCTTCGCTTTGCCTTCCTATAAGCCAGTTAAGGTTATTAAACTTAAAGATTTCTACAAAACACCTATTTATGTGTACCACTGGCAACCAAATTAAACTTCGGTTTAACTAAAAGTAATGCTAGAGCCGTTTCGTAATGAAATTGAAAAAAATAATCTGCAGCAGTTATTAGCGCATCAGATAAAGAAGGTGTTTTTTAAGTGTTATTTTGTTTTGGTTCGAAATACTGTTAAAAACGCTTTGATAATTATGATGTCTGAAGTCAAGATTTGTCCCCCTATGTTCTTTGTTTTTCTTAATTAATCATCAATGATGCTAAGTTAAACCGCCTAAATTCATATGGGTAACTGGTGCATATTTACACCAAACGACGTTATTACTGGATGCATAGTCATATTTAAAGTGAGTTTAAAATATAATAACACTTGGTTTTTTGACTAAAAATATCAAGAAAACACAGCTGCCTGCTTGACCGAAACTTTCTAATGGGTGACCCCTTTGTTTTTCTATGCAGGGGGGATATCTGATGGTGACTTGTTAATTGTCGATCGTGCAGTAAATGTAAGTAAGGGTGATACATTAGTTGCTACTTACCATAGCAGCTTTGTTTGTAAAATAATCCATAAAGAAAAGCGTTTACTAATGTCTACATCAGATGACTACGCACCAATATATATATCACCTGAAGATGGCTTTTGTTTAGAGGGATTGGTTACAAGAAGCGTTAGGTTACATAAACCGTGTGCAGAGTTTGCAAAAATATAAGAAATATTCTGGATTAATTTATGAATTTCAAATACTTTAAAGACTGTTTTAATTTACTCAAGGTGCTTTAGATGAGGCAACCAAGTTTACCAACTATTAAGCTTCTATTTAGCCGTTCGGCTGGTCTTTGCAATATATGTGGTCAGTCAGTTTTAGAAAAAGATGTTGTTATTGGTGATATGGCTCATGTAATAGCACATAGTCCTGATGGACCAAGAGGGTTACGAGGTCAATCAGGGGACAACTCATATGAAAATTTAATTTTATTATGCTTAAAAGATCATAGAATTGTTGATCGAAAAAAAGACTTATATCCAGCTGAAATGCTTCTTGAGAAAAAGAGGTGTTTTGAGGAAAATATCAAAAAGAGAATACAATTTGACTTTGAATATGATCAAGATTTAACTTCACTTAATAACTTATTTATTTATATTCCGATTAAAAAGTTTTATGGAATGGTTTCAGATTTACCTTTCAAAATTTCAATTAACTTTGATGCCGCAGGTATTTTCCAAGATTATTTTAAAGATGATCCTACATTTTATCCATTTAGAGATAGTAAATTAACTAATTATTGGGATAACCTCTTGTATGATATGCATAAAATCGATGAGTTAGTGAAAGGATATTTTTCAGGTGATAAGTTTATTACCCTAGAAGAACGCATGAAACCAAAGAAAGCACCTGATGATATGACGGTTATTCACTGTACATACATTAATGAAGGCGGCTTTATGTATATGAATAAATCTGTTTTTAATCGAAATCAGAGAGATTTCTTAGAGTCAGAAATGACTAAATTAGTTAATATTTTTTTGGAAAACTACCATTGTTTTATTAAGTATATCCATGAACAATATCGAACAGTCAAATGGTAAGCTAAATTTTAGATGTGTAAAGCTTATCTATTTAGAATGTACTTGAAGGTAAAGAGGTTATTGTGAATAAGAAAAAAACTTACAGAGGTGTTAGGTTTGGCGTTGAAGTGCTGCAAGAAGCTGTTTTACTGTTAGATAAAAGAATTGAAGAACGAAAATTAAGTATATGCGCACCAATTCAGAATTTTACAGTGGTAAATGAAGATACAACTTGGTCGTATGATACTAAAGAAGAGTTTTATTCTGATTATAAGAACTCTAACAGTAGGGCCATTTTCCGTTATGGAGCTTCAGATTTTGAAGTGTTTATAATATACAGTAATGGTAATACAGAGGTTAGTATTAAAAGCTTAGAAAGAGCTTTAATAGAAGAGGTAAGTCATATTTTTGATATTAATGAAAATAGATATTTCAAGGAAGATTTCGCGGCTTTAAATCCGTTAACCGTGTTTATTGGCCACGGTAGATCTCCACATTGGAGAGACTTAAAAGATCATCTTCAAGATAAACATGATATAAAGGTTGAAGCTTTTGAAACAGGTGCTAGAGCAGGGCACACTATTAGGGATATTCTTGAAGAAATGGCGCAGAAAAGTACTTTTGCACTATTAGTATTAACTGCTGAAGATGCAACTCGAGAAGGTTTACCTAGGGCTCGTCAAAATGTAATTCACGAAGTCGGTTTATTTCAAGGAAAACTTGGTTTTAATAGAGCTATAGTGCTATTGGAGGATGAGGTAGAGATTTTTTCTAATATGGATGGTGTACAGCAAATCAGATATCAAAACATTAATGAGACATTCGGTGAAGTCTTAGCAACAATTAAAAGAGAATTTGAATAGTTTTATTTACTCAAACGTCAAATGTCAATGTTGTAATGATCTTTTTAGACTATTACACCAATAATTACTATCTTTTTGTTAAATCGACAATTTTTAAAAGATTACTCAATTCAGTTTTTTGAGCTGCTGCTAGCTCATAATCAGAGTAATATTCTTGACCTCTAAATCTAATTTTTGCTTTATCTGCAATTGCCATTTTTGTTAGCACATTTATATAAGACGGTGTAAGACTTTGATTAGCCCATTCCCAAATTGTTCCTCCGGAATGATCTCTTTTAAAGTCTAGCTTAGGACTATCCCAACGATATCCATCCGCTGAAATAGAGTACCCATTAACAAATAACCAGTCATCGGCTTGATAGTGCGAAACTACAAAGGGGTATACCTCTCCACTATCTTTAAAAATTATTTTAATAGATAAATACGACTTACGATTGTTGTATGGTGGAGCATAAACAATAGTACGCCCTTCAAAATCATCATAATCGACAATCAAAGTAGTCAATAAATCAGCTATTTTTGAGCCATTATTAGGGTATTTACTTGCAATACTTCTTATTGCTTCTATTTCACGTTCTGTGAAACTATGATTTTTTTGGCTACTAACATTAATATAACCTTTAGAAGTTTTGTTGTATCCAGTTAATAGGACTTCAGCACCTTTATATATAGGTTCAGGTTTGAAGTTGACGATTTTTTCATATTCATCGAGAGGTACGATTTTATTCCCAACATGCTTATATTTTGTTGAAGTAGCTAGGTAAATAACTTCGCCTGTTTCAAGAATTGCTTCTTGTACTACGTATCCTGAATAATCTTTGAATGGTTTACGGTCTGTATAAAAACCTTTTTTTCCAACGTACTTATCATAAGGTAACTTGTTTAACAAACAATCATTAGCATAAGACCTCGTAGGCATTTCAAAGCATAGATCTCCGTATCCAAATTTTTGTAAGCCCTCTGACATCTCAGCGAAAGCAAATTGCTTTTTACCTTCTGGTGAGTATGTAAAGGGAGTACCTGTTTTTTGGTCGGTAGAGTTTGATTTAGGTAGTTGTGGTACCTTCTGTAGTCCCGTTGTTCCGCAGGCATTTAATATTAGAATTGCGCAGACAGGAAAAAAGAACTTATTCATTTGAAAATTCCATTTAAGTGTGAATTTTCATACTATAGCATTTGATCTAATTAAAGAAAACATTGCAAAAACCCGCTGATTAGCGGGTTTTTTATGGGCTTAGTATTTGTGTATCATTCGGCTTAAGCGCTCGTTGGCGGCTGTGGCTCTTTGGGCGAGTTGGTAGGGTTGTATTTTCATACTTTCTCGTAGGATGTTGGGTAGTTTATCGAATGAGGTGACCATCTCTTCAAGCGCGAGTGCTTGGGTGTTTGTTGTTTGGCCGTTCTCTATTGTGAGCATGATTCGCTGGTAATCCAGTGGGAAGGGTGCTTTGGTGATGGCCGGGCGTCAAATGCGCGGATCACTTGTAGATGAAACTTAGGGCTTATCCACATGGCGTGGTGTAAACTAGCCCTTAAATACATATGGACCAAGGAAAAACGGAGGTGCATCTTGCCATGTTCTTTTTGAATGATCGTTTGTGGCTGTGAGTTCAACCAATAAATGCAACGCCATTCTTAGTAGTTAAAACCATCAGATAAGATATAATCCAATGAACTTGTGTTAGTTGTTAAGCACTTTTACACTAATCATCTTAAACTGGCGTAATTACATGACTAAATACGAGACTGATTCTATTGAAGCGCAATATCAACTAGGATCTGAAAAACTAGTTTTAGCGAACAAATTAGCGATTGTTGATACAGCAGAGATGGATGATGTTGAGGCTATCCTTTTAGTTAAATTATATGAAAAAATATTTACAACACCAGACCCAGAAGATGACGTTTTTTCTTTTCAAAATGTTGCTAATTGGCACAGGCAATGGCTAGGTAATGTATATGAGTGGGCAGGTAAAATAAGAAGCGTTGATATGGGCAAAGGTGGATTTCAGTTTATGTCACCTCTGCAAATTGAAAGGCATATTAGCGTATTTGAAGATGAGTATTTATCTCGATTTAATAACTTACCAGAAATGACCGATGAAGAGCTTGTGTTATTTTTAGCTCAGAGCCATGTTGAGTTTATTCTAATTCACCCATTTCGTGAGGGTAACGGCAGGATAAGCCGTCTGTTAATGGACTTTTTGTGTAACAAAGCTGGCAAAGGAACGCTTGATTATAGCTTGTGGGATGAGCATAAAGAGTTTTACATTAAGTCAATTCAAGCGGGTGTAAACAGAGATTACCAACACATTGAAAGGCTTGTGAGAGATATAATTAAATAGCGAGTGAAAGAGACTCATATTTAAGTTTATTTGTTTTTAACCTTTTCTCGATTGTTTTAACTGTTGCGCCAGTCTCAATAGCAGTTGAACTAGCAACAGATCTCAAAATCATACTTTTTGTGATTTTTTTCTTATCTTTACTCATTATTACCACCTCTAATAAATCGTCTGCATTTAATTCTACACCTAGAGCCTTATGTTATCAATTAGCGTTATAAGTTTTATGATTAAGAATTATAGCGGCTAAATTACCCTCTTCACAGTAAAAGAATGCTGTTGGCACATCTAATACTTTAGGTAGTGCCCATACTGTTTAAAATTCGGGTGAGTGTACGACTTTTTCGTACTGATTCATTCTAGGCGACGCCGCGAACTGATCCGTGCCTGCCAGTATTCCTAGTTTTTTTGCGAAAGTCCTTTTGTTAGTCTTGCCTCTTTTAGCCGTTTTGGAAACAGTGAACCTTCATTCGTTTTCATTACATTTTAATTATTATTTGCAATGTAATTGCAGTACTTAGATTAACTAATGGCAGTGTAAAAAAGCAATTAAGTTTATTGAAGCTATTTTTTGGATGTTGCAGGCGATTTGTGGGTTATCCACAACTATTAAGTAATAATGATGAGCAATGAGTTTAGGAAGGAGTAAATGGTCGGTATGGAGAGATTCGAACTCTCGACCCCTGCCACCCCATAAAAATCACCTGTGCTTTATCGTGTACAAAAGTGGCTAAAAGTGTTCTACAGTGAAGTATTCAAAGTAATTGTAAGTTATTGCTATTGAAAGGATTAAGCTTTTAAATTATACCTAGTGAATGAACGTGAAGTTTAGTGAGCTCAAATCAGCTCGTGCGATAAGTGTGCGACAAAATTTTTGACTTAACTCTAGGTGTGCGAAAAATGGCGTCAATCAAAGTAAAATTAACTGAATCTATACTCAAAAATACCCCTTTGGAAATTACCAAAATCAATGACACTGAGATCTCTGGTTTTTATTTAAATCTTGGAAAACCAAATAAAGATGGAAAACGTTCACAAGTATATTATCTGTATTACCGCCTAGGAGGCCGAGGTTCGAAAGAAAGGAGGCTAGCCTTAGGTAATTCATCGGTAATAACAGTTAGTGAGGCTAGGCAGCTTGCTAAGCAATATATTGGTGATGTGTCGCGCGGTATTGATGTTTTTTTACAAAAAAAGAAAGCAGCACTAATTGAAAAGCAAGAAATCACCTCACCGACAATCGCAGTACTTGCGAATGAGTTTATTGAAAGAGACATTAAAGCCAACCGAAAAGATGTAGACCCAGTTATTAGAATGTTTGATAAAGACATTCTGCCATTTATTGGTAATTATAAACTTAAAGAAATAACTCGCCGCGAAATTTTTAAAAAAGTGCTTGATCCAATAACTGATAGAGGCGCTAAAACGCAGGCGAATAAAACGCTATCTATCCTTAAGCAAATGTTTAACTTTGGTGTTGAGCGAGATTTAATCCAAGGTAACCCGATAAGCACAGTTAAAAAGAAAAGCGTGGGTGGCCTTGAAAAGTCGCGAACCAGAGCACTAGAGTTTGACGAAGTTATTCAAGTATTTGACCGCCTGCCAAAGCTAGGTATAAGCCAGCAAGTTATTTACGCACTAAAGTGTATAACTTTAACAGGTTGTCGGCCAATAGAGGTTACAGGTGCACAGTGGCAAGAATTTGATTTTGATAAAATGATATGGACAATCCCAGCCGAGCGCGTGAAGCAAAATAAAAATGGCGAAAGAACTCATAAAGTACCGATTACTCAAAATATGGTTATTTTACTTGATGAGTTGCGCGCAGCATTTGGCTATCTCAATTCTAAGTATGTGTTCCCGAGCACAACAACTAATAAATCAGGCCCAGGCGAACAGCCAATTGATAGGCATTCACTATCACGTTCTATCAGCCGTAAACTAGAGGAACTTGGAGTACCTAAGTTTGTGCCTCACGATTTAAGAAGAACAGTTGCAACGCGCTTGGGGGATGCTGGTATTGGAGCTGACCCAATAGTGATTGAAAAAATACTCAATCATCAATTACAGGGGGTACAGGGCGTTTATAATATGCAGGAGTATATGGACAAAAGAAAGAGGGCTTTAGCTGCTTGGGGGGATAAACTAGATTTTATAGGAAGTTAACTTATATTTTTTGCATGTAGATTACTTGAAAAGGGTATGAGCTTTTTAACCAGCTGCAATCTATCCGATTCGCTTCTTTTGGCTTGCATTCAGGATTTAAACAATCTAGAGTCTTTTGAAATTATAAAACTAAAAAACAAGTAAAGAACTGCTTTTCTTACCTTACTAAAACTCCTTTGCTTAAAATATACGGACGAATTATGGCAATAAAGCATGTAATTATTCATGTTGTTAAACGTGACAACGATGGTGAGAGACTATCAAAAAAGCTTCGAGAAAATGAAAATAGTACCCAAGGCATGGCTGCACAATTAACCGATGGGCTTTTAGAGTTATTTTCTAATGCACACCTAAATATAGGGGAGTTTGGTGTCGATGGTGATAATACTGTAGAGCCAGCTTTCGAACAAAAATTAAATAAGTACTATGATGATAATTGCAATTGCTCTAACTTTGTTGATTTAACAAAAGAGCTTGCAGATAAGTTTGAAAGTGTAATTGTTGGTGATCAGTTACAATCTGTGAAGGGGGGGTATTTAGTTTTTTATCAGTATGAAAGGAATAACGATGACTGGCTTGCTATAGCTATCTTAAATAAAACGGAAGGTATAGATGTTGCTGATAATCTAGAGGTAGTGGCTAGTGAGATTTTGGATTTGAAAAAGCTGCATTTGGGTGCTGCGGTGAACTTAAGCCAATGGAGGAGTGATTTAAGCTCTAGATATATTCGTTTTAGAACAGGTTTAGCTGCGGAAGTCAGAGACTACTTTGAAAAATTTATTGGTTGCCAAAGAGACAAACTTGCTGCGAGTTTAGAAACTAAGAAATTAAAAAATGCAATCCATGACTATGCAAAAGATACTTGTCACATGGATGATGATGTTGCTTCGCAGAAAATTGCTCAAGCACATGATTTTATAAAGGTACAACAGAAAGCAGGAAGTCAACTGCACTTAAGCCATGTGGCAAATCATGTCTTTTCAGATAGGGCAGAGGATTTTTGCAAGCATGCTAGAGAGCATTATGATTTACCTGAAGAATTAGCAATAGATCAAAAAGTACTGAAAAGTTACAGAAAAATATCAGGTAGAGGAAAAGGTGTTTCAATTAGTTTTGATAGAGAAATGTTAAACACAACGGTAAAATACGAGAACGGACAACTTACATTTTCAGAAATCCCAGATTCATTACGAAGTGCTATTGAAGAAGAGTTAGAAGATGAGCATGGTGAAACTAGCTGATGCAACAACAGATTTTAGAAGCTTATTCAACGATTTTTGCAGCGCTTGAGTGTCGCACTTTAAAAGAGGGCGAGTTTCAAGGTGAGCTGCGTTTAACAGATGAGCTTAAAAAAAATCTAGAGATACTTGAAGAGGCTGGTTTAACATCTGGAGCTTATGACTTCACTAAAAATGGCGAGCCGGCCTCTAGCGCTAATCTAAGCCAGTTAAAACCAGGTCATTACGCTGATAATATTCGATTTAACGTAGATTTATCAGCACAGGAGATAAAACCTGACTATGCAATTTGTTCTAATTGGAATGATATTTTAGCAAATGAGTTACGAGTTAAGTCGCCAGTTAGGTATATTTTTTTTACAGATACAGCTCTTTTATTTTCTCCTTCAAATAATGATGAAAAATATAGAAACTACCTTAGTATTCATAAAGTTTATAAGTTAATAGCGGAACTTGCCGAATTAACCGAAGGTGGTGATAAAACTATTTTTTATGATAGGCCTCTTAGTTTTCAATTTGTTTTAAGAGAAATTGATTTGGAACACTCAATTGATCTTCAGGCCATAGACAAGTTACTGAGCAAAGATTTACACAAAGAAGCTATTACTTGCCTGATCTGTAAGGAATTAGTATCTTTTCTCAAAGATAAAGCGCCAAAACAAAGATTTAGCTATTTAATACAACATATGAGCTCTTTAATTTCTAATGTTTTATTAAGCTATCAAGGCTATGTCGAAAATTACACATTTGATAAAGCGCGTAAAGAGTACATGGAGAAGCGAACTGAGTATGTAAGTAAGATCCATGAAATTTTCGATAATATTGCAACTAAGCTTTTGTCATTACCCGCAGGTATTTGGTTTGCCACAACACAAATAAAACTAGTTGAGACGGCAGGTTTAAACACCATGACTTATGCAAAAAATGTATCTGTAGTAATAACAGTATTAGTGCTAGCTGCTTTGCTTATTTTTAATTTGGTAGGACAGTTTTCAACGTTAAAGATATTGAATAAAGAATATTCAGGTGTTTTTGACGAGCTAGCAAAGGCGTATGAGGATGAAGCTAGTGATATACGAAATGCGAAAGGGAATATTGAGAGCGCACAATTTCAAGTTGAAATAAAACTGTATTTGTCAATTATTGCAGCTTTGGTCTTATTAGGCCTAACTATATGGCTATTTTGCAAGGCGTACAATTGATATATTTAATTGAAACCTAGATAGTTTCAGTGCGTCAAATTAAGCTTTTTAAAGTGATTATATTAACGTATTCCTAACATGTTATTTTCAGGTTCCATTTAAAATTGTACCTTTTTATTTAGCGGATAAGTAATTATTTATCAATAACAACCATCAAATTTTTGTTTAAAGCTATACTTATAATTGAGGGACTTCCTCTTAATTGAAAGGATAACGATTATGGCTCTTAAACCTGGACCAAAACCAATTGCTGATTCAACTGGCAAACCTGATAAACGTAGACGTGATAACAAAAATACTCCAGGGAACACCCCAGGATTAAAACCTAGTAAATCTTCAAAGAAATAGATAAGACTTGAAATTAAAGCTATCTTCACGGTAGCTTTAACTTAACGTAAATACACCTCAGTGATTTCCGGCCTAAAATGTCCCATCTCTTGTGAAACTGTCTCTAATGCTATTTGATATGGATATTGATTAAGTATCAGCTCTAATAGCCTTTCTTGTGCGTAGCTATGCCTAAGGCCGTGAGCACCGTTGGAAAATGAAAGCGTACGGTTTGATGCTTTATTAAATGAATCCGACCACTTTTTTCCACCTCCAATATCGTAGCGCTGCAAGTAGTTTATTTTTCTATCAACAACAGTGACAGGTTGTTTAAATTTACGAAGTTCTAATTTAGCTGATAAATCGTGAGGTATTAGTACTTCGCGTGTTAAGCCTCCTTTGCCTGTCACGGTATATAGCACACCGTTTCTACCAGACCATTTTGAATCAAAAGCTGGTCGTTTATCTGCTTTGCGTTCTTCAACTTTGGCTATGGTCAACAATTCATGTGCACGAAGCCCCGCAGAGAGTGCTATTTGTGTTGATAATGAATATTTAGACGTTTGGTGCTTACTTATTATTTGTGCTTGCTCTGTGGTGTAGGAGCGTGATTTAAGAATTTGCTGATTAATTGATTTAATAACAGGGAGTGTTTGCTTATCTTTAAGTTTGCCGTTTAGCCTCATCATTGCTTGTATAGCTTGGCGTTCCATATCCAGTGATTTTTGACCCACTATTTCTTTTCGGTAATCTAAATAATTGAGAGCTTGCTCGATTGTCATTGCCTGAATACCGTTTATGCCAATATCTTTAGCCCAAGAGGCAACGGTGTTAAGTGATTGCTCGTAGTTTCTGGCAGTTCCAAGAGACTTTATAAGATTACTTTTTGTAAGCCCTTTTATGACATTGTGTGCTTGAGTTTTTGGTTTCGCAAATTTAGCCATGTTTTTTAATCCATCTTTGAATTGTTGACCAATGAGCATTTATACCTTTACGCTTTAGCCAGCGCTGAAGCTCGACAATGTTAGACCCTTGCTTGTAAATTTCTATTAGCTCAAATTTATGTTTATCAAGCTTAGATGCTTTTTTACGGTTTCCAGCGATTAGCTTGCTTTCAAATTTTAGTTTTTGGACTTCGATTAGTGCATCGAATTTCATGGGATCACTCCAGTCGTATTAAGGTTGTAAGATTGACTGGCAATAAAGCTCAGCGGCACTTAAGCCTATTCGCCCCTGTTTTTCGCATATGCGAAAGGCTCGGACTGATCTCGCCTGATTATTAACCTCATATCTACGTGTTGTCAGCAGCTGGAGTGCGCCGTTTTTGATTGGTTACTACCTTTAAAAAGATAGCATTTACCTCGTTACTACGTGTTGAAGGCAGCAGAATAGCGCCTGTTTTTTTCTGGCTAATTAAAGCTTCAGTAACAATAAGATTACCACTTTAGAAATATTTTTCAATCTGCAAATAAAACCTGCATATAAGAGTGTAAATGTTTCGTCCCCCGCTATGTGTAAGCCGATTTTCGGCTTCGACATAGCGGGGGACAGGGGCGAAGCCCCAATATTTAAGGAGAGGCTATTGCTCATGATGCCTCTATTAAAATTGGTTTCAAATTATTAAACAATCACATAAATTGGCAAAGTTATTACACCAAGGTTACTTGCATTGGTTGTTAAGCACTTTTACACTAATCATTTTCTGGCGTAATTAAATGACTAAATACGAGACTGATTCTATTGAAGCGCAATATCAACTAGGGTCTGAAAAACTAGTTTTAGCGAACAAGTTAGCGATTGTTGATGCAGCAGAGATGGATGATGTTGAGGCTATTCTTTTAGTTAAACTATATGAAAAAATATTTACAACGCCAGAGCCAGAAGAAGACGTTTTTTCTTTTCAAAATGTTGCTAATTGGCACAGACAATGGCTAGGTAATGTATACGAGTGGGCAGGTAAAATAAGAAGCGTTGATATGGGCAAAGGTGGATTTCAGTTTATGTCACCTCTGCAAATTGAAAGGCATATTAGCGTATTTGAAGATGAGTATTTATCTCGATTTAATAACTTACCAGAAATGACCGATGAAGAGCTTGTGTCATTTTTAGCTCAGAGCCATGTTGAGTTTATTCTAATTCACCCATTTCGTGAGGGTAACGGCAGGGTAAGCCGTCTGTTAATGGACTTTTTGTGTAGCAAAGCTGGAAAAGGAACGCTTGATTATAGCTTGTGGGATGAGCATAAAGATTTCTACATCAAGTCAATTCAAGCGGGTGTAAACAGAGATTATCAACACATTGAAAGGCTCGTGAAAGATATAATTAAATAGCGAGTGAAAGAGACTCATATTTAAGTTTATTTGCTTTTAACCTTTTTTCTATTGTTTTTACTGTTGCGCCAGTTTCAATGGCAGTTGAACTAGCAACAGATCTCAAAATCATACTTTTTGTGATTTTTTTCTTATCTTTACTCATTATTACCACCTCGAATAAATCGTCTACATTTAATTCTACACCTAGAGCCTTATGTTATCAATTAACGTTATAAGTTTTATGATTAAGAATTATAGCGGCTAAATTATCTTCTTCGCAGTAAAAAAAAGCTGTTGGTACTACTAATACTTTAGCTAACGCGCGCACTGTTTGAAAGTCGGGTGAGTGTACGCCTTTTTCGTATTGATTCATTCTAGGCGACGCCGCGAACTGATCCATACCTGCCAGTATTCCTAGTTTTTTTTGCGAAAGTCCCTTTGCTAGTCTTGCCTCTTTTAGCCGTTTTGGAAACGGTGAACCATCATTCGTTTTCATTATATTTAATTCTTAACTTGAAAACTAAGAGTTTCTTAGCTTTAATGTGTTCACGATACTAAGGAATACTTAGGTAGAAGCGAGTGAAGCAAATGTTGTGGAAAGCAGTTAAGTTTATAGGAGCCGTGACGGTTGATATTTTGCTGGATGTTGATGATAAGTCTGAGCAAGATAAGTTCATTGATGAATACAATGATGGAACAGGAAATGTCGATCATTGTGGTGATAGCTACACAGAGCAAGAAGCGCGTGACGTTCATAGTCGTGGTGAGTTCTACAAATAGTTTTGACAGTTGCTTTGTTAAGTGCAATTGTTAAGTGGGTTTTTACACAAAATACAGGCTACGCAGTTGAAAAGCTGCGTAGTTTTTTATGATTAATTTTAACGTTTATTCATTTTTACCCGCGATTGATTTTTTATTTATCAGACTGCAAGGTCAGGATAATAGCCGTGATAAGTTATTATCGATTAGAAATAACCTAAGTAAGCTTAATGAAGCACAAGTACTTAGTGAGTTACTTACCTTAGACTTCATGTTTTACGATTATAGTAACGAGCAATCAGAGGTTTGGGATATACAACTAGAGTCTTTTTCATCGTTTTATAATCGATCAGAAAAAGTGAAGAAGTTTGATAATTACTACCCTGAGGCACATGTTCAATCAGTGTTTAAGTGGATGCTTATGCTTTGTGATGATTGCAGTGATAGTTTAAAAATCCAGCGCTCGGTAATTCATTAGCAGAGCCTTAGAGCAATTTAATTCCTCAAGTTCACTTGATTTATCATTATATCTCATTTAAATTCATCTTAAGCATAGTCATTATGCTTACTTATAATGCAAAGAGATAAAAAGATTTACCACAGAACATAGTAAAGTTAATAAAAAACAGGCGCCCAATGTTCGGGGCTGCTTTCAATACGTAGAAAAGAGGTTACTAGGGTACGCATATATTAATTATATGTACTAGCAAGTCCACGGCTCACAGAGCAATGTGGCATCTCTTTGCTCTAATTTACGTATTGGAGAGCGAATATGCAGTCATCAGAGATCTTATCAGTAAAAGAGCTGTCAGAGCTTTTACACCTATCTACAGGCACAATTAATAATCGTCTGAGCGCCCAGCGCAAGGCTATTGAGTCTGGAAAAGATGCCAACCTTTATCAAGTTCAACGTTTAGCTCCACCTTCTATTAAATTGGGACGAGTTCGCCTGTTTAAACGCGAAACAGTTGAGCAATGGCTTGCTCGCTTTGAAGGAGTGGAGGTGTAAGGAAGGCGAAAGGGGCTGCTTGACCGGCGACACCCCAAACGCACTTTGCATTTTCATATTATATGCTTGCCTTTAAAATAAGGCCACAATTCGAGTGGCCAGAATATACTATTGCCTATCCGAGTCAGTTTTATTCTCTAATTGAATTTAAGACACCTAAATATGTTCGAGGGTTACTAAGTAAATGCCATAAGTCTAAAAAATTTATTCATTTACTTGGGAACAGTAAATCAAAAAGCTTAACCGATTTTCGAGCTTTTAGACGGGACACTAGTAAGTTTGTTCGAGGAGTATTGTATAGTACAAGTGAATCAGTAGACTGCTATTACACTCCAAACGAATTTTTTAGTTGGCCTAGGGAAAGCAACCTTGCTCTACTGTCAGCGAATTGGATTGAAATTGATCTTAATCATAAATGTGATCCATTTGATGTTAGAAGGACAGAGGCTAAAATTGTTCCTGAAGTATTCAATAGGTTAAAACTGAGTAAGCTACCGCCGCCAACAGGCTATGTCCTTTCTGGCTCAGGTGGAATACATCTTTATTGGATTTACAATCCTGTAGATGCAGTCGCAATTAACAAGTTGATATGGCAACAAATCGCTAAAAGTCTAATTGAGAGTTTTGGAACGTCAGAGAGTTTTTGGCATATAGATCTTATGGCTACAAAAAGAATTAGCGGCTTTTTGCGCGTCCCAGGGTCTGTTCACAGCAGAACAGGATTGCATGCCAGGTATTTTGGCTCTGGTACTAAATATACATTTGATGAACTGTTGATGTGTTTAGATCTATGTCATTTACGGAAGGATATAGAGAAATCACAACTAGAATTCAAAACTAGTTTAGCTTCAAGCCCCAGAGATAAGATAGCAAAGCAACCAAAGCAACCAAAGCAACCAGGTCACCAACGCTACGGTCATAGCATTAAAGAATGGTGGCTAAAATGTATTAACAGTATTCAAAACCACTTTTATAAGCAGGGTGGGGTGCCAAAGGGTAAGCGAGATAAAACAGCGTTTATCCTGTTTGTTGCGTTTCAACATCTGAATAAAAACACCGCATTTGAAAAGCTAACAAAAATAAATGATGAACTAATTGGTTTATCATTAGAAGAGCTTGTTAGTTTAACTAGAACAGCAAAAACAACACACTATAAGTACAGAAAAGAGACTCTAGCTGATTACCTGGAAGACTTGTTCGGCTTTTGCCCTGAATACTTAAATGTTAAGTCAAAAGTGAAGTTATCAAGCGATGAAATTAAGGAGAGGCAGAAAAAAGCAGCTACAGACACTGCGATTAAAAAGCGAAGTAATTCGCAGCAGCTTGTTAAAAAAACTGTTAAAAAAATAACCAAAGAAACGGGCAACAAACCAACTCAACAGGCTGTTGCACTTTTTACTAATCTTAGTTTAAGAACAGTTAAAAGATATTGGATAACATAATGTGACAGGGCACTTAGATTGAAATTAAACAGCAAAATATGCAACAGTGGCAATACAGCTTAGAACTTTCTGGACTAGTTGCCCCGACCGCTTAGTGCCAATTGCAGTTGTTGAGCAGAAATTCTCTAACGGTCTGCTTTGAGCCTAAAAGCGGACAGTCGAACGTTAGACCTGACTGTTAAATTTGTGTCATTTGCAGATCATCATTCGACCTTGATTGAATTGGTGGTAATTGTAGTATTCCGGACAATCAGCTTCTTATTGGTGAATATACAGTTCAGTAATCATTTTCAGTTGTTTTAAATTTCCAGACGAAGAGCACCGTATTTTCTGCAATACGGTGCCCAACATTCACTCCTTAGTTAATTTCGAGTGCATCATCCGATATAAAATAGGCAAAACGACCAATGTTAGGATGGTGGACGAGATGATCCCGCCAATCACTACCGTTGCAAGCGGTCTTTGCACTTCAGCGCCAGTCCCGACATTCAGTGCCATGGGGATGAAACCTAAACTTGCTACCAGTGCCGTCATCAGAACCGGACGCAATCTTGTGATAGCTCCATCAACGATTGAGTTAATCAAGTCACCTGTTTCTAGTACTCGCTGTTTAATAAATGACAACATCACTAAGCCGTTTAGTACCGCAATACCAGAGAGCGCAATAAACCCGACTCCGGCAGATATAGACAGTGGCATGTCACGCATCCAGAGTGCGAAAACACCTCCTGTTAAGGCTAAAGGCACACCAGTGAAGATGATCAAGGCATCACGAAATGAGCCAAACACCACCACTAGTAACACAAGTATCAGGAAAAGCGTGGCCGGCACCACGATAGACAGTCGCTGACTGGCACTTTCAAGCTGTTCAAACGTGCCGCCATAATCCAGCCAGTAGCCTGCTGGTAGAGCTACCTGTTCGGTTATTTTGATTTTGGCTTCGTCAACAAAACTCCCCAAGTCGCGCTCTCTGACATTGGCGGTAACCACGACTCTGCGCTTACCGTTTTCTCGACTGATTTGATTGGGAACAGACGAGTACCCCAGCGTAGCGACTTCTGATAACGGCACAAATTCCCCATCCGATGTAATGATAGGAGTGCTGCCAATGGCATCTAAATCTGTGCGGATACCTTCACCAAATCGCACAAGCAACTCAAAGCGTCTATCTCCCTCAAAAATTAAGCCAGCAGTATTACCACCGATAGCTGACGCCAACCACTCCTGCAAATCGGCCACGTCCAATCCATAACGTGCCAACTCGACTAGCTTAGGGTTGATAGTGAAGATAGGGATATCATCGACCTGTTCAAGTCGTGCATCCGCCACGCCGTCAATTGATTGTAAAACCGTTAAGATGTCGTTTGCAGAAGCAACCAGCGTGGTTAAATCATCTCCGAAGACTTTTATACCAAGGTCAGCCCTTACCCCACTTATCAACTCGTTAAAACGCATTTGGATAGGTTGGGTAAACTCATAGTTATTGCCTGTCACCGCTTGTAAATCTCGCTCAAGGGTTTCCACGAAATCAGCTTTTGATAGGTTAGGATCAGGCCACTGCGCTCGTGGTTTTAGCATCACAAAGGTATCGGTTACGTTGGGCGGCATCGCATCGGTAGCTACTTCTGCGGTACCGGTTTTCGCAAACACTGTGAGTACCTGTTCGTATTCCATCAAGGTAGATTCAAGTGTTTTTTGCATTGCGACGGCTTGTTCAATACCTGTGCCCGGTATTCGCATGGCGTGCAGTGCGATGTCTCCTTCGTCAAGCTGGGGAACAAACTCAGAGCCTAATCGCGTTGCCAACCATAAGCTGCCCACTACCAGCACGACTGAGCCGAAAAGCACTATCCAGCGTAATTTCAGTGCAAGATTAATGATAGGACGATAGGCGGATTTAGCTGCAACAATAATGAAGCTTTCTTTCTCACTGACTTTACCTGCCATAAACATCGCGACTGCCGCAGGTACAATGGTAATGGAGAACAGCATCGCTGCTATCAGCGCCATGATGACCGTTGCCGCCATTGGTTGGAACATCTTGCCCTCAACGCCTGTCAATGAGAACAGCGGGATATACACGACAGTAATAATCAATACACCGAATAAGCTAGGACGAATGACTTCGTTGGTCGCTTGAAAAACCAGTTCTAGCCGCTCTTTAAGTGGCAAGACTGTGCCTGTGCGTTTCTGAGACTCGGATAACCGCCTGATACAGTTCTCTACGATGATCACCGCACCATCGACAATTAATCCAAAGTCCAATGCGCCAAGGCTCATTAGGTTGGCAGACACACCTGTATTAACCATCCCTGTAATGGTCGCCAACATCGCCAGCGGTATAACTGCCGCAGTGATGAGCGCGGCGCGAATATTGCCAAGCAATATGAACAAGATCACTATGACTAATAACGCACCTTCTACTAAATTCTTCTGAACCGTTTCGATAGCTTTATCGACCAATAGGGTACGGTCATAGACTGGCTCAATGACAATACCATCAGGTAAGCTGGATTGAATGTCCTTCACCTTTTTGGCAACGGATTGAGCAACGGCTCGTGAGTTTTCGCCGACTAGCATCATTGCCGTACCTAAAACGGTCTCTTCACCCTCCTGCGTTGCCGCACCAGTTCTCAGCTCCTTACCAATAGCCACACTGCCAATGTCTTTCACCGCAACGGGGACAGTATTAATGCGTTTTATTACCACATTTTCGATATCGCTAAGTGTTTGAAGTTGACCTTGTGAGCGCACCAGTATTTGTTGCCCATTTCGCTCAACAAACCCCGCCCCCTGATTGGTGTTGTTTCGCTCCAGAGCACGATGGATATCGCTTAGACTAATGTCAAAATTCAGCATAAGCTGTGGTTCAGGATTCACATGGTATTGCTTAACATAGCCTCCAATGGCGTTGACTTCAGTGATCCCCTTAACCAGTGCGAGCTGCGGTTTTACAATCCAGTCGTGTATCTCGCGAAGCGCCATTGCATTGTAAGGCTCACCATTTTTTTGCATCGCATTTTGCTTGGCTCGCAAGGTATACATGTAGATTTCGCCCAACCCAGTAGCGATAGGTCCCATTTCAGGCTCTAACCCTTCTGGTAGCTGACTTTTGATTGCGCCTAATCGCGTATTGATGAGATTACGCGCAAAATACAGATCAGTGCCTTCATCAAATACCGCTGTTACCTGAGACAGGCCGTAGCGTGATAAAGAGCGGGTGTAGGACAGGTCAGGTAATCCCGCCAGTGCTGTTTCTACTACGAATGTGATCCGCTGCTCGGTTTCCAAAGGCGAATAGCCCGGTGCTTGTGTATTGATTTGCACTTGCACGTTAGTGATATCGGGTACCGCATCGATAGGTAATTTTTGATAACTGAATATCCCCATGCCCAGCACAAGGAAGATCAACATCAGCATTATCCCTCGTCGCTCTATGGATAAACGTAATATGGATTCAATCATATGTTCGTCCCCCAATAACTGAGACGCATGACCAAGTAAATAGCATTGAGTTATTAGTGGTCATGACCGGCCTCCGACTTTTCTAAATCGGCTTTAAACAGGTAGCTGTTCTGGCTGACAATCACATCTGCAATGTGCAGACCTGATAACACTTCAATATTGTAGTTATCTTGTTGACCTAAGGTAACGGGCACGGGACGGTATTCATCACCTTCTTTGACAAACACGACAGAAGCCCCTTCAAACTCTTGAATCGAAGCTTTAGGAACCATCATGGCGACATCAAGTTTGTTGATTGTGACAAGCCCTTTGATAGCCGCGCCAACCGGCCACTGACCTGAGGTATTAGCTATTTTGGCATACGCCAATACATACGGTTTTTCATCTGGCGAGGGTAAGATATGCTGGATAGTGGTTTCTAACGATGAGCCTGCCACACTAAGTTGAACACTTTGCTGCTCTGCAATATCAGAGAGCTGTTGTGGGAAGACTTTAAGCTGTGCCCACACGTCATCATAGTTTGCGATTGAAAATAACACTTGGCCATTAGATAACTCGCCTTCATTGGCATGTCTGGCAATCACGGTGCCTGAAAACGGCGCGGCAACGGGATAACTTTTCAGGCTTTCGTTGGATTCAACTACCGCCAGTGTCTCGCCTTTTTTTACCTTGTTACCTAAGTTTGCATTGACCTTAGTCACCATACCGTCGAATCGTGCACGCACATGACTCAGTGAAGCAGGGTCGGTCACTATATTTCCGTAAACAGTGGTGGTAATATTGAGACTACCCGTTTGCACACTTTGCGTCATTACGCCCATTTTTTGCGCCATGCTATCTGCCATGAATACGCGTTCATCCTTATGGGCTTCCTCTTTACCATGCTCGCCTTCTGATGCTTGTATTGTGGTGCTTGAAAAAAATCCCAACGCACTGCAAACAATGAAAACTAACAGCGTGTTTTGCTTCTTAATTAATATATTTTTGTTCATTTTGTTTTTCTCGAAAAAGAGGTGTTGATCGTATCCACAAGAGGCTGTGCAGTCAGTGATTCGATATCGGCACCACGCTGATGAGCTTGCTTCGCTGATTGAATTAAGGCTTGTTTGGCATTGAGTAGTTCTTGACGTGTACTCACCCATTCAAGGTAGCTGAATCGACCGTTGATATAGGCTTGTTCTACTAATTCCAGCGCTTGAACTAAGGGTGGGATAATAGAGTTTTGCAGTGTCTGTACATTGAGCAGCGCATTGTTTCTGACCATCAAGGCCATATTTAGCTGATGGTATAGGCTTTGCGTCGCTGACTCTTTTTGTTGTTCCAGCTGTGCCTGAATTGCTCGCTGTTTTTCGTACTCGCCAAGATTTCGGTCACCGGCAAACAGAGGCATACTCACGCCTGCTACAAAGGCTGTTTCATCTATGCCATTCATGCGCCTGATACCGGCCGTCCAGCTTAAATCCGATTGATTAGCTGCTTGAGTAAGGCGGACTTGGGAAGCCTGCAATCTCGAACCTTGCGTATAGACCTCAAGATTGGGACTGTCCAATAGAGTGGTGAAAAGCGCGGTTAACGAAGGAGACGATTGCAGCGCAAATAAGTCACCCTCCACATCAGTAAAAGAGGGATCTTTTTCCCCCCACAGAATAGCCAGACTATTTATCATGGCTTGCTTAGTTTGCTGTGCCGTCACCACATCCAGTCTAGCTCTTGCTAAAGCCGCTTCAGCGCGTTTCTGTTCAAATGCAGGGGAAGCACCTGCATCCACCCGTTTTGTGACTGCTTGATAGGTATATCGAGCAAGTGTTTCTGCATCTTTTTGCGCGTCAATTAACGCTTGTTGCGCCAATACATCGATGTAACGACGTGTCACTTCAGCCAGTACATCCAAGGTGTGCACTTGTTTTTGCGCTTCGACTAAGGTGGATTGCGCCTTAGCAAACGCCTTACGTGAATTGAGTTTATTGCCCAATTCAATGACCGACGACAATGTGAGAGTCAGCTCGGTGTCCTTAATGCCCGATACCTCGCCTGTTCCTAAGAAGTTTTCCACTTCAATGCCTACGTTGAGGGCTGGTTTGAGAGAAGCAGTTTTAATTTCTCCCTCAATTGCTTGTTGCTTGTATGTGAACTCATGCAATTCGGGCGAATTCGCTAATGTTCGCTGTATGGCGCTTTGCAAGGTCATTTCGCGATTGGTGATACTGTTTGTTTGTGCTACTACCACGGTGTGTGTTGTCAAAAGAACAAGCATCGTGGAAACCACCCAAGCGTGCAAACGCATAGGGCGACTCAATGAAATATGCATCATTGTTTTATTCCTAAATTATCAAAAATATATATCGCCAAGCAGTTGGCGAACGGTGTTTGATTAGTTCAGGGTTATGCTTTAGGTGGGCGTAGTAATTGCGTGACAGGTGCATCTATTACTTTTGATAAGTAATAGAAACCGTGATGGGTGGCAACCGAAGCCAGTTCAATTGCGGTGTTATTTCCAAGCCATTGGGCATGGGTTCCATGACAGTGACCACAATGGTGGCAATCAGCAGGATTGTGAGAAATATCTACGGGGGCGTTATCAGTATCAAGTTGTTCGTTAGATTGCAGTTGAGCATGCGTCTTCACAGAAGCGGTGTTATCTCCCGCCTGATGTTCATGTATTTCGCTTAGATGTTGCGAGTCGATAGCATGAAAATCCAAGGACTTGGCGACAGCAGAAAACGACTGAAACAAAATCAGCGAAATCAGCAGGTAACTTGTCACCCTTACACTAAACATATCTATCTACTCTCATCTTTTTCATATTAACAGGTAATCGAACTAAGACCAATCGACCAACCGAAACAAAGTATTTCAATCATTACATTACTCATCACGACAATCTTCATTGGCAAATTCAATTTCAATGGTAGTGTGCACAAAATCAAACTCATCAAGACCTTGGCGAAGTTCGTCTTTAAGTGTTCTCAATTGAGAAACCGAAACATCTTGTTTCAACTCCACATGTGCCGTCATGACGCTATGTTCACCGTCCAAAGACCAGATATGAAAATGATGTATATCCGCCACATCATCAAATGACATGAGTACTTTACGCACTTCCTCCATCTGCTTAGCATCGGGCGTGGCTTGCAGGAATAACAATAAGGTTTCTTTTAGATTTCTAACTACATTGAATAAAATGAATAACGTGAAGCCAATGGATAAGATAGGATCTAAAATTGGCCATGGCTTAAACATCAGCACAATCGATACGATCAGCACTGCCACCCAACCCAATACATCTTCAAGTAAATGCCAGTTTAAGATACGTTCGTTTAAGGAATTCCCTTCGCTAAGTTTATACGCAGCAAATCCATTAACGGCGATGCCAAAAATTGACAGGAGTATCATGCCTTCGACTTGCGGCATTTCGGGTGCAGAAAGCCTTGGGATAGCTTCGAATAAGATCCATATTGAGCCAGTCGTTAACACTAACCCGTTAATCAATGCACCAAGAAGTGAAAAGCGTTTATAGCCATAGGAAAATGTATTGGTTGCTTGTTTATCACTGAGTTTATTTAAGCCCCAAGCGGTGCCAATGGATAAACTATCGCCCAAATCATGCACTGCGTCGGCCATAATAGCCGTGCTGTTTGTCAGCCACCCGCCGATAAATTCAATGATAGTGAACACGACATTCAAGAAAAATGCCCAGCCAATACGTTTTGATGCGCTGTTATCACTGTGACTGTGGTTATGATTATGCATGGTTGATTTTGTCCAATATCGCTTGATTTTCAGCACTGATTGGCAGTCGCTTAAAGGGGCTGATGTCAGTGCCACCTGTATTCCCTTTAGGTACAAGGCCGATAGCTGTTTTGGTTGCAGCACCAACTATTCTTATTACTTGTCCAAAAACGGCTCTCCAATCTTTGTTTAGAAGACCGTGTCGCAGCATTTTACAATGAATTAAACAATGATAATAAGTAGAGTGCTGACCAATTACATGCGCATCCTCCAGCGCTGCAAATGCCTGCCTCTCATTATTGTTAGACATTGCATCTGAGTAATCTGTTAATTTGGAATCGATATGTGGCTTAACCGCTTTGTTGTATGTCATAGTGGATCACCCGCTTTACCTTTCTGTACTTCGCTATTAAGTACTTCCTGCTTGGCACCTTTGAGGATCATCCACGCTCCGCGCAGCACGACAATCGACACAATACAGCCGATAACCAAATCCGGTACTCTGCTATCAAGCCATACCACTAAAACTCCGGCGATAATGACACCCATGTTGGCGATGACATCGTTGGCCGAAAAAATCCAGCTGGCTCGCATATGTACTTCGTCGTTTTTATGATTACGAATGATCACCAAGCAAACGACGTTTGCAATTAGTGCAATGAACCCCATTCCTATCATTAGTGATGAGATAGGCTCACTGCCCAAGAATAACCTTCTGGTAATATCAATAAGAATAATTACGCCCAGCAATAGCTGAAAGTAACCACTGATTTTCGCAGCTTTGGCTTTGTGAAGTATAGATTTGCCCACAGCATAAATACCTATGCCGTATACAACTGCATCCGCTAGCATGTCCATAGAGTCTGCTATTAAAGCAGTAGAGTCAGCCAAAATACCCACGGTCATCTCAACGAAAAACATCGTCGCATTGATGCCGAGCAGCCAATACAGAACCCGTTTTTGTGAGGCATCTTTGATTTCCACTTCACAGCCGCAACCACTCATTGTTCAACTCTTATTCCCAAAACTATAGGTACAGTGTAAAGTCTATACCTAGTATAGAGTCAACAACACAAAGGCACGTTTATGAAAATAGGTGAGCTATCAAAAAAAAGTGGGTGTTCTATTCAGACGATCCGTTTTTATGAAAAACAGGATTTGTTTGAGGCTTGCAATCGCAGTGAAGGCAACTACAGAATTTACGACGCATCATCGTTGAGAGCACTGCGATTCATTAAACAATGTCGCTCATTAGATTTGACCATAATAGAAATTTAACAGCTGTTGGATACAAAAAATAATCCCGATAAAAGTTGTTCTAGTGTGAACAATTTGATCCATCAACATATGGTTGACGTCACGCATCGCATTGCAGAGCTTGAGGAGCTAAAGGCTACCCTATCTGAGATGGCCTCGGCATGCACAGATGATAGAAAAGTTAAAGAATGTGGGGTATTGCAGTTGCTTGAAGAGTGATACTTATATCTACAAGTCTTGTAGTTTACGTTTGCCTAAGGTTTCATAATTGTACATGGTTCGCTAATTGATATTAGATAAAGTAACCAATACACAATAAATAGCTATGTTCGCATTTTTGGGCTAAGCAGTCGTTCGACTGAGGTAGGTCGAATGTCCGTTGATCGCTCAAAGCTGCCTATTTTCTTTTAATTTCCAATTCACAGGTGTCCGGCGTTTTTCAAGTTAGTTGTTGCCTTAAGTTTCAAACTTTTCGTTGGCTGAAGTATAAATCAAAACTCTTTAATTCTTGGTACGGTCTTTTGCTGCCAATATGTTAGCCAGTAGGCGGCTAGTAAACTAGCAATTGAAAGTAAAAGCATAAATATAGCTTTAAGGATGCTACCTCTAGTCGAATCATAAATTAATAGAGGTATTGCAATGAAAGGGAGTGAACCTGCTACAGCTCGATACAGACCTACTAGGTTAAAACCAATTTGGTATGAAGGTGTATGTAATCTGTATTTAAATGTTCTACTAGAATCGGGTAAAGACAAACTGTATTTAGAAATAGCCCAAACAACACTATGCAAAAGAGTTAGTAAATTAAAATAGTATATCAGATGGTCTGGTGGCGTAATCCCTTAGAAAAAGCTAACCGGGCCTTCTACGCCTGAAAAGAGTAAGACTAAAAGGCAGGGAATTGAGCCAAATACAATTGCACAAATAATTTCGTCAAAGAGTAAGTGTGAAGCGGTTTTGTTTTTCGTTGGTTTGCATAATTGTTTTCTATTGTACTTTGAGCTTTAAAATACAATTCAAAAGAAGAATAAAAACTTGTTCAGTAGAGTGCCATTAGCTGTCTTCCTATATATCCCCCCCTTTTATACCTTAAAAGTATAAAATAATTTAAGGGAAGTATCGTGCGATAAATGTGCGACATATATTTAAAAATGCTAAGTTAATAGTGCGATAAAGAAGAGAGTTTAATTTATAACAAGTTGAAACAAATAGAATTTAAATGGTCGGTATGGAGAGATTCGAACTCTCGACCCCTGCCACCCCATGACAGTGCGCTACCAAGCTGCGCCACATACCGACTATGCGAGCAATATACGTATTTTTTTCGAAAAATCAATACGCTTTTGTTTGTTTGCACATTTATTATACGAGCTGGGCAAAATAGTGCCCAGCAAACTTAATCTGCTAACCAATTTTTGATCGATTTATACATTACGTCTCGTAGAATGGGTTGAGCTTCTTTATTTGGGTGAATATTGTCGCTTAACATTAGTCTGCTATCAGTGGCAACGTTAAGGACAAAAAACTCCATTAAATGGCTGTTGGTTTGTTCGGCAATTAGTTTAAAGCTTTCGGTAAACATTTGTGTGTAACGTGGCCCATAGTTGGGTGGAATATGAATTTCCATAATTGCTACTTGCGCGCCACTTTGTTTGCTTTTATCAACTAGTGAGGTAAGGTTGTTTTGAAGTTTTTTTGTAGGAAAACCACGCAACCCGTCATTGCCACCTAGCTCAATAAGCACATGACTTGGTTGGAACTCATCAAGTAGGCCTGTTAAACGTCGCAGAGCACCACCTGTAGTTTCACCACTAATGCTGGCGTTGATAAGTTGGATGCTTGTTTGTTCAGCGTCGTATTTATCTTGTAACAATTTAACCCAGCCTTGCTCTTGTTTTAAGCCATAGGCGGCACTTAAACTGTCACCTAATATTAAAATTGTGTTGTCAGCTGCTGCAGTAAGTGGTTTGATTACTAACAGTAAAACAAATAAAAAACGTAGGATTGAATGCATCATATGTCAGCGCTATCTCAATTAAATATAATTCAAGTTAAAGGTCTTTCTAAAACGGTAACTACCCTCGAAGGGGATTTGCCCATCCTCAGCGACATCACGTTTAATGTCAAGTCTGGAGACTCAGTAGCAGTTGTCGGCACTTCTGGTTCAGGTAAATCTACGCTGCTAAGTTTATTGGCTGGCCTTGATCAATCTAGTAAAGGCGAAATCTATTTAGACGGTGCCCCTTTACATACCTTAGATGAAGAATCACGTGCTGCATTAAGGGCTGAGAAAGTAGGTTTTGTGTTTCAGTCGTTTATGTTAGTACAAAGCTTAACCGCACTTGAGAATGTCATGCTGCCTGCTGAGCTTGCTGGCGATCATAATGCAAAACAACAGGCACTTGAGCTGCTTGAAAAAGTAGGTTTAAGCCATCGAGTTGAGCATTACCCATCACAGTTATCTGGCGGTGAGCAGCAACGTGTTGCTATTGCACGCGCTTTTATTGGCACGCCTAAGATTTTATTTGCAGATGAGCCCTCTGCTAACCTTGATAGCAAAAACGGTAAGATGATTGAATCTTTATTGTTTGAACTTAATCAGTCGCATGGTACTACGCTTGTGTTAGTGACGCATGACGAAACACTCGCACAGAAGTGCCAACATATATTGCAAATAGAAGCAGGGCAGTTGGTAAAAGACACGAGTGAGGTTATTGCCAATGTGGGCTAAATTAGCATTAAAATTGTTTAGTCGTGAGTTTCGTCGGGGCGAATTAACGGTTATTTGTGCCGCTATTGCGTTAGCAGTACTCACAGTATTAACTTTATCCATGGTGACCGACCGCATAGGCCAGAGCATTGCACAAAAAAGCAGTGCTTTTATTGCTGCAGACCGAGTACTTGCAAGTAGTCATGCTATTCCTTCAGATTACTTGACTAAAGCACAAGAATATAACTTACAAACAGCCAAACTTACATACTTCGATACCATGCTTTTTGCGAACGAAGAAATGCAATTAAGCTCAGTAAAAGCTGTGTCACCTAAGTACCCGTTAAAAGGTGAGTTAAAAGTTAAATCCAGCCTAACTGGCACAGTAGAAGTAGCCAATCAAGGCCCCAGTGTGGGGCACGTATGGTTTAGTGAATCAGTTTTTTATGCTTTAAAAGTTGAAGTAGGCGATATTGTTGAACTAGGCGCTGCGCAATTTGTGATCGAAAAAGTATTAGTCGAGGAGCCGGATGCGCCGTTTAATATTTTTTCAAGTAGTCGTCGCGTGCTTTTAAATGAGGCGGATATTTCTGCTACACAAGTTATCCAGCCAGGTAGCCGCGTATTTTATCGTCAACTTTACGCGGGCGATGAAGACGACATTAGCAATTTTTACGCTTGGTTAAAGCCTAAAATGAAGGAAAACCAGCAATGGTATGGCGTCAAAGACAGACAGTCGCCTATTGCTAATAGCTTAAATCGTGCTGAAAGTTTCTTATTGCTGGCAGGTTTACTAGGAATAATTTTAGCAGCCGTGGCGATTGCGGTTTCTGCAAAACGTTATTGTGAGCGCCAATACGATCCAGTCGCGATGATGAAAACCCTTGGCGGTAGTCGAACAACAATACGAAAAATATATTTATTACACCTTTCAATGGTGTGTGTTTTATCTGTGTTGGTGGGCTTATTGATTGGTTACGGCTTACAAGAAATAGCGACTAGTTACCTTGCAAAATCGATGAACAATACATTACCTGCTGCGAGTGCCAAACCTTGGTTAGTTGCCATTAGTACCGGTGTTATTTGTGCGGTGATGTTTTCGATAAAGCCACTTCTTGATCTTTTTGATATACCACCCCTGCGTGTTTTACGCCGAAACCTTGGTGATAAATTATTAGTAAGTAAAGTTCATTTAGGCATGTCAGCTCTAACGGTATTTTTACTGATGTGGTTATTTAGTAATAACCTTAAAATAACGGCTATCTTGTTTATTTCTACCTTAATTTTAATAGCGCTGTTATTTGGCCTTTCGCGACTCATATTCGGTGGCGGCCGTAAACTTGGCCTTCGTCCAGGAAGTAGCTGGTCTCTTGCTATTGCATCTATCCAGAAACGGGCGAACGCAAATGCGGTGCAGTTAATTAGTTTTTCACTTGCTATAAAGTTGCTTTTGTTTTTAGTGGTATTAAAAAATGACATGATTTCAGATTGGGAGTCTCAGCTACCTAGTGATGCACCTAATGCTTTTTTGGTGAATATAACCCAGTCAGAGTTACCAGAGGTAAATAACTATTTAGCGCAGAAGAATATTCAAGTATCAGAGTTCTACCCAACAATACGTGGCCGAGTGAATGCGGTAAATGGCGAGTTGGTAGCACGGCAAGTGTCACTTGAAGATAACGAGAAAAAAGACGAGGAGGCGCGTTCGGGTATTGGACGTGAGCTAAATCTAACATGGCTTGCTGATGCACCTAGCCATAACGAGATTATTGATGGGCAATGGTTTAGTGACGATGCTGTTGCAGAGGCATCTTTAGAGGAGTCAATGCTGGCTAGGCTCGATGTAAAGATGGGCGATACACTCACATTTTTGATTGGTGCGCAGTCTTTTGATGCCAAAATTACCAGTGTACGTAAAGTTAACTGGGCAACCTTAAAGCCTAACTTCTTTATTATTCTAAGCCCTGATGTTTTAGCTGATTTTCCTGCTACGTATATTTCTTCAGTTCGTATTGAACAAGAACAAAAGCGTGATTTCAGTGAGTTACTTCGTACTTATCCGACAATAAATGCTATTGACGTAGATAGTTTCGTTAAACAAATTCGATCTACTATTTCACAAGTGTCACTGGCTATAGGCTTTGTGTTGTCAATTGTTGTGCTGTGTGGTGCATTAGTGCTTATTTCGCAGGTACAAGCTAGTTTGGGCGAACGAATGCAAGAAATTGTTATTTTGCGAACATTAGGCGCCAAGGGCAGACTGATAAAAAATGCAACACTTTATGAGTTTTTACTATTAGGTGCATCCGCAGGTTTTGTTGCTGCGCTAATTAGTGACTTGGCTTTACTTGTAGTACAAAAGGAAATGTTTGAACTAGCAGGTAAGCTGCATCCACACATTTGGGTGTTAGGCCCACTGGCTGGTGGAATATTTGTGTCGGTATTGGGATATATGATGATTGCTAGAACCATGCGTAAGAACACCCAAGGGTTACTTCGCTCGCTTGCCTAATATGATTTATTACAGATAAAAACACCCGCAGCCGCGGGTGTTTTTGTATCTGTGGTTTAAAAACAAACAACGGTTAAGTCAAAATAGTATGTTTACTGGTAATTTATACAGTGCTCTGGCATTATTGCGTTATTACCCTTTAAGTAACAGGTTTATAGTTGGCTATAATTTTAGGAATCGATCCTGGCTCTCGGTTAACAGGGTATGGTGTAATCGAGCACCATGGGGCAAAATTCAACTATTTGGGCAGTGGCTGTATTAAGTTAGCAGAGCATGAGTTTCCTATTCGTTTGAAAATGATTTATCAGGGTGTTAGCCAGTTAATAGAGCAGTTTACTCCAACCACCTTTGCGATTGAAAAAGTGTTTATGGCACATAACCCTGACTCTGCACTTAAGCTTGGTCAAGCACGTGGGGCTGCAATTGTAGGGGCATCAATGGCGGAGCTGCCGGTGTTTGAGTATTCAGCTCGGCAGATAAAGCAAGCGGTAGTAGGCCATGGCGGGGCAGATAAAACACAAGTTCAACAAATGGTCAAAAACATTTTAAAATTACCTGGAACCCCCCAGGCCGATGCTGCTGATGCATTGGCTATTGCTATTTGCCACGCTCACTCAGAACAAAATTTAATAAAACTAGCGGGCAGTGCATCTAAAACCGTTAGAGGAAGATTAAGGAAATAATATGATAGGTCGTTTAAATGGCGTGTTAGTTGAAAAGCAGCCACCAGAGATTCTCATTGAGGTAAGTGGTGTTGGTTATGAAGTAAACATGCCAATGACATGTTTTTATGATTTACCTAATGTGGGTGAATCAGCAATAATTTACACACATTTTGTGGTAAGAGAAGACGCTCAGTTATTATTTGGTTTTAACAATAAAGTTGAACGTGCGTTATTTCGTGAACTATTAAAAGCGAATGGCGTTGGGCCCAAACTTGGGCTTGCGATTTTATCAGGTATGTCGGCGCAACAGTTTGTTAGTTGCGTTAATAATGAAGATGCAACTAGCTTGGTTAAATTGCCTGGTGTTGGTAAGAAAACAGCTGAGCGTTTAGTGCTCGAGATGAAAGACAGACTAAAAGATTGGGGTAATGACTTATTTACACCATTTAGCGATAATGCAGTGATTGAACCGGTTGCAAACGATACGTTGGTTGCAAATAATGCATCAGATGATGCCGTATCAGCATTAGTCTCTTTGGGCTATAAACTAGCTCAAGCTCAAAAAACAGTTAAAGCTGTAAGTAAGCCGGGTATGTCTACAGAGAATCTAATAAAAGAATCTCTAAAATCAATGTTGTGAGTAAACCATGATTGAAGCGGATCGTCTTATAGACGCAAGCGAGCAAAGTAACGAAGACGTTGTTGATCGCGCCATTAGGCCAAAGTTGCTGGCTGATTATACTGGGCAGCCCCATGTAAAACAGCAAATGGAAATATTTATTGAAGCTGCACGCACGCGTGCTGAGGCACTTGATCATTTATTGATCTTTGGGCCACCAGGACTTGGTAAAACAACGTTAGCTAACATTGTTGCCAACGAGCTTAAGGTAAATATTAAAACCACATCAGGCCCTGTACTTGAAAAAGCTGGGGATTTAGCGGCGCTTTTGACGAACCTTGAAGAAGGTGATGTGTTGTTCATTGATGAAATTCACAGACTAAGCCCGCAGGTTGAAGAAATCCTTTACCCAGCAATGGAAGACTACCAGCTTGATCTCATGATTGGTGAAGGCCCCGCAGCGCGCTCTATTAAGCTAGATTTACCTGCTTTCACCTTAATTGGCGCAACAACTCGTGCAGGCTCACTAACATCACCACTTCGCGACCGTTTTGGTATTGTGCAACGTTTAGAGTTTTATTCAGTTGCTGATTTATCAACTATTGTGGGCCGTTCAGCACATTATTTAGATTTAGAAATGTGTGAAGATGGTGCAATAGAAATTGCTAAACGTTCAAGAGGCACTCCTCGTATTGCCAACAGGCTATTACGCCGGGTCCGCGACTACACACAAGTTAAATCAGACGGCACTGTAAATGCTAGCGTAGCAGAGCTTGCCTTAAATATGATTGATGTAGATAAAAGTGGCTTTGATTATATGGATCGTAAATACTTGCTCGCCATTATTGAAAAGTTTATGGGTGGCCCTGTCGGTTTAGATAACTTGGCTGCGGCTATTGGCGAAGAAAAAGAAACGATTGAAGATGTGATTGAACCATTCTTAATTCAACAAGGGTTTATTCAACGAACGCCAAGAGGGCGTATTGTCTCAGAAATTGCGTATTCGCACTTTGGTTTATTGCCCAAGAAAGATTAAACCTCCCCAGGTTGTATTAATTTAAGTAACCTGAACTCTGGTTAAGAGATACACTAAAGTATTGATATAAATAAAAAGTTATTTATTATCCAGAGTTCAGTTTAAGTAGTCATTAATGCAACAACCCCACTTGTATACCAATTTTGACTGTTAATCTTACTCGCCTCACACCAACTCTTAGGGCACTTCATCGTTACTTCTCTTATCGTTGTTCATTCTTAAAAGGGGTGGCCGTTCTTGCAAAGTAGCGCTTTGAAAGTAAGCCCGAGTGAAACCCTGGGTTCTGCATTTTGGGGTGGTTGGGTATATTACGCTATATTGAGTAATCAACGAGTGTTAGTTCACTCACTGTTAAGCAAGCAGCCTATATCGTATGTGCCAATATTGATAAAGTTTTTTTAAGCAAAAAAAAACCCGCATAAGAATGCGGGTAAACAACAAGTTGAAGGAAGTAATCCAGGGTATACAGCTTAAATTAGCCATGTTTTATCATGGGGGCATTTAAGCAATGCAATACGAAAAATCAGAATCATATTGCTAAGAACAGTGCTTAATAACTTTTGTTATTACTGCGCCAGCTCGGTATGTGAGAATAATACGCAAAAGTTGTTTTTTGTTCAAACTAGAAAATTTTCTTTTTCGGATTAAAAAAAATAATGCGATAAAATAATTCATTGAATTATTTTTAAACTTTATATCTTATATGTACTTGTAGGGTGTTGTAATATATTGGTTTATTAATAATAGCTAAAACTCTTTATGATTAGTTTATTTTTTGCAGCATGAATGATTAACTGTTGTTTTGCGTGTTTATGCACCAAATGTGAATAAAGCGCGTGTTTTAGTTGTTTTTTATATATAAATAAGCGCACTTAGAGCAAACTTAAAGTTCAATGCGCTTGAAATGCAGTGGTTATTTTAGAATCAGATACACATTATTAAAGTGCAAGTTTGGGTTTTCACCGTTTTTTGCTGCTAATTCGTAGCAACATCGTTGTCAGTGAACGACACAGTGGATACACTAGCCTGAACTATTGACTATTTCATTGGTCATACTCGCACATTATAAAATGCGTACTTAACAAGAAATCGAATTGGGAGTTTATTGTGGGATCAGGAATTAATTTTGTAGATTTAATCCTCGAAGCAAGTGTATTGGTACAGTTAGTGATGTTGTCGCTAGTGGGTATGTCAATTATGTCATGGGCAATTATTTTTCAGCGTAAAAAAGCAATTTCAGATGCGCTAATAAATGCAAAACGTTTTGAACAGAAATTTTGGTCAGGCATTGATCTAAGTAAGCTTTACAATGAAATTTCTTCTCGCAGCCAAGTGACGGGTGTTGAAGCATTGTTTATCGCAGGTTTTAAAGAATTCGCACGCCATAAAAAAACATCATTTCAAAGCGCAAGTATTGTAATGGAAGGCACGCACCGTTCGATGCGCGTAGCACTTTCACGTGAAATTGAAAAACTTGAATCTAGCTTATCTTTTTTAGCGACGGTTGGTTCAATTAGTCCGTACATTGGTCTATTTGGTACTGTTTGGGGCATCATGAATGCATTTATTGCATTGGGTGAAGTAAAACAAGCGACATTGCAAATGGTTGCTCCAGGTATTGCTGAAGCATTGATTGCAACGGCGATGGGTCTATTTGCGGCCATTCCGGCTGTTATTGCTTACAATCGCTTTTCTAATAAAGTAGAAAAGCTTGAATCAAACTACATTAACTTTATGGAAGAGTTTGCGAATATTTTACACCGTCAAGCAGCTACACAAATAGAGGCAAAAGCGAATGTATCAGCGTAATAAACGTCGCCCTGTTGCTGAGATCAACGTAGTACCTTACATCGATGTCATGCTGGTATTGCTTATTATATTTATGGCAACCGCGCCGTTAATTACACACGGCGTAAAAGTTGATTTACCAAAGATGGAAGAATCTGATCTGGTTGATACTAAAGATACACCGCCGATTATTGCGTCTATAGATGCGCAAGGTAAGTATTATGTTAGTGTAGGCACAAACCCAGAAGAGCCGATGGAAGCGCTCGATGTTGCAGCTGTGATTAAATTGCAATTAATGAAGAACCCAGAGACACCTGTGATGATTAAAGGCTCTGGCAAAGTGTCTTATCAAGAGGTTTTATTATTGATGGATTTCTTAAAAAATGCAGGTGTTCCTTCGGTTGGTCTAATGACAGAATCATTTGAAGGAAGTAATGGCTAATATGGGTGCTTCAATAATAAAATCTGTGTTGTTACATTTGCTCATTATTGGTGGAATTATAGGATCGGCAAGCTTCCATATGCCCAGTCCAAAAGTGTTAGAAGTAACACTTAACACAGAGCCTATGCCCGAAGCCGATAATGCGGTTGCGGCAGTGACAGTTGATCAAAAGATGGTTGAGCAAAAAATTGCTGAGCTGAAACGTAAAGAAGATGCTCAAAAACGTGCTGAAGATAAACGTATACGTGATCTTGAGCGTCGTGCCAATGACGCGCGTAAACAACGCGAAGAAGAAGCAAGGCGTATTAAAAAGCTAGAGAACGAACGCAGAGCTAAAGAAAAAGAGACCGCTCAGGCGCAAGCTCAAGCTAAAAAAGCGCGAGAGATTGAACAAAAAGAGCGTGCTAAAGCTCTGCAAGCTGAAAAGCAAAAGGAAGAAGCTGAACAAGCAGCAAAAGCAGCAGCTGATAAACGTAAAGCAGAAGAAGAGGCTTTGAAAAAAGCGGAAGAACAACGCGCACGTGAAGAGCAAGAAGCTAAAGAACGTGCTGAAGCTGCTGAAGAGGCTCGACTTAAAGCGTTACAGGAGCAGATGCTTCAAGATCAGTTGGCAAAAGAGCAGGCAGCGCGTAACAAGGTACGTCAACAGCAAGTGGTTGGCGAAGTAGAAAAATTTAAAGCTTTAATAATGGCGCGTATACAACAAAACTTCTTAAAAGATGTAAAGATGAAAGGTAAAGAGTGTCGTCTTAATATACGTCTAGGTTTTAATGGCCTTGTAACGCAAGTAAAATCATTGGGCGGAGATACTTTAGTGTGCGAAGCTGCAATGCGCGCGGTACGGATGGCCGATACTCTGCCTGTTTCGAAAGACCGTGACGTATTTGAGCAATTAAAAAATATTAACTTAACTATAGCGCCTCAATTTTAAAGGATTGATATGTTTAACCAGATAAAAACTGCTTGTTTTATTGTACTACTGGGATTTCATGGCATTGCCAGTGCAGCATTAGAAATCGTGATAACAGACGGTATAGATGGTGCACGACCCATAGCAATTGTCCCATTTAAATACAATGGTATAGCGCCTATTCCACAAAAGCTGAGCGAAGTGATTGCTCAAGATTTAATGCGCAGTGGTAAATTTAAACCAATTAGTGTTGATGATATGCCACAGTTACCAAGCAAAGACGGCGATATTGACTACTCTGCTTGGGTAAATCTCGGCGTTGAGGCTATTTTGGTTGGTAACGTAGAGCAGCAACCTGATGGTCGTTACTTAGTCAGCTATGAATTAATTGATGTGATCCGTGCCCAAATAACGGGCGGTGAAACGCAAATGATGAGCAACGGCAAGCTTGTAAAAAGCCAAGATCATATTCAAGAAGCGCGCGAAAGCATTATTCCTGAAAACGGCTTTAGACGTTATGCACACAGAATAAGTGATGTGGTTTATGAAAAGCTAACGGGTGAACGAGGTGCTTTTTTAACAAAAATTGCTTATGTTATCGTGCGTGATCAAGAACCGATGCCATATCAACTCGTTGTTGCTGATTATGATGGCTTTAATGAACAAGTTTTATTACGTTCAAAAGAACCACTGATGTCGCCAGCATGGTCACCAGATGGCACTAAGCTTGCGTATGTGACGTTTGAAAACCGCCAGAGTCAAATTTACATGCAAGACCTTTACACGGGTAAGCGTGAATTGATCACCAGTCATAAAGGGATTAATGGCGCGCCTCAGTTTTCACCAGACGGTACAAAACTATTACTTGTGTTGTCTAAAGACAGAAATGGTGCAACTGAAGTGTACATGCGCGATTTGGGTACAGGCAAAGAAACACGCCTTACAAACCACCGTAGTATAGATACCGAGCCATCGTGGCATCCAAATGGCCAAGATGTTGTGTTTACCTCTGAAAGGGGTGGTAATGCTCAGATTTATAAGTTAAATTTACAAACTGGCAGAGCGAAAAGAATGACGTTCGACGGTGATATGAACCTTGCCGGTTCAATTACGCCAGACGGAAAAGAATTAGTGATGGTTAACCGTACACAAGGTCAGTACCATCTCGCTAAAAAAGAGTTGGCGAGTGGCGCTTTTCAGGTGCTAACTCGTACGCGTTTAGATGAATCTCCAAGTATTGCGCCAAATGGTTCAATGATCATCTATAGCACACTCCATAATAATAAACAGGTGCTGGCGCTAGTATCAATGGATGGTCGCTTTAAAGCACGCTTGCCTGTGCTAAATGGAGAAGTAAAGGCGCCAGCTTGGTCGCCTTACTTACAGTAATAAATTGCTAGTTTATACAATATAGGAATCTACTCAATGCAACTTAATAAAATACTCAAAGGTCTGTTAATCGCAGTACCTGTAATGACTTTAGCAGCTTGTAGCTCATCATCAGATATTGATGAAGGTGCTGCAAACCAATCGAATCAAAGCGCAACTGAGCAAACAGTGCAAAATGACACGGTTGAAGTGTCTACAATTACGCCAGAGCAACAAGCACAAGAAGAGCTTCGTCAAAAGTACGAGTCACTTCGTCAAGAGCAAGTTATTTACTTTGATTTTGATAAAGCAACAATTGAAGGCAAGTATGCTGAATTATTACGTGCACATGCTGAGTTTTTAGTACAAAATCCATCTGTTAAGCTGCTTATTGAAGGCCATGCAGATGAGCGCGGTACGCCAGAGTACAACATTGCACTGGGTGAGCATCGTGGCCAATCAGTTGAAAAATACCTACAAAGTTTAGGTGTTTCTGCTAGCCAAATGTCAGTTGTGAGCTATGGTGAAGAGAAGCCAATGGTTAAGTCTCGCACTGAATCAGCTTTCGCAAAAAACCGCCGTGCGGTATTAGTTTACTAAGATTAGAGACATTATGAAGCCGAAAATTATTTTGGCAGCAATGATCTTAAGCGGGAGCACCCAATTATGGGCTGCTCCCGCTCCTGTTTCAGATGCTGCAAACTCGCAATCAAGCGTTGAGAAGCGTTTAGCTGCTCTTGAAAAAATGATGCAATCACGCAATTTGTTGCAGGTAGAGTTACAACAGCAACTCAATATTTTGCAAGATGAAGTCAGTCAAGTGCGTGGTATTACAGAAGAACAAAGCTATAAACTAGAAAAGGTTCTTCAGCGCCAGCGCGAACTTTATCAAGAAATTGAAAATCGTGTAAGCCAAGCATATTCACAGCCAGCACAAACACCGCAAACAGACTACAGTGAGCCTTTAGCAACACAAACAATAAGTACTGACTTGTCAGAAAATGAAGCTTACGATCGTGCTGTGGCGTTAATAATGAAAGATAAACGCTATGATCAAGCTATACCAGAGTTCCAAGCTTTTCTAACTACTTATCCCGATTCTGTGTATACCTCTAATGCACATTACTGGTTAGGGCAGCTGTTGTCGATCAAAAATGATTCAGCGCAAGCTTCAGAACATTTTAAAGTCGTTGTAAATGAATTTCCAAATTCAAATAAACGTCCAGATGCTATGTTAAAGCTGGGTACTTTGCTTCATGAACAAGGTTTAACAGAATCTGCGTTAAAAACTTTAAATGAACTGATCAATCAATACCCAAGCACAACTGCTGCAAAATTGGCCGCAGAACGCCTAGCAAAAATGTAGAATGAGCTTGATTAGACTGCTTTTTGTCATAAGCGGTCTAAAATTGGTCAACTAGACATAAAAACTTAAAAAAAGAGACATTTTCTGTTGCACTCATTTTTTAAATAAGTATTATAAGCGCCCGCAGCAGAGGAATGGTTCAACCACTCAAATTGCGGAAAAAAGAGCGGGTCATTAGCTCAGTTGGGTGAATAAGAACCGAAACGAAGTTTCGCAGTCTTATGAATGCGAGTCAGGACGACGAGCCGGGCCCAAGCTTCAGGATGAATTAGTGGCAATTAGACACAGAGCGGGTCATTAGCTCAGTTGGTAGAGCAGTGGACTTTTAATCCATTGGTCGATGGTTCAAGTCCATCATGACCCACCATCTATTCTTATCATGTAAGAATAGAGTGGTCTTTTATCGGCGGATTTACGTATTAGTGTTTAGTTACATTAACTTGTAGCATTAGAGCGGGTCATTAGCTCAGTTGGTAGAGCAGTGGACTTTTAATCCATTGGTCGATGGTTCAAGTCCATCATGACCCACCATTCTTTTTAATATTGAATGGTTCAATCGGCGGATTTACGCAGTGCCTACTTCAAAGTAGATCAAGAGCGGGTCATTAGCTCAGTTGGTAGAGCAGTGGACTTTTAATCCATTGGTCGATGGTTCAAGTCCATCATGACCCACCATTCTTGATATCATCTCTCCTTATATTTAATTCTCACAGACTCTTTAACCCTACTGTTATTTAGCACTAGATTCTCGTATAATTCGCCCCATAATTGCACTGTAAACTTAAGTGGTCGAGAAATGAGTCTAGCTCAAACTATAATGCCTGAAGGATATATCTTTCCTCCTAAGCCAGCTCCGTTAAACAACGATGAGCAAGCGCAATATAAGGCACGAATAAAACAGTTATTGATAGATAAAAATGCGGTACTTGTAGCCCATTATTATACAGATCCAGAAATTCAGGCTCTTGCAGAAGAAACGGGTGGCTGTGTTGCTGATTCTTTAGAAATGGCGCGCTTTGGCGCAAAACATGATGCAGATATGATCATCGTTGCTGGTGTACGTTTTATGGGTGAAACGGCTAAAATTTTAACGCCCAATAAAACCGTGGTAATGCCAACGCTTGAAGCAACCTGTTCGCTTGATATTGGCTGCCCAATTGATGAATTCTCAGCGTTTTGTGATCAGCACCCTGATCGTAAAGTGGTTGTATATGCCAATACTTCTACAGCAGTTAAAGCTCGTGCTGATTGGATTGTTACTTCATCGTGCGCGCTAGAAATAGTTGAACACCTAGATGAAATGGGTGAAAAAATTATCTGGGGCCCTGATAAGCATCTTGGTGCTTATATTCAAAAGAATACAGGCGCAGACATGATCATGTGGGATGGCGCGTGTATCGTACATGATGAGTTTAAAACAAAAGCACTAAAAGATATGAAAGCGTTGTATCCTGATGCTGGCGTATTGGTTCACCCTGAGTCTCCTGCTGAAATTGTTGCTTTAGCTGACGCGGTAGGCTCTACAAGTCAGCTGATCAAAGCGGCTCAAACAATGGATAACCAAAAGTTTATTGTGGCCACTGATCGCGGCATTTTTTATAAAATGCAGCAGCTATGCCCTGATAAAGAATTTGTTGCAGCACCAACGGCTGGCGAAGGCGCAACCTGTAAAAGCTGTGCACATTGTCCGTGGATGGCAATGAACGGCCTCAAAGCCATTGAGGAAGCTTTAATAGATGTAAACGGTAAAGAAGTGTTCGTTGATATGGACCTTCGTGAAGGCGCACTCAAGTCGCTTAACCGTATGCTTGATTTTTCAGCGTCATTAAAGCGTTAATATCGTAAGCGTTATTGCAAAAGGCCGTTAATTTAAAGATTAACGGCCTTTTTTGTTTATATACTAAGCAATTGAAATGCAATGCTGAAAAACACCTTGCACGAGTGTGCGCTATTTCATACTATTGCAACGCGTTACAGAATAACGCATGTGGTGAGGTGGCTGAGTGGCTGAAGGCGCACGCCTGGAAAGTGTGTTTAGGTTAATCCCTAACGAGGGTTCGAATCCCTCCCTCACCGCCATTTGATTTAAAAAAAGCGACCTAAGGTCGCTTTTTTGCTTTTTACATTAGGAAAATTAAAAGCGTTTCTTTTTCGCTCTTAATTGTGCATCAAATTCATCAGGAAACAAGATAGTGCCGTCATCTTCTTCAGTAGGGAATACGGCAACGAGTAGGTCGTCTTGTTCAAGCCCTGGTGTCCATCTGCTTTGCCAGTCTTTTAAAGAAATTGCTTTCGCGGTGCAGTTTTCCCACTCGCCGGTTGCCCAGGCTTCTGCGAAAATACGTTCTGGCCAAACAGGAACGCAGTCGTCATCCTCATTAGCAAGCATCACGCAACCGTCATCGTCGTTTAATATCCATATTTGTTTAAGCTCTTGAACGGTTTCAAACATAAATGCCAGTCTTTTTTTTGCTCCTAAACCTAAGATAGATTCGAACTTTTCAGTTGCGCTCGCTGTTGCGTTATTCATATAAAGGCTCACTTATTTTTTGGCTGTCTTGTTAACTAGGGTCTGTTGACCCTAGTATATTGAATAATATGACAGCCTGTCGATTGCTTAAAAATTAATTGCTAATAGCGTTGAATAAATCATCGGCTAGCTGGTTAATGTCTTTGGGATTATTATTTGTTAATGCGTATGTTCTAAGCCCGTATAGACTCATTGCAAAAAAGCGAGCAAGTTGCGAAGCTGAGCGCTCCGAGTGTATTTCTTGCTGCTCTATTGCGCGGTTAAATTGAAAAGCAAGGGCTTGTTCATAGGCATTTAAATTGTCGCTTAACACCTTGCTTATTTGAGTGTCTTGTCCTTCAACCTCTGATATACTTTTTGTGAGTAAACACACTTTCATGCTATCACCTCCTAAACACTCTGCTACGACTAGTTCTAAGTACGCGCGCAAGCTTGGTAAAACGAGCGTGTCTGCACAAAATAAAGCATTGAATTGCTGATTTTTATCGGTTTGATATTGTTCTATAGCTGCTAAGAACACGCCTTTTTTATTTTTGAAAGCCGCATACAAAGAACCTGGGTGCAGCCCAGTTACTTGGGTTAACTTTTGCATGCTTGTTTTTGCATACCCGCATTGTGTAAATGCAAGCATGGCTTGTCTTAAAACAAACTCACGGTCAAACTCGGCTACCCGCATAGATTCTCGCTACTATTGATATGTTTACTTAGTAAGTGGTATCAGTTTACTTAATCTTGAACAATTATTCAAAATAGACTTGAATAATTGCTTTAACGACCTTATCTTGAATGTACACTCAAGATAAGGATCGTAAGAATGACTACCGATTTACTAAAACCTTACAGGTTAAATAACAGTATCGAACTACAAAACCGCGTGATGATGGCGCCATTGACTCGTTGTATGAGCGATGACAATTTAGTGCCAACAAAGGCCATGGTCGATTATTATGCGCGTCGCGCAGATGCCGGGCTAATTATTAGCGAAGCGACAATTATTCGCCCTGATGCACAAGGTTACCCAAATACACCGGGGTTATTTACCAGTGAGCAAATACAAGGCTGGAAAAAGGTTACGGATGCAGTCCATGAGAAGGGCGGTAAAATGTTTGCTCAGCTTTGGCATGTTGGTCGTGTGGCGCATCCTTACTTTTTTGACGGTGGTGACGTATTGGCACCTTCCGCTATTGGTGTTGAAGGCTCAGTGCCAAGAATGCGTGAGTTAACCTATCAAACGCCTAAAGCCGCCACAATTGATGAGATCAAGCAATTGGTGGCCGATTATGCAAAAGCAGCAGAAAACGCACTTGAAGCAGGCTTTGATGGTGTGGAAATCCATGGGGCAAATGGCTATTTAATAGATCAATTTTTACATTATGCAGCAAATACACGTGAGGATGAGTACGGTCAAACGCCAGAAAATATGTCGCGCTTTGCGCTTGATGTAGTAGATGCTGTTATTTCCACTGTAGGTGCAGACAAAACAGCGCTTAGATTATCGCCTGGAGCTTATTTTAATATGGAAGAGGATAGCCGTGACAAAGCGGTATTCGACTTTTTATTGGCGGCACTTAATGAGCGTGAATTAGCGTACGTTCATGGCGGTATTTTTGACGACAGCATGCGCTTTGCAAGCTTAGATAACCAAACTACATCAGAATACTTAAGAGCTCATTATACTGGCAATCTTGTTGGTGTTGGAAGTTACAGTTTTGATACAGCAAAACAAGCAATTAGCGACAATAAATTTGACTTAATTGCAATCGGACGCCCATTTATTGCGAACCCAGATTACATCAGTAAAGTGACTAATGATGAAGAGTTAGTGGCTTATGATGAGTCAATGCTGAGTGAGTTAGTATAAATAACGGGAATAAATTATTAAGTGCAGTACAAAAATACTGCACTTGATTGATACTAAAAGGGGATTTTTCTTTACTGCCAAGCTATTAACTAACTTTTTATAGCTAATTAACTTATAATCTAAAAAAACATCTCTACGAGACTAAAAGTTGGCGGCTATTAAGTACATAAATAATGGTTTTTCACGCTTTGCGCATTCGCGATTTGTACTATCGCTACGTGAATCTTTTATCGCTTTATTACCTTATTTTGTTTGCTCTGCTTTGGCTATTCTCGCACTTAATGTTGCCCTTAATTTTTCTTTTTTATCATCAGCAGATTCAACTTATGGCATAGTCCAAAAGAGCTCCCGTGCAATTTTATTGTTGTTTCCGGTGATGGTGGTGTTATCTGTTGGTTATCATTTATCTAAAAATTTAGGGCAGAGTGCTGTGGTTGGCAGCATGTTGGCAATAATCTCGTTTATCATCCATAGCGACTTTCTCGTTTTTAGCGCTGGGGGCGTCTATGTTGATGCTACTGGTGCATCAGCGTACGCTATACTGATCCCTTCGTTAACGAGTTACTTGTTAATGTTATCTTATCGGGTGTTGCCACAAAAATATTTTGATTCAAGCTTTATTAGCGATTTTTTAAAAGAAAAGTTAATGCTGATCCTGCCTTTTACAGTCGCATTTTTTGCTCTGTTTATAATTGTGCCGATCATTGAACAGATAATGCAAACATTACTAATTTATTTAGTTCCTATGGAAAGCGGAAGCTCCGTTTCTGAGCAACTATTTAAACGTATGGTGATGATACATGGCTTTTGGTTTTTCGGAGTACATGGTGACAACGTTTATTCAATGATGTTTAACCAAGCATTTTTAGATGCAGATATATTTCCTGGTTTAACAGCAAAAACCTTTTATGACACATTTGTATTAATAGGGGGAACTGGTTGTTTTATTGGTTTGATCCTTGCCGCATTTTTTATGTCAAACGCCAGTCATGAGAAAAATATAGCGCGTTTGTCATTGCCTTTTTCGGCGTTTAATTTTTGTGAGATTATTCTTTTTGCGTTACCTGTTTTTCTAAATCCGCTTTTATTAATCCCTTTTATACTTGCTCCCTGTTTCAACTTTATTGTAAGTTACTTTTTAATTTCAACTGGCGCTGTAGGCTATCAAGAGGTGTCAATAAGTTGGATGACCCCTACAATCGTTAATGGCAGTATGGTGGGTACCGATCTTGTTGCGCCGATATTACAGGTTTTTTTAATAATCTGTAATGCATGTATTTACTATCCATTTTTAAAGCTAAGCAGTGAACGCAATGATTATCAGCTAGCATTTTATAAACTCAGTGGCCAACTAAATGTGAGCGAACGGTTTGCTGCAAAGTCAGAACAGCGATTTATTCAACAGCAACGAGAAACAAATAACTCAATGGGTCGCCTAACCGATGTGCTTAACACAATTTCTAAGTCACGCTTGGCGCTTTATTACCAGCCACAAATAGATATTAATACAGGCCGGGTGAATGGGTTTGAAGCGCTTTTACGGTTAGTAAAAAGAGATGGAACGATAACAGGGCCTTACTTTTTAGATACCTTAATTGCCCATAAGCAAACAGCAATTATAGATCACTGGGTTATCGAACAAGCACAGCGCGATCTTCGGCAATGGCAGAATATAGGTTTCGAGCCAGTGATCAGTATTAATGTTAATCCTGATGTGTTAACCAGTGAATCAATGGTCAATAAAATATGTGATTTGTTCTCTGACTTTCCAGATCAAGTTAAAATTGAAATTGTTGAATCAAGCTATTTAACGCAACAATCTTTAGTCACTAAGCACATTGATAAACTGCGCGAAAATAAAATTGAAACGGTACTTGATGACTTTGGTACTGGCTATTCAAGTTTATCAATGTTGGCTAATTTACCTGTAAAACATGTCAAACTAGACCGCAAGTTTTTGCTGCAATGTGAACAACCAGCTGGCAAGGTGCTTTACCAGCAAGTTGCAGAGATCTTTGCACAGCTTGGTTTTTCGGTTGTAGCTGAAGGCATTGAAACTGAAGAGGAGCTTGCTTGGGTTAAATGTTTAGGTATTCAAACAGCACAAGGCTGGCTCTATGCACCTGCACTACCAAAGAGTGAGATTCATGATTTTGCGTCAAAACTGAATAAATAACTTTTTATGCCATAAATAGTACATATTTTGGTAACTGTTACGTAAATAAAAACGCGTTTTTCTGTCACTTATTATCACCATAATGTTCCCGTTTACAACACTATAATTGCAAATGGAACAATGATGTACATTCTTAAAAATAAAAGCGCACTAAGCTTAGCGATTGCGTTAGCTTTCTCCACAAACAGTCATGCAAATAATAATGAAATCGAAGAAGTCACCGTGGTGGCAAAACCAACTAGTTACGCAAATAATGTAATTGAACCTGCAATGCTTGAGCAGCAAAGCTCAGTATCGAGTGTGTTATCAGTGATTGATAATTTACCCGGCATCAGCATAAACGAAGGTGATGCCTTTGGTGGTGATGACTGGTCAACAACTATTACGATGCGTGGCTTTAGCATCGACGGTAATCAACAGCAATTAGGTATGACCATTGATGGAATACCTAATGGTGGCTCAAATTATGGCGGTGGTGCTAAAGCGAACCGTTATTTAGATAGCGAAAACCTCGCAACTGTAGAAGTCGGTCAAGGCACCTCTGATATCGCATCAGCATCGCTTGAAGCCTTAGGCGGTACATTTAACTTTGTCAGTAAAGACCCAAGCCTTGATAAAAGCACCACCTTTGCTTATACCAATGGCGATCATGACGCTACGCGTTACTATATTAAACATGAAACGGGCACTATTTTCGATAACACGCAAGCGTATGTAAGTTATTCACAAACAGACACCAGCCGCTGGGTTGGTGATGGCAGTAATGGCGGCAAAGACAATCAACACGCCGAGGCTAAATTTGTATCTAACTTTGATGCATTAACGGTTACTGGCCGTTTATCGTATGATGATGTGAGCGAAACTAACTACAACAGTGTAAGTCTTGAACAGTTCGCACAAACACCCGATTGGGACCAACTAACTTGGAATTGGACAGGTACGCCGCACTTTGACCAAATGTTTGCAGAAGGTTGGGGCACATTGCGTGAAAACACCTTAGGTTATCTAAAGTTTGAATATGCGATTTCACCTTCATCATTACTGACAATTAGCCCTTATTATCATAAAAATTCGGGCCGAGGTGATTGGATCCCGCCTTATTTAACATCTCCAGTCGATGACGAAGGGAACCCTACAACAGAGGGCGGCTCGAATGCAGGGTCATACGGGTTTGCAGACAGTGTCGGTAACCCACTCGCACCTGATGCTAACTGTACCGAGAGTTTGAGTTGGCCGTGGGCGTCAGGCCCAGGTTTAAACCCAGCTTGTTATGACGATTCAGCAACCCCTGTTATGTCATATCGCCATACTCATTATAATAAAAACCGCTTAGGCTTAACTGCAGACTATAGTGTCACGTTTGGCATGCATGATATTGAAGCGGGTATTTGGTATGAGCAATCAGAGCGTGATGAATCGCGTGATTGGCACAAAGTGATTGATGCTCGCGTGTATCATCACTTTGATAGCACACCATATTGGACGCAGTATAAAAACACGTTTGATACAGATACGTTCAAATGGTATATCCAAGACTCAGTGGCATTAGGTGATTTCACTTTAAATCTCGGTGCAAAGCAATACTTAGTTGAGCTACAAAAATACGACCACTTTAACGATATAACCTCTGATAAAATTAATAGCGATTCAGATGTATTATTCAGCGCTGGTGCGCTGTATCAGCTTAGTAGCAGCACTGAATTATTTGCCAGTTACAGTGAAAACTTTGCCGCGATTAAAGACGGTGTGCTTGAACGTGATAGCTCGGCGCTGACTGATATAGAACCAGAGACGGCTGAGAATATTGATTTTGGTGTACGTTATCAAGCTGACCGCTTAAGCCTAACAGCCACTGCTTATTCAATTGAATTTGAAAACCGTATTACCTTTATTGCCCCTGGCAGTGATACCAGCGGTATTGATTACACTATTGGTACTAATGGCTCATACATTAATGTAGGTGGTATTGAATCACAAGGCTTTGAATTATCGGCAAGCTATATGTTGACCAATGAATGGAATATTTATACCTCGTACACTAATAATAGCTCCGAATATGCATCTGACGACCCAAGTTCATACGCTAATGGCGAACTGATTGCTGATGCCGGTCCAAGCTTTAGAGCGGGTGATGATGTTATTGATGCGCCTAGTGATATGTTTGTGCTTTCAACGGATTATTACAGCGGAGATTTCCGCTTTGGTGTGTCGGCTAAATACACTGGTGAGCGTCTCGGCGCATGGACTGATGAGCAAACTCGAGCACGCAGTGAGGTTGATGGTTACACAGTGATTGATTTTAACGCAGGCTACTACGCAGAGGTAAATGCAGGCGCATTTACATCAATAGATATTGCTTTTGCTGTGACAAATGTGACAGACAAACAATACTTAAGCGGTGGTACTGGTAATGGTTCTACCTATTTTATTGGTGCGCCACGTACTGCAGCACTGACATTTACTGCTAATTTTTAAAAATTAGTTATAAATCACAAAGCCCATCATTGATGGGCTTTTTGCTTTTTAAGGTAACTTTATGAACACAATATTAAAAATAACGCTCTTAGGGCTGCTCGTTGCAACCAGCACGTTAGTAAATGCCACGCAAAATGTCGTGTTAGTGACACTCGATGGTGTACGTTGGCAAGAAGTGTTTAGTGGTGCAGATGAAGCATTAATAAACAACGCGGACTTTGTAAAAAACCAAGCCCAATTAAACAGTGAATTTTGGCATAAAGACCCAAAACAACGACAGAAATTATTAATGCCATTTATTACTCAAACAATGGCAAACAAAGGCGCCATTATTGGTGATAGAAATAATGACTCCAAGATGTCGGTAAGTAACCCATGGTACTTTTCATATCCGGGGTACAACGAAATTTTAACCGGTACTGTTGATGAAAACATTAATAGTAACGATAAAAACTATAACCCTAATAAAACCATATTGGAGCTGTTACACGAGCAGCCTGCATACAAAAATAAAACGGCATTATTTGGTGGCTGGGATGTATTTCCATATATCGTAAATGACAAGCGCAGTGGCGTATACGTGAATGCGGGCTTTATGCCTATTGACGCTGAATTCTCAGATGATGCGCAGTTACTCAACGCGATGCAAAATGAGGTCCCCAGTCCTTGGCATAATGTGCGATTAGATAGCTTTACCTATCGCTTTGCTAAAGCTTTTTTACTGGCTAAAAAGCCAAAGTTATTAGTAATTAGCCTTGGAGAAACCGATGATTTTGCCCACGATGGTGATTACGATCACTATTTAAAATCGGCTAAGCAAAGTGATGCGTTTATTAGGGACTTATGGCAAACGCTGCAAGCCACGGAGGGATATAAAAATAACACCACCTTGATTGTTACTACAGATCATGGCCGTGGCAGTCATGTTAATGATTGGCAGCACCATAGCTCAAAACGTGCACTGGCTCAATCAGAGCAAGGCCGTAAGGCGTTTCCTGATGGGATTGTTGGCTCTGAACATATATGGCTGGCAGCAATGGGACCGTCTATAAAGCAAACTGGTTTAATGAAAGCAGAGCAAGAATTTAAACAAGCACAGGTGGCAGCCACTGTATTAAAAGCATTAGGGCAAAACCCACAGCAACTCAACCCAAATATGGCACCTGCGATTAGCGAGGTTTTAAAATGAAACGACTTAAAACAGCCTTCATAACATGTATATTATTCAGCTTTAGTGCAGTAGCCGCAACTGCACCAAATAAAATTCTGTTTGGCTCGTGTGGTCATCAAGACAAAGCAATTCCCATTTTTGATGCCATCAATAACGAAAATGCCGATTTGTTTATCTTTTTAGGGGATAACATTTATGGTGATACCAATGATATGACCGTGCTCGCCAACAAATATCAAAAGTTGGGTGCAAAGCTAGGGTTTAAAACGTTAAAAGCAAACACGCCGATTATTGCCATGTGGGATGACCACGATTTTGGCCAAAACGATGCAGGGAAAGAGTACCCACACAAAGAGCAATCACGACAAATCATGCTCGATTTTTTTGGCGAACCAAAAAATTCCATACGCCGCACACGCCCTGATGGTATCTATACCTCGTATATGTATGGTGAAGGCGAGCAAACAGTACAAGTGATCATGCCTGATTTACGCTGGAACCGCGATGCACTTAACCATGTGAGCGAAACGCAGTACAACACTCAGCGCAAAGCCAATAATCAAGGACCATACAGCCCAACAGAGGTAAGCGGCGCATCAATGCTGGGAGAGGCTCAGTGGCTTTGGCTTGAGCAAGAGCTTAAAAAGCCTGCGGCAATTAAACTTATCACTTCAAGCTTGCAGTTATTACCTGATTTTACTGGTTGGGAGTCATGGGCAAACTTTCCTGAAGACCGTAATCGTTTATTTTCACTGATAAAAAAACATAAAGTGAATGGGGTAATTATCGCAAGTGGTGATACGCACTGGGGCGAAATCTCAAAATACAGAGAGAACCTAGATTATCCATTAGTTGAAATGACAAGCTCTGGCCTAACTGAAAAATGGAAAGATGTTAGTCCTAATAAACACCGTGTAGGTGATTTTACTCATCAAGTTAACTATGGCGATTTAAGCATTGATTGGCAGCAAGCAGACCCAGATATCTCATTGCAGCTTAAAGGCATAGATGGCAAAACTATAATGCAAAGCCAATTTAGTTTATCCAGTATTAGCCCATATTAGTAACGACACTAAGCTCACCGCATAAGGGATTGAAGTTGTGAGCTTACTACGGTTAAATATCAAGCTAAGCATCTGATTTATTGAAGCCATTAACCGTTAATGGCTACCCCTATAATTGAAAATATCTTACACTGTTTTTATCTCATGCAAGGACAGTGTCGTAATGCTCAATATTATTCAATCTAACCGAATGGAAACCCTGCAAGCTCAGTTTCATAAGCTGTTAACTGTAGACCCGTTAACCAGCCCATTTGAAAAAGAAGTGGTACTGGTGCAATCGCCGGGTATGTCACAATGGTTAAAAATAGGCTTAAGTGAAAACCTCGGTATTGCAGCGCAGGTGGACTTTCCTTTGCCTTCGAGTTTTATTTGGCAACTTTATCAACAGTTATTGCCAAACGTACCTAAAGAGTCAGCATTTAATAAACCAAACCTTGCATGGAAAATATTTACCATTTTACCTGATTGCATTGATGAGCCGTTATATTTACCCCTTAAAACGTATCTTGAAGGTGATTTAGACGGGCAAAAAACCTTTGCCCTTTGTGAAAAAATAGCCGACGTGTACGACCAATATTTAATGTATCGCCCGCACTGGATTGCAACGTGGGATAGCGGCAAAGATGCACTAGATGACGTAGACATTAGTATTTCTTCTTGGCAACCCGATTTATGGCGACGCATTGTTGCTTTAAGTGTTGAGCTTGGGCAAAGCCAGTTTCATCGTGCCAATATGCAAGGCAAATTACTGGCAGCACTTAAAACCATGGACGAGAGCCTATTGCCAAAACGCATTAGCCTATTTGGTATATCTGCCATAGCCAGCTCTCAATTGGAAATTTTTGATGCACTAAGTAAAAAAACACAGGTGTTTTTATTCTTTTTTAACCCCAGTGAGCATTATTGGGGAGATGTGGTTGATGAAAAAACCGCAGCAAAAATTACCGCCAAATACGCCAAAACACCGTTACTTGATGCCGCTCAGCATACTCAAAGTAAACCCGATGATGAATATTACTTTATTGGTAACCCACTTTTATCATCGTGGGGTAAATTAGGCCGTGATTATTTTGAGCAACTAGTACAATTAGATGCCCGCTGGATTGACGGCTTCACCGACAGTTTTGATGACTCACTATTAGGTCAAATTCAAAGTGAAATATACCAACTCGCATTTAAAGGTGAAGCATTAACGCTAGATAAAGAGTGGTTTATCAATGACGAAGGTAAATTGCCGATTAGCGAGACTGACAGCAGTATTATTGTAAGTGATTGTTATACGCCACTGCGCGAAGTTGAGCGCTTGCATGATTATTTACTTAATTTGTTTCATCAAAACCCAGCTCTTACACCAAAAGACATTATCGTGATGATGCCAGATGTAGGCACCTATAGCCCGTATATCGAGGCGGTATTTGGTGGTGCTCACGGTAAGCGCCATATTCCGTATGCGTTAGCCGATTTAGCCATCGAGCAAGAAAAACCTGTACTTAGCTCGTTTGCCAGTTTAGCCAACTTACCGTTTTCGCGTTTTGGCGTGTCTGACATTTTAGATTTACTGCAAGTAACACAAATTGCCGAAAAGTTTAGTTTAGAGCCTCATGAGTACGAGCAAATTCAATACTGGTTGGAGCGAGTAGGGGTAAAGTGGGGCATTAACGCCGAGCATAAAAGTGGCTTTGACTTACCAACAATAGATTTAAACACCTGGCAACATGGCTTAAACCGTTTATTGCTCGGGATAGCACAGCGCGATGAGCAAATCCCATTTGCGGGCATTTACAGCGCCGATGAAGTTGAAGGCATGGCACTCGATACACTCAATAAATTGGTGCATTTTATTGACGTACTGCAAACATTTAAAGAACGCTTAAGCCCAGATGATACTCTCACGAATAAAGCGGATATTTTAGATGAGCTGCTCGAAGCCATTTATGAAAGTGAAAGCGATGACAGCTGGGATCTTTTAGTACTTAAAAAAGTGCTCGATGAGCTGAAAAAACACCATGAGAATGGTGATTATACTCAAGCGGTGTCGCAGCGCATTGTCAGCTATTTAATCAAACAAGGCATTCAAGAAAAGGGCGTTGGCCAGCGATTTTTAGTCGGCCAAGTTAATTTTTGTACTTTGATGCCGATGCGCGCCGTACCATTCAAAGTAGTGTGTATGCTAGGGCTAAACGATGCCGACTACCCGCGTACTGTGCAACCCATTGGTTTTGATTTAGTGCCGTATTCTAAAAAGCAAAAAGGTGACCGATCACGAAAACTTGATGACCGTTATCTATTTTTAGAAGCGCTGCTCAGTGCCCGAGATAATTTATATATGAGCTATATTGGTCGTTCGTGTTTTGACAACCAACCACGTATGCCATCAACACTAGTAAGTGAGTTATTAGAGTACATTGGTAGAAGCTTTACCTTAACTGAGCAAAGCGAGCGAACCCTGCCAGACTGTTTAGTTAAAGCGCAGCGCCTTCAACCATTTAATTACCATTACTATATGCCAAGCGAGCAAACACCAACGCAATTAGCGGTTAATGAGCACAGCTATAACCCAGTATGGTTGCCGGCAGAGGCAATAACCCCTGAGCCACTTAGCAAACTTGATGTGGCAATGCCTGAAAGTCTCGACCTTGATGTGTTTATTCGCAGTGTTTGTAACCCCCATGAAAGCTTTTATCAGCAAACGTTGGGCCTACGCTTACCTGAGTTTAACGATGTGGCCAAAGATGAAGAACCCTTTAGTGTTGATGCGCTAAAACGCTATTTTTATTTAGATGAAATACTTGAAGCGGCCATTTTCGATAGACCCCTGAGTCGTGAACAAATACTGCAACGAGGGGAGCTGCCTCAAGCTCATGTCGGTGATTTGATTTTTGAAAGCATGGAGTACCGGGTTGATGCGCTTGCAGGACAAGTGAAAGCCCATATAGCGACTGGCAAAAATGAACCTGTTGAAGTGTCTTTAACACTCAACTGTGAGGATGCTGATGGCAAAACGCAAAGCAGCCAACTTGAAGGCTGGCTCAATCATATTTACATGCAAAAACAAGTGTTTTACAGAAGTGCCAGTATTAAAGCGAAAGATCTAATTAAGGGCTTTATTTATCATTTAACGGCTCAAGTGATGGGTCACCCTGTGGAAACCCTAATTTTAGGTTTAGATAAACAAATCGCTTTTGCGCCGATGGATACTGAGTATGCGCAGCAACAATTAAACCAATGGTTTAGTTTATACGCGGCGCTTAGACAATCGCCAGTGGCGTTTTTTCCGGCCAGTAGTTATGAATACGTAAAAACTGAGGGCGATATTAATAAAGCGATTAATAAATTTAGCCCGCAATACATAGGCCGCGGCGAGGGAGAAAACCCGTATATTCGTTTAACTACGCAATCGCTATTAGATTGCCAAGAAGAATTTACTCATTGGAGCAATACACTTCTTACGCCACTAATTGATAACGCTAAGGAGAGCGATTATGCAAGCGCTTAACCCGCTCAACATGCCTCTTACGGGGCAAAGTTTAATTGAGGCCAGTGCTGGCACCGGTAAAACGTATACTATTACCGGCTTGTATTTACGTTACTTACTCGGTATGCAAATAGCGGATGATCCGCATTGTGAGGTAAATAAGCCACTGAGTGTTGAACAAATTTTGGTTGTAACCTTTACTGAGGCCGCCACGCAAGAAATTAAAGACAGAGTACGTGCTCGTATAATCGCCGCGCGCGATGCATTACTCGGGCTTAAAACCAAAGATGAGTTGGTAAGCGAGCTCATTGCACACATCGAAGATAAACACCGCGCCTTTGATTTACTTGATGCTGCGGCAAAATCGATGGACGAAGCGGCCATTTTTACTATTCATGGTTTTTGTCAGCGCATGCTCAAACAACATGCGTTTGAATCTGGCGTGGCGTTTAACTTAGAATTTATACTCGATGAGCGCGAAATTTTACTTGAGACCATTAAAGATTTTTGGCGTACTTTTGTCTACCCGCTAAATAAAGAAAAAACCGACGCTATTTTAGATGTATTCCCAGCCCCTGAATCACTGTTTAGTCAAGTATCGAGCCTACTAAATAAAGGCAATGCGCTCATTACACCGACGATTAACCTTGATGATGTATGGCGAGCACGTGAAGCGTACTTAGATAAAATACCCACTTTTAAACAAGCGTGTTTAGACAGCGAGTTTATTGGTGCAATTAAAGCGTCAGGTCTCAGTGGTTCTAAAACTCCGGGACGTAAAGGCAGCCTACAAGCCCTTGAGGATTTTTGCCGTGGCGATGAATTATTTTTTAAATTTGGCACAAGTAAGTATTCGTTTGAAGTTTGGAGTAGCGATAACTTAAGTGACCCGGGCAACTATAAAAAAAATCAGCCTTTATTTAGCCATGAATTACTGCCTCAGTTTGATGAGCTTGCCAAGCTCAGCAGCACCATTAACCAAGGGCTTGGCATAGCCATTGCTCAACATGCTGCAAGCTGGGTTAAAACAGCCATTGTTAAACGTAAAACAGAGCAAAGTGTGATCACCCCTGATGATCTATTAAGTAATTTACACAGTGCGCTTAACAGTGAGCAAGGCGATACACTTTCGCAAAAAATAGCCCAGTTATTCCCCGTGGCGATGATTGATGAATTCCAAGATACCGACCCCATTCAGTACGGTATTTTTAGTAAAATTTATGGCCAAGAAAATACCACACTTGCGATGATTGGCGACCCTAAACAAGCAATTTATGGCTTTAGGGGGGCTGATATTTTTACCTATATTGGTGCAAAGCATGAAGTTGCGCAGGAGCAACAATTTACCTTAGGCACTAATTTTCGCTCAAGCAGTGATGTAGTAAGCAGTGTTAATAAGCTATTTGCCAAGCACGACAACAGCTTTATTTATAATGAGGCCATTCCATTTAATCCGGTTGCAGCCAAAGGTAAAAAGACCGATGAATCATTTTTAATTGACGGTAAACCTGCCAAGGCTTTTGAGTTTTGTGTATTTGCCGACACCGCCGCCGATGACAGTAAAAAACCCACCAACAAAGGGGTTGGGCAGCATCATTTAGCAAGCCACTTTGCAAATAAAGTCGTCACTTTGCTAAGCCAAGCACAAGAGGGCCGTGCCTGCATTGGTGAGGCACCGGTAACTGCTGCCGATATTTGTATTTTGGTACGCGACCGATTAGAAGCACAAATTATTAAAAAATCGCTGAGCGACGCTAAAATTGCCAGTGTGTATTTATCCCGCGACAGCGTATTTAGCCAAGAGCTTAGCCATCATTTACTTAACTTTTTAACCGCACTGCATGGTCAATACAATGAATCATTACTGCGCGGTGTATTGGCGGGGCCGCTATTTTGTTTAAGTTATAACGAGATTTACGCGCTGGCTGACGATGAAGAGCAGTGGCAATCGCACCTTAACTTTTTTGCTTACTTAACGGCGCTGTGGCACAAACAAGGTGCCATGGCGATGCTAGAGCACCTGTTGAGCCACAATCAATTAAGCGCGAAGTGGCAGGGTTTAGGGTATAACGTAGAGCGCTGGCTCACCGATTACCGCCATTTAAGTGAAATACTGCAACAAAAGCAAATTGAGCTTGAGGGCACATTGAGGCTATTACGTTGGTTTGCACAAAAGGTTAGCCAACAAGATGGTGAAGCGGTGCAAGTTCGCCTTGAAAGTGACGCAAACCTAGTGCGTATTGTGACCATGCACGCTTCAAAAGGGCTTGAGTTCCCGCTGGTGTTTATGCCATTTGCCAGTGGCTACCGTGAAACCAAAGAGGCTTTGTATCATAAAGATGGGCAACTTATTTACGATTTAAGTAAAGCCGACGATGCCCTGCAAAAAGCCGAGCAAGAACGCCTAGCAGAAGATTTACGCTTATTGTACGTGGCACTCACGCGCGCCATTCATTTTTGCGCCATCGGCATGTATAACCTAGGGCAAGGACAAAGTAAGCGACTGGCAATACAAAGCAGCTCGTTGGGCCATGTACTCTTCGCAGGGCTTGATATTACCAGCAGCGAAGTATGGCGCAGCCACTTAAAAGAATTTTGTGATGAAAACAAAGCAATGCAATACACTGAATTTACCAGTGATGAGTTGCTAGAGCAGGGCACCTTGCAATTGACTTCAACGCAAAGCTCAAGTCACAATCTCAGCGTTAATAATGTCACCGTAGACATTGAAAAAGATTGGCGTGCCACCAGCTTTAGTGCCTTGAGTTTTAAAAAACATACTGATCACATACAACCTGGGCGCAGTGATGAAGATCACGAAAAAGACGAATTTGCCGCAGAGCAAGAAGATGTTAAATCGCCATACAGCTTCCCTAAGGGCGCAAAACCCGGTAGCTGCTTACATGAAATTTTTGAGCAGATTGATTTCACCAGCCCCATAACGCACCCAAGCAACGATGAACAAAATCTCGCGGGTGTTGTAGAAAAAAGCTTAAAAAAATACCACATAGATAGCAGTTGGCAAGAAACTGCAGAGCAGTGGATACTCAGCGCCCTGCAATGCCCACTGAATGACGAAGGGCTCAGTTTAAGTGTATTGCCGCCGAGTGATTGCTTAGTGGAAATGGAGTTTAATTTACCCCTTGAGAGTTTAAACGCCAAACAGCTTAATGCGGTACTTATAAAACACTTTGGTTTTAACCAAAGTAACCTTGAGTTTTTTGATGTTAAAGGGTTATTAAAAGGCTTTGTTGATTTAATATTTTGCTTTGAAGGCCAATATTATATTTTGGACTATAAATCGAATTACTTAGGGAACAAGCCAAGCGACTACGAACAAGACTCCCTTGAGCAAGCCATGAGCAGCCATCAATACCATTTACAGTATTTAATTTACACAGTGGCGCTTCATCGTTTGTTAAAACAGCGCATTGCAAATTATAGCCCAGAGCAACACTTAGGCGGCGTTTACTACACCTTTTTACGGGGTATGGGTGAAGGGAAAGGCATTTTCTTTAATAAACTCACCACAGAGCAAGTAGCTATTTTAGATGGCTTATTTACTCAACCCGCGGTTAAAAAAGGAGAGGCATCATGAGTGAAGTTGATGCAATAAATGAATTACCATTAATGGCCGCTGAGGCTGATAATACAGTAGATACCGTGCCGTTAATTGACTTTTTAGTAAGTGAAGGGCGCCTGCGAGTGGTTGATGTAAAACTCGCTGAGCTTTTAACCGAACATGCAGCGAGCAGTGCTGACAATAGCGATGTATTTAACTTAATTTTGTTGCTGTGCTTAGCAGGGCAAAGCCAGCACAGCTGTTTAAATTTAGATGATGTAAATTGGCAAAATCCTTTTAACTTACGAAAGTCTGACTTTAATAAAGCACAAGGCTCATCACCCGATACAATCAGCCCATTTAGTGATGAGTTTGATATTCAGCAAGCGGTTCGTTGTTTAGAGTCGCACCCAAGTGTAGGTGAGCAAAAACCACTGTGTTTATTTGGCACTAGGCTCTACTTTGCACGCCTTGCAGGGTACGAACAAACGCTGGCTTCACGGTTATTAGGCATGAGTAAGCGCGAAATTAAAATAGACAATGCAGCGCTTGCCAAGTTACTCAATGATTATTTCCCTGAAGATAAAGCACCAAAAGAAGGGCTCGATTGGCAAAAAGTAGCCTGTGCTATGGCGGCCACAAAGGGGTTTAGTGTTATCACCGGCGGCCCAGGCACAGGGAAAACCACCACGGTCACCAAGCTATTAGCCATATTACAATCACTGTACCAAAGTGCGCCGCTAAGCATTAAGCTGGTGGCCCCAACGGGTAAAGCCGCCGCGCGGTTAAGTGAATCTATTCTAGGGGCTAAGCAGCAATTAAAAGCAGATATTCCAGACAATGTTGAGCCGCATATACCGCAAACTGCGCAAACGATTCACCGTTTACTTGGGGTTAAACCCTTTACCAATAAATTTAAACATAACAGCAGCAACCCATTACACGTTGATGTATTGATCATCGATGAAGCGTCTATGGTTGATTTATCACTCATGGCTAAATTAATCGAGGCATTACCTGCTCGCGCAAGATTAATATTGCTCGGCGATAAAGACCAATTAGCGTCGGTAGATACCGGCAGTGTAATGAGCGACTTATGCCAAGGATTATCTCTTGGGCAAACGCCGAGTTATTCTGATACCCGCTGCACCGAGCTTAATCAGTTGTGTTTTAATGGCGAGCAAAAACTACAATCGCAGCAAAGCCCATTTGCATTGGCCGATTGCATCGCGTTTTTACAACATAGTTATCGCTTTGATGCTAAAAGTGGTATTGGCGAGCTGGCTTTTGCGGTTAACACCAACAACTCAGGTAAGCTCAATTATGTTGAGCAGGAAATCTATTCAGGCAAATTTAACGACGTTGTTTTAGATTACGATATTGTCACTAAGCCAATTGAAAAACTGGTACAAAGCGCTGCTCGCCATTACAGTGAGTATTTAAAGCTCATTAAGCAAGGCGCGCCGAGTGCAGATATTCATCATGCGTTTACACAATACCAATTACTCGCCGCCGTGCGTGAAGGTGATTATGGCGTAAACAGCTTAAACTTGCGCATTGAAAAGCAATTACATAATCTTGGTCTAATCAAAACCCATGCAAATAACCGCCATTATCTAGGTTTACCTATTATGATTGCGCAAAACGACTACCAATTAAAACTGTTCAACGGCGATATTGGTATTCTACTGCATGATGAAAACGCGCAGCTAAAAGCGGTATTTATTGACGAGCAGGGCAATGAACGTGCATTTTCACCCGCACGACTCCCTGCCCACGATAAAGTGTATGTAATGACCATACATAAATCACAAGGCTCAGAGTTTGCTTACACCGCCATGGTTTTACCCCCTGCAAATCAAGCAACCGCAGGTATAAATCGCCAATTGGTCTACACCGGTATCACCCGTGCAAAGAAAACCTTTGAGCTGGTGGCCGATAAAAAAGTATTACTTATGGCGATGAATAAATCAGTCAGCCGCGCATCAGGTTTGTATGAGCGTTTAGCGTAAATGCATAAAACCAGAACAAGCAATACTTTTTTACTTGTACTCGCTTTTTCACGTTGGTGGCGAAGTTAGTATCAAATTGCAATATTTATAAAACCTGAGCTTAGGCTCGGCTCTTTAGTGTATGAGGCATTATTATGTATAAAGAAATTATTGATTTTTGGTTTACTGAACTTGAGCCTAAACAATGGTGGCAAAAAGACACTGAGTTTGATCAAATGATTAAATCCCGGTTTGGTAAACTACATAATCAAGCGATTGCGTGTGAGTTGGCACATTGGCGTGAAACTGAGCTAGGTAGTTTGGCTGAAATTATTATGTTGGATCAGTTCTCACGTAACATTTACCGCGATACTCCCACATCTTTTGCTTCAGATTCACTGGCACTTGCATTGGCTCAATGCGCCATTGAAAAAGGGTTTGACACGCAACTTTCTGCGCAACACTGCGTATTTTTGTATATGCCATTCATGCACAGCGAATCAATGGCAATACATCAAGAAGCCGTTAAGTTATTTAATCGTCTTGGTATTCAAAGTAATATTGACTTTGAATATAAACATAAAGCAATTATTGATAAATTTGGCCGCTATCCGCATCGGAACAACATATTAAAGCGAAGTTCTACAGCTGAGGAAATTGAATTTTTGAAACAACCCAATTCAGGTTTTTAACATAGACAATCTTTTGCTAGTTTGGTTATAAAAAGAGAAATGAGTATGGCTATCGAGTTTAATACAAGCAGGTTGATTGTTACAGAAATTGATCACGACCAACCATTGTTAAAGTGCAATGAGTTGCTAGAGCGCGTACCCCATATTTTAACCTCCGCTGTCGTAGAAAGTTTACCACCACATTTTCAAAGTGTTAATTGTGTTGATTCAGCTAATGTTTGGTTGAAAAGCATGCTCTCGCAAAGCCGCTTGTTGGTCGTCAGGACAGCACCTGAACATATAATTGGTTTTTTATTTATTTCTACAGGTACTGAACAGAGTGCGCATATTGGTTACTTACTTGCCAAAGAGGAGTGGGGAGTCGGCTTTGCTAGTGAACTATTAAATGGCTTTATCGCTGAAGCAAAGGTTATAAAAACATGGTCATCGCTTATCGCAGGCGTTGACCAGAGTAATAATGGTTCGATAAAACTACTAGAGAAATGCGGATTTTCGCAACAGCAAATAAGTAAGCAAGGCGTTATCTTTTATCGATACCTTTTACGTTAATTAGAATTTAAAAACACAGTACTTGCTTAATCACCTCAGTGTATATTTATAATTAGGTTATTCAGGTTTTATGAGTAATAAGTTGGCGCTTTTTCCGTCGGTAAGTATGGCTATGTTGCCTTGTGGGGTGATATAAACATCTCTCAAACGCCCAGAAATTTCAGGAAAAACAGCCGATTGATCAAACTGGCCTGTCGTTAAATCAACGGCGTAGAGTTTTTTATCGACTAATGTGGTGATCAGTGCATGCTTGTGTAATGACGGGAATGCTGAATGTTTTGAGCCATAATAAGCCATACCTGAAGGCGCAATTGAAGGTGTCCAGTCGACTAATGGTTTTTTCATACCAGGATAGTCTTGAAAAGGAGATATGCGCGCTTGTGAGTAATCTTTGCCATAGGTTATAACTGGCCAACCATAATTTGTGCCTGCGGTTAAGTAATTTAGTTCATCTCCACCTGCAGGTCCGTGTTCATGGCTAATGATGTGATTAGCGTCGTAGTCGTAAATAAGCCCTTGTGTATTTCTATGGCCAAGTGAAAAAACAGCGTGAGCACGGCGATTTTCATGATTAATGAACGGGTTATCTTTAGGTATAGTGCCATCTAAATGAATGCGTAATACTTTGCCAAGTTGACTTGTTTTGACTTGTGCTTGTTCGCGAAAGTCAAAGCCGTCACCACTTGAAATTAATAATGTATCATCGGGTAAAACAAGTGCACGGCCAGCGTAGTGTTGCGGTGTATTTTTATCTGTCGCGACTTTATAAATAATATCTGGCTTTGAAAATTGGATACCATCAAATATAGCTTTAGCAATAACTAGGCGGTTTGCATCAAGTTTACCTTGAGCATAAGTAAATATAATTTCTTTAGAGCGTATAAAGTCCGGTGCTAGCACTACATCAAGTAAGCCGCCTTGTCCGCCAACATATAGCCCTGGTAAGTCTAATTTGATATTAGACTGTTGGCCTTCTTTGACGACAACAACATGGCCGTCGCGCTGAGTAATTAACCACGTGCCATCAGGGAGCTTTACCATACTCCAAGGAGACTTTAACTCATCTGCAATTGTTGTAATGTTGTACTTATTGGTGGGTAATATAGCAGCTGCGTTTACGTAGCTTGTAAAGAGGCCAAAGAGCAATAAAAAACTGATACATTGTTTAGTGTTTAAGCCTTTGGTAATGTGAATGAGATGATTTATTTTAAGTTGAGAAAACCATGCCATTTTTAACTCGTTTGTTGCCTTCATTTTTAGCTTCCTGGTTACTTACATTCACGCTTGCTAGCTTGTTTCATAGTCAATACGTTGTCAATCAATTAGTTAATGTAGATGTTGAAATTGCTTTAAGTGATCGTGTTAGCTTAACCCTTTCTGATTGGTTAGGGTTATTACCTACTTATGGGGCAATTATTGCCATTGCATTAGCTATAGCGTTTACTGTGGCTCAATGGCTTGCGAAAAAACATACTAATTTAAGATTTCCATTATTTATAGTGGCAGGTATAGTCGCGTTTGCAACCGTCCTCATTGTCATAGAATCAATTATGAATATACATATTATTGCTGGCGCAAGAGGGTGGGGATTTTATACTCAACTGTTAGCAGGTGCTGTAGGCGGCTCTGTTTTTTCAGTGTTAACTCAGCGCCCTTTAAATAAAAGGCGCTGACTATTTATAACCAGTAGTGTGTAGCCAAGTCTAATGAGCCCATAAAGCTAAATAAGAGCGGCACGTTTCAGGGAGTAATCTACTATTGTTAAACAATCATGTTGATAAGTTTGTAGCTACTTAACCCCAGTATAAGCAATAACATTGGTAATGTTAGCAGGTTAACAAGTAGTGAGTTGGTGTATTTTCCCATTACCGCCTTTTGGTTTACCAGCCAAACGAGGTAAAAAGTAACAATAGGTAAAAGCAAGCCATTAGCGGCTTGAGCAAATATGATGACTGCAATAGGATCTAAGCGAAGAGAAGCAACTGTTGCCCCAAATACTAAAATAACCAGTGCAACCCACTTAAACTGACGGCTCTTCATATCATTTGACCATCCGAGCATACCACACACGGCATATGCACCCGCTAATGGTGCTGTTATTGCGCTAGTTAAACCTGCGGCAAATAAACCAACTGCAAAAAAGTACTGCGCAGCATTACCAAGTAATGGCTCTAATTGTGAAGCCATATTTGCAGCACTGATTTTACCCGCATCGGTCCCATAAAATGCAACCGACGCTGTAGATAAGATGGCTAGCGTGATAACCCCACCTAAGGTAATCGATATACCTGTATCGAGATTGGTTTGTTTAATGACTTTGTCGGTATTGCTGTTTTTGTCGTGTTTTGCAGCCAGAATGCCAGAATGCAAAAATAAGTTATAAGGGACAATGGTAGTCCCTATTAAGGCAAGTACTGTGGTCATTGAGCCTTCAGGAATACTCGGTATAAACCCTTTCAGTAAGTGTTCAATTGGGGGGGCTGCAATTATCAATGTTGAGATAAACACTAAGCTCATCAAAAGGACGAGTATTATAAGTGCAGATTCCACCATTTTATGTTTCCCACTATAAAGAAGCAAAGCACTAAAAATGGCAATCAAGGGTGTCCAAACGTGTGAGTTAACCTCTGGGAAAATACCTATTAAACCTAAACTTGCACCGCTTAGGTTGCCGGCTTCATAAGCCGCACTTCCTACACCAATGGCACTGATCACTAATATAGCTGCGATTACTTTAAATATAGGTGTGTGTATATGAGCACGTAATGCTTGTGCTAAGTCTTGTCCTGTTGCTACCCCTAATCGTGCCGCCATTGATTGCAATGAGATGGTGACTATTACTGAAAATAATAATGTCCATGCCAAAGTAAAACCAAAATTTGCGCCTGCAATACTTGCGCTAGTAATTGTGCCTGGTCCTATAAAAGCGGCAGTGACTAAGAGGCCTGGTCCGAATCGCATACAATACCTTAATGTTGTTATTTTTACTGAATTTACCATCAGAGCATACATATATACCCATACCACCTCAAGGTGCGAGCGTCGTTGGAATTAAAAGCGATTTAGGCAAGGCATTGTTTGCAAGTAATAGTGGTTCTATTGTTAAAATCAATAACGCAGTATAAATCGCTTTTAAACCAACCCGTTGGGCGTTTCACAGACACTTACTCTCATCGTTGTTAAAAGTGCTATAAGTTGGTTTGGGAATATTCATAGTTTTTATCACAAACATAACTATTAACAATGAATATTTAGACTTGAGTATAATAGCCTTAATGTTAAATCATGGTAACTTACAGCAACTTTTTTATAACAACCCCCCATTCATAAGAATTAATAATAAAAATCGTTATAAAAATACCGTTTTTGAAATTAAAACAGGACGTACCGTGTGAAAAACTTACTACGAGGCTTTAATTTATTTAGCTTAGTGTTACTTTTATTTTGCTCCCCAACGTGGGCGAGTGAGGGCCAATTAGATCTAACCAGCTCAACTATCGGCATGCTGTGCATTTTTATATTTTGTATTGCTTATGCAGTTGTCATGCTTGAAGAAAAACTCCACTTACGTAAATCAAAGCCAGTGCTCGTTGCCGCGGGTCTTATTTGGATTTTAATTGGCGCATATTATGTAAACAATGATATACCCGCTATCACCGAATCTGCATTTAGGCATAATTTGTTAGAGTTTGCAGAGCTGATGTTATTTCTGTTAGTGGCTATGACCTACATTAATGCATTAGAAGAGCGACGGGTGTTTGATGCTTTACGTTCTTGGATGATTCAAAAAGGGTTCAATTATAAAAACCTGTTTTGGATCACTGGGTTTTTAGCTTTCTTCATTTCGCCGATTGCCGATAACTTAACCACGGCACTGTTGATGTGTGCGGTGGTGATGAAAGTGGCGCAAGGGGATAAGCCATTTATTAACTTAAGTTGTATTAATATCGTTATTGCTGCCAATGCTGGTGGTGCATTTAGTCCATTTGGCGATATTACTACATTAATGGTTTGGCAAGCAGGCCTTGTTCATTTTAATGAATTTCTAGTGTTATTTATCCCTTCATTAGCAAACTACCTTGTTCCCGCTGCAATTATGAGTTTTTATGTTGCCGATAAGCAGCCTTCGGCGCAGTACGAAGAAATAGAGCTAAAACGTGGGGCACTTCGCATTTTAAGTCTATTCTTATTAACCATAGCAACAGCTGTCGCATGTCATAGTTTTTTACACCTACCGCCAGTACTTGGCATGATGATGGGGTTAGGTTATTTACAATTTTTTGGTTATTTTTTAAGAATGACTTTGCCTGGTTCATTAGCACGCAAAAAGGCACATGCTGAACAAATTGGTGATAATGATCGCTTAGCTAAACTGGGCAGTGTTGTACCGTTTGACGTATTTAGTAAAGTTTCACGTGCTGAGTGGGACACCTTATTGTTTTTCTACGGAATTGTAATGTGTGTTGGTGGGCTCGGCTTTTTAGGTTATTTAAACCTTATGTCTGAGATGCTATATGGTAATTGGTCAGCGACTTCTGCAAACATCTTTTTGGGGGTGATTTCAGCTGTAATAGACAATATTCCTGTTATGTTTGCGGTGCTATCTATGCAGCCTGAAATGTCTCACGGGCAGTGGTTACTAATAACTTTAACTGCGGGTGTTGGCGGAAGTTTATTATCTATAGGCTCAGCTGCGGGTGTTGCATTAATGGGGCAAGCTCGTGGTTATTATACCTTCTTTGGCCATTTAAAGTGGGCTCCAGTTATTGCACTAGGTTACGCTGCAAGTATCGCTTTACATTTATGGTTGAATGCATCACTTTTTTAAACTGATAAAGCACTATATCCAAGCCATCTCAAGATGCGAGTGTCAGTTGGAATAAAAAGCGATTTAGGCAAGGCATTG
>NZ_PDUS01000010.1:0-46681 GCF_002723455.1 Pseudoalteromonas sp. 3D05 | reverse complement strand
TTGTTAAAATCAATAACGCAGTATAAGTCGCTTTTAAACCAACCCATTGGGCGCTTCACAGGCACTTACTCTCATCGCTGTTCCTTCTTAAAAAGGGGGCTTGCAAAGTAACGCCTTGATATTAAGCCCCTGAAACGCTGAATTTTGCATCTTGAGGTGGTTTGGGTAAAAACAAAGCAATGAAGCAGCGGGCTTCATTGCATTTTCTCCTTCAGGCGTAAGTACATGTTTGCTTACACTTTTATAAAACACTGCTATTCACATGACTAAGTTAATGTTTTAACTTAGGGTCCGTTGACCTTTGCGGATTGAAATTTGTTCAAACTAGGAGGGATTTAATCACGGCGCGAGGCTTGTAACCTAGTGGGCTAAGTCAAAACCGAGCAAAGCTTGCGCATCCTGCTCACGCCCCTTACCATCATCCATGTAGGCAACAAAGAGTAAATCGGCCCAAGGCAGAGCCTGAAGGGCAGCGCCTGTTTGGCATTGATGCTGCGTTTTCGCCTAATAACCACAACACATTGGCGCTGCATTGCCTAAATACCAAACAGACTGCTGCAAATTAAACCTTGAAAGGGCAACAGACCCTATTAATTATTAAATTTAAAATGGAACTCAACATGGCGCTTAAACACAAAGTATTTTTTATAACCCTTGGGTGCATCGTTGTGATGGCATTGGGTCTAACCACCCGTGCTTATTTAAAAAATAGCGCATCTGAGTTTGAAGATCATACCTTATATTCTGAGCTGCTAGATGAACACAGAAAGTTTTTCATTCGACTACCAGCCAATTATGATCCTAGTAAAACTTACCCATTAATTATAAAAACGGACGGTAACTTCAACCTTAGCCGTTGGCATAACACGTTAACTATATATGCTGAGCAAGGCATAGTAGAGGAGTCAATCTTAGTTGCATTGCCAAATCAATTTTGGACAGATACCCGTAATCGCGATTTGGTTCCGCCATACGCCCGTAAAGAGGTTAGTATTGGAGCTCGACCAGCGTTTGAAAATGACCCTGCAATATTTGGTCGAGCCGATGTATTTCTATCATTTATTGAAAAAGAGTTACTGCCTTTTTTAGAGGCTAATTACAGCTTAAATGATAATCGTATTTTAACTGGATTTTCAGCAGGCGGTAGTTTTGTGTTGTACACATTGAGTACAAAGCCTGCGCTGTTTGATGGTTATTTTGCCTTTAGCCCGGCGGCGTGGTACGACGATAGTGTTGTGGTAAATGAGTTTGCTAAAAGTCTATCAGCACTCAATCAGTCAGAAATCTTTCTATACTTAAGTCTAGGTGCAGATGAAAACCCAATCATCACAGGGTCATTTAAAGGCTTGTTAGCCGCACTAGAGCAAAATAAAGAGCACACTATAACGTGGAAGTTTAGTTATAGTGAGGGCGCTGGTCACAATGAAAACCCTTACGTATCTGTCCCCAAAGCTTTGCATGAATATTATCAGTTTAGAGGTGCAACTTTCAGTGATTAAATAGGGTTTAACCTCATGTAGATTTTATAGGTTGAAGGTAACTATTTACACTGAAAAAACTCTTTCATTTTAAAGTTGTTATTATTCAATGGGTTATGCTTGGCTTGTTTTTTGCTCATATTGTTTACCTCAAAAATAATAGGAACGACAATGACTGAACTTGCTTTATCTGCATATTTTGCACTTTACATCTATTTGATTATGGTTTTCGTACAGTGGGCTGTTGCTACTTTTAGTAAGGCAAGCCAAGAGAACGCAGTGCCTGGTAAACTTGATGCTGATTTAAGCCATGAAAGCTTTGTTTTTAGAGCGCACAGAACGTTCCATAATACACTCGAAAATAGTGCCCTGTTTTTAGGCAGTGTATTGTTTGCTTTCACAATGGGTTATCACAGTGGAATATTTGCTATGTGTATGTGGGTTTATGTAATCTCACGCTTGATTCATATGACGCTTTATTATGTGATTGCTACAGAAAAGAACCCAAGTCCACGAAGTTACTTCTTTTTAGTAGGTGTGGTCGCTAATTTTGTTATGTTGGTACTAATAGGGTTGCGGTTAATTGCTTACTAATGCAGTTATTAAGCAGCAAGTTTACCTTGCTGCTTTTTGTATTTAGTGTCTAAAATCACTTAAAAGAGCAGGAATACCAGGTAGCATGCCTACCATAGCCATCACACTCGTTAAAAGTACAAACATAAATAATGGAATTTTCCAGCGGCTCATAGGTGTTAAATCTGCACTTCGCTCTTTACACCCTATAAGGCCTAAATTATCAAGTAACATAGTGAGCGACCAACCAAAAGCAGGGTTTACTAAAGAAGATGCAAATACCACAATAGCTGCTGATTGGGTTGTCTTACCTTCTCGGGTCATTTCCATTCCAGCCTCGAGCAGTGGAATAAATACGCCGACAATTAAAGCAACGCACAATACGGGTTGCCAAATTGCTAAATCCATCGGATAACCCCATACGCCAGCTATAATACAAAATAGAGCTGTTAAAATTGCGCCAGCGGGAATGGGTCGTTTTGCAATAGCGGCAGGAACAATATAAGTACCCCATGATGAGGTAAAGTTAGAGCCGCCTAAAATAGAACCAAATGTTTGCCTGACGGAAGCACTGAGCATTGTATCATCAATATTCATTTGTACTTTTTCAGTGCGTTGAGGGTAGCTTATTTTTTGAAAAACTTGGTGCCCTAAAAAATCCGGTGACCACATTGCTACAGCTAAAATTGCAAACGGTAGCACAACTACAAAACTTTCCAGTGTCGGTAAACCGAGCATCCAACCTGTGTTTTCGCCCCACCAATACATTGGGTTCATGTTAGGTAAGCCTGGTGCAGTTTTAAATTCAAATGGCGCACCTAGGGCAAATGCAGTGACTCCGCCAATAATGCAACTCAATGGCACTGCTAACCAACGCTTTTTAAAATGTTCTAAAAGTGCATAAAGTAATATAGTGGTAAGAATAACAATAAATGCAATATGGCTCATGTTAATGCTTTCAGCCCATGCAAATAACTTTTTGACTTGGGATAATGTGCCGATAAAACCAAGATAAAGCAGCAGGCCGCCACATACGCCTTTACTGGTTAAACGTGCGAGTAAACTACCACCTTTACTGATAGCAAGGATAAAACCAAAAGCACCTATTAATAGTCCAAATGCCATTGGGTGGCCACCCGCAGCAACTACAATCGGAATAAGTGGAATTAATGGGCCATGCGTACCGGCCAAGTTGGCTGTAGGCAATATAAAGCCAGAAAATAAAATAATAAATAGGGCGACAATTAACAATTCATAGCGGACATTTTCAAGAACAAATGCATCGCTTAAACCAAGTGGTGCAGCAAATGTAGCGGCAATAGCGCCTACCATAACGACTTTACCAATAGTGCCTGCCATTGCTGGGATGGTGTCTTCAAATTCAAAACGGTAATCTCTAAATGGAAGATTAGGCCGCCAACGCTTGGGCTGCATTATTTGTAATTCGTGTTCTAGGTACTCGTCGCGAGTAGTAAATTGTGAACTGGGTTTATGTAAGCTTTCGTAGCTAGCAGACACGTTATTTTGTGTGTCTCCAAGGTTTTCTTTTTGTGGAATAGTATCTTGCTGTGATGTTGTCATAACTTCTCCGGCAACATGAACATTGCGCTTGTTCAAACTTAAATACGGCTTTTTATAAAGCACTAAATATTGAGCCCTTAGAGTAAAGCAAGCGTGAACAAGATGGGATTAGTCAAAGGTCTAGGTTATTAAAATACAACACCCTTTCTAGGCATTAGCAATAGATGATATGCTGTATTCTTTTAGACGAGAAAAATTATGGATGCTATAGAGCTTTTATTAACGAGGCAATCTGATCCTCGTTTAGTTGAACCTGCGCCTACTGATGAGCAGCTTGAAATTATTAAGCAAGCGGCATTAAGAGTACCTGATCATGGATGTATCGCTCCGTGGCAGTTCATTGTTGTGACTGGAGAAGGACGAAACCGTTTAGGCGAAATCTATTATCAAAGTGCTATTTCTGAGCAACAAGAAGAGAAAGTAATTAACAGAGCAAAAGAGTTACCTTTTAGAGCGCCAATGTTAATTATTGCTATCGCAAAATATAAACAGCACCCTAAAGTTCCGCGTATTGAGCAAGTTCAAAGTGCAGGATGTGCAGTGCTTGCTATGCAACAAGCTGCTTTTGCTCAAGGCCTTGGAGGAGTGTGGCGCACAGGGTATTTTGCACAAAGTGAAGGCGTGAAAGAGGCGTTAGAGCTAACAGAGCAAGACGAAATAGTCGGGTATTTATATTTAGGTACGCCCGCTGTAGAGTGTAAGAAATCAGCTAAACATAAGCCAGAACAGTTTTTTACATATTTATAATAGACAAATTGAACTTTACCTTCTTTGCTTAGTCAGATTAGATTAAGGTCGCAGTTATTAAACTACTTACTACTGCTCACTGTAAGAAATGTAAGGACACAGAAAGTATTTTTCTTCACAGTCTGTTTTTTAATCTGTTGTTATTTGCTACTGTATGGAGCGTCTTAACAAAAACAACAAAGAAGACGAGAACAATGGGAAATTTATTTTTACGTGAAAAAGAACAATGGCTAACGTGGTCCCTTTGGGGTGTAGTGGGCGCAGTGCTCACTTTATATACTGCATTTAATACGCAAACACCTCACTTAGTCGCGATTGCGTCTATATCAATTCTTGTGGTTCTGACTTGGTGGATGCAGCGCAGCAAACGCTTTGATTTTGGACGCGCTTTTAAAGTGTGTTGCTACGTTTTGATGTTAAGTATTTTGCCTGCGTTTGTACTTGTTATAATGCCTAGCGATAACTTAAGCCGTTTCGATTTAATATTTCAATGTTTAAGTTTTGCAACACTGAGTCTATTAGTGTGTTTATTGTGTTCATGGATAGCTAAACGGCCTAAACAATATTATTGATTGAATTTTATCCTCAACCTGTTTAATTACTATTTATTTTACTTTTAGGGGTTTACAACTGTTCTGCTTAGGCCTATTATTCGCGCCGTACGGAGAGATGGCAGAGTGGTCGAATGCACCGGTCTTGAAAACCGGCAGGGGTTTGTAGCCCCTCTAGGGTTCAAATCCCTATCTCTCCACCATATTTGAAAAGCCGCCTTTTGGGCGGCTTTTTGCTATCTGGAGTTTAGTATGTCAGAGCCTCGTCAATTAAATACATTTCAACGGATCTTAAAACACAGTTTATTGTGGGTTGTGTTTGCATATTGCTATCACAGCGCAATTAATTTACTGGTCAAAATGGCTTTGGATGCTCAGCCAGATCAGCCTTTGATTACGTCTTTACTTTATTGCTTGGGTTTTAATGTATTAAGTGCCCACTTAATTACAAAATATGATACCTATTGGCCTGTTATTGGTGCTTTAATAATCGGTGTTGTTGGGTTGATTGTAGTGCCTATTTTGTTTGTCGGTACGCACGCTTTATTAAGCCAAGAACTGCTTGCGGGAATATTAATCAGCTTGCCTGTCTTTACCTTTGTAATGACCCTAATTAAGCGAAAACTCAATAAAAACTAGCCCCAAAATCGTTTTTATTTATGTTAGCATAGACGCGTCTTTTAACTGGTATCAGTGCACACTAAGCTGGTACATAAAAACGTGAAACACATTATGTCAGATAATTTTACTACAGATGCTGAAAAAGCAAGTTACGGTATTGGCTTACAAATGGGTGAGCAACTTAAAGCGAACCCTTTTGAAGGCCTAAACTTAAATTCAGTATTTGAAGGCATGAAAGATGCTTATGCAGGCGGTGAATTCCAAGTTGAGATCCCTGAGATCCAAGCTGCATTCGAAAAAATCAATGCTGAAATTCAAGCTCGTCGTGAAGAAGAATCAAAAGTACTTTCTGCTGAAGGTATCGCATTCTTAGAAGAAAATGCAAAGCGCCCAGAAATCACTGTCACTGAGTCTGGTCTTCAATATGAAGTACTAGCAACGGGTGAAGGCGAAAAGCCAACAGCTGAATCTACAGTACGTGTTGATTACCATGGTACACTTATCAATGGTACAGTTTTTGATAGCTCATACGAGCGCGGTCAACCTGCTGAATTCCCAGTTGGCGGTGTTATCAAAGGTTGGACTGAAGCGTTGCAAATGATGCCTGTTGGCACTAAATGGCGTATCTATGTTCCTCATGAGCTTGCTTATGGTGAACGTGGTGCTGGTGCTGCAATCGCACCTTTCTCAACTCTTGTATTTGATGTTGAGTTACACGCTATTCTTTAATAGCTTTTTTATGAGCGTTTAATGCTCATAATAAAAAACCACTCTTAATTATTTAAGAGTGGTTTTTTTATGCTTAATTTTTGATTAACCCAAAACTGAGTTAATCGTAAAATGGGTTAAAAGTAACCGCGTACACCAATACTAAAGTTACGACCTGGTAACGGCGCTTTTTCTTTAATAAATGAACTGTGCACAAAGCCAAGTTCATCGGTGATGTTATCAACGTTAATATAAAGCTGTGTATCTATTTGCCCAACACTCAGTTGGTAGTTAGCTTGTGCATCAAAGAGCGAGTAGCTATGTGTTTTAGTCTCATACTGAGTAATATCATTTTGTTCAAAGTAATGAGTGCCCGTTAGTGTGAACTGCCAATCATTAAGTGTATATTGCAACTCAGAGCCAAGCTTATTTGCAGGTATACGAGGTAAATTCTCATCTTTGAGCTTAGCGGTTGTTGAATCACCAAATACCTTTACCATGGCATTGCTGTTAACTTGATAATGGGCGTCAAACTCAACACCATAAAGTTCAGCATCTTGACTAACAAATTGATAAACAGCAAGTGCATCTTCGTGCTCGTGATCTGTTTGGCCTTCTTCAAAGCCATGTTCTTCGTCGAAGGTTAAACCTGTATTTTTTTGATAGTAAAAGTTTTTAATATCATTGTAAAAAAAGTTAACGGTATAACCAAAGTCACCACTGAATTGCCTAAAGCTCAAATCAAAATTGTTAGCTGTTTCTTGCTTAATATCTTCAGGCTCAAAATGTGCTTCGCCATCCTCTATTACATAGCCTAAGCCAAGCTCGTAGGTGCCAGTTGCAATGTGAAGCCCATTAGAAAGTAACTCAGCCGAAAGTGGTGCTCGCTGTGAATGTGAAATACTTAAGGAAACACTGTGGCCCGGTGTGTATTGCCAAATAGCACCAGCAGAGGCACTTAAGTTAGTAAAGCTTTTGCTATAGGCAGTTACTTCATCATGATCTTCTTCCATTTCATCATGGTGTTCTTCACCTTCATCGTGGTCATGGTCATGGTCATGGTCATGAGATGTAATATTACTATCAATATTATAATCTTCTACACGAGCGCCTAATTCTACAGTGACATCACCAATCATTTGTTCTTCAAGAATAAATAGGGCATTGGTAGTTGTTTTACTTGCAGGGGTGAAAGCTTCTTCACCATTGGCATCATAGTCAGACTCACTAAAGTGGTAGCCAGCTATACCGTGCCAGTTGCCAAGCTTATGTTCAATATTAAAGCGTGCTTCAGTGGTTTCATTACTAAAGATGGTACCAATTGTACCATCTTCGATTTCGGCATGGCTATAATCTGTGTAGCCTAAACGAAGGTTTATGGTTTCAATCCAGTTATTATGAAGTGCATAACTCATTAGGCCTTGCCAGCGATCTTGTTCAACGCGCGCGTAAACTGCTTCTTCTTCACTTTCCTCATTTTCATGCTCATGGCCATGATGCTCATGTGCTGGTATACCATAATCTGTTTCAATTCGACCATATGACATACCCACAGTGAAATGCTCACCTACATAGCTAGTACCAAAGTTAACGGTTTGACTATCAATAAAAGTATTTTCAACAGATGTTGCTGTTTCATGAGCATGTTCTTCATGTTCTTCATGTTCTTCATGTTCTTCATGTTCTTCATGTTCTTCATGTTCTTCATGCTCATGATGCTCTTCATGGCCTTCTTCTGGTAGCTCAAATCGAGGTGTTTGGTAATCATCCCCCATTCTTTTTGTGCCATCAAAGTGAAAGTTAAAGTTTTCATGACCAGTTTCTAACTTTGCTGCATATGTATTAGCATTCGAAACAGAGTCATGGTTGTATTGCACAGCACCTGTAAACTGATCGATGTTATCTGTAGGGATCCTATTATCGACCACATTCACGACACCACCTATTGCGCCTGAGCCATATAAAAGGGTAGCCGGTCCTCTAAGTACTTCGATTTGTTCTGCCGACAGGCTATCGTTTGATGTAGCGTGATCTGGGCCGATACGAGAAGCATCGCTGCTGTCTAAACCATTTTGTGTAATTTTAACGCGCGGTCCATCTAAACCACGAATAATTGGGCTTGATGAAACAGGTCCAAAGTAGCTTGCATTAACACCAGGTAAGCCTTTGAGTGTTTCGCCTAAAGTCGGCTTTGCTTTGTTTTTTAGTTCATCATCGGCTAAAACATTCACAGGTGAAATCATTTCAAGGCTATTTTTGTGAAGAGCAGAAGCATACACAACAACCGTTTCTACTGAGGTAGGGGTTAACGTAACATTGATTTTTTGACTATCTTCATCGACAGCAAGACGTGCATCAATAAAATTATTTTTACTGATGTGTAACTGGCTTTTTGCATCAATATCGATACTAAACTTACCATTTGAATCAGTTTTTATTGATTGTGCTTTGCCATGAATATGAACATCAGCGTTGGCAATTGGTTGATTATTAGTGTCAACAACGTGACCATTTATAATAGCAGCATGTGCAGAATAAGAGCTCAGCGCAGTAATAATTGCGCCAGAAAGCAGTGAATAACGGTTCATAATGACTACATCAGTTGATTTATATGTTGTGATATAATGTAACATCATCGCATGCAGTTTTCAATAATGTTATACCATAACTTTAATGTGCGAGTTTATTCATTCTCAACTATACTTATTATTCGTTTATCGCCGGAGTCATGAAAATGACTGACAAAAGCCGAATTTTTAAAGCTCGTTTTACCATTGCTGATCTACGCCAGCAACGTAATCACAAAGAAGTGTTTACCACATCACTGACGAAAAACGAAACGCTTGATCATTTTATTCTAAAGCTATTGGGTTACAGTTTTTTGTCATATGACAGTTCAGCGCAACTAAACACGGACAAAAATTTGCCTGATGTGTCTATCAAAGCCTTTGATGAACACTACACTAAATGGTTAAGTGTGGATGAGCCTGATTTAAAACGCCTACTTAAGGTCGCAAAACTTGTTGATGAATTTATTATTTTAACGAAGGCACACAGTCAGTGGTTAGATCAGGCAAGGCCACAGTTATCACGCTTGCCAAATAATCACTTGATTGAAATTGATAGTCAGTTTATTGATCAAATCAAACAGCATTTAACACGTAACCTAGAGTGGGATATCACTATTGACCACCATAGTGTCAGCATTAGTGATCAAGCTAATTACTACTACACCAAGCAATTTAACTGGCATTAAATCGTCATTGATGGTAATTAATTGTCTATAGTTACCACAAGAAATCATATTAAAACTTGAAGGCGTGATTCTGAGGATAGCAAAATCAATAAATGATAAATTATTCAGACAAAAATGAACGAAAGCTGATAGTTCGCTCTTTCGCATTTATTGGCTCAATTACCACACTTATTATGGCTTGCTTCGCTTTTGCCGATAATGACACGCTGTTATTCATTGCCTTATTAACATCTTCAATGTTGTTTATCTCACCTTGTTTTATTAAGCGCCAAGATTATGTTGGGGGTTGGGTTGTTTTATATACACTTTATGCATTAATGTTGTTTTTGGTTTTTACAGGAGGCAGTCACGGCACGGGGCCTATTTGGATCTATATTGTCTCACCTGTTACATTCTTCATTCGTGGTTTACGCAAAGGCATTGTCGATATTTCGCTTTTTATTTTTGCTGTTATTATTACGTTTGTTTTCGCGGAGTACTTCGATGGCCATGTCTATGACTCAGAGCATTTGCTATTACGCATTGTTTTATCGTTTATTATTGTTGCATTGTTAAGTGGCTTCTATGAATATTTTCGTGAAAGCTATAGCCAAAAATTAATTCAATTAGCCAAGAACAATGAAATATTAGCCACAACCGATCCGTTAACTAATTTACCGAATAGACGATATACCGTTGAACGTTTATACGATGAAAAATCGTTGAGTGATAAATCAAATACATCACTGTCTATTATGATTATTGATGTAGATGACTTTAAAAAAATTAATGATCAATTTGGCCATCAAGTAGGCGATTGTGCGCTCATTCATTTAGCAGATACCTTCAGGCGTTTTTCTACAGAAAACGACATATTTTGCCGCTGGGGGGGGAAGAGTTTTTATGTGTATTACCGCAAACAAAAGCTGATGATGCAATTGTGTTAGCAAAGCAAATTCAACAAGACTTATTAAGACATCCCGTTCATATAAATGAGCAGAGCTTTACTTTATTTGTTAGCGTTGGTGTGAGTGAAATAAGTCACAGTGACAGCATTGATTCAGCAATAAAACAGGCTGATGAAAACCTCTATTTAGCAAAGACCAGTGGTAAAAACAAAGTATGTGGTGTGTAACGTGCAGGTTTTTGCCATCTAGTGACTAATCTAAAGTTATAGACACGTCACCATCAGGTTTACAACAACACAGCAGTACTTCGCCTTCTCGAACGAACGCCAGAGGCTCTTGATTATATATGATGCTGCCTTTGGTTAACTTAACTCTACACGCACCACAATATCCTTCACGACATTGATATGAAACCGTTAGTTTGTTGTGTTCAAGACAAGCCAAAAGAGAAGGGCAGCCAGAATCAAAGGTTAGATCCTGGCCACTATCTGTAAGGGTGATCCTTACAGTTTTACTATCAGACATTACAGATCAAAATCACCAAAGTCAGAGGCATCAACTTGCGAGTCAATTTGGCCCACAAGGTATGAGCTAATCTCAGCTTCTTGCGGGGCTACTTGTACGTTATCTGATACCAACCAAGAGCTTATCCATGGAATTGGGTTACTATTATTTTCAAACTGGGTAGGAAGTCCTACTGCACTCATGCGTGCATTTGTAATGTATTCAACATATTGACAAAGAATATCTTTATTTAGGCCAATCATTGAACCATCTTTGAATAAATATTCTGCCCATTCTTTTTCTTGCTCTGCAGCATCAACGAACATTTTAATCGCTTCGTCTTTACACTGCGCTGCAACAATAGCCATCTCAGGGTCATCTTTGCCATCTTGCATAATATTTAAAATATGCTGAGTACCTGATAAGTGAAGTGCTTCATCGCGGGCAATGAGTTTAATGATTTTTGCGTTGCCTTCCATAAGTTCACGCTCTGCAAATGCAAAAGAACATGCGAAACTAACATAAAAGCGAATTGCTTCTAGGATATTTACAGACATCATGGCCAGATAAAGTAATTTTTTTAATTCAAACAAGCTAATATTAACGGTCTCACCGTTAAGCTCATGTTTACCTTCACCATATAAATTGTAGATGGCTACTTTATTGATCAGCTCATCGTAATATTTAGTCACGGCATCAGCTCGTTCACTGATTTTGTCGTTACTTACAATATCATCAAAAATCAGTTCTGGTGACTGAGTAACATTACGGATAATGTGTGTGTATGAGCGACTGTGAATAGTTTCACTGAATGCCCACGTTTCAATCCACGTTTCAAGCTCTGGGATTGAGACAATTGGCAGCAAAGCAACATTTGGTGAGCGACCCTGAACACTATCAAGCAGTGTTTGGTACTTAAGATTGCTCAAAAATATATGTTTTTCATGCTCTGGCAGTGCTTGGAAATCTAGGCGGTCTTTACTAACATCGACTTCTTCCGGGCGCCAAAAGAAAGACAATTGTTTTTCGATTAATTTTTCAAAAATCGGGTATTTTTGTTGGTCATAACGAGAAACGTTCACTGTTTGGCCGAAAAACATCGGTTCTTGTAATTGGTTATTATGGTTTCGGCTAAAAGTAGTATAAGACATAGGATCACTCAAAAAACTAACAGGGCAAAGCGGGCACAAAGCCCGCTATGAATATATTTTAAAAACAGTGCTTAAATTTTACATGCGCCGCCTGCGCAATCATCATCTTCCGGTTGAACAGCTGTATCATCTTGTGAATCTGATGCGCCATCGCGAGTATTATGGTAATACAAGGTTTTAACACCCAGCTTATAAGCTGCAAGTAAGTCTTGCAGTAACACCTTCATAGGTACTTTACCGCCTTCGAACTTGTTTGGATCATAATTAGTGTTAGCAGAGATCGTTTGATCAACAAACTTTTGCATAATACCCACTAATTGCAAATAACCTTGGTTCGATGGGATATCCCATAACAACTCATAGCTGTCTTTAAGACGGTCATACTCAGGAACAACCTGTTTCAAGATACCATCTTTACTGGCTTTAACGCTGATGTGGCCACGAGGTGGTTCAATACCGTTTGTTGCATTTGAAATCTGCGATGATGTCTCTGATGGCATCAATGCTGATAATGTTGAGTTACGCATACCGTGCTCTTTAATGCTTGCACGCAATGTATCCCAATCCAAGTGAAGTGGTTCATCACAAATTTTATCAAGGTCAGTTTTGTATGTATCTGTTGGCATTATGCCTTGAGAATATGTTGTTTCATTGAACTTAGGGCAAGCACCGCGTTCTTTTGCTAATTCATTTGATGCTTTCATAAGGTAATACTGAATTGCTTCAAATGTCTTGTGGGTCAGTGCATTTGCGCTGCCATCAGAATAACGCTTACCATTTTTAGCTAGGTAGTATGCGTAGTTGATAACACCTATACCAAGCGTTCGACGTCCCATAGTTGCATTTTTAGCTGCTGGAACTGGGTAGTCTTGGAAGTCAAGTAAGTTATCAAGTGCACGTACGGCTAGCTCAGCAAGCTCTTCTAACTCATCAAGTGACTTAATTGCCCCTAAGTTAAACGCTGATAATGTACATAAAGCGATTTCGCCTTCTTCATCATTTACGTTATTCAATGGCTTAGTTGGCAATGCAATTTCTAAACATAAGTTAGATTGACGGATTGGGGCAACTTTTGAAATAAACGGGCTGTGAGTATTACAGTGATCTACATTTTGTAAATAAATGCGGCCTGTGCTTGCACGTTCTTGTGCAAACATAGAAAACAGCTCAATTGCTTTAATACGCTTTTTACGAATTGATTCGTCTTGCTCATATTGAACATATAATTTATCAAATTCATCTTGGTCTTCAAAGAAAGCATCGTATAGACCTGGTACATCTGATGGGCTAAATAATGTAATGTAGTCGTCTTTTATTAAACGCGAATACATTAACTTATTAAATTGCACACCGTAATCTAAGTGACGAACACGGTTGTCATCAACACCACGGTTATTTTTAAGCACGAGTAAGTTTTCAACTTCTAAATGCCATAGTGGGTAGAATAACGTTGCTGCGCCACCACGAACACCGCCTTGCGAACAACTTTTAACAGCTGTTTGGAAGTGTTTATAAAATGGGATACATCCTGTGTGATACGCTTCGCCATTGCGAATAGGGCTTCCCAATGCGCGGATACGACCGGCATTAATACCAATACCAGCACGTTGTGAAACGTACTTAACAATGGCAGAGGATGTTGCATTGATTGAATCAAGGCTATCGCCACACTCAATTAACACGCACGAGCTAAACTGACGTGTTGGTGTACGCACACCTGCCATAATAGGTGTAGGCAAAGAAATTTTAAATTGCGATACGGCGTCATAAAAGCGTTTAACGTAATCTAAACGCGTTTCTTTAGGGTAATCTGAGAACAAGCTTGCAGCCACAAGGATATATAAAAACTGTGCACTTTCATAGATTTCACCAGTTACACGGTTTTGAACTAAATACTTACCTTCAAGCTGTTTTACAGCAGCATAACTGAAGTTTAGGTCTCGGCTATGATCAAGGTAGTTATCAAGCTCATCAATTTCTTGTTCCGTGTAGTCGACTAGCAGATGTGCATCGTAACGTTTATCTTCTACTAGTTTTGTTATTTGGTCATAAAGGCGAGGGGGCTCAAATTGACCATACGCTTTTTTACGTAGGTGGAATACAGCTAAACGAGCCGCTAAGTATTGATAATCAGGACTGTCTTTTGAAATTTGGTCTGCAGCTGCTTTGATGATTGTTTCGTGAATGTCTTCAGTACGAATACCATCATAAAATTGAATGTGAGATTTCAATTCAACTTGCGAGACAGACACATTATTCAGACCTTCGGCGGCCCAAGCAATGACGCGATGGATCTTATCTAAATCAAGTGACTCTTTACGGCCGTCACGTTTGCTTACAGATAGCTGTTGGTTCATAGTTTTGCCTGTATTCCTTGGGAAATATAGTCTTAGAAAATTATTATTCTATTTATTAGGGTTAAAATCGAATTTAATTGAATAACATTTAGCCACAATATCTGGTGCTCTTCAAATTCTAGATCACAAGATAGTGTGGTCTGCGATCATTTGCAAGGGGCATAAACGGGCCCCTTTGTGGATAAGTTTGGGATAACGCGATTGTGTTAGTAGCCATTAACCTTTGACCTTTTGATTAAAATGAAATTTATAAAAAGCAACTCAAGATCGACTAAATTTAGTCATTTTAAAAATAAATTTAGGCTGCTTTTTTTATCATCATAGTTTGAGTTAAAATTAGCCTAATCACAATATGTAGTGTTTTAATATTAATAATACACTATATGTGGTTAAATCCATCAATTGGACTTTGCCAATTAAAATCAGCATTCCAATCTAATGCGTCTGACTCACTAGGTACATAGCCCCACAGTGCTGTTGCGCTGCGCATACCAGCGGCCTTTGCAGCTTGAATATCACGCTCGGCATCACCTATATATAAACAACGCCTTGGATCTACTGCTAATAATTCGGCTGTGTGTAATAAAGGTAAAGGTGAGGGTTTTGCTACCTCAAGGGTGTCACCACTGACAACAGCTTGTGCATTGTGTAGCGTTTTGATCTGCGAGATCAGTGGGATCGTTAAGAAGCTGGGCTTGTTAGTCATTATCCCCCATTTTATATTTTTCTTTTCAAGTGCCAATAATAGTTGCGCAACACCATCAAAACAGCGGCTATGAACAGCGATGTTATCACTGTAAGCGGTGAGTAGTTGTTGGCGAAGCGCGTTTTGGTCTTTTTGATTAAGCCAAAGATCACCAAACCCAGCTTGCAATAACGCAACTGCGCCGTTAGAAGCGGCAGGGCGGTATATATCAGCACTGACTGTTGGTAAGTTTTGCGACACTAACACGGTGTTTAGTGCTGCGCCTAAATCGTCGGCGGTATCGAGTAACGTACCATCTAAGTCAAAAATAAAGGCGTCATAATCCATATCGTGAATCAAATTGTTTGAACTGCTCATTATGCGAGCTTCTCAAAATGGAGAATATAATTAACGCTAACGTCTGTATTGAGTGTGTATTGTTTAGATAACGGATTATAGTTAAGGCCAGTACTGGCTCTTACTTTTAAACCTGCTTGTTCAGCCCAAGCAATCAGTTGCGCAGGTTTAATAAACTTTTTATGATCATGCGTGCCTTCAGGTACCATTTTTAGAAGTTTTTCAGCGCCTACAATGGCAAATAAATACGCTTTTGGGGTTTTATTTAAGGTCGAGAAAAACACGTCTGCGCCAGGTTTTGCAAGCGCAGCTACCGCATGAATAATAGAAGCAGGGTCGGGTACGTGTTCTAACATTTCCATACAGGTAATTACGTCAAAGCGAGCAGGGTTAGCTTGGGCATACTCTTCTGCAGGTACTTTTATGTAATCTACATCCACACCCGTTTCTAAACTATGAAGTTTTGCCACTGTAAGAGGCTCTTGGCCCATATCAATGCCTGTTGCTTTGGCACCCATTCGAGCCATACTTTCGGTTAAAATACCGCCGCCGCAGCCTACATCAAGCACTTCCTTATCAAATAAGCCTTGTGTTTTGTTGGTGATAAAATCTAATCTTAATGGATTTATCTCGTGAAGAGGCTTAAATTCACCCTCTAAATCCCACCACCTTTCGGCAATGGCTTCAAACTTTGCAATTTCTGCACTATCTACATTTTGATGTTCGGTCATAAAATACTTCCTCGTCAATCTGAGGCCATTATATAGGGCTAAATTAATAAATCGCAAAGATTTAGCGCCTGTAAATCTAAATTAATTGTGATAGCATGGTCTATTAGAATACGTTTAATAACAACAAATACTCTGAAGACCATTAAAATGGTACGTTAAGAGTTAATACTGAAGGAATGTGATATCAAATGACTGATCTCGCCAATGAAATTCTGCCAGTCAATATTGAAGACGAGTTAAAAACGTCCTACCTAGATTACGCGATGAGCGTAATTGTTGGACGTGCATTGCCAGACGTGCGTGATGGTTTAAAACCAGTTCACCGCCGCGTTTTGTTTGCAATGAACGAGCTTAGTAATGATTGGAATAAACCATATAAAAAATCGGCACGTGTTGTCGGTGACGTAATTGGTAAATACCATCCCCATGGCGACAGTGCGGTTTATGACACCATAGTCCGTATGGCCCAGCCATTCTCTTTACGTTACATGTTAGTAGACGGCCAAGGTAACTTTGGTTCTGTTGATGGTGACTCTGCGGCTGCAATGCGTTATACCGAAGTACGTATGGCAAAAATGTCGCATGAATTATTAGCCGATCTTGAAAAAGAGACGGTTGATTTTGTACCTAACTATGATGGTACTGAGCAAATCCCAGACGTGTTACCGACGAAAGTTCCTAACCTTTTGGTGAATGGCTCGTCAGGTATTGCGGTTGGTATGGCAACAAACATACCGCCACATAATTTATCTGAGGTAGTTAATGGCTGTTTAGCTTTAATCCAAAACCCAGATTTAACTATTCATGAGCTCATTGAATACATTCCTGGCCCTGATTTCCCAACTGCGGCAATCATTAACGGTAAAAAAGGCATTGAACAAGCTTATTTGACCGGCCGCGGTAAAGTGTATATCCGTGCCCGTGCTGAAATTGAAGTAGACGAAAAGTCAGGTCGTGAGACCATCATAGTTCATGAGATTCCTTATCAAGTAAACAAAGCGCGTTTGATTGAAAAAATCGCTGAACTTGTAAAAGATAAGAAAATCGAAGGTATCAGTGCATTACGTGATGAATCAGATAAAGACGGTATGCGTATCGTTATTGAGATCAAACGTGGTGATGTTGGCGAAGTTATTCTGAATAACCTTTATGCACAAACACAATTACAAACTGTGTTTGGTATGAATATGGTTGCTTTGATTAACAACCAACCTAAATGCTTTAATCTAAAAGAAATGCTTGAAGCGTTTATCATTCACCGTCGTGAAGTCGTAACTCGCCGTACCGTGTTTGATTTACGTAAAGCACGTGATCGCGCACATACGCTTGAAGGTTTAGCTATCGCGCTTGCCAATATTGACCCAATCATTGAGCTTATTCGTAAATCACCAACACCAGCTGAAGCGAAAGCGGCGTTAACAGCCCGTCCTTGGGAATTGGGTAATGTTAAGTCGATGCTTGAAAAAGCGGGTGAAGCGAATGTTGCACGCCCTGATTGGTTAGCAGACGACTTGGGTATTCGTGATGGTCAATATTATATTTCTGAGCAGCAAGCTCAAGCAATTCTAGATCTACGCTTACACAAGCTAACGGGTCTTGAACATGAAAAAATCTTAAACGAATACCAAACGTTATTAGATTTAATTGCTGAGTTATTACATATCTTGGCATCGCCTGAGCGTTTAATGGAAGTTATTCGTGATGAGTTGGTTGAAATTAAAGACCAATACGGTGATGAGCGTCGAACAGAAATTAACGCTGCAGCACACGATATTAGCCTTGAAGACTTGATCAACGAAGAAGATGTTGTAGTAACCTTGTCGCACGAAGGGTATGTGAAGTATCAACCATTATCAGATTACGAAGCGCAGCGACGTGGTGGTAAGGGTAAATCTGCGACGAAGATGAAAGATGAAGATTTCATTGAACGTTTATTAGTTGCGAATACTCACGATACTATTTTGTGCTTCTCAACGGCAGGGCGTTTATACTGGCTTAAAGTGTATCAATTACCGCTAGCGAGTCGTGCGGCACGTGGTAAGCCAATTGTTAACTTACTGCCACTTGAAGCTGATGAGCGTATTACCGCTATCTTGCCGGTACGAGAGTACGAAGAAGATAAATACATCTTCATGGCTACGGCATTTGGTACAGTTAAGAAGACTCCGCTTACGGCATACAGTCGTCAGCGTGCAAGCGGTATCATCGCTGTAAACCTAAATGAAGGCGATAGCCTCATTGGGGTAGATATCACAGATGGTAGCAATGAGATCATGCTCTTCACTGATGCGGGTAAAGTTGTTCGCTTTAAAGAAGCTGAAGAATCAGCTGTTGTTGATGAAAACGGCAACCCTGTACTTGACGAGAATGGTAACCCAGAAATCCGCTTTAAAGGTGTGCGTCCAATGGGTCGTACCGCAACAGGTGTTCGTGGTATTAAGATGGCTGACGGACAACGTGTTGTATCATTAATCGTACCAAAAACGGATGGTGCTATCTTAACTGTGACTGAAAATGGTTACGGCAAGCGTACCCAGCTTGAAGATTACCCATCTAAGAGCCGTGCAACACAAGGTGTTGTATCGATTAAGGTGAGCGAACGTAATGGTGCAGTTGTCGGTGCTGTGCAAGTTGATGACAATGACGAAATCATGATTATCTCTAATCGTGGTACGCTTGTTCGAACACGTGTAAACGAAGTTTCTACCGTTGGGCGTAATACCCAAGGTGTTATTTTGATAAGAACTATTGACGAAGAGCAAGTAGTTGGTTTACAACGTATCGAGGAGATCGAAATCGATGAGCTTATAGCTATCGAGGGCGAGAGTGAAGAAGTTGTCGAAACAGTTAATGATGACGCTGGTGATAACCCACCAGAAGAATAATTTTAACTTTTAAAAAGCGGCTTTGGCCGCTTTTTTTATGGCTGTATTGAAAATAAAAAAAGTAATTACTGGAATGAGGAAAGGTAATGAGTATATACAATTTTTGTGCGGGTCCAGCAATGCTACCGCCAGCTGTGATGGAAAAAGCACAAAAAGAATTTGTTGATTGGCAAAATCTAGGTGTGTCGGTGATGGAAATAAGTCACCGAAGTAAAGAATTTTTAGCACTAACTGAAAAATGTGAAGCAAGCCTTCGCCGATTAATGAATATAAGCGACGAGTTTGAAGTGCTATTTATGCACGGTGGTGGTCGAGGTCAATTTGCCGCTGTCCCTTTAAACTTACACTTAGATGACAAAGCCGCTATTTATTGTGAAAACGGTGTGTGGTCCAAAGGGGCTGTAGCGGAAGCTGTAAAATTTACCCAAGTTAGTGAACTTGATGTACGTAATGATACAAGCGAGCGGTTTTCAATAAAACCGGTCAGTGAGTGGGTCTTTCCAACTGATCCTTCTTATATACATTATTGTCCTAATGAAACGATTGACGGTATTGAAGTCTTTGATGTGCCAAGTCATCCAACTGCGCCCATTGTTGCTGATATGTCATCAACTATATTGTCTCGCGAATTTGATGTTAACCAGTTTGATTTAATTTATGCCGGTGCACAAAAAAATATCGGTCCTTCAGGGCTTGCCATTGTTATAGTTCGCAAAACCCTACTTGAACGCAAAGGACTCCCTAAGCCGGGGATTTTTGATTATGCCCTTGAAGTTAAACAAGGCAGCATGTACAACACGCCACCAACATTTGCATGGTACTTAGCCGCTGAAGTATTTGAATGGCTTGAGCAAAGCGGTGGGGTGAAAGCGATGGAGCAGCAAAATATTGCAAAAGCAGAGCTGCTATATGGATTTATTGATGAGTCACCCTTTTACACTAATAAAGTCGCTAAACATTGTCGTTCTCGTATGAATGTACCGTTTTGGCTAAATGACGAAAGTTTAAATGAGCAGTTTTTAAGTCAGGCCAAAGCAGCTGGTTTAGTTGCGCTTGAAGGTCACCGAATTGTAGGTGGGATGCGTGCAAGTATTTATAATGCAATGCCGCTTGCAGGGGTTCAAGCCTTAGTGGACTTTATGGCTAAATTTGCGAAGGAGAACAGTTAATGGAACAACTTCGTTTAGAGCCTATTTCATGTGTTAATGGCAGTGTTACATTACCAGGGTCAAAAAGCTTATCTAATAGAATACTTTTATTAGCTGCCCTTGCCAAAGGGACTACCGTTGTTGAAAACTTACTTGATAGTGATGACATTCGCCACATGCTTGGTGCCCTAAAGCTATTAGGCGTTGATGTAGAACTCAATGAAGATAAAACAGTGGCAACGGTACATGGTGTTGGAGGGGCGTTTTTAACGCCGTCCAAGCCTTTGTTTTTAGGAAATGCAGGAACAGCATATAGACCTTTGACTGCAGTACTTGCAGCGGTAAAGGGCGAGTATGAGTTAATTGGCGAGCCGCGTATGGAAGAGCGTCCAATTGGTCATTTAGTTGATGCATTACAATCGCTAGGCGGCAATGTTAATTATTTAAAAAGCAAAGATTACCCACCACTGAAAATTTGTGGTGGCGAAATAGCTGGCGGCCAAGTAGAAATTGATGGCAGTATCTCGAGCCAATTTTTAACTGCACTTTTAATGGCAGCACCTTTGTTTAACGGTGATACCACAATCTCTATAAAAGGGACTCTTGTATCAAAGCCTTATATCGATATTACATTAGATGTTATGGCACGCTTTGGTGTAAAGGTTAGCCATGATGATTATCAGACATTCAAAGTAAAAGGTTCACAGCAGTATCAAGCTTTAGAACGTATTATGGTAGAGGGAGATGCGTCATCTGCTTCTTATTTTGTTGCAGCCGCTGCAATAGCAGGCGGTGAAATTGAAATAAAAGGTGTCGGTGCTAAGTCTGTTCAAGGTGATATTGGTTTTGCCAAAGTGATGGAGCAGGTAGGTGCTAAAATTGATTGGTATGACGAGCGCTTAGTTGTTCGTAAAGGACAACTAAATGGGGTTGATATCGATGCTAACGCAATTCCAGATGCTGCAATGACCCTTGCGACGGTAGCTTTATTCGCAAAGGGACCAACGGCCATTCGCAATATTTACAATTGGCGCGTTAAAGAAACAGATAGATTACATGCCATGGCCACAGAGCTTCGTAAAGTAGGTGCTGATGTAGTTGAAGGCGACGATTTTATTGAAATTACTCCGCCTGAACATTTTAATGATGTAGCAGTAGACACCTATGACGACCATCGAATTGCGATGTGTTTTGCAATGGTTGCGGTAGGCGGCAAAGCTATAACCATTAATGATCCTAAGTGCACATATAAAACGTTTCCTACCTTTTTCAAGGTATTAGAAAGCGTTAGTGAATAGATTCAAATCAATAAACATAAAAACTTACATACAAAAAGCGGATCTATTTTAATATCTGGCGTATAATACGGCGGTTTTATTTTGGTGTGCATTGCAGGAGGTTTAAATGCAGGCGTTATTAATGCCCGTAATCACCGTTGATGGCCCAAGTGGTTCAGGTAAAGGAACTGTTTGTCGCTTGTTAGCCGATAAATTAGGATGGGATGTCTTAGACAGTGGCGCGATTTATCGTGTGTTATCACTGGCCGCACTTCATCATCAAATTGCATTGGACAATGAAGAGGCATTGGTGCCTTTAGCTGCCAATCTGGATGTGCAGTTTTTAGTTGATAGTCAAACAAATGCTGGAAAGGTTATTCTTGAAGGCGAAGATGTATCAACCACAATTCGTAATGAAGAAGTCGGTGCAGCGGCATCAAAAGTGGCTGCTTTACCTCGCGTGAGAGAAGCGCTACTTCGTCGCCAACGTGCGTTTCGCACAGAAAATGGCTTGATTGCGGATGGCCGTGATATGGGCACTGTGGTGTTTCCAGACGCGCCGTTAAAAATATATTTAACCGCTAGTGCACAAGAACGAGCTCGCAGACGTTATGTTGAGTTGAATGAACGTGGTCTTGATGTTACACTAAGTGGTCTATTAGAGGACATTCAAGCACGTGATGATCGCGATATGAATCGTGAAGTTGCGCCGCTTGTGCCCGCAGATGATGCTATTGAGCTTGATACTAGTGAGCTCAATGCTCAGCAAGTATTTGATAAAGTTATGACTTTGTTAGATTCTGCTATTTCTGAGGGTAAACTTCCGAAAAGAAGTTAAACACATTTTACATGCACCAGCAGGATGCCAGTGCTATTTTAACAACCCCATGCAGCATGGTTGCTTATTGGTATTAAATATATGAGACGTATATTCGTATGTCAGAAAATTTTGCGCAGTTATTTGAAGAAAGCCTAAAGGGTTTTGAAGCAGAGCAAGGCTCTATCGTTAAAGGTACAGTAATCTCAATCGAGAACAACATTGTACTTGTAGATGCTGGTCTTAAATCAGAAAGTGCTATCCCTGCAGAGCAATTCAAAAATGCTGCTGGTGAACTAGAAGTTGCTGTTGGCGACGAAGTAGATGTTGCACTAGATGCAATCGAAGACGGTTTCGGTGAAACTATCCTTTCTCGTGAGAAAGCGAAGCGTCACGAAGCGTGGATCCGTCTTGAGAAAGCATGTGAAGAGCAAGAGACTGTTACTGGTGTTATCAACGGTAAAGTTAAAGGCGGTTTCACAGTTGAAGTTGATTCAATCCGTGCTTTCCTACCTGGTTCACTTGTTGATGTTCGTCCAGTACGTGACACAACTCACCTTGAAGGCAAAGAGCTTGAATTTAAAGTAATCAAGCTTGATCAAAAACGTAACAACGTTGTTGTTTCACGTCGTGCAGTTATCGAATCAGAGAACTCACAAGAACGTGAAGAGCTTCTTGCTAACCTTGTTGAAGGCCAAGAAGTTAAAGGTATCGTTAAGAACCTTACTGACTACGGTGCATTCGTTGACCTTGGCGGTGTTGATGGTCTACTACACATCACTGATATGGCGTGGAAGCGTGTTAAGCACCCTTCAGAAATCGTTAATGTTGGCGACGAAATCGCAGTTAAAGTTCTTAAATTCGACAAAGATAAAACTCGTGTATCTCTAGGCCTTAAACAGCTTGGCGAAGATCCATGGGCAGCTATCGCTGGTCGTTACCCAGAAGGTTCTAAACTTTCTGGTCGTGTAACTAACCTTACTGATTACGGTTGCTTCGTAGAAATCGAAGAAGGCGTTGAAGGTCTAGTACACGTTTCTGAAATGGATTGGACTAACAAGAACATCCACCCTTCAAAAGTTGTTTCACTAGGTGACACTGTTGAAGTTATGGTTCTTGAAATCGACGAAGAACGTCGTCGTATTTCTCTTGGTCTTAAGCAATGTATTGCTAATCCTTGGCAGGAATTTGCTCGTCTACAAAACAAAGGCGACCAAGTTACTGGTAAGATCAAATCAATCACTGACTTCGGTATCTTTATCGGTCTTGACGGTGGTATTGATGGTCTTGTACACCTTTCAGACATTTCTTGGAATACACCTGGCGAAGACGCTGTACGTGAATTCAAGAAAGGCGACGAAATCACTGCTATCGTATTGCAAGTTGACCCAGAGCGCGAACGTATCTCTCTAGGTGTTAAGCAAATCGAAGCTGACCCATTCAATAACTACCTTGATGCAAACAAAAAAGGTGCTATTGTTAAAGGTAAAGTGACTGAAGTTGATGCGAAAGGCGCAACTGTTGAACTTATCGAAGGCGTTGAAGGTTACATCCGTGTAGCTGATATCGCTCAAGAGCGCGTTGAAGATGCAACTTCTGTTGTTTCTGTAGGCGACGAAATCGAAGTGAAATATGTTGGTGTTGATCGTAAGAACCGCACTTTAAGCTTATCTGTTAAAGCTCTTTTCGAAGCAGAAGAGAAAGAAGCATTAGAGAAGCTTAAGAAAGAAGAGCCAGTGTTCGAAAACGCAATGGCTGCTGCATTTGCAAATGCACAAAAAGACTAATAATTAGTCTTCATTGGAAGGGCAGTGCTGCCCTTCCTTTATCTCTTTTTAAGGAAACGTTATGACTAAGTCAGAATTGATAGAACAACTAGCCGAACAACATGCTCAGGTACCTGTGAAAGATGTTGAAAACGCCGTTAAAGAAATTCTTGAACAAATGGCCGGCTCATTAGCAAACTCAGATCGAATTGAGATCCGTGGTTTTGGTAGTTTCTCACTTCACTTTCGTTCACCACGTACTGGTCGTAACCCTAAAACAGGCGATACGGTTGAGTTAGATGGTAAACATGTACCTCATTTTAAGCCTGGTAAAGAGCTAAGAGATCGTGTAAATGCGAGTATTGCTTAGTTACCAGCAGGAGTAGTTACTTGTTTCGAGTATTAAAAATTATCCTCGTAGCAATATGCTTGATATTTGCATTTGTGCTTGGTTCACAGAATCCGCAGTTAGTACAAATTAATTATATTATTGCCAGTAATACACTGCCTCTAGCTATGATTATAAGTATCTGCTTTGCTTTAGGTGTTGTCGTTGGTTGTTTTATTAGTTTTAAACTATTTTCACAATTAAAATGGCAAAATTATCGCTTGAAGAAAAAGTTAGCACCTGAAAAAAACAACACTAAGTTTGTTGCTAATAAAGACACTTAATTATGATTGAGCTTTTGTTTTTGCTGTTGCCTGTTGCGGCTGGTTACGGCTGGATTATGGGTAAAAACAGTGCGAAAAACCAAGCTCATCAATTAAACCGCCAAATTACCTCTGAATACAGTAAAGGGTTGAAGTTCTTACTTGATAGAGAGGAAGATCAAGGTTTAGAACACCTTATTAATCTACTTGAAGTTGCCGCTGATTCTGTTGAGCATTACTCAACGCTTGCCACCATGTTTCGTCGTCGAGGCGAACTCGACCGTGCTATAAAAATTCATGAACTACTTTTGAAACACCCAAGTTTGAATGAGCAGCAAGCTGCTGCAAGCCGTTTAGAACTTGCCGAAGATTATATTATGGCAGGTATGCTTGATGGCGCTGAAGAACATTTAGTCTGGTTAGTAAAAGCAAATCATGAACAAGCCATAGATCCGCTACTTACCTTATACGCTCAAACAAGGGAGTGGGAGAAGGGTATTAACATGTTTGAAGCACACGGCGACTTATTTTCAAAGCCTCAACATTTTAAAGCTATAGCAAACTTTTATTGCGAATCCGCTTTGCTTGAAAACGATCCCCAAATCATGCGAAAAGCAATCAGCTTAAACCATAAAACAATTAGACCATTATTTGAGCTTGGTCAGTCAGCATTCGCAAAAGAAGATTATGTTAAGGCTATTTATTATTGGCGTGAATTAATCTGTAACTTTACTTTTTTTGCGCCATTGTTTATTGAAGACTTGGCCCACAGCTATCATCAATTAAACTTAACACACCAATTCCATGAGTTGCTTTTACAATTAATAGATAAAGGCGGTGTGTTAATAAAAATAAAGCATTGCCAAGCGCTTATAGAGCAGGGGCATACAGAACAAGCAATCAAGTTTCTTACTGATAGTCTCAAGCGCCAGCCTACTATTCGCGGTTTTAGTTTTTTACTGCAATTATTAGCAAAGCAAAATCACAACATAAAAGATGTTCTCGATCAGATTGATAATCTAGTTACATCTTACATTGCCACAAAGCCTGCTTTTCAATGTCAGCATTGTGGATTTACAAGCCATACTATTTATTGGGTTTGCCCATCTTGCAAGCATTGGGAAACCATAGTACCAAGCCGCGGCTTAGACGGTTTTTAATTTTAGTATTACTTCTATTTTTTAGGAAAGTTATGTTACTCGACCAATCAAAAAAAGTTCTTATTGCCCTTGATTATGATGATCAACAAACAGCGTTAAATTTTGTTAAACAGCTTTCTCCTGATACGTGCCGTTTGAAAGTAGGCAAAGAAATGTTTACTTATTTTGGTCCTGCATTTGTTAAAGAGCTAATTGAGCTAGGTTTTGATGTTTTTCTTGATTTAAAATTCCATGATATTCCAAACACAGTAGCGAAAGCGGTAACAGCCGCTGCTAAAATGGGTGTATGGATGGTGAACGTTCATGCCAGTGGCGGTGTTGAAATGATGACTAAAGCCAAACAAGCTTTAGAGCAGTTTGGTGATGATGCACCACTTTTAATCGCTGTAACCGTGTTAACCAGTATGGATGCGGCAGAGCTTACACGATTAGGAGTGGATAAAACGCCTGCTGAACAAGTTATTTATTTGGCCAAGCTTGCAAAAGAGTCAGGCCTTGACGGGGTAGTGTGCTCAGCACAAGAAGCCAAGCAATTAAAAGCAGCGCTAGGTGATGAGTTTAAACTTGTGACCCCAGGTATTCGCCCAGCTGGCAGTGATGCAGGCGACCAAAAGCGTATTATGACACCAAAACAAGCTATTGATGATGGCAGTGACTACCTGGTTGTTGGCCGCCCAATAACACAAGCAGCAGACCCTGTTGCGGTTCTTAAAGCAATTAATGACTCGTTAAAATAAACAAACATTGTATTAGCACGTACTTACTCTAAGAGAAAAGAGCAAAGTTTTTACTTTGCTTTTTTTAGGTTACAAGCTGAACGCAATAAAAATAAAGTGTTTTAATTGAGCAATACCACGTGTTAAAGATTAAGTGTTAGATCTGGCTAATATCTATCCATCATACTTTGATTGCAATTCGAAATTTGTCTTGAACTGATAGCACCTCCATCGATATTCCCATACGACTCATATTCATAACTGAATAAGTTACCTAAAAAGCATCCACGTAAGTTATCAATAATATGTTTAAGACTTTCGTTAAATTATATTGTTAAACTCGGCGTTCTATAGCCGCTGTTCATTCTGCTGCCATACTGTAAAAATGCACATATAGCTCGCTTATCGTATTTTTCTTCACTATTTGATTTAATAAATTCGGCTATGTTCAGCGTAAATAAACTATCTCTAAACTAAAATGCTAATGATTAATTCGGTAAGGAAACCTATATGACAGCTGAATATTTTAATATTTTAAGTTTAATTGGTGTCGCATTTTTTGCTATTTCTGGCGCTCTGCTTGGGCACGATAAAGATATTGGCGGGTTTGGTGTGGTAGTAGTTGGAACTGTTACAGCACTGGGCGGCGGTACTTTGCGGGACATATTACTGAATCAACCCGTCTTTTGGATTTCAGAACCTAGTTATTTATATGCAACTTATGGTTCTATATTTGTGGCTGTTATGTTTATTCGCTACCTCCCTGATGTATCAAATTATTATATGTTGTTGGTTGATGCAATCGGTATGGCTATATTTAATATAGTCGGTATTGAAAAGGCTTTAATAGAAGGAACGACTATGATGGTCGCTATCACTATGGGCATGACGACAGGTATCTTTGGTGGCCTGATGCGAGATGTTATTTGTCGTGAATTGCCTCTTGTAATGCGTGATGAACTATATTCCACTACCTGTTTCTGTGGTGGACTTACTTACGCTGCACTGTTTTTACTCGAAGTAAACTACATATGGTGTATTGTCGGATCACTTTTGGTTACTGTGTTTTTAAGACTTGGCGCTTTACATTTTGGCTGGCAGCCTAATATTTTTAGAAAAAGAACGGTGAGTAAATAAGAAAATCGGCACTTAAGGCAAAAAATAAGCCCTAACATACAAAGAATGTTTAAAAATTTGCGCTTGTAGCAAGCTTACACAAACTAATATATTAATGAGCATTAACAGACTTTGTTCGACACAAAAAACAGCTTATATAGAGCATACAGTATAATTCTAGCTACTTTCTTTATGCAGTTCGAACCTGATTAACGCTTTCTTCTACATTGTGAGCATTCGTCGCGTTTAGCCAACTTATAATTGTAACTGGTATTCATATAAAAAGAGTAAAGCTTTGGCTTTACTCTTTTTATAACACTAACTATTACTAGCTCAGTATCATTTCAACTTAATTAACTTAGCTTCAATATCAATTAGACCTTGCTTAAACAAACCACCAATGGCTTTTTTGTAGTTTGCTTTACTGGTTGAGAACACTTTTTTGATAAGTTCAGGGTCTGATTTATCACCAATGGCTAATACGCCACCTTCATCTTTTAGTTTATCCATGATCTTCTCACCAAGCTCACTGACTTTACCCATACCTGGTTTTTCAAGAATGACGTCTATTTTGCCGTCTTCACGTACTTTTTGGATAAAACCTGTCAGTTTTTGCCCTACAAACAGGTTTTTAAATACCATATTATAAAAAACCACGCCAAAGTGCGATTCTTCAACTAATACTTTGTAACCAATGTCAGTTTTGCCTGCAACAATTAAATTAACTTCTTGTAAGTGAGTATATTGCGGCTCTTCTTTAGATAGAAAACGATTAAAGTTGCTAGATGCGCAAATACGAGAGCTGGCGTTGTCTAAGTAAAGACGTACTAAGTAGGAGTGACCTTCTTGCATACGAGGCTTTTGTTCATTGAACGGGGCAAGTACATCTTTATCTAATCCCCAATCTAAGAATGCACCGATGCTATTAATTTCTTTAACTCGCAGTAGGGCGTATTCACCTACTTGTGCGTGTGGCTTTTTGGTTGTGGCTGTCGGTAAATTTGCATTATCTAAAAAAATAAAAACACTGATGCTGTCACCGGCTTCAAGCTCATGTTTAATTTCATGACTAGGAAGAAAAACTTCGCCTAAATCGTGGCCATCAAGGTAAGCACCTTCATTACTAACTTCATTGACAAATAAGGTTTGGGTTGTACCAAGGTAACTCATAATTATTCCTGCTCTGGCTTTTTACGACGACGCATAGGCGCATCACCATCAATATTTAAGGGTGCTTTTATTGGTGCTTGAGGTTTTTTAGGCTTAGCTTTGCGCTTCGGTGCAGCTTTAGCTTTTGGTTTTACTTTATCACTAGCTATATTCTGTACTTGGGGCTTTTTATCCCGCAGGCCTTTAAATTTACCCGTTAGCCCTTCAACAGTATGAAATGCTAACTCATCATTTAAAAATGACTTTATAGCTTTATAACTTGGCCAATCTTTTGGTCCGACCAATGAGATAGCTGTTCCTTTAAATCCTGCTCGACCTGTGCGTCCAATACGATGTACGTATTCTTCTGCATGTTTTGGCAAGTCAAAGTTAATAACATGGGTGACACTTAACAAGTCTAAGCCGCGAGAAGCAACATCTGTGGTAATAAGCACTTTGAAGTTTTCTCGGCTGAAGGCATCCATGATATCCAAACGCTTACTTTGCGTTAAATCACCAGCAAGGGCTTGTGCTTTTAGCCCTTTACTATTTAAAAGCTCACTCAGTCGTGCGGTATCTGCGCGCGTTGCTGTAAAAATAATACATTGGCCAACGTCATCTTGTTTAACAAAGTGCTCTAAGAGTGCTTCTTTGTGATCTAGGTGATCAGCTAAATAAAGACTTTGCTTGATATCCGAATGTTGCTCGTTTGCGGCGCTGAGCATAATCTGCTTAGGCTTTTTAAGTAAATTACGCGATAGCGCATCAACTTGTGCGTGATCAAGCGTTGCTGAAAACAATAATGTTTGGCGTAAACGGTGATTAGCTAATTCATTGATCATTTTTAGTTGTTCTGTAAAACCAAGATCAAGGATACGGTCAGCTTCATCAAAGATTAATAACTCTAAACCACTCAGTTGCAGTGAGCGTTGGGTAAGGTGATCAGCTAGTCTACCTGGCGTAGCTACAACAAAATGCGGGTCATTTCTCAGCGCTTTTATCTGATCATTAAAGTTTTCACCACCGAGTATTTTTAGCGCTTTAATATTTGTTCCTGCGATAAGTAATCTAAGTTGAGTGAATACTTGCGTAGCGAGCTCCCTGGTTGGAGCGACAATTAAAACGCGCGGGTCACGTTTACTGAGCGCTTTTTGCTTCATTACACGTTGTACGGCTGGTAATAAAAACGCCAATGTTTTACCTGAGCCAGTTTTAGATTGAGCAAAAATATCATGGCCAGCCAAAGCTGTAGGCACAGCGTGTGCCTGAATATCAGTTGGCTGAGTAATGCCTTGATGCGCAAGTTGAGTTTCAAGGCGGTTATCAATGCCAAGATCAGTAAAGTGCAAAGTGTCTATCTCCAAATGAGTAATTTAAATCTTCATAAATCTGAACGCTATTATAGCTTAGTCCTATGCATCGCTGACAGTAAAAACCAGACAATCATAGGTTTTTTTGCATTTAAAAAGAAAAAGCGTAGAATATGCGCCCCAATGCGCCGGATTTACGATTCGGTAAACGCCCCTTGCGGGTTTTAAAAGCAAAATAGGAAAACCATGACTGCTATCCATAAAGATAATGTAACCAGCGATCACTTTGTTGTGTGCGCACTGTATAAATTTGTTTCTCTACCTGATTTTGAGGCACTTCGCGAACCCTTACTTAATGTAATGGAGCAAAACGACGTACGAGGCACTTTGCTAATTGCCGCTGAAGGCATCAACGGTACTGTCGCGGCAAAACGCGATGGGATAGATAATTTATTGGCGTGGTTAGATTCTCAACCAAATTTAGACAACATTGTTACTAAAGAATCATATGATGACGAATGCCCGTTTTACCGTACTAAAGTAAAGCTTAAAAAAGAAATTGTCACTATGGGTGTTGAAGGTATTGATCCTTTAAAGGTGGTTGGTAGTTATGTGAAACCGCAAGATTGGAATGCACTGATTTCAGACCCTGAAGTGATCTTAGTTGATACGCGTAACGATTATGAAATTGAAATTGGTACGTTTGAAAACGCCGTTGATCCAAATACAAAAACATTCCGTGAATTCCCACAATGGGCAAAAGAAAACCTTGACCCAGAAAAGCATAAAAAAGTAGCTATGTTTTGTACTGGTGGTATTCGCTGCGAAAAATCAACAGCTTATATGAAAGAGCAGGGTTTTGATGAGGTATACCACCTTGAAGGCGGCATATTAAAATATTTAGAAGAAGTGCCAAAAGAAGACACCATGTGGGAAGGCGAGTGCTTTGTATTTGATAACCGAGTTGCGGTAAATCATGACTTACAAAAGGGCTCTTACGATCAGTGTCACGCATGTCGTATGCCAATTACCGAAGATGAAAAGCAAAAGCCTGAATATATGGAAGGGGTGTCATGTCATCATTGTATTGATGATGTAACCGACGAGCAACGTGCTCGCTTTGCTGAGCGTCAAAAGCAAATTGAATTAGCGCAAGTACGCGGTGAAGGCCACATTGGTAACGAAGCTCAAGCAGTTTTGCAACAACGCAAAGAAGCAAAGAAAGCGCAAAAAGAAGCGCAACGTAAACAGTAACAGCTCTTTGTATTGTTAATAAAAAAACCCCAGTTTTATGGGGTTTTTTATTGCCTGTTTATTCAAAATAACTAATGTGCTGAAAAAATCTGACAGTGAGGTCTTGACGCTCTTTGTTTATAGCCAAAGGTTCAACCATTTCGCGGATCACACTTTCCACCTTATTCATAAACCGGCCATGGCCAACTCCTTGCTCATCATTATCGCTTGCAACAATTACAAAGTGCATCGTTTCAACAAGTTTGTCATCCAACCAATGTTGACTGTATTGCGGCACATTTTCTGTAGTAGAAAAGCTCAGTTTTTGCAGTTCACTATTGCTATCATTTTTATCAATTTGACTGTTACGTATGATAGGCATGCAACCATTTGCAACCATAGCAGCTAAGTTTAGCTGCTTAGACTCACACTGTTGAACAAGTAACGTGTAAAAGTGATTATAAAAATCAACGTAATTTGGTTTATTCATTAAATGTTGGAATTGTGTTTTGAGCATACGTGTCACTGGAATTCTAAATGTCACATAGGTCATCTCGTTATGTTCTTTAGGTAAGGAACAATGCCTGCTTTGATAACGTTGATATAAGCCGCGTAATTTATACCCGTAGCTTTCTTTACAGCCCTTTGCTTTAGCAAATAGATCATATGTTAGATGCTGATGGTCACGTACTTTGAACTGTTCTTCCCCTTCAAGGATGCTATTTTGTAGTGCTGAAAGTACCTTCACCACTTTAGCGTGGAAGATTGCACTATTGGCACGTAGATCATCACCTGTTGCTAAAAAAAGTAATCTAATTTTTTTACTTTTCTGACCATCGTTATAAAAGCATTTGTGCGCTTCGTGATAGCGTGGGTTATAAAAAAATAAAATTTGTTTAGCTGTCTGTAGGTTATATGACTCTTCATGAAACCTGACAACGGGCAGTTTATCATTCGCAATTAAATGTACATTATGCAGTTCATACTCGTCACATAATGCAAAAAGCTGACGTGATAAGCGTTCATAACATTGTTGAGGATCTGTAAAACTTGCATAGAACTCATTGCTTGGGTTAAATTCAGCAAGAATGTACTGGTTTGCGCGTGCGGTGGTCGGAATATAAACGCGGTGCTGTGATAGTGAAGCCATTATTTGTCCCTAATTATGTTTCGATAATGGCGCTACTTTAACGTGTTTCAATGACTCTTTTATTGCGCTAGAACAAATTATCTTCATTCCTAGCTTACAATTGAATAATCAATAATTTCAGCTACCCCATAGTTTCAATAATATGCAAGAAACCTAAATCTATTGCTGTATGTTAAGGTTTGTTTTTGTAATAATACATTAGTTTTATCACCATGCACTTATGTGAGGATTGTACTCCTATGGCGGAAATTGAGAATCGCCCAAGTAATTTTATTAGAACCCGTATTGATGAAGATTTAGCATCTGGGAAACATGCGACTACGCATACACGTTTTCCTCCAGAGCCTAATGGTTTCTTACATATTGGCCATGCAAAATCTATCTGTTTGAATTTTGGAATCGCCCAAGATTATAGCGGTCTTTGTAATTTACGTTTTGATGATACTAACCCAGAAAAAGAAGACATCAACTATGTAAATTCTATAAAAGAAGATGTGCAGTGGTTAGGATTTAAGTGGGATGGTGAAATTAATTATTCATCTAACTATTTTGATGCCTTATATGGCTATGCTGTTGAGCTTATTGAAAAAGGCCTTGCTTATGTATGCTTTTTGACAGCTGATCAAGCTCGTGAGTATCGTGGCACATTAAAAGAGCCGGGTAAAAATAGCCCAACTCGTGATACTTCTCCACAAGAGAACCTCGCCTTATTTGAAAAAATGCGTAATGGTGAGTTTAAAGAAGGTGAGTGTGTATTACGTGCTAAAATTGATATGGCGAGCTCATTTATGGTGCTTCGTGATCCAATTATTTATCGCGTACGCTTTGCTCATCATCATCAAACTGCTGATAAGTGGTGCATTTACCCAATGTACGATTTTACGCACTGTATCTCAGATGCGCTTGAAGGTATTACCCACTCTTTGTGTACACTAGAGTTCCAAGATAACCGACGTTTATACGATTGGGTACTTGATAATATCAGCCTAGAATGTCATCCGCAGCAAATTGAGTTTTCACGCTTAAACCTTGAATATACAATAATGTCCAAGCGTAAGTTAAATGACTTAGTGGTAAATGGGCACGTAGAAGGGTGGGACGATCCACGTATGCCGACAATTGCTGGCCTTCGTCGTCGTGGTTATACACCTGCTTCTATTCGTGAGTTCTGTTTACGCATTGGTGTTACTAAGCAAGAAAATATGGTTGAAATGGGCATGCTTGAAGCATGTATCCGTGAAGATTTAAACGAAAATGCACCGCGAGCAATGGCTGTGCTTGATCCTGTTAAAGTTGTAATTGAAAACTTTTCGGATGAAGTTGAAACATTGTCTGTTGCTAATCACCCTAATCAGGAAGAAATGGGGCGTCGCGATGTTCCTTTCACTCGTGAGCTTTACATTGAACGCGAAGACTTCCGTGAAGAGGCTAATAATAAGTTTAAACGTTTAGTACTTGATAAAGAAGTACGCTTACGTGGTGCTTATGTGATAAAAGCGAATCGCGTAGAAAAAGATGAAACGGGTGAAATTACAACTATATACTGTACTTATGATCCTGAAACACTTGGTAAAAACCCAAGTGACGGACGTAAAGTTAAAGGTGTAATTCATTGGGTAAGTGCAACTGAATCAGTGACAGCTGAAGTACGTTTATATGACCGTTTGTTTAGTGTACCAAATCCAGCTGCGGCTGAAGATTTTGCCACTACACTAAACCCTGAATCATTAGTTGTTTTAACTAATGCCAAGGTTGAGCCTTCACTTGCAAAAGCGGCCCCAGCTCAAGGTTTCCAGTTTGAACGAACAGGTTACTTTAGTCGTGATACTAAATCTGAAGAGTTAGTGTTTAATCAGACCGTCGGTCTTCGTGATTCATGGGCTAAAATTGAGCAGAAGTAATTCTGCTCAATAAACACTTGATACAAAAAAACCTGCATTATGCAGGTTTTTTATTACCTATTAATAACCTAATTATTGGTTATCAGAGAAAGCTTTACACGCTTGCGTATCAGTACACTCGCCGTATAGATATAGAGAATGGTTAGTTAATTTAATTCCATTCGCTTCAGAAATTTCAACCTGGCGACGCTCAATTAATTCGTCTTCAAACTCAATAACTTTGCCACATTTTAAACACACAAGGTGATCGTGGTGAGTGCTACCAGATAATTCAAATACTGATTTTCCACCTTCAAAGTGATGGCGAGAAACAATACCTGCATCATCGAACTGGTTAAGCACGCGATAAACAGTTGCAAGGCCAATTTCTTCGCCTAAATCCAACAGAATTTTGTAAACATCTTCAGCGCTGATGTGTTGGTTATCTGGAGATTGTAAAATCTCTAAAATTTTAATACGCGGTAATGTTACTTTTAAACCGGCTTTTTTTAATTCCAAGTTGTGATCAGTCATTAAATCTGTCTCAATTTTTTATTGGTTACTCTGGTACACCTATAAAAGGTGTGCACGACACATTAGCAATAACTAGAATAACGTGCAAAACGATCAAGTGCAAAGGTCTATTTAAATAATCAGTCTGAAAGCTCAAAAGCTAGCCAGCTAAGTGTATTTAAAAAGCAATTGATTAATCAGCTAGTTCGCTTAAACACATTTCATCGTATACCTGTGCAGACCAAGCTTTTACGCGCTGTTCAGTCAGTTCTGGTTGACGATCTTCATCAATGCCTAAACCAACAAAATGATTGTCGTCAGCCATGCCTTTTGAAGCTTCAAAGTCATAACCTTCAGTTGACCAATGGCCAACAATAATTGCACCACGCTCAGTGACGATATCATTGATCATACCCATGGCATCTAAAAAGTATTCAGCGTAGTCTTCTTGGTCACCACAACCAAAAATAGCGACAAGCTTACCTTCAAAATCAATTTCTTCAAGTTCAGGGAAGAAGTCATCCCAGTCACATTGTGCTTCACCATAGTACCAAGTAGGAATACCAAATAAGATTAAATCGAATTCTGCAATCTCTTCTTTAGAGCTTTTAGCAATATCATGAACAGCCACTAGCTTCTTACCCAATTCTTTTTGGATCATTTTAGCTACGTGTTCTGTGTTACCTGTATCGCTTCCGAAAAAAATACCTACACTTGCCATGAACTTAAAACCTTCTATCTATCAATAGCCAATCTTTCTTGTAAAATTGTTTCAATCAGTGCACTACGGCTAATATTCTGTGCATCGGCCATATCGCTTAACGCTTGATATAACTGCGATGAAACTTTAAATTCAACACGTTTTAAACCACGTGCTTTATCTCTTTTTATTTGATTACGTTTGTTTACCTTTAACTGAATATCTCTAGGCAGAGGATTAGTTTTAGGGCGGCCTGGGCGCTTTTCGTATTCAAATAGATCGAGCGTTGTTCTGTCTGTTTCAGATTTAGCCATGGTAGATTACCCTACACCCGCACCTTGCCAAAAAACTTGAATAAGTCCTTTTGCAATAAACCCAGAACAGCCTAAAAAAAGTACAAGCCATACTATGTAGCGACCATATTTAGGAACGCTGCCACGTTTGAGTACGTCTTGAATAGCCATGCCGATAAAAAAGAACACACCGGCTAAGCCAAAATACAACCCAAGGGTATCAAATTCGTTAATTAACTGACTGACCATCAACGTATAACCTTTAAATTAAACGGCGCGTACTATAGCACACTAAATAATAATAATTTAGTGTGCTTGTATAAAAACACACGATAAAATTTAAGCCTTAGTAGCGCGCAAAAAATCAAGTATTGATTTATTAACCGCATCAGGCTTTTGAGCATGTAACCAATGCCCAGCGCCGTGAATTATTTTTGCCTTGGCGTTCGTAAAACGAGACATAATCACATCCCTATACGTAGGCAAAATATAATCAGATTCATTACCCTTGATAAACAAAGTATCGCATAAACAAGAATCATTTGCTTTAATATCGGCTAAAATATTTTCATATTTTTCATCTAGTGCGGCTAAGTTAAACCGCCATTGAAAATCACCGTGCTCATTTTTGGCTAAACTTTTTAATAAAAATTGTCGCACGCCTACTTCTTCTATATGTACTTGCATCAACTTATCAGCGTGTTTACGGTCTGCAATATTTTGGCTTGCAACGTTTTTTAATGCTTTAAAAATTTCTGTGTGTCGTGCTTGATAAGAAACAGGAGCAATATCAAGTACAACCAAACGATTGACTCTGTCTTCGAATAAATGAGCCAATTGCATGGCAACTTTACCTCCCATAGAATGGCCTACAATATGGGCTTGTTCGATGTTTAAGTTATCCATTAAATCTATAACATCTTTTGCCATGCTAGGATAATCCATGGTCGCGGCATGAGGTGAACGGCCATGATTGCGTAAATCAATATTGGTTACCAAAAAATGGTCACTCAATGCATTGGCAATGACATTGAGGTTTTCAAGTGAGCCAAACAAACCATGAATAATAATTACAGGTTCACCTTGGCCAGTTTGTTTATAATTAAGTCGCATTTAGGTCTCCAGTAAAAGTGTGCTTAGTTTGCCTAGTGAAATAACAAATTGCAAAGCATAGAGAATTAGATTTTGTTTGGGTATAATCAAATTGATAAAGAAATAATATGACCCGTAATGACAGGAATCACATGAAAAAAATTGACATAGACGACGAGCTGTATCAATACATTGCGAGTAACACGCAAAGTATTGGCGAAAGTGCATCAACTATTTTGCGTCGTTTATTAAACCTCAGCGGCGATATTGAACAAACAACGTCAGATAATCATTTAACAAACGATTCAAAAGAAAAGCTAGACGTGTCTGAGCAGCTCAACGAAAAAACGACTAAAACAGTTAATAAAGAGCGAACTGATGAATCGTCGGTCACGAAAATGCAGCAAAAAAGCGCTAGTGTCTTTAATGTATTAAATAAAGAAGAACTTGCCATGCAAAAAGGGGTAGTGGGACGCTTTTTGTTTATACTCTCAGCACTACACCGGACCCATAAAGACGCTTTTTCTTCTGTGCTTGATATACAAGGTCGTGACCGGGTTTATTTTGCAACAAGTAAAGAAGATCTTGTTAACAGTGGTAGTAGTATGAATCCAAAAAATATCACTGATAGTGAATATTGGGTGATGACGAATTCTAATACGACACGCAAAAAAATGATGTTACATGAGGTGGCGCTGGGTCTAGGTTACAGTGCCGAACAAGCAGAAAAAATTAGAGACTACTTATAAATATAAGGAAATGTAATGGCGATTCACCCAGGTGCAGGTAAACCTGCAACGCAATCAGATTTAGTTAATGTACCAAAACTAGTGTCGGCTTATTATTTAAATGAGCCTGATTTAGAGCAGAACCCTGAGCAATGCGTTGCCTTTGGCACATCTGGCCATCGAGGGTGCTCATATGATGTTAAATTCAACGAATCACATATACTCGCCATTACTCAAGCTATTTGCGACTATCGTAAGCAAAACAACATATTTGGCCCGCTTTTTCTGGGCAAAGACACGCATGCACTAAGTGAAGCTGCTTATAACTCGGCAATCGAGGTACTTGTTGCGAATGAGGTTCAAGTAATAACCCAGCAAAACGATGATTTCACACCAACACCTGTGATCAGCCATGCTGTTGTTTGCCATAACAAAGCGAATCCACATGAACTCGCCGACGGTATTGTGGTAACGCCTTCGCACAATCCGCCTGAAGACGGTGGTTTTAAATACAACCCACCTAATGGCGGCCCAGCTGATACTGATGTAACAAAATGGGTTGAAGACCGTGCGAACCAACTGTTACTTGAAGATTTAGTTGAGGTAGAGTTGTTTCCATTTGCAAAAGCATCACGTTCTGGCTTTATCAAATATCAAGATTTAATGACACCCTACATTGATGATTTAACCAATGTAGTTGATGTTCAGGCGATAGCTAAGGCAAAAATTAAAGTGGGAATTGACCCATTAGGTGGCTCAGGTATTAATTTTTGGCCAATCATTGCTGAAAAATTTAATTTAGACCTTACAGTCGTTAATGAAAGTGTCGATCCACGTTTTGGTTTTATGCCTTTAGATAAAGATGGCAAAATCCGCATGGATTGCTCATCGCCTTACGCAATGACAAATTTAATCGCATTAAAAGATGATTTCGACATTGGTATCGGTAATGACCCAGATTATGACCGCCACGGTATCGTCACGCCAGATGGATTAATGAATCCGAATCACTTTTTAGCAGTGGCTATAGATTACTTACTCAACCACCGTGATTGGTCTAAAGATGTTGTAATAGGTAAAACACTGGTTTCTAGTGCCATGATCGACCGAGTTGTTTCACGCAATAAGCATGAAGTTAAAGAAGTCCCTGTTGGTTTTAAATGGTTTGTAGAAGGACTAAATGAAGGCTCGCTGGCATTTGGTGGTGAAGAAAGCGCAGGCGCTTCGTTCCTTCGTTTTGATGGTACAGTTTGGAATACAGACAAAGATGGTTTTATCATGGGATTACTTGCTGCAGAAATTCTAGCAGTAACGGGTAAAACACCGTCGGTATTATATAAAGAACTCGAACAAGAATTTGGTGCACCATTATATAAGCGTATTGATGCACCTGCTACGTCACAACAAAAGCAACGATTAAAAGGATTAAGTGCGCAGGATGTCACTGCTGATACTCTTGCAGGCGAGCCAATTTTGCAAAAGCTAACGCATGCACCAGGTAATAATGCAGCCATTGGCGGGTTAAAAGTCGTTACTGAAAATGGTTGGTTTGCGGCACGTCCATCAGGTACTGAAGATATTTATAAAATTTATTTGGAATCTTTTAAAGGGGAAGAGCATCTCGCTTTACTTGAAAAAGAAGCCAAAAAGTTAGTTGATTCTGTTATTAGCTAACTTGAAATATTGTTGTATAAACGGCTGACTTGATCAGCCGTTTTTGTATTTACTCCACACAAAAGGCGATGAACATGTCAGCCACATCAAATTATATAGAAGAATTAAAAAACTCTGGGGATTTCCTCACTCTTAGCCGTAAAAATGAATGGCACTTAGATGCAGACGAATTTACTTTAAAAAACGGCACGAAAGTTAATGTGCATGATACAGGGGTGATTGAATTTCAACCTTTGTGCGCAAGTACCAAAGATATCGTACTTTCTAGTGCCGTTCACGGAAACGAAACTGCACCAATAGAAATATGCGATGAATTAATTAAACTCATCATCAGTGAAGAGTTAGTTTTAGCACAAAGAGTGTTGTTTATATACGGTAACCCTCAGTCAATTAATATTGGTAAGCGGTTTGTTGAAGAGAATTTAAATCGACTTTTTAACGGGCACCATACAACCGACAATACACCAATGAATAACGAACGAGTTCGTGCAGCGAAGCTTGAGCAATATGTTAGTGATTTTTTCGCTAGAGGTGGTGAAGGTCGATCGCGTTGTCATTACGATTTGCACACGGCAATTCGTGGTTCAAAAAATGATAAATTTGCAGTTTATCCTTACCTTCATGGTAAACCTTGGAAAAAGTCACAGCTGCAATTTCTTCTAAGCTGCGGTGTCAATACGGTATTAATGATGAAGTCAGCGGCAACGACATTTAGTTACTTTTCGTCGTATGTTCATGGTGCAGACTCATTTACTGTTGAACTTGGTCAGGTAAAGCCATTTGGTGAAAACGACATGAGTCGATTCTTACAAACCAAGCAAACGTTAACTGCATTAATTAGTCAAGAAAGGGTTGAATATAAGAATTTTGATGCAGCTGACTTTGAGCTGTTTTCAGTTCATCGTTCTATCAATCGAACAGAAGAAGCCTTTTCATTTCCATTTTCTGATGATGCCGTTAATTTTACTGGCTTTGCTAAAGGCGAATTACTCGCAACGGATGGTCAGACCTGTTATTACGCTGACGTTGATGGGGAAGCAATCATCTTTCCTAACGCCGATGTAGCACTTGGGCAGCGTGCTCTATTAACGGTTGTACCCCTTGAAATTAATGACAATTTCATTTAAAAACATCACACCATTTATAGTTAACTATATGATTTAAAATAACAGTTTATATTGTATAGTTAACTTTCCAGTCTTTATCTCGCCATTTACTGCGCATTTGTCTATGATTAGTTGAATAACACTTTACGTTAACGTAAAGTGTTGGCAGCTTTAATTTAATTACAGTGCAGTTTTTGCAAACTTTAACCTAGCAAAAATCACCAATAATAATAACTAACCTTTAATGGTTAACCTAATTGGCACTGTGAATTCGACAACAAAAGAAGGTAGGTTATGAGCAACCCAAATAACGTATCGCAGAATATTAGTCATGAACTTGCTTTTATAGATGGTCATGCCTTAAATATTCCAACCTTGAGCATTTTAAACGAGGATGGCGATATTCTTAGCGGTGCAACAGCACCAGATATCACGAAAGAAACGGCTATTCGCTTATACGAGACAATGCGCTTTATTCGTGCTTTAGATGAACGAATGCAAGCTGCACAGCGTCAGGGTCGCGTGAGCTTTTATATGCAATGTTTAGGTGAAGAGGCTGCGGTCACTGCATCAGCCGCTGCGCTTGATCAAGATGATATGATTATGGCTCAATATCGTGAACAAGCAGCCTTACATTACCGTGGTTTTACCCTTGACCAATTTATGAATCAGATGTTTTCTAATGAACTTGATTTAGGGAAAGGTCGCCAGATGCCAATACACTATGGCAGTGCTGAACTTAATTACATGACTATTTCCTCACCATTAGGAACGCAAATTCCACAGGCAACAGGTTACGCATACGGTCAAAAAATAAAACACATTGACGCTAAAACGGGTGAGTTAAGCAGCAAAATAGACAACGTAACTATATGTTATTTTGGCGAAGGAGCTGCATCTGAAGGTGATTTTCATGCCGGTTTAAATATGGCGGCAGTTCACAAGTCACCTGTTATATTTTTTGCGCGTAACAACGGCTACGCTATTTCAACACCTGCAGATGAGCAATTTAAAGGTGATGGTATTGCATCGCGTGGTGTCGGCTACGGAATTAAGACAATTCGAGTGGATGGTGCGGATGCCTTAGCAGTCTTCGCCGCAACGCAAAAAGCACGTGAAATTGCTTCAACAACAGGTGAGCCTGTATTAATTGAATCCATTGCTTATCGATTGGGTGCACATTCGACATCGGATGATCCAAGTGGCTATCGCTCAAAAGCTGAAGAAGCAAATTATCAAGCTTGCCCAATAGAACGTTTCCGTAAGTGGTTAATCAAAAAAGATTGGCTTAACGATGAAGACGATGTAAAAGCGAAAGAGCAAATTCGTGAAGATATTTTAGCTGCATTGAAACGTGCTGAAGTTGTCGAAAAACCAGCACTGGAAGAGTTAATCTCGGATGTTTACGATACACCAATTCCATCATTGCAACGTCAATATGAGCAGCTCAAATCACATATTAAACAGCATCCAGACGCATACCCAGTTACTGCAGGGAGAATTAAGTAATGGCTAAAATGAATATGTTACATGCAATTAATTCAGCCCTTGATATTACTATGGCAGAACACCCTCAAGCTTGTATTTTTGGTGAAGATGTTGGTTATTTTGGCGGTGTTTTTCGTGCGACATCGGGTTTACAAGAAAAGTATGGCCAACATCGCGTGTTTAATACGCCACTAACTGAGCAAGGCATAATGGGCTTTGCTAATGGTCTTGCAGCGTTTGGTGCGCCAGCACTGGCTGAAATCCAGTTTGCAGATTATATTTTCCCTGCATTTGACCAAATAGTGAATGAATCAGCGAAATTCCGTTATCGCAGTGGAAATGAGTTTAATGTTGGTAATTTGACCATTCGTACACCTTACGGCGGTGGTATTGCAGGTGGTTTGTACCATTCACAATCTCCAGAAGCGTACTTTGCACATACGCCAGGGCTTAAAATTGTAGTACCACGTAATCCATACCAAGCAAAAGGTCTATTACGTGCATCTATTAAAGATGACAACCCGGTTATATTCTTCGAGCCTAAACGTTTATATCGTGCTTCTACTGGTGAAGTGCCTGAAGAGGATTACACCATTGAACTTGGTAAAGCTGAAGTTGTTGAGCAAGGAAGTGACGTAACATTACTTGCTTGGGGCGCACAAATGGAAATTATTGAAGATGCAGCAAAACAAGCGGCTGAGCAAGGTATTAGCTGTGAAGTAATTGATTTACGTAGCATATTACCTTGGGATGTTGAAACCATTGCTAAGTCGGTGACGAAAACTGGGCGTTTAGTAATAAGCCATGAGGCACCTATCACAAACGGTTTTGGTAGTGAGATTGCCGCAACGATTCAGCAAGAATGCTTTTTACATTTAGAGTCTCCAATTTTACGTGTATGTGGACTTGATACACCTTACCCACTGGCTCTTGAGAAAGAATACGTGCCAGATGCATTAAAAGTACTTGCTGCCATTAAGCAATCGGTCGAATTTTAGGAGTTATCATGGCTAAAGATTTTATTTTACCGGATATTGGTGAAGGCATTGTTGAGTGTGAAGTCGTTGAGTGGCTCGTATCTGAAGGTGATACTGTTGCTGAAGATCAACCTATTTGCGACGTAATGACAGATAAAGCATTGGTACAAATACCAGCTGTGCATGATGGTGTGATTTCAAAATTATATTATCAAAAAGGTGATATTGCTGCTGTTCATGCGCCGTTATTTGCAATGGACGTTGCAGGTGAAGAGACTAAAACACCAGAGATTGAAAAACCAAGCGCGAGCACTCAAAGCAATAGCTCTTCTGAACAACTCGAAGATTTTATTTTACCCGATATTGGTGAAGGTATTGTTGAGTGTGAAATCGTTGAATGGTTAGTTGCAGAAGGCGAACAGATTGAAGAAGATCAAGCTGTTTGTGATGTGATGACAGATAAAGCCTTGGTGCAAATACCAGCGAAGCACACCGGCACCGTTCATAAACTTTATTACGCAAAAGGCGAAGTTGCGCAGGTTCACAGCCCTTTGTTTCAAATGAGCATCGCGGGAACGCAGCAAGTCAATGTTGATGTGAACAAAGCCGTTGTAAAAGCGCAGACCAACGCGGTTGAACCAAAATCGACGGTTGAAAAAAATAACAGCGCTAAAGTTGTTAACGCAAAAGCGGTTGCATCTCCTGCGGTTCGTCGGAAAGCACGTGAGATGGATGTTGACCTGACATGTGTGCCAGGAAGTGGCAAGAATGGACGAATATATAAAGAAGATATTGAACAATTTGTTAATGGCCAAGTACCCAATACCATTGATACATCGCCACTTAAGTCAGACACAACCGAGCAAAGTGTTAATACAGCGTCATCAGGTGGATCCCGTGTTGAGTCAATAAAAGGCATTAAAGCTGCGATGGCTAAGCAAATGGTTGCTTCTGTGAGCACTATCCCTCATTTTACTTTTTGCGACGAAATAGATTTGACGGAGTTAATTGCACTACGTAGTTCTTTAAAAGAGCAATATAAGCAGCAAGGTGTAAAGCTTACAATGATGCCGTTTTTCATTAAAGCACTATCACTTGCACTTAAAGAGTTTCCAGTACTCAATACTAAGGTAAATGATGAGTGCACTGAGCTTACGTATTTTGAAGATCACAATATTGGTATGGCGGTTGATTCTAAGATTGGTCTTTTAGTGCCTAATATTAAACAGTGCCAATCTAAAAGCATTGTTGATGTGGCTAATGCGGTAACGCGTTTAACCGAGGCGGCAAGAGAAGGTCGAGTTAGTCCAGATGACTTAAAAGGGGGTACTATCAGTATCTCCAATATAGGTGCTATTGGTGGTACTATCGCCACGCCTATTATTAATAAGCCTGAGGTTGCAATCGTTGCGCTGGGCAAATTGCAGCACTTGCCGCGTTTTGACTCAAAAGGAAACGTGGTTAGTAAAGCGATTATGCAAGTAAGTTGGTCTGGTGATCACCGAGTCATAGATGGTGGCACTATTGCTCGCTTTAATAACTTGTGGAAATCTTACCTTGAAGAGCCAGCTAAAATGATGATGGCTATGAGCTAGCATTATTAAAGAAACCAGCTAAGGCTGGTTTTTTTATGTCTACGCTTTAAAAGCCATAAAACATTGCGTTTTAGCGAATAATTTGGAGGTTTATCTCAAAATAGTTTTAACATTATATTAGCTATCGTACTGTGTTGATACCTAATAAAAAAGAGCATCAACTATGTTTACTACAGGTAATAATAAAATGACGCGTATACATTCAGCACTTTTGATAAGTGGCTTGTTTTTGGCAATGCCTACTTTGGCCGCAGAACCTTCGTATCAAGAACAGCAAAAATTACATGATATTGCACACGCTGTTTCTGCAGCTAGAATCAAAAATGACATCCAAATACTTGTCGACTTTGGTACACGACATACATTGTCTGAGACACAATCCAATACCCGAGGAATTGGTGCAGCGAGGCGCTGGATAAAAGCTGAGTTCGAAGCTATTTCAAAGCAATGTGGTGGTTGCCTTGAGGTACTCGAAGTGAAAGATACTATTTCTGGTGAAAAGCGGATCCCAAATCCAGTTGAAGTTGTAAATATTATTGCTATTCAACGAGGTAATGATGAGCCAAACCGTATGGTGATGATGTCAGGCGATATTGATTCGCGAGTTAGTGATGTGATGGATTTTATTAGTGATTCACCAGGCGCTAATGATAATGCATCGGGTGTTGCTGGCGTTATAGAGTCTGCTAGGGTGTTATCTAATTATAAATTTAATGGCTCAATCGTTTATGCGGCGCTATCAGGTGAAGAGCAGGGGTTATTTGGGGGCAAAATACTCGCAAAACATGCAAAGCAACAAGGCTGGCAAGTTCATGGCGTATTAAATAACGACATGATTGGTAATATCACCGGCATTAACGGTGTTACCGATAATACAACTGCACGTATATTCTCTGAAGGTACGCGCGTGGTTGAAACCAAAGAGCAGGCTCACAAACGTCGTTTTACAGGTGGTGAAGTTGACTCCGCTAGCCGTAACCTTGCTCGGTATATTGACACCGTCGCAGACCGTTATATTCCAAATTTAGACACCATGTTAGTTTATCGGCTGGACCGTTTTGGCCGCGGCGGCCATCATCGTCCCTTTAATGATATGGGTTATGCTGCGGTTCGGGTTATGGAAACCAATGAAAATTATAACCACCAACACCAAGATTTACGTACAGAAAATGGTATTGTTTATGGTGATACCATCGATGGTGTCGATTTTGATTATGCAGCTAAGCTGACATCGCTTAATGCTGTGAGTCTCGCATCAATGGCATGGGCACCTGCTCCACCAAAGGGGGTAGAAATCTCAGGTGCAGTCAAACCAAGTACAACATTGAAATGGCAAAAAAACATGGATAAAGCTACCGCTGGGTATCGTATTTATTGGCGTTACACCAGTGAAGCACAATGGCAATTTAGCCGTTATGTGGGTGATGTAAGTGAGGCAACGCTTAAAAATGTAGTTATTGATAACTATTATTTTGGCGTAGCCGCAGTTAATGAAGAGGGCATTGAATCACCCGTCGTTTTCCCAGGTGATGTAGGAGCATTTGAGCAGGACATAAAATAATTAACTATGCTTAGCGCAAGGCTCTCTTGCGCTATCGCTATGCTGTTTTAAGCATAATCGAAGAGGGGCAGCGATAATAAATTATAACTGTTTATTTATACAGTTATAATTCATTGCAAAGATATTGCAGCTAAAATTCTCGGTAAATACCCAATGTGAATTCTCGCTTTTTTTTATTAAAGTTAAGTAATTGACTTTAATCATGTTTAATTTGGTTGTTCTCGTATAATAAAAATGTTGATTCTCGATTAAGTAAGTTCTCGCTATTGTAGTGGCTAGTTTTTATTGCCATCTTCCTCGTAACTTAGTAAGTTAATAATATTATTATAAATTTTAAAGTGTATCTACGTAGAATAGGATAAACACTCGCGAGTGTTTATCCTATTCTTGGTAAAACGCTGTTATGCCCAAAGGAACTGACGATCAATGAATCAAGATTGGATTCTTCAAAAAAAGGAAACACGCCGGACTTTTTCTAAGTCTACTTGGTGTAGTGGTACAGTGATTTT
>NZ_PDUS01000045.1 GCF_002723455.1 Pseudoalteromonas sp. 3D05 | reverse complement strand
GTGATGGCAGTATGACTGCAGCACTACCAGCATTTAGTTTGGAAGTTATTAATATTAATGATGCGCCTGTGATATCGGGGTCACCGAGTACAACCATAGCAGAAGACAGCTCCTATTCATTCACGCCGGCAATCACTGATGTTGATAACAATGTATTTGTGTTCTCTATTAGTAATAAGCCAAACTGGCTCAATTTTGATGTTAATACGGGGGCAGTTAGCGGCACACCAACAGATGAACATGTTGGCATACAGCAAGGGATAATAATAAGTGCATCGGATGGTACTGTGAGTGTCAGCTTACCAGCCTTTGCAATTGAGGTAACGAACACCAATGATGCGCCGGTAGGACAAAACACAGCATTTACATTGGATGAAGCACAAACATTAACGGTGACAAGTGCCAACGGTTTATTAAGTAACGCGACTGATTACGACATTGATAGCGGAGACAGCTTATCTTTAGTTATTGTCAGTCAGCCGCAATTTGGTGAACTATCAGCACAAGCGGATGGTAGCTTTAGTTACGCGCATAATGGCGGGGAAGATAACTCTGATAGCTTTACCTATCAAGTTAAAGATAGCTTAGGTGAATTGTCACCACTATATACTGCAACACTGACTATTAATGCTATAGCTGACGCACCAATTGCACAAGATGATACAGTGCAAACCACTGAAGACACTGGGGTAACATTTAGCCTGACGGATAATGACACCGATGCTGAAGGTGATATGGTCGTTGCTTCAGCTGCCGTGTTAGTGGCGCCTACTAAAGGTAATGTTAGCATTATCAATGGTGTCGCGACGTATACCCCGGCACAAAACGAGACAGGTACTGATAGCTTTACGTACACAGTTAAAGATGCTGCAGGAAATACATCAAATACTGCAACAGTGAACATTGATATTACGCCAGTCAACGATGTACCCGTTGCAGCTGCTATAGAAGTTAATACATTAGAAGATACAGCGTCTGATGTCACTGCGCTAAGATCGCAAGCAACCGATGTGGAAGATGTTATACCAACTGGTGCAATCACTGTGGTGCGCTCACCAAGCAAAGGGCAAGTAAGTATTGATGAAACCGCAGGTACCTTTGTTTATACACCTAATAGTAACGAAGTTGGACAAGACACCTTTACCTACAC
>NZ_PDUS01000003.1:245827-320359 GCF_002723455.1 Pseudoalteromonas sp. 3D05 | reverse complement strand
GCGCACCATGGCGCCAAATACAAGAAAGCCCGACTCGAAAGAGCCGGGCTTTTTTACGTCTGTACGAAAGTTACCGAGTAGCACAGCGTCAACCTATACACCGCAGTGTGGTTTGAGTATCACGAAACCCACTAATTAAAGAACACGACAGAGTATGAGAGCGAAGCATTTGTTATGTGGCTCTTTACCGCTGTAGGTATTCGCATTAAGCTCAAACTTGACCTTGCAAGGTTGCTACAATACGTCGGCTGCCACCATGGTCTCTGTGCTCACCTAAGTAAATACCTTGCCATGTGCCGAGTTGTAAACGGCCATCACTAATTGGGATTGAGAGTTCACAGCCTAATGTGCTGCTTTTAATATGCGCAGGCATGTCGTCATCACCTTCATAGTCATGACGGTAATAAGGCTGGCACTGAGGTACAAATTTATTGAAATGACTTTCCATATCCATACGAACGGTTGGATCGGCATTTTCGTTGATTGTTAGACTTGCAGAGGTGTGTTGTATAAACAAGTGAAGTAAGCCAATTTTATAATTCGCTAACTCGGGAAGTTGTGAAGTAATCTCGTTATCAATAATATGAAAACCTCGCGAGCGAGGTTTTAAATTAATCGTTTTTTGCAGCCAGCTCATAGCTTATCAAAGCTGACTTCAATATTTGCATTGCCTGAATCTGAAGTGAAAGGGATTAAAATTTTTGCCCCTTCGCTTTTATGGGTAATTGTATGGCCTTCGCCAGATACAACAATAGGTGTTGCCATATCAAAGTCATAGCCTTTCTCACCGAGCAAGTTCTTTGCGCCACCTGTTACCATATTGGTTATTTCACCAACCATATCAGTTACTTCTTCGTTAACAGAATCAGGTCTTTCGCCAAGCATGCGTTCCATAATTGTAAGCGCTAAACTTTTATCAAAGGTGATAGAAAAAGAACCTTTGGTCTGAGGGCCTACCATACCTATCAATCCTGAAACATCACCACAGGCAATTTCATCTTTTTTGATTCTAGGTTTTCCTGGCTTTAATTCTGTTTGCGCCATTGTGCTTAACACATTTAATAAGGAAGCTAGAAAAGGATTGATAAACTCTACATTCATTGTTACTTGTCCCTTAAGTTTGGCAGTTAAACTGCGTTTATATACTTTAAAGTGTAGTGCTTTATTTTAGCTCTGCACTTTATTATTCTTTACACGACGCACATTGTCCATGCGCTTCAATTGTTTGACCCGAAACGATAAAGCCACTTTCAGCCGCTAAGCTATTTAGTTCGTGCGATATGAGGGTCGAGTGCAATTCTTTTACAAACCCACAACTATCACAAATTAAAAGTTGTACTGGGTGTATGTGATCAAAATGATGACACAGCATAAAAGCATTAGTACTTTCAATTTTATGTATAAAACCTAATTCAGACAAAAAGTCTAATGCGCGGTAAATTGTTGCTGGTTTTGCACCTGATTCAGTTAGTTTTAGCTGTTCAAGTAAATCATATGCGCCAACACCGCCTTGTGCACTTGCGAGAAGGCGAAATACTTTTTCACGGATTGGGGTAAATCGAGCCCCACGGTTGTCGCACACATGCTTTGCTTTACTAACGAGTGATTCTATATTCATCTTCTCTTATCCTTACGCTACCGTGATATACTAACATATTGTATTGTACTTGCAGCGTTTTTATTAGACGGTTTTAATCTAGGAAGTTTAGCAATGAATGAATTATTAGCGATTTTCATATTCTTTTTTGCCGTTATCGATCCTATTGGCACTGTTCCTGTTTTTATTGCGGTAACGCGTGGAGATAGTGAAAAGTTCAAGCGCAAAGTCATTTACAAGGCTGTTGCAGTTTCTGCAGCGGTACTCCTTTTCTTTGTGGTAGCAGGGGAGGCGTTATTAAACGCAATCGATATTCCACTCTCAGCATTTCAAATTGCTGGCGGGATAGTACTTATGTTATTTGCTTTATCAATGATATTTGGTGAAAGTAAGCCTGAAGAAGAGATTAAAAGTGTAAGAGACAGCACTGAAACTGCTATCTTTCCACTCGCAATCCCCTCAATTGCCAGTCCCGGTGCGATGCTTGGTGCTGTTTTGATGACAAGAAACAATGAATATACATGGGTAGAACAAGCGATTACTTCATCCATGATGTTAGCCGTTTTAGTTGTCGTTTTAATTTTACTTTTACTCGCGACCCAGGTGCATAAATTAATTGGCGATAGTGGTGCGAGTATTATTAGCCGTATAATGGGGCTTATTTTGTCTTCTGTAGCCGTAAATAATATTCTTGACGGTATAGCTCATTATTTTGGTCTTAGTATTTCTGTCTGGACTACGGAAAATTTTACTTAGATTTGAAGTTTTAGAAGAGCTTGAGTTCATAATAGTTGAGCTAACGGTTGTAAACTACGAAATCTCGTAAGAGAATGCCGATAAATAATGACAGCTAACTCCTCTTATTTACAACCGGCTTATCATTGAAGCGCTAATACTATTTGTGTAAAATGTAGCGCCTTTATTACTTGTAATGCAACCTGAGGATTTTACTTTGAATAGACGCTTTTCTGTTGCCCCCATGCTTGATTGGACAGATCGTCACTGTCGTACTTTTCATCGTAAAATGACTAAACAGAGTGTTCTTTATACCGAAATGGTTACTACGGGCGCAATTTTGTTTGGTCGTGGTGATTACCTTCATTTTAATCAGCATGAAAATCCGGTTGCTTTACAATTGGGAGGCTCTGACCCCCAAGCGCTTGCTAAATGCGCTAAGTTGGCAGCTGAACGTGGTTATGATGAAGTTAATCTGAATGTTGGCTGTCCGTCTGACCGTGTTCAAAACGGGCGGTTTGGTGCGTGTTTAATGGGCGAACCGCAACTGGTCGCCGAGTGTGTTGCTGCCATGAAGGACGAGGTGGATATACCTGTAACGGTTAAAACGCGCATAGGTATAGATGAACAAGATTCATATGAGTTTTTATGTGAGTTGATTGAAGCAAGCTATAAGGTTGGCTGCGATGATTTTATTATTCACGCTCGTAAAGCATGGTTAAAAGGCTTAAGCCCTAAAGAAAACCGAGAGGTTCCTCCTCTTGATTACCCACGTGTTTACCAACTTAAAAAAGATTATCCTCAGTTACATCTAAGCTTAAATGGTGGCGTAAAAACAATTGCTGATAGTCAAACACACCTTGAGTATGTTGACGGTATAATGATCGGCCGTGAAGCGTATAGTAACCCGTTTATTCTTAGCGAAGTTGATGAAGCCATTTATAATGAGCAACCCTTCACTTTATCTCGCCATGACGTAGTACGCTCAATGTATGATTATATTGAGTTAGAGATGCAGCAAGGTGCAAATTTTTGGCATATTGCACGCCATATGCTGGGCATTTTTCAAGGTCAGCCAGGCGCGAGGGGGTTCCGTCGTCATTTATCTGAAAATGGACATGGAAAGCAGGCAGATTTATCAGTAATGGATAAAGCACTCAGCTTTGTTCCTGAGTAGTTTTTTATTGAATACGAATAAAGCCGCTTTTTAGCGGTTTTTTTTGATCCTAAAAGTTAGTCAAAACATTCATTTTTTAGTTAATTTAACTTTTCCATTCATTCTCTAGTCATCTTTCTTGTTTTCAATATCAAGATTAACTAATTGAAATTAATCATATAAATTCATTTTTATTTAACTTGGCACAAGTCTTGGAATCTCTTAGTGGTAATCACCCATATTCAACAGGAGAAAATCATGGGCTTAGTAAACCGCGTAACAGATCTTATTCAATCAAATTTAGTATCGGTATTAGATAAAGCCGAAGATCCAGAAAAACTACTTGCTCTACTTGTGCAGCAAATGCAAGAAACGCTGGATGAATGTCGTTCAACAGCCGCCGCTCTTTTATGCGAGGAAAAGACATTAAAGCGGGAGCAAAAAAATAAACAAGCTCGCATTGCTGATTGGCAAACTAAGGCTGAAATCGCCGTCGAGAAAGGCCGTGATGATTTAGCATCTGCCGCATTAAAAGAGAAACAAAATGTGTCTATTGAGTTGGCGGCGATAGAGCCTGAACTTACTAAGCTAGCTGATTCTCTGGCGACGTTACAAGAAGATGCCCAGCGATTGCAAAATAAGTTAACTGAAGCAAAAGCAAAGCTTGCTAGCTTTCAAAAGAAACACACTGTAGTTGCTGCAAGGGAGCGAGTGAATCACCAACTTAATAGTAACAAAATTGCAGATGCACTATCTCGTTTTGACGTGATTGAGCGTCGTGTTGAGTCAATTGAATCTCAAGTTGAAGCATACGATATTACCAAATCAGCTAATAGCACAGCAGAGCAAATCGACGCACTAGTTAAAGATGAGGCGCTCGATAAAGAGCTTGCAGCGCTTAAAGCTAGCCTAAAACAAAGTGCATAGGAGTAAATAAAAATGAATACATACAATAACCAAACACGTTGGAAAAAAGATCCATTAAATAAAAAGATTTCAGGTGTCTGTAGTGGCTTTGCTCGTCGTTTTGATTTTCCTATATGGGCAACGCGCTTAGTGACTATCTTACTTTTAATACAGTTTCCATTGTTTATAGGTGGCGGTTACCTTGCCGCGCATTTTTGTTTAGATAATGAAGTGTAGCGGGAGAGTGCCATGAAATTTATTGCAGTGTGCTTATTATTAATCGTAATTATAACGTGGAGCCCATTTGAAATAGTGCAGTTTGATTCATGGCAGCTTCCTTTAATTATTGCAGATTTGAGCTGGGTTGGTATTGAATTATTTGGTGTACTTGTAGCCATTATTGTAGCTATCGCTGCGATTGCTTTACTTAGTGCGGGTTTGCTTGGTGCTGGGATCATAGTTTTTATTGGTGTGATCTTGGCTTTGTTATTTGGATCAGTAGTTATAGCATGGCCGTTAATATTAATTGTGTGTTTATGTTGGCTTATAGCTGATAATAAAAAAGCCGCGCAATAGAGTGGCGTAATATGGTGTTGAATCACTAATATTACTGACTATTTTTTCGCAAATATGCTAAATTTAGTCTAAAGAATGATTTATTAACAAGGAACGAAATGACTTTTAAACCATTATTCCCAGTAGTGTTATCGGCTATTATTGGCATGAGTTTATATTCAGTGTGTGCCCACGCTCATTCAGAGCATCATCATGACACAGACAGCCAGATTATTGTTAACCATGCACAAATAAGGGCTTTCTTACCAGCTAGTGAATCGACAGTGGCTTATTTAAGTATTGCGAACCACGGTGAAAAGTCGATTCAACTTACTAAAGCAAGTATAGAAAGTTTAGGACGTGTAGAAGTTCATGAACATACTCATGTTGATGGCGTAATGAAAATGCAGCAAGTTGATTCATTAGTGATAAAAGCACATCAACAAATTGACTTTAAGCCAGGTGGATACCATTTAATGGCTTTTGAGCCAATTGAACCGTTAAAAGTCGGGCAAGAATTAAAACTCACGCTATATTTTAATGACGGAAACCGAGTGTTTACTCAAGCTAAAGTGGTATCTTTAGAAAGCCAAGTTGAACAAACGTCGCAATCTGATAACAATCACAAGCATCATTAGGAGGCTTAATGTCACAACATAAAGGGAAAATTATTGGTGCCTTGGTACTAATATTTATCTTGTTTTATGCATTAGCGGTGTATTGGAGTGTTGAACCTGAACGCGTCAATGTCGTTACCTATGCAAAGCAGCAAGCACAAGAGCGAGGTGAGAAACTCGTTACTGGTTATGCGACAACGTCATCGTTAATTAATGTGACAAGTACATTATTGAATAAGTCAGGTGGTTACTTATCAAATGATATGATGCCGCCAAGTGTGCTTATGGATAATATGCCAGCTTGGGAGTTCGGGGCTTTAGAGATGTCCCGTGATCTTGCACTATCGATGCGTAAAGATTTTAGTCGCTCACAATCTCAATCTACCGAACATGAATCTTTAAAAAAAGCACAACCGCAATTTAACATCAGTTCTGAAGCATGGGCGTGGCCAAGTGCTGAAAGTGAGTATCAAAAAGGAATCGACTTTTTAATCCTTTACCGTTCGCAAATTGCAGACCAAGGTAATCGTCAGAGTCAGTTTTACGCTCGTGCAGATAATCTTCGTGGCTGGTTAAAAGAAGCTGAAAAACGCCTTGGTAGCTTAAGTCAACGATTGAGCGCTAGTGTGGGTCAAGAGCGTCTAAACACTGATTTAGCGGGCGATAAAGAAGCACATCAAGCAACATATACCCCATTACAAAATCAAGTAAAAACCTCTTGGTGGGAAATTGATGACGTTTTCTATGAGTCGCGAGGTGCAACTTGGGCTTTATTGCACTTTTTGCAAGCTGTAGAATATGATTTTGCTGATGTGTTGGAAAAGAAAAATGCACGCGTTAGCTTACAACAAATTATTCGTGAGTTAGAAGCAACTCAAGAAACTGTTTGGAGTCCGGTGATTTTAAATGGTAATGGTTTTGGCTTAGTGGCAAATCACTCATTGGTAATGGCAAATTATATATCTAGGGCCAACGCGGCTCTAATTGAACTTAGCGAACTTTTAGCGCAAGGATAAAAAATGAAAAAGTATTGTTTAGCAGCTGCCCTTTCTATGGCATGTTTAGCACCAGCAGCTCAGGCTGACACTTTATTAGGTCTGTATATTGGGGCAGATGGGTGGCAATCAGATAACTCTGGTAGCTTTGCTGATAGTGGTAACATGCAAGATTTTAATTTTGAAGATGAAACATTCATCAGTTATTACGCAGCATTAGAGCACCCAGTGCCGTTGGTACCAAATGTTAAACTAAAGTACACAGAGTTAGAACTAAATGGTTCAACCACGTTGAATGGTACTTTTGAGTTTGGCGGCTCAACTTTTACAACAAACACGACAGCAACAACGGTAAGTGATTTGTCACACGTTGACTATATTCTGTACTACGAAATTTTTGATAACGACCTTGTATCAATTGATTTAGGTCTGAATGCAAAGCAGTTTGATGGTGACATTACTGTAACAGGCACTGATAATGGTGAAACAAAAAGTGAGAACATTGATTTTTCAGGCTTTGTTCCACTTGCTTACGGACGTGCTGAAGTAGGCTTACCGCTTACAGGTTTAAGTGTCTTCTTTGAGGGCAGTCTATTAGCTATTGATGATAGCAAAGTACAAGACTATCAAGCTGGTATTGCTTGGGAGTTAATTGATAACTTAGCAGTAGATGTAGCGATTAAAGCAGGTTACCGCCAAATGACTTTAGAGCTTGATGATATTGATGATCTATACACAGACATTGATGCCTCAGGCCCATTTGCTGGCATTCAAGTCCACTTCTAAGCATTATTTTGCGTGGCACTACTTTTTAAGTGTGTGCCACGTTACATCAAACTCCTCATCTAACGCACTGCTTAATAATTGTTTATAGCCTTTACTTACAGGCATATTTATTAGCTTTCTTAATTCATCGCCAGTTTGGGTAAATTTATAATAGCTTAAAACTAGATCGTTGCTTTTTGGTTTCAGCATTGCTTTTTGGTTTAAAAAAGTTAAGTTCAGTTCTTGGCCTGCTTTAAGTACCCCAGACTCTATTTCTTTGCGGTATATAAGGCCAATATCCATTAAGGTCAATATATCCGGAAAGCTGATCCCCGCTCTACCTAAATTAAGCGACACTTTATTCCCTTTGCGTAAGAGATCAAATATAGATGGTTTTTTATAAAAGCCGAGTAAAATTAAATGACTGTCGTCCTTTTCGTTGTAACCACAAAGCGCGGTACATTTTTGCAATGCATCAGCTTCTCTTTGTGTCATTTGCTTAAGAGTTTGCAAGCTTTTGATTGAAAAAGTCCCTGGTGCAACCGTTTCTCCGGCGAGTATTTTAGCCCATAATTTTTGCATTGACTCATTTGAGGTGTCTTCACATAGTGCAATAAAGCGCTCTACCCAGTCACTATCAGGTTGACCATTACTTGTTACATCTGGGCAAAAGTTAACGGCCATTGCCATAATTGCTTCAATATTTTGTTGCTGGTTTATCAGTAAGCGCTGCTGCCTATTTTGAGCGCGCGTAAATACAGAGTCTTCGCTGTTAATCCTAAAGGGAACAGGTGAGCGGCCTTGCGCATCATAGCTCTCATTTTGCACTGAGGCGCGAGGAGCGCTACTCTTAACGATGGCATAGCCTAGCTTAGATTCAATGATATTGGCTAAGTTAATTTTTGCTTGTGAAGCTTTGACAGTCATATTAATTCTTATCGTCCTTGATTTTCAGTTGCACTGTTGTGCTTAAGTTATTAAGTCCAAGTGCGACAGTATTGTTTAAAATATATTGGCTAAAAAGTGCAAGATATCCCCCTAGAATTGGCGTAGTGACTTCACCAATCAACTTACACGAGACAATTGTATGTGCTTGCGCTTGAGTAAAAGTGAAAGACCCACTAACAATATGCTCATTATTAAAAAGAATATTAAAATTAATGGAAGAGTCAGTAATGCTGGTGATTGTCATTTCACCCGTGCCCCATTTACTTTGCCAAAATTGATGTGCGCCGACGCCTGAGCTTGGCTTTGCAATCTCAAATTGAATACTGGGATCAAGCTTCTCCCAAGGAGACCAAGTCCGCCAGTTTGAAAGGTCAGTAATATATGGCATTATCAATTCTTTATTCGCTTTGATATCTAGCTTTTGAGTAACCTTATACTGCTGAGGCAGTAATAACCCAATGACTAATAGGGTTAAACAGAGAATAAATATCAGTTGAATTAACGTTTGTATGATCTTAATGCTTAATCCTTAAAATATAATTTGATTTCAAGTACAACAAGGTGTTATTCATTGACTATAATACGTAATGTGTCATTCATCTATATTAAATAAGACATCATTTAAATTTAAAATAGCTGTTGCACACTGTATTTAAACTGAAGGATTTATAATGTCGTCTAAGCACAGTGACTTTTTGTTTTTTGATCATGAGGAAGAAGCCTCTTCGCAAAGCGCCTCTACGGGGTTTTGGGATGTATTAATAGTTGATGATGATCCTGAAATTCATTCAGTGACTAAGCTAGCTCTTTCAGGCGTTGAGTTTTGGGGACGGATACTGCGTTTTCATCATGCATATTCAGCAGCTGAAGCTATCGAGGTGTTGAGTAATACACCCAATATTTCGGTTATATTATTAGATGTTGTAATGGAGTCTGATGATGCGGGTTTAAATGCCGTTAAGCACATTAGAGAAACGCTTCAAAACCATTCAGTGCGTATCATTTTACGAACCGGGCAACCCGGTTATGCCCCAGAAGAGCAAGTCATACGCGAATACGATATTAATGATTACAAAACCAAAACAGAACTAACTCGCAGTAAACTGGTGACCTCTTTAGTGACTGCCATCCGCTCTTACGAACAAATTTGTAAATTAGAGTATCAAGGACAAGCGCTGAATAATATTCTTTCAGCGTCTAAAGCTATTTTAGGCTTTACTGACATAAAAGCATTTACTATGGCGGTTATTAAGCAGTTATCAGTCATCCTTGATTGCGAGGCGCAAGGTATTGTGTGTGGTTCGCTAGATGATACGAACCGTATTCAAGTATTAGGAGGCTGCCAAGAGTACAGCGATTTTTTTGGTCAAGGCGTTGAGCAATTAGATAATGGTAGAGTGATTCTGCAAGTACAAAAATGCTTTGAACAGTTAGAGCATCAATACACAGATCACGATGGGACATTTCTTTTAAAGAGTAAAAATCGTCAAGCAGCCATTTTTTTGGAATACGCATCAAAGCCTAATATTGAACAGCTCCAATTTGCTGAGATTTTTTTAACAAATGTGAGTGTTGGGCTTGATAACGTTCGGTTATTTAACCGCCTCAGAGATGCTGCATTTAAAGATACCTTAACTGGGCTTTCAAATAGAACGCATTTTATTGAGCAAGTAGAAAAATATCACAGGGTTAATAACAACGCGCATGTTTTTGTATTAATTGATGTGGCTCACTTTTCAGATATCAATAACGGATTAGGCCAAGAGGTTGGTAACCATTTACTTATAGCTATTGTCGAACGTCTTCAACAAGAGTACCCAACGGCTCAATTACTGTCTCGTATTGGTGCAGATGTTTTTGGTTTTTTGATTGCCCAAAATGAGTTTGATGAGACTGAGCTATTTGATAATTTAACCTTACCTTTTCTCGTTGCAGAGCACCTATTGCCGATTGAATTTAAAGCCGGGCTTTGTGAACAAAAAGATTTTCAAAAAACCGGCATACAAACGTTAAAACTCGCATACATTGCATTAAATCAGGCCAAAAAAGATAAACGTAATTCAGCCGTTTATTATACACCAGACATGGAAGAGAAAATGGCGTGGCGATTGGGTATTATTCGTCAGTTACGCCAAGACTTTGAACGCTCAAAGTTAGCGGTTTGGTATCAGCCTCAACTTGACTTAGATAACCTTGAATTGATTGGTTGTGAGGCATTACTCCGTTGGCCTTCAGGGCAGGGCAACTTTATTTCTCCTGCTATATTTATTCCTCTCGCTGAAGATGCTGGGTTAATTATAGATATCGGGCAATGGGTATTGGAGCAAGCATGTGAGCAACATAAACGCTTAGAGGCGCTAGGTTTTAAGGTGCGAATTGCTGTGAATGTATCTGTTCCACAGTTTAAAGTAAAAAATTACGCCGAATTGGTTAAAAATACTTTATTGAAGTATCAAGTTAATCCAGCATACATCGAGTTAGAAGTGACAGAAAGTGTGGTGATGGATGAACTTGATATTGTGATTGAAACACTACAAAACCTTAAAGCTTTTGGTATTGATGTGGCAATTGATGACTTTGGCACTGGCTTTTCATCGCTGAGTTACTTACAAAAGCTTCCCGTTAATCGCTTAAAGATAGATCGTGATTTTATTAAAGATATTCCAGATGACGACAATGGAGCGATTGCCTCGCTTGTGATAGCTCTGGGTGCTCAGTTAGGCTTAAAAACGATTGCTGAGGGAGTTGAAACACAAGCCCAAGCTGATTTTTTGAAGCAGTTGGGCTGTAATGAAGTGCAAGGTTTTATGTATGCTAAGCCGATGCCTGAAAGTGAGCTTATTCAATATCTTGAGAGTAATAAATAGGTTTTACTGGGCAGCTCATTGAGCATTTACGAAATCGTTAATACCGCTTGAGCATTTATTCGGGTATACTTTGCGGCCATTTTTAAAGCAATTGGTCATATTTTATGAGCGCACTAAAAGCCAAGCGAGCCTTATTCTCGTACCCTAAGTATTGGGCAGAATGTTATGGCACAGCACCATTTTTACCTACAACTCGACAAGAGATGGATGCACTTGGCTGGGATAGCTGCGATATCATTATTATAAGTGGCGATGCGTATGTTGATCACCCAAGTTTTGGCATGGCGGTTATTGGCCGAGTACTCGAAGCGCAAGGCTTTAGAGTAGGTATTATTGCTCAGCCAGATTGGCAGTCAAAAGATGCCTTTATGGAACTTGGTCGCCCTAACTTATTTTTTGGTGTGACAGCCGGTAACATGGACTCGATGATCAATCGTTATACGGCTGAAAAGCGTATGCGCCATGATGATGCTTATACACCGGGTAATGTGGGGGGAAAACGCCCTGATCGCGCCGTGATGATTTACTCACAAAAATGCCGCGAAGCCTACAAAGGCATTCCTATTGTTATCGGTGGTATAGAAGCAAGCCTTCGTCGTATAGCGCACTATGACTATTGGCAGGAAAAAGTACGCCGCAGTATTTTATTTGATGCCAAAGCGGATATTCTTATTTATGGTAATGCTGAACGCCCGCTGGTGGAAGTCGCTCACCGCATCGCTGCTGGTGAAACCATGGATACCATTCAAGACATTCGTGGTACTGCGGTTATTCGTAAAGAGCCCATACCCGGATGGCGCGGTAGTGATTCCACAGCCATTGATAAAATTGGCAAAATTGATCCAATTCCAAACCCGTATGGTGCAGACGATGTAGGCTGTAGTAAAAGTGAATTCAAGCAAGCCGGCATTGATTTAAAGGCCGAAGCGGCCAAGCCAATTACGATACAACCTGCGCGCCCTAAACCATGGGAAAAAACCTACGTTAAGTTGCCAGCGTTTGAGCAAGTAAGCGTTAACAAGCCGCTGTATGCGCATGCCTCACGTATTTTGCACCAAGAAACTAATCCAGGCTGTGCCCGTGCGTTATTTCAGCGTCACGGCGATCGCTCTATTTGGGTAAATCCGCCAGCATATCCGCTGGAAACTCATGAAATGGATGCCGTATTTGGTTTGCCGTATCAGCGTATACCACACCCAAGCTATGGTGATGCGAAAATCCCTGCGTACGATATGATTAAAACCTCGGTGAATATTATGCGCGGTTGTTTTGGTGGGTGTTCTTTTTGTTCAATCACAGAACATGAAGGGCGTATTATTCAAAGTCGCTCGCAAGAATCGATCATTGATGAAATTGAACAAATTCGCGATAAAGTACCGGGTTTTACAGGTGTTATTTCTGATTTAGGTGGCCCTACAGCGAACATGTATAAGTTGCGTTGTAAGAGCAAAAAAGCCGAGAGTACGTGTCGTCGTTTATCATGTGTTTATCCTGATATTTGTAAGCATATGGATACTGACCATACGCCAACCATCGATTTATACAAAAAAGCGCGTGAAGTAAAAGGGGTTAAGAAAATCCTGATTGCATCGGGTGTACGCTATGATTTAGCAGTGCAAGATCCACGCTATGTAAAAGAGCTTGTTACGCACCATGTGGGCGGGTATTTAAAAATAGCACCGGAGCATACCGAAGATGGGCCATTATCAAAAATGATGAAACCTGGAATGGGCGCTTACGATCAATTTAAAGAGCTTTTTGATAAGTACTCGAAAGAGGCGGGTAAAAAGCAGTATTTGATCCCGTACTTTATCTCGGCTCACCCGGGCACAAAAGATGAAGACATGGTGAACATGGCATTATGGCTCAAGTCTAATGATTTTAAACTTGACCAAGTGCAAAACTTTTACCCATCGCCGATGGCTAACGCCACGACCATTTACCACACTGAGATGAACTCGCTACGTAATATTAAAAATAATACTGAGCAAGTAGCAGTGCCAAAAGGCGCGCGCCAACGCCGCTTACATAAAGCTATTTTACGTTACCATGATCCAGCAGGTTGGCCGATGATCCGTGAAGCACTTCGTAAAATGGGTAAAGCAAAGCTCATTGGTAAAGGCCCTAACTGCCTAGTGCCAGAAGAAAGCCGCGATGAAAAGTCTGCCAAAGCGAGCAAAGGTGGCCGTCCTGCACTTAGCCGCCATACGGGCTTTAGCCAATTTAAAAAGGCCAATACTAAGCCAAGAGTAGGCGGTAACCGTCAACGCGCAAGGTAAGTTAATACGCTCATAAAAACGCCCAGCAATTGCTGGGCGTTTTTGTTTATGTTTTAAAGTACATTATTCTTCAATAAACGCTTCACCTTCAGTCATCCACTTTGCGGCTGGTTTGCCTTTTAAGTAATGATCAAAGTACTGCATCATCCGAATAGAGAAATCGACTTGATTCGGGAATTTCTTTAAGTGATGCGGTTCACCTTCGTATTGCAAGAATGTAGCGTCTTTACCGGCACGGCGCAGTGCTAAGTAATATTGCACACCTTCATGCCATGGCACAGCGTCGTCTTTATCACCAAACATGATTAAGATAGGGGTATTTACTTTGTCTGCAAAAAACACGGGGGAATTTTCAATATAAAGCTCAGGTGCTTCAAATAAGTTTTTACCGATCCGGCTTTGCCCTGTTTCGTATTGGAACTGTCGTGCAAGCCCTGATTTTAAACGAATGCCGCTGTAGGCACTGGTCATGTTAGAGACTGGCGCACCCGATACCACTGCTTTAAACATGTCTGTTTCGGTGATCATAAAAGCACTTTGGTATCCTGCCCATGAGTGGCCTTGTAAGCCAATTTTATCAGGGTCTGCAATTCCTAAATCAATTAGCTTTTGGGTTGCGTTGATCATGGTTTGCGTTGATGATTTACCCGGGTGGCCTATTTCAAAGCGTATATCAGGTAAAAAGATTGCGTAACCGTTTGATGTGAACATCGGGAAGTTAGGGCGATGATTGAGCTCCATTTTAGGAAAGTCATACATGCGTTGACTCATATAGCGGTAAAAATACACCACCACTGGCACTTTATCGCCTTTTTTGTAGCCTGCAGGTTTGATAAGTACGCCTTGTAGGTCTTCTCCATCAAACCCTTTATAGCTGATAAGCTCAGGCTTTTGGCCCCACGCAAAGTTAGTAACTTGTGGGTTTAAATTAGTGACTTTTTGTGGCTTATTAAAGCTAAAGTCAGTTTGGTAAATATCAGGGAATTGCTGATATGTTTGTTCGGTAAATAAGTACTTATTAGCATGTTTCGCTTTTTTAATAACATCAAAGCGCTTGTTACCTGTTAATACTTTAGTAATTGCGTTATCTGTTAGGTTTAATTTGGCAACTTCAGTTTGCTTATCTTTTAAGTTTGTTGCACTGACGAGTAATGTTTGGCCTTTATTAAAACCAACCAGCTCTCTATCAAGCCTAATAACACGATACTGAGTATTACTTTGCTTGCCATTAGTTAATTGCGTAGCTCGTTGCGTGGCTACATCAAACGCCCAAATATCGTACTTACTATAAACCAGTACTTGGCTGCTATCGTTAAGCCAGCCGGCAAAACCATAACCTGGTTGTGCAGATGGATAGTCGTGCTTGTCATCAGCAAACGTTGCTTGAATCGCTTTGGTTAAAGTGCTTACTTTGTTGTTAGCTAGGTCTTTCAACTGTACTTGGCTGTCTTTAAAATAAGCGGCAAATTCACCATTTGGCGAAAGGCTTGGTCTAAATGGATAATCTTTAATAATTGACTTTTGCGCACCCGTTTTTACATCAACCGCATAATAATCAGCAAAAAAGCCGCCATACATAATTCGCTCAAGATAGGCTTGATTGTTATAACCAAGCAGTGCATCGCGCTTGGTATTAAGTGCAACCTCTGGCATTTCAGGGGTACTCAATTGCACTGATTTATTATTGTTTAGAAAATGAACGCTTTGATAATGGCGGTTTTTATTGGATCTATTCCATTGTTGTTCTTCACGCGGCTTAATTTCAGCATCGTTATTGTGCCAAACATTTAAGTCTTTTTGGTCGCGAATAGTGCCGTAGTCATACAGCGAGGCTTCGTCAGTATATTCTTTTGCTTTTATTTTAGGTACTAGCTTGGGTCTGTTTTCAAAGTACAGGCGTTCACCGTCTTCTGACCATTCAAGCTTGGCTGTTTTACCAATTTGCCATGTTTTATCAGCCGATTTTATATCAGTCAGTTGCTCGTTTTTATATAACTTTAACTGGTAGTCGCGACGACGCATATCGTCATTAACATAGTTACCTAGTGTAAAGGCCACAATATTTTGAGTTGGGTGCCACGCTATTTTGTTAACAACAACACCGGGCTCATCAATGAGCACATTGTTGGTAAAGTCATTGTTGAGATCGAGTAAGGTGACTTGGTTATCAGTCCCATCGCTGTCTATTTGGCTTGCAAGTAACTGGCTCGCGTCACTGCTAATTGCGTAGCTAAATACCTGTAAAATAGTGTGGCTGGTTTTATTGTTTAAGTTAACAACGACTAAATCAAAAGCGGTGTCTTTTTTATCCGGTTTGATTTCACTTGTTTTGTTTTTATCGGCATCACTTGAATCATCTTCTTTATCAGCTTTTTTGTTTAAACGGTAAGCGAGCCAGTTACCGTCATCTGACAGTTTGTAGTCTTTTACATCATCAAACTGTTGCTGCTCACCACTAAGAGCATTAACTAACACGAGGTTATTTTTAAGTTTGTTTTTCTTTTTAGTGGTTTCTTTTTCTAGCAAGGTAGGAATTTGGGTAAATACAACCCAGTTAGCGGCTTTGTTGATTGTGGGTTTAGTACCGCGTGGTACTTCGGCAATTAATTTATTATTGGTTAAATTATAAACTTGGCCCGTTGCATCACCACGGTAAGGTTTAGCGCTAAAGCTAAGGATGTTCCCGTCTTCAGACAGCTGAGTGCCTTTTGCTGCTTTAAAATCAAATACATCTTTAAACTGCAGTGCATCTTTGGCTGTAGCCGCTGCACTACCTAAGCTTGCCACTAAGGCAATACTAAGTAGGGATAATTGCGCTTTCATTATTAATTCTCGTTTTGTTTTATTACCCTTATCATAACGGGTTTATTTAACAATTCGAGTAGAAGCGATAAGTGCACGAAAATGAGAGTTAAGATAGCAAATACAAAAAAACCTTGTAAGCATAACTCACAAGGTTAATGATTTAGAACCTAGAACCTAGAACTTAAAGCCAAATTTTTTGCAGCTCAAGCCATTGTTTTTCAAATTGGGCGCTGGGTTTTGCTTTAAAGTCACTGCGAACAAACTGATTCATTTTACCTTCGATGTACGCGAGTAAAAAGTTTGCGATAGTGAGCTCATCACTTTGAAAGGTTTTCCCTTCACGTAATTTACGCTCGCGCAGCACTTGTTTTATTTGCGTTTCTAGTTTTTCAAATAACCCTTGTACACGCTCTCGTAATCGTTCTTGCTCACCTTGAAGTGCATCCCCCGTGAGAATTCGCGTAATACCTGGGTTTTTCTCTGCAAACGCTAAAAGCAATAACAAAATATTGTAGATGCGGCTTTGGGTTTCTTTTTCATTTTCAAGAATGAGGTTTATTCGTGAAAGAAGTGTGTCTTCAATAAACTCAATTAAGCCTTCAAACATCCGTGCTTTGCTCGGGAAATGACGATACAACGCAGCTTCAGATACACCTACTTCAGCTGCTAACTTAGCTGTTGTAATGCGTTGTCCTAGGCTTGTTTCCAACATTTGTGCGAGTGCTTGTAGTATTTGCTCTTTGCGATTACTTCTTTTTGTCGCAGGCATGAACATTCCTTTCTTTTAATTATTTATTGGGCTTTGCCAGAGTTGGCCACTCACTTTTTGAGCGAATGAGTGGGGCTATGTTAATGTTTTATTCAGTTTCTTTCCAGCCTTTTTACAATCGCTGAGCAAGCTCTTTCATAACATTTAGGGCTAACGCATATTTTGTGTCTATAACTAATTCTTTTTGCTGATCATGCCAGTAGAGTGTTAACGCATTATGATCAGAGTTAAATCCCAAGCCAGATTTTGATACATCATTGGCACATATCATATCAAGGTTTTTATTACTGAGTTTGCCCTTCGCATAGCTGGCGACATTTTGAGTTTCAGCAGCAAACCCCACTGTGTAAGGCCTTTTGTGATCGAGATTTGCGACAGCAGCAATAACATCAGGGTTTTTTACTAGTGTGAGAGTAAGCTCGTCGCCTTGTTTCTTCATTTTTTGATCAGCAATATTGGCTGCGCGGTAATCCGCCACAGCGGCACACCCGATAAAAGCATCTGAATTGACTGCATGCGCTAATGAATGTTGCAATAATTGTTCTGCAGTTTCAATGTTAATGACTGACACGTCTCTTGGTGCTGCAATATTAACAGGCCCAGAAATTAGGTTTACCTTAGCGCCTAATTCCACGGCAGCTTGAGCCAGTGCATAGCCCATTTTTCCTGAACTATGATTAGATATAAAACGTACTGGATCAAGTGGCTCTCGAGTAGGGCCCGCGGTAATTGTGATAGTTTTACCAGCGAGTAGCTGGGGTTCAGCTGGCGCAGTGCAAAGAGTAACGAGTTCACTTGGCTCTAGCATTCTCCCAGCGCCAATATCGCCACATGCTTGCTCGCCTTTACCGGGACCCCAAATATCTACACCGCGCTGCGCAAGGGTTGATAAGTTAGCTTGGGTTGCAGGGTGAGCATACATTTGTTGGTTCATAGCGGGTGCAATAGCGACTTTTGCTGGTGTGGCTAATAACAAGGTTGTTAGCAAGTCATCTGCAATACCTGCGGCCATTTTAGCAATGATATTGCTGGTGGCAGGGGCGACCAAAATTAAATCGGCCCATTTGGCAAATTCAATATGACCCATTGCGGCTTCTGCTGAAGGGTCAAGTAATGAGTCTGAGACGATTTCTCCACTGACGGCTTGCATAGTTAAAGGTGTTATAAAATGTTTTGCCGACTCGGTCATAACCACTTTTATTTCGCAGCCTTGCTCTTTTAAGCGTCTCACTAACTCTGCGCATTTATAAGCGGCGATGCCACCAGTGATCCCAAGTACAATTTTTTTGTTCTTTAACATTGTTATTACTCTGTCAGCTAAATGTTCTTACTTTTATGCGCTAACGATATCAAATCTTTGGCGTAGGGACGAAGTTTTTAATTTGAATTTTATTTGTCATTTCGCAGGCGAAATTTAATTTATAGATTACAGTTATATGAACTTACTCCATTTTAGGGACGAAATGATGCAGTTAACTTCTTTACCGTTTGAGCAGCGCCCCCGTGAAAAGCTACTAACCAAAGGCGCCAAGTCGTTGAGTGATGCGGAGTTGCTCGCTATTTTTTTACGTACAGGCTTACCAGGTATGAATGTTGTAGAGCTTGCGCAACATTTAATGACTCAAAATGAAACTTTGCACAATTTATTTAATGCCTCCATAGATGATTTTTGTGCACAAAAAGGATTGGGTAAAGCTAAATTTGTGCAGTTACAAGCAGTGCTTGAGCTCAGCCGGCGTTATATGATGGAGCAATGTCAGCGCAAGGCTATTTTTAATTCACCACAAGCGGTATACGATTACCTAACATTGGAGCTCAGAGGTTTGCAGCAAGAGGTGTTCATGGTGCTATACCTTGATAGCCAGAATAGGTTAATAAAAGAAGAAACGCTTTTTTATGGAACGATCAATGCTGCATCTGTTTACCCAAGAGAAGTGGTCAAAGCAGCGCTGAAAAATAATGCCGGGGCACTTATTTTAGCGCATAACCACCCATCAGGAATTGCAGAACCGAGCCAAGCTGACAAACTTATTACTAATAAATTGCAACAAGCTCTGCAATTAGTCGATATAAATATCTTAGATCACATCATTGTTGGTGCAGATAATTGTATTTCGTTCGCTGAGCGGGGCCTTATTTAGCTTTGTTTGGTAGATAAGTGTGTTAAAAATAAGCTGTTTACGCTTTTTTGCTAAATTAGTTTAATTTAAATGCAGTTTTTACTTTCCCTAAGGGCTTTCGATCTTTATAATTAGCCGCTATCAAATTTACATATGAGCTGATTGGATAGATCAGTGTTTGATCTTTGCCTGTAAAAGCTGTATAAAGAGCGCCCTTCGATTTATTCTCTAGGGCAGAAATACATGGCCTTAGGTTAAATTAAGCTCGAGCGAAGTTATTGGAGATATATAGACATGTCTAAAGTATGTCAAGTTACAGGTAAGCGTCCTGCGGTTGGTAATCACCGTTCACACGCGAGAAACGCGACTAGACGTCGTTTCCTACCTAACCTACAAACACACCGTTTTTGGGTTGAAAGTGAAAAACGTTTTGTAACATTACGCACTACTACTAAAGGTATGCGTATTATCGATAAAAAAGGCATCGACGCGGTTCTTACAGAAATCCGTGCTCGCGGCGAAAAAGTTTAAGGAACTGAATCATGCGCGATAAAATCCGTTTAGTTTCAACTGCTGGTACTGGTTTTTTCTACACTACCGACAAAAACAAGCGTAACATGCCTGAAAAAATGGAAATCAAAAAGTTCGATCCTAAGGCTCGTAAACACGTGATTTTCAAAGAAGCTAAAATCAAGTAATTTTAGTTCTCTTCAGAATATCAAAAACCCAGCTTATGCTGGGTTTTTTGTTTTTATTTAGCCGTTAGGTTCAAGTTTCAGTTATAAAAAAACCTTGCAAGCAAAGCTCACAAGGTTAAAAATTTACAGCTTACAGCTTACAGCTTACAGCTTACAGCTTACAGCTTACAGCTTACAGCTTACAGCTTTGCGAACGCATCTTGCAGTGGTGGTACAACTTGCTTTTTACGGCTCAGTACGCCATCTAACCATACTTTACCGTCTTTAGGTGTTTCACCGTAAGCGGTTTCAACAAGCGTTGCATCATCTGATGCAATTAGCATTTGTGAGCCTTCTTTCATGATGTCAGTTAGCAGTAAAAATACTGAGTGACGGCCGCCTTCTTCTTTAAGAAGAGCAATGTCAGCTTCAAGGTCTGCTTTAATTTCATCAAATACAGCAAGGTCAATAACTTCTAATTGGCCAATGCCTACTAACTTACCGTTCATGTTGAAGTCTTTAAAGTCACGCATTACTAAATCACGTGCAGGTGTGTCTTCAACCGCAGATTTAACGCGGAACATGTCCATGCCTAGTTCTTTAAAATCTTCAACACCTGCAATTTCAGCTAGTGCTTCAACGCACTTGATATCAGCTGTAGTGCACGTTGGTGATTTAAAGATAACGGTGTCGCTTAAAATGGCACACATCATGATGCCAGCAATGTCTTTTGGTATTTCAACATTGTAAAAGTCATACATCATTTTAATGATCGTGTTTGAACAGCCTACAGGGCGGATCCAACATTCAAGTGGAGTCGATGATGTTAAATCACCTAGTTTGTGGTGATCAACTACGCCGACAACGCGTGCTTCATCTATGTCATCAGGTGCTTGTGTTTTTTCTGTATGGTCAACAATGTAAACATCTTCACCGGCATAGCTTAATTTAAGTTCAGGTGCCTCAAAGCCAAAGCGGTCAAGAATAAATTGTGTTTCTGGTGAAACATCACCAAGACGAGTTGGTATAGCTGGCTCATCGATTTGGTTTTTTAAATAAGCAAGTGCAATTGCACCACAAATTGAATCTGAATCTGGGATTTTGTGACCCACTACATACATTGACATTGACGGAGCTCCTTAAAATTTGCAGATATTCTAACAAAGTAATTGTACTTTGGCACATCTCACGTCGCTGAATTTTTGTAATAATTAATAACCAAAGCGTGGGAGGTTTTGAAGGTGAATACTGATTTATTTACAGGTGCCATTTTAGTTGTTTTTTAGTTACACTTTAGTGAATTGAATCTTCAGTAAAGAGTCCCAAATGCAGCTTAGTCGCAAAGCATGGAACAATGTTTTAATTTTCTCTATGTTATTGATGATCTTCTTTTTTAATGGCCTTCATAAAAAGCTAAATAGTGTGTCTGAGCAGCCAAGTATACAAACGGTGCTGCCAACCCAAAGCTTTATTCTTGCGCTTAGTTTTCCAGAACAAAAAATTGAGCGAATAGGCACCGCGTGGCGAAGTATGCCCCTTATTGAAGGTTCAACCAGTAGCGAGTGGCCTGCAAACCAAGAAAACATTGTTAAACTTATAAATGATTGGCAAAGCGCCGAACTCAGTGTGAGAGATGCATCACCAGCAAAGCTAGCCCAACCAATAACAGTTGCAACGCTGTGGTTAGCGGGTGAGCAATTACCTTGGCTGTATCAATTATACAGCGCACCACAAGGATATTATTTGTTAGATAAAAGTACACAACGGGTATTTTTAGTTGATGTAAATAAAGCCCAGCAGTTATTCGTGAATTTTGAGTTTTTACCGAGTGAGTCTAAATAGTATGCCTGAATTACCAGAGGTCGAAGTAAGCCGTATGGGGATAACCCCACATATTTTGCAACAAACAGTGGTTAAGGTGAATATTCACAACCCAAATATGCGTTGGCCGGTACCTGACGAAGTTTACCAAATAACTCACCTCCCCGTTGTTGCTGTTGAGCGCAGGGCGAAGTATTTACTGCTTACCTGTGAGCTTGGTAGCGTGATTTTACATCTGGGTATGTCTGGTAATTTACGGGTTGTAGATAAAACTGAGCCACTTAAAAAGCATGACCATATTGAGTTTATTTTTGAAAATGACAAAGCGCTTAGGTTAAACGACCCGAGACGGTTTGGTTGCTGCTTATGGCAAGCCCCAGATGAATGCCATACATTATTGAGTAAACTGGGGCCTGAGCCATTAACCGATGAATTTACAGCCAAACGTGTGTATGAACAATCACGCAATAAAAAAACGGCGATTAAGCAATTTATAATGGATAACGCAGTTGTCGTCGGGGTTGGTAATATCTACGCGAATGAATCGCTTTTTAAAGCGGGCATTCATCCAAAACGCGAAGCTGGCAAAGTCTCTTTAGCTCGTTATCAAAAATTAGTGCCCATTATAAAAGAAACTTTAGCAGCTGCGATTGTACAAGGCGGCACGACATTAAAAGATTTTGCGCAAAGTGATGGTAAGCCTGGTTATTTTGCTCAGCAATTATTGGTGTATGGCAGAAAAGGAGAGCCTTGTTTTATCTGTAAAAAAGAATTAATAGAGATACGTTTAGGGCAGCGTAGTACGGTTTATTGCAGTCAATGCCAGCGATAGGTATTAAACCTTGTAAGCAACACTTACAAGGTTTAAATTAGGCTTACAGCTCAAATGGTGCAACTCCAATCGCTTTTATTTTGTAGCCAACCTGTGCGATATCTCCACTCCATGTTTCTGTAGTGATAACACCTGTTACAACGATTGCATCATACAAGCTTTCGATAGGCACACCGCCTTTAATTGTTACATGTACAATTTGGTTTGGTGGCGGTGGCGGTACGTGAATACAGGCTCCAAAATATGGAACTAATAAGAATTCAGTGATCACTTCGCTATCACCTTCAAGTGGTACCACAAACCCCGGTAAACTTACTGATTTACCATCAAGTTCTTTAACGACTGGCGCATCTAGGTCAGGCTGAACCCAGTTTTGTTCACTGCCTTCATGATTTGCTTGATCTTGGGTGTCTATCTGTACATGGCCTTTAGGAATTAAATCTTCCCAAAAAATTTCTTTTGGTGCATTCGCATAGCTGAAAAAGCTCATCGCTAAACTAATAATAACGACGCCTAATAAGCTAAGTTTTTGAATATACTGCATGGTGTTCCTCTTAAATTCTAATACTCATGCCATCGGCAAGTGAGTAAAAATATGCACGCGTTGCGGGAATAAGCCCCACGATAAAGCCTGCCGCCATGATAGCGCCGATCAGCGCTAGTTCATAGTGTGACAACCAAGAGACGGTGATTGAAATACCTGCGTTGCTTTGTAAAAAGCCAGCGGCTCCATTCATTAATCCGTAAAACAGTCCACAGCCAAGTAAGCAGCCCAGTAAAGTGATTAATAATGATTCTATACTGATCAGTGAGAATAAGTGCCAAGGCCGCGCTCCCACAGAGCGCAAGATTGCCAATTCTCGACGGCGCTGGTTCAAACTTGCCAGCAGGGTGGTTAACATTCCTAATAGGCTAACCAATACAACCACACCAGAAAAGAGCAATAAGATTTTTTCGATAATTGATAGCATTTCCCAAAGCTCTCGCAAAGTGACGCCAGGCATGATTGCAAGCAAGGCTTCATCTTTATATTGATTAATATTACGACGGATTTGCAAGGTGTACAGTGGCGAGTCAAACCCCATTAAAAACGCAGTAATTTGCGTTGGCTCGCCAATGAGGTTTTCAGCATTATGGTCATGCTCATGCTCATATTCATATTCATACTCATGTTCATGCTCATGGTCAGTGGGAGAGTGGCTGCCGCCATGCATTAGCTCTATCGCAGCCAGCGGAATGTGAAAGGTTTTATCAACCGGTGTCCCTGTTGCGTTTAAAATACCAACTACGATAAATGGGTTATCATCGTGGTGGTGAAAACTGGTATTGCCCATGCCGTGGGAGATAATAATTTTCTCACCGACTTTATAACCCAGTGTTGAAGCAATTTCACTACCAATAACAACATTATTTAAATGATTAAATGGGCTACCTTGAAGGAACGATAATGTTTGCTTTTTCCCATACTTATAATGTGTGAAGTAATCAGGGCTGGTTCCAAGTACTGCATGCCCCTTATGGCTATCGCCAAGTGATAATGGAATAGTCCATTTAACACCACGTTGCTGTTTTATATACTCATAGCTTTGCCAGCTAACACCGTTGTTGGTGTGACCAATACGAAAAACCGATGAAAGCAGCAGTTGTATATCGCCTGTGCGGGCGCCGACAATAAGATCGGTACCTGATATCGTATTACTAAAACTGCTTTTGGCGTCAACGCGGACACGCTCAATACTCAATAACAACATGACGCTTATGGCAATAGTAAACAAGGTTAAAAATGCACTGCCACGGCGATTGAGTAGGCTTTTATAAGCAAGTTTTATTAAAATCATTGTGCTTGCTCCATAATATCAACAAGACTAATTGAGCGGTTAAAAAGTGCTTGCAAAGATTCATCATGACTTACAAATACCAACGTACTACCCACTAAGTTAGCTTGTGCAAATAACAGCTCGATAAACGCTGTTCGATTCGCTGCATCTAAGGCTGATGTAGGTTCGTCGGCAATAATAAGTTCAGGGCTACCAATAAAAGCGCGTGCGGCAGCAACGCGTTGTTGTTGACCAATACTTAAATTTGCTACGTTTTGCTGGTGGTGTTCCGTTGTGAGACCAAGCGCAGTTAATAACCTTGCGGCTTCTTGCTCTAAACAGTCACTTTGTTGTAGCGCCTTTTTCTGGCGTGGCTTCGAAAACTGGCAACCTAGCATCACATTTTCAATGGGTGACAAATAAGGAAGTAAATTAAAATTCTGAAAAATATACCCTATATGATCAGAGCGTAATGCATCCCGCTTGCGGTTGCTCAACTGAGCCAAGTTTGTATCAAGCACGTTAAGTGTGCCTGAATTTGGTTTATTTATACCAGCAAGTAATGACAGTAGGGTTGATTTTCCAGAGCCACTCGGGCCGTGTAAAAATACATGCTCGCCACGCTCAATGACTAAAGAGGGTATAGTCAATGTAGGGATAGTTTGTTGCGAGTGCCATTTAAAACTAAGTTTTTGGATAGTGATCATATGCAGCGAGTTGTGATTTATTTGCTGTTATACTATAACGCAGTTATAAAAATGAAAACAAAACACGTTAAACAACAAAGTCCTTTAATTGTGATTTAACGCCGTCTCGATTATTATTAGCACCTCATAACCCCAATACCATACTTATGCTCATTATGAGCATGCCATACATCCGGAGATAGCATGACTAGCTATAAAGTTTTAGACGTAAACGATGATTTACCTATTCGTACAAAAGGCCCTGTTCACAGTGGTAAAGTACGCTCAGTTTACTGGTTAACAGACGAAGACAGTGCACGCTTGATCAGTGAAAAAGGGTATAAAGTTCCTAAGGGAACTGAGCTTGCCATTATGGTGATTTCTGATCGTATCTCTGCGTTTGATTGCATTTGGCAAGGCGAAAATGGGCTCAGTGGTGTGCCGGGCAAAGGTATTGCTTTAAATACTGTGGCTTCTCATTGGTTTAAACTGTTTGATCAAGCAGGTTTGGCTGGTAATCATATTGTTGATATACCTCATCCTTATGTATGGATTGTTCGTAAAGCGAGCACAGTTAAAGTTGAAGCGATTGCACGTCAGTATATTACAGGTAGCATGTGGCGTGATTACAGCAAAGGTGTGCGCAATTTTTGTGGCTTAGAGTTACCTGAAGGCTTAACTGCTAATCAAAAACTAGACGAAGTACTAATAACACCTTCTACAAAAGGAATTATTACAGGTGTTGATGACATTCCTGAAGTTGATGATGTGAATATTACCCGAGACAACATCACTAATAATCTGGCTGTATTTAACTTCAAGTCTGAGGCCGATGTTGCGCAATACGAAAAGTTACTCGTAGAAGGGTTTGGCTTGATCAGCGCCGAGCTTGCCAAATTGGATCAGATTTTTGTTGATACAAAGTTTGAATTTGGGTACGTGGAAGATATTGATGGCACAGATAAACTTATTTACATTGATGAAGTAGGTACCCCTGATTCATCACGAATTTGGGATGGTCCAGCCTATCGCAACGGCAAAATCATTGAAAACTCTAAAGAAGGGTTCCGTCAGTTATTGATTAACAATGTGCCTGAAAGTGATGTGCTGTTAAATAAGGATCGTATGGCAGAGCGCGAACAGTTAGCGCAAGACTATGTATTACCAGAGTCAGTTATGTTGTCCGTATCTGATACTTATGTAGGTATCGCAAGTAAAATTGCAGGTCATGAAGTTACTATTCCACGCGACCCTCGCGGTGAAGTAATTGCAATCTTAGACGAGCAATACGGTCTTATTTCTAAGTCTTAATTATCATTATTTAATAAAACGACTTTTAAAAGCCCAATGATTAACTATTATTTAGTGTAATTGGGCTTTTATTCTTGCAATTGAAGTCATAGTTCAATTAACTTAATCACATCCTGATAAAAAATAATTAATGTGGTTATAAACACAAAGGATAATAAAATGGTCGTGCAAGGAATTATCATTAATTGCTTAGCAATGCTTAGTATGTTGTTTTTTTCTTATGCTACCTTTGCCGCAAATATTACAGTAAATGTTAAAGATCAACATGGTCAGCCATTACCTGATGCAGTTATTGAGCTTAATGCTCAATCCTCTGATATTAACGCTGAAAAGCTACCTAAACTCATAATGGATCAAGTTGACAAGCGGTTTGCTCCAACGTTACTTATCGCGCGCAAAGGCCAGCAAGTTAACTTTCCTAATAGCGACAATATCCGTCATCATGTGTACTCTTTTTCTAAAGCAAAACCCTTTCAATTAAAGTTATATTCAGGGCAACCAGATAAGCCTATTGAATTTGATACTGACGGGGTTGTGGTGCTTGGATGCAACATCCATGACTCGATGGTAGGGTATATTTACGTTGCTAGTAGCGAACACGTTTATCAAAGCGATAGCAATGGGAATGTTGTACTGGATGATGTTACTTTGCCTGCTCAACTTACGTTTTGGCACTCTACACAAACGATACCTCTAGAAGAAAAAACGCCTTTAGCACTAACTAAAGACGCGGTCGGTAGTGTGACTGTCGTTATTGCTACGCAATCACCAAAACCGCGAAATACATTTGGTAATAAGTTTAAGGCTAATAATGACTAATAGCTTAAAAAATCGAGTTATCATAGTTTGTGTCGGCCTTGTTTTATTGACGACGGTAGTAAGTTTATTTAGTTTTTGGTGGTCCACAAGCCAGTTCAATGAGAAAAAAGTCACGCAAGATATTAATGTGGCTGAGAATGTTTATAAGCAATATTTAACAGCAAAAGAAAGCTTGCTATTAACGGCCGCAAAGGTACTAACGTCTGACTTTGGATTTAAGCAAGCCGTCGCTACGCGAGATGCAGATACTATCGGTAGTGTGCTGTACAATCATAGTCAGCGAATTGATGCTGAGCTTATGCTGCTGCTTGATTTATCAGGTAAATTAATTTCATCTAATAAACCTAACCAAGAGTTTAGCAATGATTTAGAGCAAATGATGAATGAGCTGTTAACGAATGCAGAGCAATCTAATTTTGTCGTGCTTGATAACGATTTATACCAAGTGATTTTGCTGCCAGTTCGAGCACCTCGAACAATTGCGTATAGTTTGGTTGGCTTTAAGATAACCGATGAAGTAGCGACTGAGTTAAAAAACCTCACCAATATGGATGTGAGCTTTATTGCTGAGCAAGATGGGCTAGTACGCAGTTCGTTATTATCAAGGCCATCACCATTTTCGCCAAATGATTACTTTTATCAAGCAACCACCTCTCGCATATTTGGAGAGCAAGTAATTTACCGCAATCGTGATTTACACCTTGCATCATTGGAAGGCCATTCGGTTAATGTTTTACTCAGTGCTGATCTAACACAAAGCTATACTGAATTTGAGCGCTTGTTTTTTACCATTATTTTACTGGCTGCTTTAACAATTATGATTGGCGTTGTTGCCAGTAGCTTACTCGCCAAAAATCTGACTATGCCCTTATCTCAACTAGCGAGTTTAGCTCGGCAATTCGCGCAAGGTAATTACAGCGTTGATTCAATGAGTAATAAGCAAAGCACCGAAATTAAAACATTGATAGATGCGTTTAAAAACATGGGTAATGATATCAATGAGCGTGAGCAACAAATCAGCTTTGCTGCAAAGCATGATACGTTAACAGGTTTTTATAATCGCTCAGCCATGCTTGAGGTATTAAATGAATCTCTTGCTAAGAATCAAGATTACACGTTAGTCGCTATCGATATCAAAGGGCTTCGTCATATCAACGATAAGTTAGGGCCTAGAGTCGGTGATGATTGCTTAAAAGCTGTAGCGTGCCGTATCGCTGAATTTTCAGATGAGTTAGGGGGCTTTCACGCTCGAATCGGTGGGGATGAATTTTTAACTGTTTTTCCAACGACTTCTAGCCAAAATTTGAAAAAGGGGATTTCAGGATTAATGGCGTTACTAGAAACGCCTTACATGTTACAAAAACTAAAAATCAATTTACGCTTTAGTGCCGGTGTTGTTAGCTATCCAGATCAAGGAACCGCCCCAGATGACTTGATGCGACGCGTACTGATTGCCGTTGATAGCGCGACTAATGAGCATGAAAATATTCACCATTATAGAGAAGGTGAAGATGAGGAGCATCTAGAGAGTTTACTCATTATTGATGAATTAAAACAAGCAATTGCAGATGATGATGGGCAGCTTTTTATGACCTATCAGCCGAAACTTAATTTTGCGACTCAAAAAGTAGATAAAGTGGAGTCTTTGATCCGTTGGCAAAGAAAAAACGGTAGTTGGGTGTCTCCTGAGCTGTTTATCGATCTCGCTGAACAGTCAGGCTTAATTGTAGAGTTAACTGAGTGGGTTATTGATACTGTTGTAAAGCAGGTTGGACAATGGCAGCACGCAGGCATATTTATGCAAGCTGCAATTAATGTTTCCGCACAAGATATTGCTTATCCAGGCTTTCATGCGAACTTATTAAAAGTATTAAAAAGTTATTCTGTGGCTCCTGCATTAATAACAATTGAGTTAACAGAAAGGGATATGATTGAGAATGAAGAGAAAGGTATTCAAGCGCTGAACAAGCTTAAAGCGATAGGGGTTAAAATATCGCTTGATGATTATGGGGTTGGTCAAACCTCGCTTGGGCGTTTAAAAATGCTTCCTATTGATGAGCTTAAATTAGATAAATGTTTTATATTAAAACTGGATGAGTCAGAAAAAGACCAATTCATAGTAAAATCAACTATTACATTGGGCCATCAACTGGGTTTTTCAGTGGTCGCTGAAGGTGTAGAAACACAAAAGTCTTTAGAGATACTGCAAGATCTTAAGTGTGACCATATCCAAGGGTACTATTTAAGTAGACCTTTAAAAGCGGATTTATTTGAACAATGGCTGGAGCAATATAATGAATTGGCATAACACTTTTTTCGCATTGCTTATTGTATTTTATTCATTAGATTCTTTTGCAGGTCAAGGCAAGTTATTGGGTACGCCCGGTGTCTCGCAAGTAGAGGGGAGCGCTGGTGGTGGGCTTGTTCCTTGGGCACAGCTTGCGGGTTATGCTAGCGATGAAGAATTTGCTGTAAATGGTTTTTGCAGCCGAGCTGATGTCAGCGATTACTCTCTAGATGTCTGTGGCGCACAAGTAAATGTATTGGATCGTGTTGAATTAAGTTATGCGCAGCAACGTTTTGAAGTGCCAGCACTAAACACCACCATAGAGCAATCGATTACTGCAGCAAAGGTACGATTGTATGGTGATATAGTTTACAGTTCATGGCCGCAGTTAAGCCTAGGGGCACAGCACAAGTCGCTTGACGATGGAACTGTTGCCACGCTTGTGGGCGCGCAAGAAACGAGCGGAACAGATATTTACTTAGCTGCTAGCAAATTACATTTAGGTGCTTTAGCAGGGTATAACGTATTTTGGAACTTAACTACTCGCTACAGCGATGCTAATCAGCTAGGTTTACTTGGCTTTGGTGGTGAGAATGCGAGTAAAGAGTTGCTGTTTGAAGGTAGCACCGCTATTTTTCTTAGCCGCGAAATTGCTTTGGGCGTGGAGTATCGTCAAAAAAGTAACAATCTAGGGTTAGGTGAACAAAATTGGCAGGATATATTTGTAGCTTGGATGCCAAATAAATATGTAAGTATAACAGCTGCTTGGCTTGACCTAGGCAGTATTGCTGGGGCTAAAGATCAAACCGGATGGTATCTATCAGTAACAGGGTATTGGTAATGAAAATAACAGTATGTGTTTTATTTGTCGTATTGCTAACTGCGTGTAAATCAGCTCCCAATACAACACTTTATCAACAACTTAATGGCCATGAGGGCATTGAGCGTTTAACCGATAGTTTTATTAACCAAATTGGTAATGATGACAAAGTCTTAGCCTACTTTAGGGATGCAAACGTTGCTCATTTTCGTAATGGCTTTATCAACCATTTATGTGCTTTAACTGATGGCCCCTGTGAGTACACAGGTGATAGTATGGTTGCTATTCACACTGGTATGAATATTACGGAGGCTGATTTTAATCGTGTAGTTGATTTATTGATAAGTGCCATGGAGGAGCAAAATATTAGCCATACTATACAGAATAAAATATTAGCCAAAATGGCACCATTACGACCAGAGATTATTCGTATTTAATCAAAAATAGCTCCTATATTTCATAGTTATGGCTGAAAAAGTGCATTAATTTATGTACAATGGTCTTTGTTATCGTTAATTAAATGTAAAATATGTTTGCTTATTTTGATGTTCAGCACATTTATTATATCCCCCAATATTTACCTGTTATAAAAAAACTAACTGGAAAAGGCCACCAGTGCGTGTTGGTTTTTTATAAGTCTCAAGACACTGAGCTTATCGCTATTTGTGAGCAATTTATAACAGATAACCAGATCGAAGCAGTGTGGTTAGCCAATACAGGAGAAGCGTTTGATTTTTATCAAACGTGTCATGCTGATTGGGTTATATTTGGTAATGCATTCGCACAAAGCGAAGCATTGAACAAGAAAACGGCCATGATGCAGCATGGTATTGGGCCAAAGCAATGCTATTACGATGTATCTAATACAGGTATGACCGTGCGTTTTGTTGAGGGAGAGCACAGAAAAAAACGCCTTGAAGCGCTCTATCCAAAGGGTAACTTTGTTGACTCAGGGTATGCTAAATTAGACCCGCTATTTGATCACTCTGTTGAAAAAATTCAATTGACGTCATTAGGTCTTGATCCTAAAAAGCCGACTTTATTGTATGCACCGACATTTTATCCTAGCTCAATAGAGTGTATGAGTGACGCATTTGCAGAAGACTTTTCTGCATACAACATTATTATAAAGCCTCATTTTTTCTCCCTAACAAAGCTTCGTTATAAAAAGCAACGTATTAAATTAGCACGCTGGCAGCAAAGTAATAATGTATTTGTTGCTGATACAAATCAATTTGACTTAACTCCATTTTTAGCTATTTCGGACATTATGCTTTCTGATGCCTCATCGGCAATTTTTGAATTTGCAGCCTTAAAAAAGCCTGTTATTTGGTGTGATTTTTACAAATTGAGATGGAGCTACCGTGGGATTTTTTCGTTTCGTTTGAAAGAGCGATTAGATGATGACATTCATTATTTTAATCAAATTTGTCACCCTGCGAGACATTATAATCAGCTAGCGGAAAAAATCGAACAAGCGGTTCTGGAGAGTGATACATTTAAACAAAACAAAGCCGCTTTAATAAAGCAGCTTGCGGGCAGGACAGATGGCTTATCAACCAAGCGTATTGTGGATTATCTAGAAAAGCATATTTAGTGCGCCCTTAACCAATGTTTAACGTGGCACGGCGATGTCTTCTCTAATGATTACTCGCCTTGGGAGAAAATTATCCATTGATTTTAAGATAACTTCATATAGTTAAGTGCTTTACGAATTTTATAACGACGTAATAGGTTTAGTGGTTTAGGTAACAGCCCTGCGTTGATTACTTCTTCGGTTGCTGCTAAAACGCGTTGTGCGCTTTTACCGTCAGTGTATGGATGAACTTGTGCAATATAATCGGCAATGTTTTTTTGTTGCTGTTCGCTCAAGTTTAGCGCTTGGAGTATCGCACCGTTTAATTGTTCAGGTTCAGTGATGTTAATCAAAGCGTTTTGTGGCTGACTATTGTTAAAGGTCACCACGGGTTTGCCAATGAGTAAAGATTCATCTACAGCGCTAGACGTGTCAGAAATAACAATATCAGCCTGTTGAATTAGCGGGATTAAATTATCGCTTTGGCTTATTTCAAAATGTTCTAGACTCTCTAATTGCTGGTAAAGCATTTGCCATTCAGGTTTTGTTTTTGGATGAAATTTTAACTTAACAAAGTACTCCCCCGTATTTGCAAGTAACTTTATTTGCTCAAACAAGGCTTCCAAAGATGTTAGGTTGGGTGAAAACGTCGGTGCGTATAAAACCACAGGTTCTAAATTGTTTGGTTTGTCATAGTTAAAGAATGGATCTAACTTAGGCCAGCCGGTTTCAGTAACTTTAAAGTGATGATGTTTCTGAGCCAACAAATTAAATGGTTCTGTTGTCAAAGGGCCATGAGTACAGTACAAATCAAAAAAGCCACGAATACCAAAGTGCCCTTTCTTTTTATACTCTAAGCCATGAAACACTTGTACTTTGGCTCCAGGGAAAAAGTCAGGAACCACATTACCAGGTACAAATACGGCACGAGGATTAAACTGCTTCACTTCTTCAACACTATGCAGTTGTTGTTCTGTAGGTAATAACCTTTCAGTAATCCCACTTCGCTTTGTTATAAACCAGCAGACTTTGTCGCCATTTTCTATGATTGCATCTTGGATTGGACGCAATATTGCAAAGCTGTAGGGTTGTTCAACGTAAAATAAATAATGTTTAGGCATGAAGCATCACTTTAAGGCTTAAAATGGAAAATGGGTAAGTGGTGAAGAGGAAACACTCCGTATATCACAGTCAAATCTATAATACCGTTTTATGACAGTAAAATAAATTAATCAAAGTAGCCAACAATAGAATAAAACTGCCATAAATTGGTCATGGTTAAGTCATATAGGCGACTTAATATTTATACCAACCTATAAATATTGGTATAAGCCCATTATGCACTTTCTATTTGTATCCCGTCGTAATGTACACGCCCGTTATTATAAAAAACTAATTTCTCAGCTTAACGTTAGTGCCAGCATACATATCTTTGGTAAGCCAATGCTTGGCGCTTTAAAATACATACCTCAAGCACTTAATACTTCTTTTGACGATATTATTGCTACTCAGATAAAACGTAAGCAAGCCAAAAACAGTATGTGGAACAGTCATATATTTACTGTGCTTTATGCATTTTTCCTGAATATCATTGAGTGCTGCCGCTATGCCAAATACTTAGCTTTATTTGAACAACAAAAAGCGACTCATTTAGTTATTTGGAATGGCAATAAATTGCCGAATGTAACGGTTGTAAAGGCAGCTAAAAGGCTAGGCATAAATGTGTTTTATTATGAGAATGGGTTGCTGCCTAATACGAGTTGCTTAGACCCTAAAGGTGTAAATTTTGCATCGTCAGTAAAGCGTGAACGCGAGTTTTATGAAAATTTTGAGCTTCCTGAGCATTTCAATGTACATATCCCAAAGCTAACGCCTAGAGCAAATCATAAAAAGCGCAAAAAGTTTGTGCAGAGCAAACTGCCAGCACGCTTTATTTTTGTGCCATTTCAAGTGCCCCATGATACACAGATTGCGAGCTATTCGCCCTGGGTACATTCTATGGAAGCACTTTATGATAAGGTGATGGAGGCTGTGGAGGAATTGAATGACCCGCAATTAAAAGTTGTTTTTAAGGAGCATCCATCGTGGCATAAACATTATCCTCATCTATACAAAAAGCATCCCCAAGCACTATTTGCAAATGGTAATGTCACCGCTGATTTAATCGAAAATGCACAAGCAGTTGTAACAGTAAATTCAACCGTTGGTATTGAGGCGCTGTTAATTGGGCAGCGTGTTATCACCCTTGGGCAGGCATGTTATAACATTGATGGTTTGGTGTTACATGCACCAAATGAAATCGCGCTGCGTAGTCAGCTTTTGCAAGTAATGCATGGTTGGCAAGTCGATTCACATTTAAAAGATACGTTTTTTAGCTATTTAAAGCATGTTTACTCTGTTCAAGGAAGGTGGCAAGATTGCTCTAAAGATCATGTTGAAGCTGTTGAGAAACGTTTGCTCGGCCTTGATGCGTTTTCTCAGCAAGTAAATGAAGTAAAGGAACACAATGAACAACATTGTCACATGCCAGTGGTTGAACGAACACATAAACGATTCAAAACTCGTTATCTTTGATGCGGGTATGGTGCGCCCAGGGCAACCAGGGCGATACCAACCAGATACTAAACTCCCAAATGCCCAGCGGTTTGATTTTAAAAAGCAGCTCGCTGATTTATCCAGTGGCTTGTCGCACACTATGTGTAGTCCTCAGCAGTTCACTGAGCAAATGCAATCGATGGGGGTAGATAACGACTCGCTAGTTGTCATATATGAAGACCAAGGGTTGTTTAGCTCTGCTCGCGGGTGGTGGATGTTTAAAGCAATGGGGTTTGATAACGTTAAAGTGCTCAGTGGTGGTTTAGCTAAATGGCAGTCTCTGGGCTATCTCACTCAAGTCGAATATAGCCACAACCAGCATAGAGGGAACTTTACTGCTAAACCAAGGGCAGACTACTTCATAGATGCCGCTGCGGTGTTTAATGGCATTGATGATGATAGTGTCCTACTGCTTGATGCGCGAGGTTATAAACGCTATACAGGTGAGATGGCTGAGCCTAGACCCGGTATGCGCAGTGGTCATATCCCAAACAGCCTTTCATTGCCCTTTATTGAGTTACTTGATAAAGGCGAAGCTAAATCAATTGAGCAAATTAAAGCGGCCTTCGCTACGGTTGTTGATCAACAAACTCAGCTGCAGTTTAGTTGTGGTTCTGGGGTAACCGCATGCATATTAGCCTTGTTTGCTGAGGAATGTGGTTATCAAGGTTTACACGTTTATGACGGTTCGTGGAGTGAGTGGGGCGCACGAGATGAACTTCCCATCGAAACCGGCCCTTGCCCTAAGCGCGCATAGTTATAATGAATTAATTGCAAACAAACAGTGCCGACACTCATTGACTGCTTATAGATTAAGTGGTTTTCGCACATTTTTTGTTTTTTAACATGTCGCTATGCTTAACGCTTGTAAGGGCAGTTTTTGCAGTTGTTCTTACAGCAGGTTCCACGCTTTAAGAAAAACCAACGACTGAATACCATGTAGCCGTTTTGCATTTCATAATCGAGATTTTCTATCAGGTTTGCGTTGCTATGGAAACGTTTAGCAAAAGTCAGTTGTTCTTTTAAAGGTTGCGTGTACAAGGTAGCTAAAAACTGATTGATTTTAGCTAACGTACACTCTTTGCATAAACAGCTGGTGGTTGAGTCATTAAGCGGTAAAATAGCTGGGAGTTCATTGCACCAACAGGCGTTGATGTTATCAACATTACATGTAAGCGTTGTTTGACATTGTGAACAGGCTAAAGTTGTCATTTAATATTCATTCAGTTTTTAAAATCATTATTAGAATAACAGATAAACACACATGAACAGAGCACAAGCGTTAGCAGAATTTGCCACCCTAGGTAAAAATAAGGACCAAGCCATTGGTATTATTGTTTCAACGAACGAAGTTGAACCTATTTTATGCTACACTTTAACGCTCGAAAACGTCATTGATGTACTTAAACGCTGCCTTGCTGGCGAAATCGACTTAGATGACCTTGAGTTGTGGGCGAATGTAATTGAAGCACGAACTGACATCGACTACAGCGCAGTGGAAGGTGTGATATATGCACTGAGTAACAGCGAGCAAATGGGCGAGCTAGATAATGATAAAGTGGCGAAGTTGGTTGAGTTATTAAAATGCTAGCCGTTAGCTTTTAGAACACATAGCGATAAAGTAAAGCCGCGTTTGATTTAACAAGCGCGGCTTTTATTTTCAGCTAAAACTGCCTGCTTTTACTTGTGGTAGTTTAAGCAGGTTTCTACTTCGTTTTTAGAACCTAAAATAACAGCTACGCGTTGGTGGATAGCGTCAGGTTGAATATCCATAATACGTTCAGTACCTGTAGATGCAATACCGCCAGCTTGTTCTATTAACATCGCCATTGGATTTGCTTCATAAAGTAAGCGTAGTTTGTTTGGTTTGTTAGGATCTTTGGTGTCAGTAGGGTAGGTAAAAATTCCACCTCGGCATAAAACTCGATGCACGTCACCGACCATAGCAGCAATCCAGCGCATGTTGAAATTACGCGCTCGTGGGCCTGTTTCACCGGCCATCAAATCATTGATGTAGTTTTGCATCGCTGGTTGCCAGTGACGTTGATTTGATGCATTGATAGCGTATTCGCTGGTCTCTTCAGGTACTTTAGCAAAGTCTTCAGTTAATAAAAACGTACCATGTGTTTTATCAAGCGTGAAAAAGCGGGTACCTTTACCCGTTGTTAATGCAAGCACAGTTGATGGGCCATAAAGTACATATCCCGCTGCCACTTGGTTTTTACCCGGTTGCATAAAAATGCTTTCATCTGCAGCATCCGAACCTTCAGGTGCTCGCATAATTGAGAAAATAGTGCCGACTAATGAGTTGATGTCAGTATTTGATGAACCATCTAATGGATCAAATGCCACGATATAGCTTGCATCTGGGTTGCCTGCTACGGTGTAGTCTTCTTCTTCTGACGCAATCGCTTTAACGTAGCCTGATTCCAGCAAAATATCTTTTAATAACTGGTTGGTTAACACATCAAGTTTCTTTTGTGTTTCACCTTGAATGTTCTCATCCAGTGTTGAACCAAGTACGCCCGATAATGCACCTTGACCTACACGGAACGAAATCTCTTTGCACGCAGCTAAAATCGTTCTTATTAACGAGATTAAATCTCTTGGGCAACCGTCTTCAAGTAATACTGGGGGTAGTCTACGCATTCTATTTTCCTGATAACGTTAAAGGCCATGATAATCATAGGGTGAGAGGGATCATCAAAGCTAGCGCTGAATTTCGTCTTAAATAACTGTATTTTAAAGCTGATATCCTATACTAGAACCACCTTCAAGCTTATTTAAAACGCGAATAACAAAGATAAGATTATGCAAAAAATACCACTGATACGTTACATACTCTTTACTGTGTTGCTGACTATGATAACCCAAGCGCACGCAGCAATTAAGTCTATAAATGATTTTACTGCACAAATGAATCATTTTCCTGGCTATTTTTCATTCTTTTACGATACCGAAAATGGCAAAATCTACTTAAAAGTAGATAAACTTGAACAGCAATTTTTACTGCAGCAAAGTTTACCTTATGGTGTTGGCTCAAATGATATTGGCCTCGACCGTGGTCAGTTAGGCAATACACACCTAGTAAAGTTTGAGCGCTTTGGTGACAAAGTGATGCTCAGAGCAATCAACACGTATTACCGAGCTAATACATCTAATAAGGCTGAGCAAAAAAGTATTCAAGAGGCATTTGCGTCAAGTATTTTAGCGGGTTTTAAAGTCGTGGCGCAAAGCCCACAAGCCGTTTTAATTGATTATACCCCGTACTTACTGAGCGATGTTCATGGTGTTAGCCGCACCTTGGCTTCTCGCAAACAAGGTAGCTTTAGTCTAGATGAGAGCCGCAGTGCAGTGTATATGCCGCGTTCTAAAGCCTTTATGAAAAACACTGAGCTTGAAGCTGTGCTTACCTTTAAAGGGAGCAAGCCGGGTAAGTATATCCGCCAAGTCAGCGCAGACCCTTATGCGTTGACGGTTCATACGCACCATTCATTAATTGAACTACCTGATGATAACTACACACCTCGTAAATTTCATCCTCAATCAGGTTATTGGAGTATTGAACATAAAGATTACGCGGCGCCGTTGAGTGATTCAATGTTAGTGCGTTACATTCCACGTCACCGTCTTGCTAAAAAAGACCCTTCACTACCAATCAGTGAACCGGTAAAACCTATTACGTACTATTTAGACCCAGGTGTCCCGGAGCCTGTTAAAACCGCTTTACTTGAAGGTGGTCAATGGTGGAATGACGCTTTTGCAGCAGCAGGATACAAAAATGCATTTATTATTAAAGTATTACCAGATAACGCAGACCCGATGGATATTCGATACAACGTGATTCAATGGGTTCATCGTGCAACACGAGGTTGGTCGTATGGCAGCTCAGTGATTGACCCTCGTACAGGTGAAATTTTAAAGGGCCACGTTACATTAGGCTCATTACGTGTTCGCCAAGATATTTTAATTGCAGAAGCACTTGCAGCGCCATATATAAATGGAAATGAAGCGACTAAAGCCTTGCAAGCTATGGCGTTGGATCGTATTCGCCAACTCAGTGCTCATGAAATAGGCCATACGCTAGGTATTGCCCATAATTTCTCTGCCTCAGTGGCAGACCGTTCATCGGTTATGGATTACCCTCACCCGTTATTAAGCTTTAACGATAAAGGTAAGCTAGATGTCAGTCGTGGATATGCGCATGGCATGGGTCAATGGGACACACAGGTCATTAAATATGGCTACAGTGATTTTACCGGTTTTGATGAAAGTGCGGAGCTTGCAGCTATTTTGGCGCAAAATAAAGCCAAAGGATTGGAGTTTATCTCTGATAGCGACGCCCGCCCTAAAGGTGGCGCTCACCCTACTGCTCATCTTTGGGATAATGGTGCATCACCGAGTGAAGAGTTAGCCCGTGTTCTAGAAGTACGTAAATACGCATTGGCTAATTTTGGTATCAAGAATATAAAAACAGGCACGGCTTTATCTCAACTTGAAGAAATGCTGGTGCCTTTGTATTTATTTCACCGTTACCAAGTTGAGTCGGTTGTTAAATTGATTGCCGGTGTTGATTATGACTACGAAGTACGCAGTGATGAGGCCGTAAAAGGGGCTCAAGTAGTGAGTAAATCATTACAACAGCAAGCGCTCAATGCCATGTTAAGTACATTAACAGCCGAAAATTTAATGCTACCTGAGCATATATTGGCACTGATACCACCTAAAGCATACGGTGAGTCAAAAAGCCGTGAAAGTATTGTCGGTCGTACAGGCTTAACACTCGATGCGATGGCCCTACCTGAGGTGGCTGCAAATCACAGTTTATCGTTAATGCTAAATAGTCAGCGCTTAAACCGTCTTGCGCAGCAACAAGCTCGTAGTAGTGACTTTTTTACATTTGATGAAATGCTTGCGCAAATATATGAGCACATATTTGAAAGCGCGCAGCAAACAGGCATGGCAGCTAAGATAAATCAGCGCGTGCAGTTGTTAACGGCAAAACAATTTGCAGATCTTGCTGTTAGCCATGATGTGGATCCTGAAGTGCAGGCTCAGTTGCGTTATTACTTAGTCAAGTTAAGTGATGACTATCAGCAGCGTTCGCTACTTGGCAGTGTGAGTATCGGTGAAAGTGCATTTAAGCAGTATTTATCTGAGCAAATAAAGCAATTTTTAGCATCAGGAGAGTGGCCTTCAAACTTTAAAGTTTTACCAATCCCACCTGGTTCACCCATTTAAATGGAAGCGCGGGTTTATCCCGCGCACTTGAAGCATCCAGGCGCGATGTCAAATCGCGCCTACCATTTCACTTGCATAAAAATGGTTTTTTGTTAACCTACTGGCCTTCCATTTTTAGTCTTTTTGAGGTGTTTATGGCGTTTTTATCTCGCTCGATATTGGCGTTATCTGTAGCACTTTCAAGTTCCTTTGCCTTTGCCCAAGCCCAATGTGAGGTTGAACTCAGCCATGGCCTTATAATTACTGATGATGTAATTCGCATTGTGGATAAAGGCCAAACTCGGGTACAAATAAATAATAACAATCAGTTATTTATTCGAGGTTATTGGATAGATTTAAGCACTGAAGAAAGCCAAGTTCTTGCGCAATTTAGTAAAGGAATTAGAGATACTGTTCCAGAGCTTGTTGAACTTGCTACTGATGGTGTGAACTTAGGTTTGAGCGCAATTGAGCAAGTTGTTGAAGGTATGTCAGACAAAGAACCTGAAGTGCTTAAAACCCAGTTACAATACGTTGAACGCGCATTGATGGATAAATTTAAGCGTGGTGACGACTTCTTTTTTATTGCCCCACAGTCGTTGTCTAAAATCGATGATTTCTTTACCGAAGAGATCAGTAAAAAAATCCATTCTGCTGTGCACGGTTCATTAGGGGCTATTTTAGTCTCACTGGGTGATGCATTTAAATCGCGTGAAGGGAATATCGAGGATCGCATTAACGATATGGGCCAGCGAATGGATATTATCTCTAAAGAAATTGATAAATCATTACAAAAGAAAGCACATCAACTAGAGCTTAAAGCCTCAGAATATTGTGAGTGTTTAAATTCGTTAGATATAACAGAATCGCGCTTACAAACGATTGTGCCAGATCTTGCCGATTTTGATTTAGTGCAAATAAAATCGTAATTGCTGGCCTAATAAAAAAGCCCGCAAACGAGTACGGGCTTTTCAGGGAAGTTGATGATTAAGATTTAAATTTACCTGTTTGCGCTTCTAAATCATTCGTTAAACCTTTTATTAAATCAGTCGCCGCGTGAGCTTGATGAGATACATTCGCTGTTTGTGAAGCGGTATCTGATATTGTCACAATCCGTTTGGCTGTATCTTCACCTGCATCAAGTTGTTCTTTCGCCGCGATAGCAATTTGGTGACTCATTTGCGCAATTGCACTGAGCGAAGAGGCCACGCGTTGTAATTCTTCACTGGCGTCTTTCGATTTAGCAACAGTTTGCTCACTGGTCGTAATGCTTAAGTTCACTGATGTTTTAGCATCTTGGGTGGCTGATTGTAGCTTGCCAATCATGGTGTGGATCTCTTCAGTGCTTGATTGAGTGCGCTGGGCGAGTTGTCGCACTTCATCAGCAACAACGGCAAAGCCGCGGCCTTGTTCGCCGGCACGGGCAGCTTCAATAGCTGCGTTCAAGGCAAGTAAATTTGTTTGCTCAGCAATTCCTTGAATTACACTTAGCACGTTAGCAATATTATTTACTTCATCATCAAGAACTTGGATGTTATTACCAGCGCTGTCAATTTGTTGCTCTAATAACGCAATGGTATTCGCAGCCTCAGTGGTTAAGTGGCTGGCACTTTGGCCTTGGTTTTCAGCTTCTTGAACTGAATGCGCGGCTTGTTCTGCATGTTCTACAACAGTTTGAGCAGAAGCGGTCAGCTCTGTAATAGCGGAAGCAACCATGTGGGTTTCTTCGTTCAAGCTTCGCGTTAATTTATCAAGTTCTATCGAGCGGGATTCATTATCAATACTTTGATTTTTAAGGCTGTCAGTCACATCTTTAATACCGCCGACTACGCCCCGCAAACCCTGCTGCATATATTGCATTGCTGCAATAATACTCTCGGCTGGTGCATCGCTTCGGATGTGAGAGTCTAAATTACCTCTTGATACTTGTTTAACTATATCAATAACTTGATTTACTTCACCACCAAGTGCGTTACTTAAAGATATACCAAAGCGAGCAATCGCAATTGTCAGTACAATAGCAATGATTAATGACAGCCCAAGCAGCCAACTTGCTGTATCCCAATAACGTGCGTTAACTTCTTTGGCGCTAATACCAGTGCCAACGTACCAGCCAAAGTAAGGCGTTTTCTGTACTACAGATGTCAAGTCGACTGTTTCACCATCGCGCACTGAATCCCAGTGGTAAGTGATAATCTTATTGGTTTGGTTGCCTACAAGCGACTCTACCATTCGGCCAATACTGTTGCCGTTTGCATCTTTAAAATCATTAAAGCTAGTACCGTGAAGTTGTGGGTCATGCGGCGTGGCAATAAAATTAAGTTTATCATTTACGACATAAACGTATTCAGAATCGTGGTATTTATTTTCACGTAACATTTGTGTTGCAAATTCACGGGCTTGTTGTTCAGAGAGCTGCTGTGTTTTAGCGAGTAGCTCGAATTGTTCAACAATGTTTGTGGTGCTTTTCATGAGTTGGTTGATGCGCGCAATGTTATCGCTCTCACTCGCGTGGCGTAGTGACTGTAAGCCGAGTAACGCAATTGTATTGAGTGCTATAAACATAGCTCCTGCGAAGAGGATAATTTTCGTTCTTAATGCTAGACCCGACAGCATGGTAAGCCCCTTATTAATTTTTATGACATTAATTTTCTACCACGTTTATCGGCCAGTTGTTAGTTATAATTAACAATAACATAGGTTTTGGACGTGATATTTGCTCAAGTTTCTGTTAAAGGGACGGTTATAGCCCGATTTCAGCAGCCGTTAGTTGGCGGTACTCACCGCTTTCAAGTGTGCAATCAAGTTCAATGTTTGCAATTTTTTCTCTATGTAATTCAACAACTTTATTATCTACAGCAGCAAGCATACGTTTTACTTGGTGATATTTACCTTCGCTTATTGAAAGGCGTAAACTATAGCTGGCTATTAACTCTGCAATGGCAGGGCGAGTCAGGTCTTTCTCGTTATGTAATTGTACCCCGTGACGTAATTGTTCAAGCGCTTCTTCGCTAAGTGGCTCTTGGGTTTCGACGAGGTAAGTTTTAAACTTATTGTGCTTGGGCGAAGTAATTTTATGTGACCAATCGCCATCGTTGGTGATGAGTACTAACCCTGTGGTATCAATGTCTAGTCGCCCAGCAACATGAAAATCATTCATATTAGGTTCATCCAATAAATCAAAAACGGTAGGGTGTAGTTCATCAACATTCGCACATACATAACCTACAGGTTTATTAAGCATGAAATAGCGTTTACCAAGATAAGTGAGGGGCTCACCATTAAGCACTACCTGATCAGCTTGCGCAACGGGATGATCAAAGGCGGTGACAATCAGAGCATTGATCATTACGTTTTTCTGTTTGATTTGCGCTTTTGCTTTACTGCGGGGAATTTGTGCTAGGTGGCTAATAAATTTATCTAAACGGCAAGGAAATTTCATTGGGTTCCCATTTTCTGTCGGCTACAATGGCGGCGAGTATAGCCGATAGTAAGCCACCATGACAGTGTCACAGATACAAATATTAGCCGCCTACAATCAGCAATTAGACGCTGGTAAGCTACAACAGGATAGGGCGCAATTTCAGGCCGTTAACGCATTACAACAACTTGCAGAAACGCTGAGCCGTAAGTCTTCGTGGTGGCAAACTAAACCACAATTTAAAGGGATATTTTTATATGGCCCTGTAGGACGGGGGAAATCAATGCTGATGGACTTATTTTATCAACAACTCCCTACTGAAAAAAAACAGCGGCTGCACTTTCACCATTTTATGGCACAAGTGCATAGTCAGTTAAATAGCCTGCAAGGGAGTAAAAACCCACTTTCTATTATTGCTAAACGATGGGCTAAAAGCATTCGTGTATTATGTTTTGATGAGTTTTTTGTCAGTGATATTGGCGATGCGATGATTATGTCGAAGTTATTTGAAGCGCTATTTTCTCATGGCGTAGTGTTAGTTGCTACATCAAACTGTCACCCACAGCAGCTCTATTTTAATGGATTACAGCGCGCTCGATTTTTACCGTGTATTGCACTGTTAGAAAGTCATTGTCATATAATTAATGTTGCAGGGGAGTGTGACCATCGATTTCGTTTTGGTCGCCAATTAAATCATTTTATTTGCCCTCATGATCTACCAAAAAGTATTGATGACTTCAAAGTATTCAGTGGTAAAAACTCGATTGTAGAGAACCAAACTCTCACTATTTTAGGGCGGCCAGTGAGTTACTTGATGCGAAGTGATCATGCAGTCATGTTCGATTTTATGGCGCTTTGCTCAGGGACGCGTAGCACTTATGATTACATTAAGTTGGCGAACAGTTATTCACGAGTGTATGTGGTGAACATTCCCGCAATGGGGCAAGGGATGACATCAAAACGAATAGTGCACGGAATTGAAGATAGCTATCAACGGGAGCACCAAGCACACAACGACTATTATTTAGATGATGAAGCGCGACGGTTCATTGCCCTTGTTGATGAGTGTTATGACCGTGGCACATTATTAGTACTCAGCGCGCATGTGCAAATTGAGCAGCTTTACGAAGGACAAAAGCTGGCATTTGAGTTTGCCAGAACAACTTCACGCTTAGTTGAAATGCAATATTGGCAATAGAAAAAAGGTACGTTCAAATGAAGCGTACCTTTGCTAACAACCTAGTAGGGATATGGTTAACGGGCATTAACCATGTTAAGGTGGTTTGGGTAAAAGTTTAAAAGCTATATTGAGCACCTAAGTAAACATAGCGCCCTTTACCACCGCCATAACCAGAGTAATAGTTACCTCGGCCATACGGGTAGAAAGCCCCTTTATCGTTAAATACATTCTTGATGCCACCAAAGATACGTAAATCACCTTGGTCTTGCAGGCTCATGCTATAAGACGCCGATATATTATGTTTCATAAATGAGCCGTAGTTTTGGTACTTTAATGGCTCAGGATTAGCGATACAGCTTTCTTCTTGGGCTGCACAACGCTCGTTATTCGTTGCCATATACTCTTGCCAATCTTCTTCTAAGCTCTGACTTGCTTTAAATGAACCAAGGAAGTTGGTGCTCCAACGTACGCGTACATCGTCATTGCGCCATGTCAAAGAGAGCGTTGCTTTATCTTTGCTACTCCCATAGCCCGCATAATGGCTTGTGATATAACTGCCATCATCACTTTGATAAGTCTGTGAGTTTTCGATTACATGATTATAATCAGCTTTAACAGCAAATGATCCTACGCCATCAACATCAAACTTATATTGCGCTACTACATCATAGCCACGCGCAGTGAGTTCATCTAAGTTGTATTGGCGTTGTAAAATTTTAGTGATGTTACCTTCATCATTACGCGTTACATCATTACAAAAGACATTATCATCACCCCATGAGACATCCGAGTCATAGCACTCACGCAGAATGTTTTCGTTACTGATGGTTGAAATGGCATCAACAATCGCTATGTCATAATAGTCCACAGCCAGCCTAAAGTTATCGATAAATTCAGGTGCCAGGGTTATGCCAAATGTATAGGTATCTGCGGTCTCTTCTTTTAGTTCCTTGTTACCAGCACCTGGAGAGTACGAGTTGTTTTCATCTTCAAAAGCAAAGTCAGCATCTTCTGCAAGTAAGGCTTTAAATGCAGGCTCCTGTCGACAGCTATCATGTCCTGGTTTTGTCGATGTGGCTGTTAAGCCATCACAAATATCAGAGTAGCTATCGTAATCGCCACGTTCAGGTGACATAAGCTCTGTAATCGTGGGTGCTCGCTGTGCGCGAGCATAGTTAGCTCTAAATGCATAACCGCTAATAGGTTCCCAAAACACACCAAGTTTATAACTGGCAACAGTACCTACATTTTCCATACTGTAATTAGCTAAACGCAGCGAGGTTTCGGCACTTAAGTTTTTAGCTAGTGGTGCATCTTTTAATAATGGCACGGCGAGCTCTGCAAATGCTTCATAAACGTCTACTTCGCCATAAAAGTTTGGCACGTAGTTAAACGTAATGCCACCTGCTTTCATGTCGTCGCTGGTTTTTAAGTCTTGTGAATCTTTTCGGTATTCGCCGCCAAATACAGCAGAAACAGTCCCTGCTGGCATTTCAAATAAATCACCAGATACGTAACCTACCACGCCGTACTGCTCTATTTCAGTATCTATAATCGGTGTCGTACGAATCCAGTCAGCCATTGCGGGTGTAATTGAACCTTCACCAAATAGGTTAATTGGCACACAGCCTGCAGCACGGGCATCTGCGTCTTTACATTGAATGGTGCCATCAGCCAGTTGTTCAGCTTGCAGTGCTTGGTTTAGTTTTACTGTATTTAGTTCGTTGTTACGCTCTTGGTGTTGTGTAAATCGACCATAGCTTGCCGAGATATCCCAATCCCACTCGTTATTAAATACAGTTCCTTGAAGGCCCGCCCAACTACGGATGGTTTTTCTGCTGTTGTCGGTGTTGATGTTGCCCACTTCACCAAAGCGGCGATCCCAATAAATACGATCTTTATACGGGTTTGCATCTAAAATTTCTTGCGGTACATAGGGGTTATCAAGTGGGATGTAACCCGGTCTAACATCACCGGCAGGTTCACCTGTTATTGGGTCAAAACGCGGAACGTAAGCACTTTCATATTCATCTTCAGGTGACTTATCATTAAATGAGCCGCTGTCACTGTATTGAATTTGACCATACAGCATGATGTCATTGGTTAAATCAAAATCAACTTTAATGGCCGTAGAAAAGTTATCACTTGGTACATCAAGTTTCACATACTTTCTAGAGTTAATGCCGTAAATTTCCTCATTGCCTTTCCAATCATCACGAAGCGTTTGGCCGTCATACCAAAACTGAGTGTCATTGCGGCTATTTTCTAAGAATACACCACCTAGCGTGCCATCACTTTTACTGACCCAATCAGCTTGGGTGATGTCACGCATACATTGCAGACCTGATGCTGTGCGCATTTGATTGCACATCTGATCATCATCATAGGAATATGAATCTTCTATTTGGGCGCGCTTTCGGTCATAAAAGCTCATACCAAAATCACGGTCCCAGTTTACACTGAGATAAGCATAGCCTCTGTCATCTGCAAATGAATCACCATAATTCAAATCTAGGGTGAATTCTTTACCGCCACCATCTGTGGTTTCACCGGCACGAGCTTTAAAATCGAACCCTTCTTTTTTAGATTGGGTAATGATGTTTACAACGCCTGCAACAGCATCTGCACCATAGGTTGCCGATGCACCACCACTGATCACTTCAACGCGCTCAACCATACCACTTGGAATGGTGTTTAAACTAACATAGTTACCACTGTAGCTATTTGAGACAACGCGGCGGCCATCGATCAATGTTAAGGTACGGTTTGCACCTAAGTCACGTAGCTGGATAGTTGATAACCCCGTCACCGATACACTTGATTGGCTAGTTGTATTACCAATGCTTTCAGTTAAAGCAGGCATATTTTCAACCAAGATATCAGCTAGGTTTGTTAGACCCGTGTCTTCAATCGCGTCTCTGTCCATTGTGACAAGTGGCGTTGCAATTGAAAAACTATCTCTTTTTAAGCGTGAGCCTGTTACAACGATTTTTTCCGGGCCTTCAGGGGCTACTTCGCTAATTTGCTTACTGGGTGATGTTCTTTCAATTTCTGCAGTATTTGCAATGGTATGGCTTGAAAAGCTTGCTGTAATAGCCAGTGCCAATGCGCATTTTCTTGTTGATATGTTGCTCACAGATTTCCCTTACATTTTTGGTTTTTATAAAAGCTACTGCGTTAACTGGTTGAAGGGCAGTTCAAAGTATTCATTAACACAGTAGCTGGTGGGCTTTATTCGTTAAATGTTTTATGGAATCGTGAATCAAAGTACAATGAGAGGTGTCTCGTTTATATCCCTATTTTACATCTATTTAATATCTATTCCTTTAAAAACAATGTATTGTATTTATTGTTACTTGATTTTTGTTTAAAGGTTATTTACTTTAAGCCTAATCTTTTGCATTTTAATTCAATTAAAGGTTACCCTTCTAGACTTCTAAACTAGGTGCTTGCTTTCATTTATGGATACTAAAAAACCGTTTTTATTAAATCAGTGCCATGTCTCTGTGCTTGAAAATAAGCTGATATGGGCAGATGTGGAAATAGTTTTGCAGCCTAAATTTATCGAATTATTGTCAGTTTTAGCATCGCGTTATCCACATGCGATAACGCGTGAAGAGTTGATTCAAGAAGTATGGGATGGCAATTACTTTGTTGGTGAAAAAGCATTAACCAATGCAATTTGGCACCTTCGGAAGTCTTTTAAAGAGCTAGATCCCAACAACACCTACATAGAAACACTACGAAAAACGGGCTACCGATTAACGGTAGCGCCTACCATTGTTGAAGCTAAGCAACCTAAACCAAATAAAGCGGCCTTATTTGCACCTTTTAGTCTTGCAATAGCTGCATTAGGTTTAGTTGCAGTCGTGACTTTTTGGGCAAGTCAGCATTGGCTGTTTTCGCACAAAGAGCAGTCTCTCGGGTCGTCTACTGTTTTGCTAACAGACTATATTGAAACGGTTACAACAAGCCCTGGAAGAGAGCTTTATCCAGCGGTCTCGAGTGATGACCATTTTATGGCGTACTCTTGGCGTCGGCCAGGTAAGCAAACAAACTTATATTTACGCGATTTATTTTCGCCAGAGCAGGCGGTGAAATCACTTACAAATACAGATTACGTTGAGGGCAGAACCGTTTTTAGCCCTGATTTCCAGCGTCTTTATTATTATCGACGCATCTCAGCAAGCACGTGTGAGGTTGTAGAGCATATTATCGTAACAGGCGAGATTTCGGTATTGGCATCTTGCTCTGCAAGCAATCCTACAGATCTTGACGTAAATTTTTCGGGAACTGAGCTGGTTTTTATTAGTGAGAAAATAACGAAAGGGCGCGTTAAAACAGAGCTTAATATTCTTGATTTAACCTCAGATAAAAAAGATATTAAAAAGATTCCGTGTTCGGGTGAATGTGACTTTAATGATGAGTCAGTAATATTCTCCCCTGATGCAAAACAGCTTGTTGTCTCACGCAATCTCCCTACTGGGAATGAAAATCTATTCTTAGTGGATATTGCAACCGGCAATACACGCGTACTAACTACTGGCTTTCTTGATATTCGTGGTGTGGATTGGCATCCACTTAAAGATCAACTGGTGTTTTCAGCGGTAGAGCAAGATGAGCGTCGAGGTTACTTTTATAACTTTGATACTCAGACTGTCACTGATATGAAAGTAAAGGGTCTTAGCTATCCTGAATTCAGCGCTCAAGGAGATTTGTATTTTCATCAATGGCATATCGATTCAGCTCTTATGCGCATAAAAGTCAATGATCCTATTGTAAGTTCGCCTTTTCCTGTTTTATCAACGCATTTTACTATGCGCTATGCTGATTATAATGAAGCACAAAATAAGATAGCATTTGTTTCAAGTGAGTCGGGAGACTCAGAGCTATGGGTTGCTAATTCAGATGGCACTAATAGAGTGCAGTTAAGTCACCTAAAAGCCAGTGTATATAGCCCAGTGTGGTCTTATGATGGTCGTTATATTGCCTATACCGCAAATATTAAAGACAAGAATCAGTTATTTATTTATGACTTTCAAAAACAATTAAATAGTAAACCTTTGCAAAGTGGGTTTGATAGTTATGGTAAGCCCGCATGGTCGGCTGATAGTCAAAGCGTGCTGGTATCAAACAACGGGTATGTGCACCGTTTGAGTCTTCAGGGTGAAAACTTAGGCAAGGCAATAGCGTTACCTGCGTATTATGCGATTGAAACGGCTGAGCGAGATCTTATTTTTGCCAACCCAAAAACAACGCAGTTATGGATTAAACATCACGATACTGGTGAAGAAGAGGTGTTAATTGAGTCGATCAATTTATCTAACAGCGTTGGATGGCATTACGCCCAAGGAGCAGGTAACGAACCTGATAGGGTGTTTTATTTTAATGTCAATCAAGGTGACTACCGACTAAGTGCTTATAACTTACAAACTAAACAACGCCACGACGTGATGCGCTTGCCTGAGCGGGCATTTAGTCGCTCATCAGGTTTAACTTATGTTCCCAAGCTCGACTGGTTGATTTACACATCGTATAAGTCACCCCAAATAGACATTAAGCGCATTAGAGCTGAGTACCTACCATAAGCGAATACACCTTTTGGTAGCTAGGTAATTATTTTAATATTTTTACCTAAGTGTTGTATTAGCATTTACGATAAGTTTCGCTACTGTTTTCGTAAACATTAACGCTTAAACTATACGATTCCATGCAATAAGTACGCAAACAATTAAGTAAGCTTTCACTTAAGCGCTGTTTTTCTTCGGTGCTTCTACCAGCCATTATGTAGGCCGCTATATAAATAAAACCATCTTTACCTTCGCCTAGCTGGTAGTGCTGATAAGCAATGGCACGAGTTTTAATTGTCGAAAGCTCAAACAAACCACTTTCAAAGGTAGTTTGATGTACTTTATCAACTAAAACTTGGGGCAAAAGTGGTAAATCTTCAGAATGTTCAATCACAATGTGGGGCATGAAGGCTCCTAAAAACGGTAAGTAAAACCTAAACTTGTTTGAAATTGGTTTAGTACGTCGCCATCAAAATGCCATAAACATTTATCATCTTCGTTGGTCGGCAAAGTGCAGTTAACCGTGCTTTCGTTGTTAACTATAGTAGCCAACCAGCGGGTTTCAAATAAAACTCTGGCTTTATCACTAAACAAATATTCAACGCCGCCATATAAGCCGCTGGCAAAGAATATGTCATTACTTGTAAAATTAGTTTGTACATAATTGGCGCCTAATTGCGCACCTATATAGCTATTAATATGATTACTTAACGCTACTTCAACAGCACTTTGGAATAAAAAGTATTTCATGGTGACTTCTTTATCGTCTGTATTCTCAAGCTCATTGCTGCTTTGTGCAAAATAGAAGCCATAGCGGGCGCGGTCAATATTACGGTCAATACTAAAAGCGAAGTGGTTGCCATTATTAACCTCAACCTTTAATGCTTCTTTGGTTTCTAATGTTTGGTTAAAGTTTTTACCAGCATAGAGGCTTACAGAGTAATCATCTTGGCCGTAAGTGGTGGCAGATAAAAAACACAGCGGGATTAGTATTTTTTTCATTATATTGCAGCTCGTTGTTGAAGAATTTTTCAGTTACTATTGAAGCATAGCTATTTTAAAAATGTAACTATTGAGCGCGCAATTGAGGTGCGAATGTTGTAGCGATTGAATTTAAGGAATGGTATGAAATCATTAAAAATAATTAGTCTATTGGGGTTGTTGGCTTTACAAACTGGGTGCTCAGACGATGCTGCATCAGTTAGTTTAGGACTATTTACAACGAAGGATATTAAAGTAGTTTCACAACAAGATCCGTTGGTCACCGGGGTGACATGTCATATAAGTCACATTGAAGCGAATCTAGATTTTTCAGACCCATCGGATATGTCTATTGCATGTCGCCAAACCGGCCCTATTACAGCTGAACAGTTAGCTGACATTGACCGAAGCAAGTCAGGTGAGGTTGTTTTTAAATCCTCAAAAAGTATTTTATTTAAATCGTTAAAAGTACGTCGAATTTATGATGCACAAACACGGTCTTTATTATACCTCTCATATTCAACTAAAGAATCGACTGGGAGTCATCATCACGCTTTATCGACTGTGCCGCTTTATAATACTCAGGCATGGCAATGGGCAAGTTCCCAACAATAATATTAAGAGTTGATTATGTTAGCTTTATTTAAATCTAAACCGTTGTTAGATGCACAAGAACAACAATGGTTAATCGATACATTTGTGTGGGCTGTTGAGCATTTTGACAGCGAGTTTTTTATCAATAAAACACAGTTAGTGTTACCTAATCATCAATTCTTTCCTGATCCTGTATCAAGTATTGAAGAAATGGCTAGCAAAGTATTTCAGCGAGTTGTGGGGTATGCGGGTATGCAAGCCTGGCCAATTCAGCTTGTTGGGCCTGCGCAGCTTCAGCCACAAGTGTTCCCGCATTTTGAGTTTACAGACACACTACGTTCACCAAACAGTACTCTTATCGTTGCACCGCCGCATTTGGTTAATGTGTCTTTTAATCCAAACCAAATAAATCAACCACAAGATTTGGTGGCGAGTTTTGCAGGAACACTTGCAACGATCATGATTCACCATGTTGGTGTATTACCACCAGGTGGTAAAGAGTTTTTACCTCAAGCCAGTGACGCGCTTGCATGCTTTTTAGGATTTGGAGTGATGATGAGTAACACTGTTTATCAGTTTAAAGGAGGCTGCGGGTCTTGCTATAACCCTTACGCGAACAGGCAGGCTGCATTAACTGAATCACAAACTTTGTTTATGCACGCTTTAATATGTCACTTTAAAGGTCACAATGACTCGAAAAAGCACCTTAAGCCACATCTGCGCGGCCAATTTAAGAAAGCGCAAAAAGAGATAAAAGCACTATTAAGTGAAACTGCAAACCCGCTTTTATTAGCGCTAGACGAAAAAAAGGCCGGATAAAGATTTGAATTATTTAGATGAATTTATCCTCATAGCATTGGCACACTTTTTTGCAGTAGCGAGCCCTGGTCCCGACTTTGCAATCGTACTTAAGCAAAGTATTCAACATGGTCGGCGTAATGCGCTATGGACTAGCTTTGGTGTTGGCTTAGCGATTTTACTTCATGTGGGTTATTGCTTGTTGGGGGTTGCGGTATTGTTAGCGCAATCACCTAGTGTATTTATGGCGTTAAAATACTTAGCCGGCGCTTATTTAGCATACATAGGATTTCAAGCGCTGCGTAGCGCCAAACCCACGACAAACACGGGTGAAGAAGTACTTCAAAGCCAAAGTGAAGAGTCACTCTGGATTGCGTTTCGGCGTGGCTTTTTAACGAATGCCTTAAACCCCAAAGCGACCTTATTCTTTATGTCGTTATTTACTTTGGTGATCAGTCAAACAACACCGCTTTTGGTGCAAGCTGGATATGGTCTTTATATGGCTGTGGCAACTTGGCTTTGGTTTTCATTTTTATCACTGGTGTTATCTAAACCTAATGTACGTGGTTTTTTTCAAAAAAGCGGTTATTGGTTTGACCGTGGTATAGGCGTGATTTTAATCGCGTTAGCAATACGCGTCGTTTTATAGGAGTAAACAAACATGGCACTTTATAATTTTTCGTTTGGCTCAAATATGTCGTCAAATCGTTTATTAGCACGCCTTCCTGAAGTTAAACGAGTAGGGACGGCACGTTTAATTGGCTATGAGTTAACGTTTGATATGGTCAGCCTTGATGGTTCTGGTAAATGTAGTGTAAGAAAAAGCACCGCTCAAGACGCTCAAGTATATGGGGTGGTATATCAAATAACGGCGGATGAAAAAGAGGTTCTCGATGCTATTGAAGGCCCGCGTTACGATTGTGTAGATGTTGAAGTTATTTTACTTGATGGCAAAAAAATAACTGCGCATTGTTATATTGCCAATACCACAGATGCAACAATTCTACCTTATGACTGGTACATAGAGCACGTTCATCGCGGGGCGCTTGAAGCTGAGCTGCCAAATGCGTACAGTGAAAATATCAAATCGCGGCCTACCCGCCAAGATAGCGATAAAGCACGCGCAGCTATTGAGTTTGCCGTACATAAACAATAAAAATTACGCCAAGGAACGTTATGAAACTGAAGAGAATAGCCATTGCTGCAACACTGTTAACTGGCTTGTCGTTTTGTGCTCAAGCACAAATAAATACCCAACAGTTAAACCAAGTTATTGAAAACTCAATGGCACGCTTTGATGTACCAGGAATGGCAGTCGCTGTAGTTGAAAATGATAAAGTGGTGTTTGCCAAAGGGTTTGGTGTAACTCACTTAGATACTGGAAATAAAGTAAATAAAAATACCTTATTTGGTATTGCTTCAAATACAAAAGCATTTACTGCTGCGGCGTTAGCTAAGCTGGTTGATGAAGAAAAAATTAGTTGGGATGACAAAGTAATTGATCATCTCCCTGAATTTCGTTTATACGACCCTTATGTCACCCGAGAGATGACCATACGAGATTTATTGAGTCATCGCAGTGGTCTAGGCTTAGGTCAAGGCGACTTGATGATTTGGCCAGATACAGATAAATCGGTAGATGAGATTTTAGCAGGTTTAAAGTATTTAAAACCTGCGAGTAGTTTTCGCAGTAAATACGCCTATAACAACTTAATGTTTGTGACTGCTGGTGAAGTTATAGCCCGTGTTTCGGGTATGAGCTGGAACGACTACATTGAAAAGAACATGTTACAGCCGTTAAAAATGAAAAACTCACGCGCTGGCTTTTCACGTATCCCAAATAGCAATAAAAACTGGGCGACGGGTCACATACCCATGGATGGCAAGTTAAATCCATTTTTTGTTAATTACCTAGAAGACTTTCGTGGTGCAGGCGCAATTGCATCAAGCGTCAGTGATATGAGCCAGTGGCTTCGTACACAACTTGCTGGTGGCACAATGCCCAATGGTGAGCAACTGTTTAGTGAAAAGCAGCAAGCGCAAATGTGGCACCCGCATATAACCTCTATGGCGTCAGAAAAAGCGTATGAAGCGTATCACCAGCAGTTTAGAGGATACGGCTTAGGTTGGAGTATTGAAGACTTCCATGGGGTTAAAAAACTTGCTCATGGTGGCGGGATCTTAGGTATGGTATCGCAGGTAACCTTGGTGCCCGAGAAGAATCTAGGTATTGTCATATTAAGCAACCAGCAAGCATTTAGTGCACTCTCTGCGATTACTTACGAAGTGTTAGAGGATGCATTTGATCTTGAAGATAAAGACTGGGTTGAAGATTTAGCGAAAAAGCACTTTGAAGGTAAGCAAAAAGCGTACGCAAATGCCAAACCTGAAGCATCTGCAGATTACCAGCCGCAACTACCAAATATCAGCTACACAGGCACTTTAAATGATGATTGGTATGGTGATGTAATTATTGAAGAGTTAAATGGTAAGTTACGTATTGATTTTACCCATACTAAGCGTTTAAAAGGGCAGCTTGAGCATTACTCAGGTAATACTTTTATTGTTAAGTGGGATGAAAAACTGCTGGAAGCCGATGCATTTATAACGTTTGAGATGAGTACCACAAACCGTGTTAAGCAGGCAAAAATGCGTGCAGTCTCTACATCAGTCACTGATTTTAGTTTTGACTTTAGAAATTTGACCTTAAAAGCAAAGCGCTAAACAGGGATGATAGTAAACCAAAGTCGCAAAGCCACCTACGGGTGGCTTTGTTATAGTTAACTCAGCTAATTTATTAGGAGCTTTGTATGCGCACTGCAATTATCTCTCATCCACACTGTCGTAAACATAAAATGATAGCGGATCACCCAGAGTGCCCTGAGCGCTTGGATGCCATTGCAGATCGTCTTCTTGCAAGTGGGTTGGATATTGCCGTAGAGCAAAAACAAGCACCAAAAGCATCAACAGAGCATTATTTGCTTGTGCATGATGAGTCTCTTATTAGACATGTTGAAAATACCTTGCCTGATGAAGGTCTTGCCTCGTTAGATGGTGATACTTGGTTATGTCCTGATTCTTTAAAAGCAGTTGAACGAGCAGTGGGGGCTGGACTGTTGGCGGTAGATGAAGTACTTGCTGATAATTTAGATGCGGCTTTTTGTTCTGTCAGACCACCTGGGCACCATGCTACACGTTCGGCGTCAAGCGGGTTCTGTGTGTATAATAATTTAGCCATTGCGGTTAGGTATGCGCAAAGCAAAGGCGTCAAACGCATTGCGATTGTCGATTTTGATGTGCATCACGGTAATGGCACGCAAGATATTTTTATGGACGATGAAAACGTTCTTTTTTGCTCTTTGTTTCAATATCCCTTTTATCCTAATACTGCCATCGAAAATAATGCCACGTTAGTAAATTCTCCACTGCCCATTGCCAGTGATGGTAACGACTTAAAAGCACTTTATGATCAGCAATGGTTGCCTAAACTGTCAGCTTTTCAGCCCGAGCTTATTTTTATTAGCGCAGGCTTTGATGCGCATCTTGAAGATGATATGGCGAGCTTAAAGTTTGTCGAGGATGATTATGTTTGGCTAACAGAGCAGCTAGCCTCATTGAGTAAAACACTTAACTGCAAAGGGATTATCTCTTATCTTGAAGGCGGGTATGCTTTATCGGCATTAGGACGCAGCGCAGTAGCGCATGTTAAAGCACTAGTCGATAGCTAATAAATCAAATGCCTGAGCCGGTGTTAAGTGATCTATTTTAGCTAAACAACATTGCCCTTCTTTTGCTAGGTAATGTTTAACTAATGTTGCCAAATCGCTAGATGATAAGGCTTGCGAGGGGGTGTTTTTAAGCGTTTTATAGCGTGCCTTTTTATCTAGTAAAATCACCTCATTTTGTTGGCTTTCACTCATTCCATACAGTAAATTTTCGAGATCGCTAGGCTCTTCAATAATATCAATTTCGTGGTTGTAAATAAGTATTAAGGGGTCGAACTGACTCATTTATTGTCCTAAATCAAGTTGTTTTTACTGAGGCTATTTATACTTTAGACCTTTCACTGCAAAGAACTCTATTATGCCCCAAAACAGCCGCTATCAAAAAGTTCATGATGTATATACTAACAAGGTTATTGCTTGCACAAAAGATACTAGGCTTATAGAAGCGGTCAAACTTATGCGAGCACATAATGTTAGCGCTGTGTTTGTAAGAGGGCAGCAAGGTATTGTTGGGGTTTGGACAGAATCAGATTGTATGAAGCTCGACTTCACTAATCAGTCTGTAAAAAACATCGTTATTGGGCAGGTTATGTCATCACCTGTTTTAAACGTTTCTAGTAAGCAGCTTTTGAGTGATGCAGCGCTTATTTTTCATCAAAATAGTGTACGGCACTTATTAGTGACTGATGAGAATCACTTGCCATGTGGTGTATTAAGTATCAGTGATATTGTACGCAATCAAGGGTTGGATCATTACTTACAATTTAGAACAATTAACGATCAATACAATAAAAATATTTTGATTGTACCAAGCGATATGGTTGTAACTGATGCGATTGCTAAAATGCGCCAACGTAATGATAAGGCAATCCTTGTTTATAACGAGCATTTACAAGAGCACGGTATTATCACTCAGCGTGATTTGTTGAACTTAATCCTTGATAGCTATGGCGATGGTTTATGCTGGGACTTTGTTAATCGATCTGTTCATCATATTAGCCCATCGCAAAGCTTATTTGATGCATACCGTTTGATGTCTCATAACCATGTTCGGCATCTAATTGTTATCGAAGAAGGCGTTATTGAAGGTGTATTGTCACTGGAGCATTTGATTAATGAAATTGAAAGTGCGTATTGTTGTGAGCTTGAAAAAGTACTGCAACAACGAGATGTGGCATTACAACATTCACAGCGTAACCTATTTCTAGCCAACAAAATTATTGACTGCTCGTTAGATGGCATCATGATCACCTCGCAAAAAGGTGAGATTATTCAAGTAAATCCAGCATTTACTGAATTAACAGGTTATAAAGAGTTTGAAGTTATAGGGAAAAACCCCAGCCTATTAAGCTCAGGTCGACACAATCATAATTTTTATAAACAAATGTGGCAGCAAATTGAAGAGCATGGTGTGTGGCAAGGAGAAATTTGTAATCGTAAAAAAAATGGCGAATTGTATGTTGAGTGGCTGACGATTATTGAAATTAAAGAGCCGCATAATAGCGAAAAGTTATATGCCGCTATTTTTAGTGATATTACAGAGCGTAAATGCGCAGAGGAAAAAATAGTCCAATTAGCTTATTTTGATGAACTCACAGGACTACCTAACAGGCGCTTATTTAATGATAGGCTAAATATGGCGCTGGCAAGTGCTCACCGCGATAATACAATGCTTGCTGTTATGTTTATTGATTTAGACAGGTTCAAAGAAATTAACGACACGCTAGGACATGGCGCGGGCGACCATTTACTTCAGTTAGTTGCTAAGCGTATTGAGCAATTACTTGATGAAGGTGACACCCTCGCTCGTTTGGGAGGAGATGAGTTTGTAGTATTGTTTAATGTTGAAAATTTCGAATCTGTCAGCAAACTGGCTAATAGCATTCTAAAAAATTTAGAAGCCTCATTCATGTTAGAGGGAACTGATGTGAGGATCACAGCCTCTTTAGGGGCCGCTGTTTACCCTGAGGACGGTCAAGACAGCGAAACACTGTTAAAGCATGCAGATATTGCGATGTACCGTTCAAAAGATCAGGGCCGTAATTCTTTTCAGTTATTTAAATCATCTATGAACGCACGCTCACTTGAACGACTGGCAATGATGAGCCGCTTTCAATTTGCTTTAGAAAATGATGAGTTTGAACTCTACTTTCAACCTAAACTAAACCTACACAGTAAAGAAGTTCAGGGCGTTGAGGCGTTATTGCGATGGCACGACCCTGCACTCGGTGTTATTTCCCCAGCGCATTTTATCCCATTAGCAGAAGAACTCGGGTTAATTGTGCAACTTGATTTATGGGTCATAGAGCAAGCAGGAAAACACCTTGAACAGTGGCAAGCTTTGGGTATCAATGCGGGTCGATTGGCTATTAATATTTCCGCATGCCATTTAAGTCAGGGGAAATTGGCGAGTAGTATTGAAGCCATGCTAACTAAATACACGCTATCAGGTCGCTTACTTGAGATTGAACTCACAGAGAGCAGTTTTATTAGTTCGTTCACACAAGCCAAGAAAGAGCTAAACAAGGTCAAGGCGCTCGGAGTTAATATAGCTTTAGATGATTTTGGAACGGGGTATTCGGCATTAAGTTACTTAACGAAACTGCCGTTTGATGCCTTGAAAATTGATGCCAGTTTTATTGCAAAAGTACCCGATGAATATGGCAATAGCGAAATAGTGGCAGCAATTGTCTCACTAGCAAAAAATTTAAACTTAACGGTAATTGCCGAAGGTGTAGAGAAGCTAACACAACAAACGTATTTATTAAGTTTAGGCTGTGATGTTATTCAAGGATATCACTATTGCCGCCCGTTAGCGCAGCGGCAATGGTTAGCGTTTTATTCGCAATTTACTCAACCGTTACTTCATAAGACGTAAATTTACGGATATTAATAACGCCCTTATCAAAAATGAGGTATTGGCCTTTAATTCCTTGCAAAATACCGCTTACAACAGGCTCTTTATCAAAATTAAACGAACTAATTTTAGTTGGGTATTCAGTCACTGGAAACGTTAAATCAACTACGTCTTCGTCAAGCTGTTCAATGGCTGTTGCACCAAATAGCTCGGCAAGCTCATTAAGCTTATCTGCAATTTGCGGTATTAATTCAGCAGCAGAGGCTTTCAAATCAAGCACTTCACTTTGACCTTTGAGCATATTGCGCCAATTGGTTTTATCAGCAATAAACTGCGCGAGTGCAACTTCAACTAAACCAGATTGTAAGCGTGTCTGTACTTTAAAAATAGGCAATGCTTGCGTTGCACCTTGGTCAACCCAGCGTGTAGGGATTTGTGTATGGCGAGTGATACCCACTTTAAGCCCTGACGTATTAGCTAAGTAAACATAATGTGGGATCATGCAATTTTCTTCGCCCCACTGTGGTTCGCGGCAGGTACCTTGATCATAATGGCAAGTTTCAGGTTTCATGATACACATATCACAGCTGGCAAGCTTACGCATGCAAACAAAGCAATGGCCTTGCGAGTAGCTTTTTTTGGTCTTTTTACCACAGCTAGAGCATAAAATCGTGCCACTAAACGTGAGTGTAAGTTGCTTACCAATATAAGCATTCAAATCAATCAATTCATCACCAACAGGAAGGTGATATTGGATTGGCTGTGTCAGAGAAGATTTTAGCTTTTTGAGTGTGCCTTGCATCTTTACGCCCCTAAAGATGTTTAAAAAAGGGATGGTACCAAAAATACTGCAGTATGTGGTAGCTATAAGCGATTATGCATAGGCCAGAGTAAGGTGTGTCTTTCTTACTGCTCGTTTAAGAAATTAAGGTACTCATCGAATGGAATCGGTCTAGAGTAATAATAACCTTGAGTAAAATCAGCTCCCATTGCTTTTAGAGCATTGTGAGTATGCTCATCCTCAACGCCTTCAGCTGTTACCGTGATCCCTAAATTATGCGCCATATCAATGGCTGTTTTTACAATTACTTTATGGGATGCGTTACTCTCTAAGTTACTGACAAAGGAGCGATCAATTTTCAAGTTAGAAAATGTATAGTGCAGTAGATAGGTTAACGAAGCATAGCCTGTGCCAAAATCATCAAGTATAACGTGTATACCTTGCTCATGAAATTGAGATATTAGATGCTGCATTTTTTCTTGGTTTTTCACTAATGCAGATTCAGTAAGTTCAAACTTAATTTGTTTTGCGGGTATATTGTATTTAAGCAATATATTCTCAACTTTTTCCGCTAACTTGTTAATGCTCAAATTTTTGGCACTTAAGTTAATACTCACGGTGTGCTCAGTGAAGCCTTGTTTATTAAGTATTTGCAAATCGCGGCAACTTTTTTCTAATACCCATAAAGTTAGCTCATTGATAAGCCCTGTTCTTTCTGCAAGTTGTATGAGTTCTTCAATATTTAAATAACGACACTCAGGGGTTGGCCAGCGTAGTAAAACTTCGCTGCCAACAATGCGCTTAGTGCTGAGATCTATTTGTGCTTGGTGATATAAAGCAAGGCTGTCATTTTTAATGGCTGCTTGCAGTTTTGCGGCAAGCTCTATATCCATAAATTGATTAGTCTTTTGCTGTGAATCACTAATGCTTGTGAGGCTGCTTTTAGCTTGCTTTAGCGTGACGTAACCGCGTTGCAAGCATGCCTCAAAGTTATCACTGTCTAATGAAAAGCTAATAGCGGCAGCATACTTTAATTGCAAACTTAATCCTTGTATTTCATATTGTTTAGGTAACCCCTTAACAATTTTAGCTAAGCATAATGACAACTCTTCTGCACTTTGTGTTTTTGTTGAAATGCAGGCAAAAATACCCGTTCCTAAGTCAGCTAACTTAGAGTGGCTATCTAATGTTGAATCTAAAAATGAAAATTGGCGCTCACCAGTAAGCTGTAGTTCCAGAGATTGAGCCACTTTAATGATTAAGTTATTACTTTGCGTGGGGGTCAGCAAAGTATGCAATGAGTGAAAGTAGCGAATTTTAATTAAACATAGGGTGTTTTTTCGCTGTGCTTGTTCAAGGCCCATATAGGCTTGCTTTAACATTGCGCTATTAAGTAATTTCGTTTGTTGTGTATGGGTTGCGTGGTAAAGCGCACGCTCACGCTGGTAGCGCACACGATCAGCCAGTGCCATAGCCATTAAAATAACTTCACATAAAATAGCTACTAAAAATGCATGGCGAATAGCAAAACTGTATGGCAATACATCGGTTAATTCTAAAGGCTGAATTGCAGCGCCAATAATAAGTGGTATCCATGAAATAACATAAAACTTAGCCCATCTAAAACCACTGCGAAGTTTGTTGTAAATCATAATGATGCAGATAATGTATAACAGCACCATGGTGGAAAAAAAGATCCTCGCCGCGATATTTTCAACAATAAAAAAGGAGGCTAAGGCCAAAATAAACATAATGACCATTAAGCCGATGCTGGCCTTAAAGCGCCAGCAGCGTTCTTTGTGATACCGCAAGAACATGGTGCAAAATGCGAGCGTGAAAATAGAGATAGCGTAATTGCTAACGATAATATATTTTTGAAAAAATAGCTGCCAGCTAACAGGCCAGAGGTAAAACCCAAACCCAAGTACTGCGCCCATTAAAATTATGGCGCTGATAATGTAGCCAATGTAAATCAGGTATACACGGTCCCTAATACCAAAAAAGAGTACTAGGTTGTAGAGCGCTGCCATAATAAGTACGCCAACAAAGATACCCCAAATTGTTGCTTGTGAACGGTTCAAACTTTGAAAGTCCAGCTCTGAATACAAGTTAATAGGCGTTTTACTGATACCTGTTGTGTCTATCTTAACTAACAAGCTGTGGCGAGTATTTGAAGGAATGTCCAAATAAATATGAGGCACGCTATATTGAAAAAGAGTTAATCCCTCTTTTAAATCACCAAGCTGAGTCTGTGTAACTACCTCATTGTTCTCATCTAAGTGATACACCGTTAAGTGATCTATCATCGGGTTATCAAAGTGAGCGACAACGCTTTCGTCTTTATGGCTGCGGTTATCGAGTTTTATTTGTAGCCAATAATTGCGGGGGGTGAAGTTCCAGTTTATTGTCTCAAATGGCTTATTAATAAAAGTATGGAGGCTGTTCAATACAGTCTCATTAGGCAGTTTTTTGGTGTCGTCGATTAAATAGCTGTGCTTTAAATAGATTGGGGTTGTTTTATCTATTGTGTATTTAGTGGGGTTCGCGAGATTGCTTGCAAAATTTGCAATAACATAAAATAACAGTACTAATATTAAAACAGCAATAAAGTGATAACGTAAGTAATTATTTTTCAATGTTTGTCGTCTTTTGCGAATCGTCCAGTAAGTGTAGCACCTTTCTAAAAAGAAAAAGCGCAGTGAACTGCGCTTTATATTAAATTTTACAACAATAAAGTATGGCTTATTGCTCGCGTGCAATTGCACGATAAGCAATATCGGTACGGTACTCCATGCCTTCCCAGTTAATTTCCACAACCAGTTTATAGGCACGCTGTTGTGCTTCGGTAACAGTGTTACCAAGGGCCGTTGCACATAACACGCGCCCGCCAGCAGTCACAACGTTATCGCCGTCTTGCTTAGTTCCTGCGTGAAAAACTTTTTCGCCTTCAGGGTAGCTTACTTTTAGGCCATTGATTGCGTCACCTTTCGGGTAGCTATCAGGGTAGCCTTTAGCAGCTAATACCACACCTACAGCTGCGCGTGAATCAAACTCAATGGTTGTTTTATCAAGTTCTACACGGTTAGCTGCTTCAATCAATTCGACCAAGTCTGATTGTAAGCGTAGCATCATAGGTTGTGTCTCAGGGTCGCCAAAACGACAGTTATACTCGATAACTTTCGGCGTACCGTCGCTGTCGATCATCAAACCTGCGTATAGGAATCCTGTATAAGGGTGGCCTTCACTAGCCATACCTGCAACTGTTGGGTTGATAACTTCATCCATAATGCGCTGATGGATTTCGTCAGTTACAACTGGGGCTGGTGAGTATGCACCCATGCCACCTGTGTTTGGACCTTTATCGCCATTGTAGGCACGTTTATGATCTTGGCTAGTAGCAAACGGTAGTACGTTTTCGCCATCAACCATAACGATGAAAGAGGCTTCTTCACCCTCTAAAAACTCTTCAATCACAACGCGACTGCCCGCTTCACCAAAAGCGTTTCCTGCCAGCATGTCACGAATGGCATCCTCGGCATCAGCTTCAGTCATTGCAACAATAACGCCTTTACCTGCTGCTAAACCGTCTGCTTTTATAACAATCGGCGCACCTTTTTCTTTTAAATAGGCAAGGGCAGGGTCGATTTGTTCAAACGTTTGGTAATCCGCAGTTGGAATATTGTGGCGTGCTAAAAAGTCTTTAGTAAACGATTTAGAGCCTTCCAGCTGAGCAGCCCCGGCTGTTGGGCCGAATATTGCTAAGCCGTGCTCACGGAATTTATCTACTACACCCAGTACCAGTGGTACTTCAGGGCCCACGATAGTAAGGCCAACATTGTTTTGCTTTGCAAAGTTAAGTAGGCCTTCTAAGTCTTCAACGTTAATGGCAACGTTCTCAAGCTTAGGCTCATGGGCTGTACCTGCATTACCAGGGGCAACGAATACAGTGGTTACTTTGGTGTTTTGAGCGGCCTTAAACGCAAGTGCGTGTTCGCGGCCGCCGCTGCCAATGACTAATACATTCATGGCGAATTATCCTATCTATTAAAGCGGTTTTTTAAATTTCAGCGTCATACGGTCACTTTCACCAATCGCTTTATATTTAGCTGCGTCTTTTTCATCAAGCGCTAAGCGAGGTGGGAGAGTCCATACCCCTTTAGGGTGATCAGCTGTATCAAGAGGGTTTGCATTAATTTCACTGCTTGCTTCAAGTTCAAAACCTGCTTGTTTAGCAAGTGCAATAACAACACTTTGCTTCATATAACCTGACGACTTTTGCATTTCATCAGCGCTACTTTCTGGTAAGCGATGCTCTACCACACCTAGCGTTCCGCCTGGTTTTAATGCTGAGAAAAAAGACTTAAAGGCACTTAATGCCGCGTCTTTTTCTTTGCTCATATACCAGTTATGCACGTTGCGAAAGGTTAATACCATATCAGCGCTGTTTGCTGGAGCGATATCTAAATGTGTTAGTGGAGCAAACTCTGTCACCTTTACTTGGCTATATCGTTTATCTTCAGCGATTTTCTTTTTAAAGCTCGCTAGTGAACGTTGATAGTAACCAACTGATGAATCTGCAGGAAAGTGAGCAGCATAGTAAGTACCTTGCTCTTTTAATGCAGGCGCTAAAATGTCACTGTACCAACCGCCACCAGGGGCAATTTCAACCACGGTCATAGTTGGTTTAAAACCAAAAAAATCCAATGTTTGTACAGGATTACGATACTGGTCTCGCTCATTGTTGCGCTCAGTTGATTCGACTGCTTTTTGCAGTGCCGAATCGGCGCTGTGGTTATGTGCAAGAGCTACTGTTGAGCTAACTGCTAACGTAGCAACCAATAGAGATTTTAGTGCAAATTTCATCGTCTGTTCCTTCATATTATAATTTTACAAGAGGTTATAGAATAAGCAGAATACGTGAATTTAGTGCAAACAAAAAGAGCTAACTTTATCAGTTAGCTCTTTGCGTGATTAGTGGCGGAAGTGACGCATACCAGTAAACACCATTGCCATGCCAGCTTCATCAGCTGCCGCTATAACTTCTTCATCGCGCATTGAGCCACCTGGTTGTATGACCGCTGTAATGCCAGCTTCTGCAGCTGCATCTATACCATCACGGAATGGAAAGAACGCATCAGATGCCATGACTGAACCTTTCACTTCAAGGTTTTCGTCAGCGGCTTTAATACCCGCTATTTTAGCTGAATAAACGCGGCTCATTTGGCCTGCGCCTACACCAATTGTCATACCGTCACGGGCATAAACAATCGCGTTTGATTTAACAAACTTAGCCACTTTCCAGCAGAATAATAAGTCTTTAAGCTCTTGCTCAGTAGGTTGGCGCTTAGACACAACTTTTAAGTCGCCTTGCGTTACCATACCTAAATCACGGTCTTGAATTAATACACCACCGTTAACACGCTTGATGTCATGGCTTGTGCCTTTAGCAGAAAACTCACCACATTCTAATAAACGTACATTTTGCTTTGCAGATACGATTTGTGCAGCTGCTTCAGATACCTTAGGTGCAATGATCACTTCAACAAATTGGCGAGCAACAATGGCTTCTGCAGTCTGGGCATCAAGCTCTTGGTTAAAGGCAATAATGCCACCAAATGCTGATGTAGGATCTGTTTTGAAAGCACGGTCATACGCTTCAAGAATGTTTTCACCGATTGATACGCCACAAGGGTTTGCATGTTTTACGATAACACAGGCAGGTACGTCAAACTCTTTAACACATTCAAGTGCTGCGTCAGTGTCAGCAATATTGTTAAACGATAATGCTTTACCTTGAAGTTGTACCGCAGTTGCAACAGAGGCTTCTTGTACGTCGTTCTCAACATAGAAAGCGGCGTCTTGGTGAGAGTTTTCACCGTAGCGCATATCTTGCTTTTTAGTGAACTGCATATTGATTGTACGTGGGAATTTAGTTTCCTCAGCCGCTTCATCAGTGTAGTCAGCAACCATTTTACCGAAGTAGTTAGCAATCATGCCATCGTACTGTGCGGTGTGCTCGTAAGCAGCAATCGCAAGATCAAAACGCGTTTTGTATGACGTTGAACCATCGTTGCTTTGCATTTCGCTGATCACGCGGTCGTAATCTTTTGCATTTACTACGATAGTCACGTCTTTGTGGTTTTTAGCCGCAGCACGCACCATAGTTGGACCACCGATATCGATGTTTTCAATAGCATCTTCAAGGCTGCAGTTCTCTTGAGCGACTGTATTCGCAAAGGGGTATAAGTTAACTACAACAATATCGATAGCAGAGATGTTATTCTCAGCCATTACGTCTTCATCTTGTCCACGACGCGCTAAGATGCCGCCATGAATTTTTGGATGAAGAGTTTTTACGCGACCATCCATGATCTCAGGGTGACCTGTGTGGTCAGATACTTCAGTGACTTTAATGCCGTTATCAGCAAGTAATTTACAAGTACCGCCAGTTGATAAAAGTTCGACACCTTGTGATTCAAGTGCACGAGCAAATTCAACGATACCGGTTTTATCTGACACACTTAGTAGTGCGCGACGAATTGGACGATGTGTATCCATTGTAGTTTGATTACCTCAGTGTTTGAGCTAGCTTAGAAAGGCGCTATTTTAACTGAATATCGCTTAAAAAACGATATTTAAAGGGTGAGGATTTTGCAATTAGGCACTTTTTGAGGGATTTTAAAGATATAAAAAAAGCACCCGAAGGTGCTTTTTCATTTAAAATAACATGGTTATTTTAAATTTTTATTTTTTATACCAGTTATAACTGATATTAGTTCATGCCGTATTTCTTAAGCTTCTTACGTAAAGTACCACGGTTGATACCTAGTAAGATTGCCGCACGTGTTTGGTTGCCACGAGTGTAAGTCATTACTTCTTCAAGTAATGGTGCTTCTAGCTCAGAAAGAACAAGGTCGTAAACGTCTTGCACATCTTGACCGTTAAGCTGTTTTAAATAATGATGAACAGCTTTTTTCACTGCATCGCGTAATGGCTGCGGTTTCTCGTGTGACTGAACATGAGGGTTAGTAATAAATGGAGAAGTCACGTTTTGTTCGAACATTGTATATATCTCTTTCTTTCTTAGTTAGCTGCTAGTGTTTTAAAGTATTGCTCTAATGTCTCGATTTGTGCCTGTGGATTATCGAGAGCATTAAATACTCGCCTAAACTGACCGTCACTGTCATGGGTTTGCAAATACCAAGATACATGTTTGCGAGCTATGCGCGCTCCCATTGGTTCCCCGTAAAACGTATGAAGGTTCACTAAGTGTTCCATCAAAATACCCCGCACTTCTGAAATCTCAGGTGTGGGTAAATGTTCTCCGGTTCGCAAAAAGTGGTCTATCTCCCTAAATATCCAAGGGCGACCTTGGGCGGCTCGACCAATCATAATGGCATCTGCACCCGTATAGTCCAAAACCTGCTTTGCTTTTTCTGGTGATGTAATATCACCATTAGCTACCACAGGTATCGACACTGAACGCTTTATATCCCTGATTGTGGCGTATTCTGCTTCACCTTTATACATACATGCACGCGTGCGCCCATGTACGGCTAATGAAGCAATGCCATAGCGTTCAGCTATTCTCGCAATCTCAACACCGTTACGGTTATCCCGATCCCATCCTGTACGGATTTTTAATGTTACAGGTACATCAACAGCGTTAACCACGGCGTCGACGATCTCTTCCACTAAATCAGGAAACTGTAATAAGGCTGAGCCTGCGAGCTTCTTGTTCACTTTCTTTGCAGGGCACCCCATATTTATATCTATGATCTGTGCACCATTGCTGACATTGAATTGTGCAGCCTGGGCCATAAGCTCAGGATCAGCTCCTGCTATTTGCACTGCGCGTATTCCTGATTCACCGCTGTGATCCATACGGTTCATCGATTTTTCGGTTTTCCATACCTTTGGATTTGACGACAGCATTTCAGACACAGCAAGCCCTGCACCTAAGCGTCGGCAAAGCTGTCTAAATGGTCTGTCGGTTATGCCCGCCATTGGCGCGACAATAACATTATTCTCAAGTTGGTATGAACCGATACGCACGATATTCAAAGGCCTCTTTTCAAGGGGCGCTAAGTTTACGGTGTTTTTACTAAAAAACAAAGGCTATAAATTGAACAAAAGTGACTTTTTTTTGACTTTTTCGTATTGACTTTTGATAACAGTTTGAAGGCTGGGTTGATTTGTTTGTTAATTAAGCAAAACAAAAACAAAGGGGCTATTTTGTTTTCAAAGTATGCGTGTAAATAATAGGTAAAGCCTGTTAATTACAGGCTTTACAAACGTATTTAGAGTTAACTCTTTAATAAATAAAACGCGATTAGATAGCGTTTTTTTCACCGCTTACTCGAGTCCATTCACCCTCAACAGCAATTTCATCAAGGGCAATAAATGGCGCATAAACGTCAGCAACTGACTGTGCCTGCTCTTCTAAAATGCCTGACATCGCTATTTTACCACCTGGTTTTAACAAGCCTAAAATGACACTGTGAAGTTCACGTAATGGCGCGGCTAAAATGTTTGCTACCACTATATCTGCTGTAAATTCAGGCTGATTTTCTGGTAGGTAAACTTCAAGCTTGTCGGCTACACCGTTACGCTGTGCATTATCAAGGCTCGCTTCTAATGCTTGTGGGTCGATATCAATGCCTATCATACGCTCAGCACCCAATTTTATAGCTGCAATGCCTAAAATACCTGAGCCACAACCAAAGTCGACGACGGTTTTACCTGTTAAGTCTTGGCTTTCAAGCCATTTTAAACACAATGCGGTTGTGGCATGCGTGCCTGTGCCAAAGGCAAGGCCAGGGTCGAGTAATACATTTACAGCATCAGGGTCTGGAATATCGCGCCAGCTTGGGCAAATCCAGAGCTTTTCGCCAAACTGAATTGGGTGGAAGTTATCCATCCATTCACGTTCCCAGTCTTTATCTTCAAGTTGTTCTACTTTATAAACTAACGAGTCTCTTATCTCGTCATGGCGTTTTAATAGCTCAATAACCGCATTCATATCGTGATTAGCCTCGAACAGACCAATAACAGTGGTATCAGCCCAAAACTCGACAGTGCCAATTTTAGGCTCATAGATAGGCGTATCTTTAGCATCAATGAAGGTAACAGACGCGCTTCCAGCTTCCATTAATAAGTCACTGACAGCATCAGCGGTTGCGGCATTAGCATTGATACGGATTTGGATCCAAGCCATGATTATTTCCTTGAAATAGAAAAAAGGCCGCTACAGCGGCCTTTTAATTATGTTTGTTAGCAGCTAATTATTTAGCGTCTAAGAAGCTCTTAAGTAAATCAGAGCGAGAAGGGTGGCGTAGTTTACGCAGTGCCTTCGCTTCGATTTGACGAATACGCTCACGTGTTACGTCAAACTGTTTACCTACTTCTTCTAGAGTATGGTCGGTATTCATATCGATACCAAAACGCATACGTAATACTTTAGCTTCACGGGCTGTTAAGCCTGCAAGTACATCGTTGGTAGCACCACGAAGAGACTCCATTGTTGCCGAATCGATTGGCGAGTCAATAGTAGTATCTTCGATAAAGTCACCTAAGTGCGAATCTTCATCATCACCGATAGGCGTTTCCATTGAAATCGGCTCTTTCGCGATTTTAAGTACCTTACGGATTTTATCCTCAGGCATTAACATACGCTCAGCTAATTCTTCTGGGTTTGGCTCACGACCCATCTCTTGCAACATTTGACGTGAAATACGATTCAATTTATTGATCGTTTCAATCATATGTACCGGAATACGGATAGTACGTGCTTGGTCAGCAATCGAGCGGGTAATGGCTTGACGGATCCACCACGTAGCATAAGTTGAGAACTTATAACCACGGCGATATTCAAACTTATCAACGGCTTTCATTAGACCAATGTTACCTTCTTGGATTAAGTCCAAGAATTGTAAACCACGGTTGGTGTACTTTTTCGCAATCGAGATAACAAGACGTAAGTTTGCTTCAACCATTTCTTTTTTCGCACGACGAGCCTTAGCTTCACCAATACTCATACGACGGTTGATGTCTTTAATACGTTCAATGCTTAAACCAGTGCTTTCTTCGATAGCACTTAGCTTATTAATACAGCGTATTATTTCAGGCTTCACTTCTTCAAGTTTAGCTGAATGCTTTTCGTTAGCGGCAATTTCTAAGTCAAGCCACGATGAATCTGTTTCGTTATTTGCAAAATGCTTAACAAAGGTTTTCTTTGGTAACTTTGCAAATTGTACCGCTTGTTTCATGATAAGACGTTCTTGAATACGAACTCTGTCCATCATTTCACGCATGTTGTTAACCATGCGATCAAACTGTTTAGGTACTAGTTTAAATGTTCTGAATAGCTCACCGATTTCAAAAATAGCGGCTTTTGAATCAGGGTGAGAGCGGCCTTTTTTATCAAAAGTATCGCGTGCTTTGTTATACAGATCGCGAAGATTCTCAAAGTGAACACGGGCTTCTTCAGGATCTGGGCCAGTATCTACTTCTTCTTCGTCTTCATCATCATCACTTTCTGAATCATCTTTATCTTCTTCATCAAGCTCTTTTTCGCTTAATTCAGAACCGATGTGTGTTGCAGAAATTTGCGTTTCATCTTCATTAGGATCGAAGAAACCAGAGATAATGTCGCTTAAGCGCATTTCTTCAGCTTCGAATTTATCCCATTGTTCAAGAAGATAAGTAATTGCTTCAGGGTACTCAGCAACCGAGATCTGAACTTGGTTGATGCCTTCTTCAATACGCTTAGCGATGACAATTTCGCCTTCACGGGTCAGTAGTTCAACTGTGCCCATTTCACGCATGTACATACGAACCGGGTCCGTAGTACGGCCGATTTCTTTATCTACAGTAGCAAGCGCAGCGGCTGCGGCTTCTGCTGCGTCTTCATCTGTCGTGGTTTCTTGCATCATCAATTCATCGGCATCAGGCGCGTTTTCGCTAACCTTGATACCCATATCATTGATCATGCTAATGATATCTTCTACTTGATCTGAATCGATAATATCTTGTGGAAGGTGATCATTAACTTCTGCAAAAGTTAAATAACCTTGCTCTTTACCTTTTTGAATCAGAAGTTTTAATTGTGACTGAGGAGTTGGATCCATAGAGATTGTTTCTTCCACTCTGATAAGTTGATACAACAGGCGCCAGCTTGCTTATAAATAAGCTAAACTAAGTATTATTTGACGCAGTGAATAGCACAGTATAACAGCATTTATCAATTTTGACTAGCTGTTAGTTCCTTTTAGCGCTTGAGTTAATAAATGACACTCGAGTCGCTCATCGCTGTTTAATCCTTGTGTCTTGTCCTTTATTAATAGGGTCTCGAGTCGATAATTTAAACACTGATCTTCAATAAATTTAAAAGTATTTTTAAATTCATCTTCTAAGCGGTCGTCATTTATTTCATGACGCCACGTCGCTAATTTAATCAGTGCTTCATACTCTGGGCTTTCTCTAAACGCCTCAAGTAATTGAGCGGTAGTAATTGTGCCTTTTTCTAACGCGTAGTGCTGTAACTTTATTAACAGGGCAATACCTGCGATATTCATTTGAGCAAGATCAGGTAAGTAAGGCACTGCATTTGATAAACTCGGATGCTGCACTAGCAAACCAATAGCACGACGCATTGGCGTTATTTTAAATTTACGCTCAATTGAATGCTGTTGTTTGGGGGTTTTTAAACGGCCATTTAGCTGCTCTTTTGTACGGCCAATTAATCGCCCTAGTTGCTCAAGTAAATTTTCCTGATAAAACTCACTAGGAATTTTTTCTATTAAAGGAAGCACCGCGCTGAGTAATTTTGCTTTACCAGCATCACTAGTTAAGTCAATTTCCTGACTGAGTTTGTTAAACAACACTTGAGTGAAATCATCAGCGTGGGCTAAACGTTGTTCGAACGTGTCTTTGCCTTCTTGTTGTACTAGTGAATCAGGGTCTTCGCCATCAGGTAAAAATACAAATTGCAGTGCTTTACCATCACTTAAATAAGGCAACGCATTTTCAAGCGCGCGCCAAGCAGCATCACGACCTGCACGGTCACCATCGTAACAGCAAATTACCTTGTCTGTGGTTCTGAACAAAGTATGCATGTGCTCAGCTGTTGTTGCGGTGCCAAGTGCTGCGACTGCGTATTCAATGCCTTGCTCGCTCAATGCGACCACGTCCATATAACCTTCAACAATAAGGACATGCTCAAGCTTTTTGTGTACTTGCTTTGCCTCATAAAGCCCATATAACTCAAAGCCTTTATGGAAAATGCGGGTCTCTGGAGAGTTTAGATATTTGGGCCCTTGGTCTGATTGCATAACCCGACCACCAAACGCGATAACACGACCCCGTTTATCACGAATTGGAAACATTAAACGGTCACGGAAAAAATCAAACTGCCTGCCGGGGGTTTTCTCCGAAGCGAGCTTTAACTCTACAAGCTGCTCTTTTTGCTCTTTATTACGACCAAGCTGTTGGCACAAGCCTTCCCACTCACTCGGAGCATAGCCAATCATAAACTTTTTAACGGTTTCACCACTTAAGCCACGACCTTTTACATACTCAATAACATCAGCTGAATTTGCGTGGTGTTTTAATTGATGCTGATAAAAGCGGGCGGCGTGTAGCATTAAGTCGTAATCAGAACGTTTTTGCTCTGCGGTTCTTTGTGGGCCTGAGCTGGTGTTACCTTGTTCACGTGGCACATCTAGGTTTAATAAGCTGGCAAGTTCTTCAATTGCATCAACAAATTCAAGTTTATCGTATTCCATTACAAAAGAAATTGCGTTGCCATTAGCCCCACAACCAAAGCAATGGTAAAACTGTTTATCTTGTGAAACAGTAAACGAAGGAGATTTTTCGTTATGAAAAGGGCAGCACGCTTGGTAATCTTTACCGGCTTTTTTAAGACCAACTTTAGAGTCAATAAGCTCGACAATATCTGTTCTGGCGAGTAAATCGTCAATAAAATTTCGTGGGATCTTTCCGGCCATTAGTAAAGTGTAGTCCTGAAATAAATAGAAAAAGGTGAACGAACTAGCTCTAGTTCTGCAAAATTAGATTTGAACACAAATGCTATTTTTGTTAAAGCTAAAAACGAAGAAACCGAGCACTTGGCTCGGTTTGCTTTAATCATACTTTACGTATGTGGGCGTATTAGGCAGTTAATCGTTGCTTAATTAAGCCAGAAATCTTGCCTAAATCGGCGCGACCTTCAGCTTTGCTTTTGATTATACCCATTACTTTACCCATGTCTTGCATACCTGCTGCGTTAGTATCAGCAATAGCCTCATCAATGAGAGCAATGATTTCGTCTTCACTCAATTGTTGAGGTAAAAACTCTTCAAGTGCTTTAATTTCACTGGCTTCAACTTCAGCTAAATCATCACGCCCAGCATCTTTGTACTGAGTGTAAGAATCGCGGCGTTGTTTAACAAGCTTCACTAGGACTGCGGTAATACCGTCATCATCAAGTGTTATTTGCTCGTCAATCTCACGCTGCTTGATTGCAGCAAGCACCATACGAATTGGGTTAAGACGTGCTTTGTCTTTCGCTCGCATCGCATCTTTTTGCGCATCTTTTAGCGTTATTAAAAGGCTCATTTATACAAGACCTAATACTATTAGTATAATTTAACGCGACGTGCGTTATCGCGAGAAAGCTTCTTCATGTGACGCTTAACCGCTGCAGCTTTTTTACGCTTACGCTCAGCTGTTGGCTTTTCATAGTGCTCGCGACGACGAACTTCTGAAAGGATACCTGCTTTTTCACATGAACGCTTGAAGCGACGAAGTGCTACGTCAAACGGTTCGTTCTCTCTTACTTTAATTACTGGCATTAAAAATTCACCTACCTAAATAATGAGCGTTGCTCAAGTTGATCAAACAATGATCAAGTGGTTCAAAAATGGTGCGGTATTGTAATCCGAAGCCACACCACATGTAAAGGATAAATATTATCTAGTTCGAACTGCGCACTAAAATAAATTCTATGTTATTAATTTTACTGTACTTGATATAAACGACATTGTACTTGGCCGGCAATTTTTTCTTTTAATAACAGCCAATTATTTGGTATTGGGAGATTGTTCAATTCGCTTTCAATTTCAATATAAACAAGCGCATTTTCACTTAGCCAATTATTTTTTATAAGTAAATCACAGCATGGCTGAGCTAAACCTAGGCGAAAAGGCGGATCGACAAAAACTAAATCAAATTGTTGTTCATTAGTATTTTGACCTAAATACTGCAAACTATCGATGCAATGAATGTCTGTATTACTCAAATTGAGCGTTTGGGCGTTTGCTTTTAATTGCGCCGCTGCTGAATTGTCCATTTCTAAAAATGTAGCGCTGTGAGCAAATCTAGAGAGGGCTTCAAAGCCAAGCCCGCCGGAGCCTGCAAAGCAATCGAGAACTTTAGCATCTCGAGTATCTTGCATTAACCAATTAAAGAGCGTTTCTTTAATGCGATCTGTCGTTGGCCTTAAGCCTTCAACATTTTTCACCGGTAATTTACGACCACGAAATTGCCCGCTAATGATCCTAATAAAGCCATCGCTAGATTTATTATTTGATTGTTTTTGTGGTGATTTTTTTCTCATTTAACTCACTAATAAATGGTATCTAGAACGCGGCTCAGATAATATTGTCATCATATGGTAGTGCGTCATTTTTCAACTGCGCTAAAAGTGTTACCATAAGCATCTTGGACAATAGTTTTATGAATGGCTTTAAAAGCGAGTTCAGATAAAACTATTTGCATTAGTTTATCAGATTTTTATAAGTGGTTATTAGCAACTATGGCAAAAAAAAGTAAATTCCTGTCTTGGCTAGGTTTTGGCAAATCAGAAAATAAACAACAAACAGAGCAAGCAGCAGATGCTGATAACCAAAAGCAATTAGCAGAGCAAGAGCGACTTGCTGCAGAAAAAGCAGAGGCTGAGCGTTTAGAGCAAGAACGACTTGCTGCAGAAAAAGCAGAGGCTGAGCGTTTAGAGCAAGAACGACTTGCTGCAGAAAAAGCAGAGGCTGAGC
>NZ_PDUS01000003.1:210028-245749 GCF_002723455.1 Pseudoalteromonas sp. 3D05 | reverse complement strand
CAAGAACGACTTGCTGCAGAGAAAGCAGAGGCTGAGCGTGTAGAGCAAGAACGACTTGCTGCCGAAAAAGCACACGAAGAGTTGCTCGAAACAGAGAAGGCTGAGCAGGTTCGCCGTGAGCAAGCAGAGCGCTTAGCACAGCAGGAAGAAGCAATGCGTTTGGAACTTGAACGCAAAGCCGCAGAACAATCACAACATGATGCAGAATTAGAGCAACAACGAATTGCCACAGAAAAGGCAGAGGCTGAGCGTGTAGAGCAAGAGCGCATTGCCACAGAAAAGGCGGAAGCTGAACGTGTAGAGCAAGAGCGCATTGCAGCAGAAGCTGAGGCAGAACGTGTAGAGCAAGAACGCATTGCAGCAGAAAAGGCGGAAGCTGAACGTTTAGAGCAAGAGCGACTTGCTGCAGTAAAGGCAGAGGCTGAGCGTTTAGAGCAAGAGCGACTTGCTGCAGTAAAGGCAGAGGCTGAACGTGTAGAGCAACAGCGTATTGCTGCTGAAAAGGCAGAGGCTGAGCGTTTAGAGCAAGAGCGCATTGCAGCAGAAAAGGCAGAGGCTGAACGTGTAGAGCAAGATCGCATTGCAGCAGAAAAGGCGGAAGCTGAACGTTTAGAGCAAGAACGCATTGCAGCAGAAAAGGCAGAGGCTGAGCGTGTAGAGCAAGAGCGCATTGCCGCAGAAGCTGAGGCAGAACGCTTAGAACAAGAACGTCTTACGGCAGAACTTGCTAAAGAAGAAGCTAAAAAAGCAGAAAAGCCTAAAAAAGAAGGTTTTTTCTCGCGTCTTAAAAAAGGCTTACTTAAAACCAAGCTAAATATAGGGTCTGGTTTTGCATCAATTTTTAGTGGTAAAAAAATTGATGACGAGCTATTTGAAGAATTAGAAACACAATTATTAACTGCTGACTTAGGTGTTGATACCACCATGAAGCTGATTGATAATTTAACCGATGCAGCAGATCGCAAGCAGCTAAAAGACGGTGATGCGCTTTATGAGTTAATGAAGCAAGAAATGTCCGCAATGCTTAAAACAGCAGAACAACCATTAGAGATTCCGAGTGATAAAAAGCCATTTGTTATTTTAATGGTTGGTGTTAATGGGGTAGGTAAAACCACCACAATCGGTAAACTTGCTAAGCAATTCCAAAACGAAGGTAAATCAGTGATGCTTGCTGCCGGTGATACCTTCCGTGCTGCAGCCGTTGAGCAACTGCAAGTATGGGGTGAGCGTAATGAAATCCCCGTGATTGCGCAGCATACCGGTGCGGATAGTGCCTCAGTGGTATTTGATGCCTTCCAAGCGGCCAAGGCACGTAATGTTGATGTGTTAATCGCCGATACAGCAGGGCGCTTGCAGAATAAAGATAATTTAATGCAAGAGCTTGAAAAAATAGCGCGTGTAATGAAAAAGATTGACCCAGATGCGCCGCATGAAGTTATGCTAACGATTGATGCAGGCACGGGTCAAAATGCAATTAGTCAAGTAAACCTGTTTAATCAGTGTGTTGGTTTAACGGGGATTACACTTTCTAAGTTAGATGGCACAGCTAAAGGTGGCGTGATCTTCGCGGTCGCTGATAAGTTTAATATTCCTATCCGCTATATAGGTGTGGGTGAAAGTATTGATGATTTAAGAGCATTCAATAGTAACGACTTTATCGATGCGCTGTTTAGCCAAGACGAGGACGAAGCGTAAATTTAAAAAGGGGCTTAAATCAAATTGGTTTAGGCCTTTTTTAGCTGAGGGATAAGAATGATAAATTTTCAGCAAGTCAGCAAAACATATCCAGGTGGCCACCGAGCTCTGGAAAAAGTGAGCTTTCATATCAGGCCCGGTGAGCTGGCTTTTTTAACAGGCCACAGCGGAGCTGGTAAAAGTACCTTACTTAAATTAATCAGCTTGATGGAGCGTCCGTCGGCAGGAAAAGTATTGATCAATGGCGTTGACTTGAGTGCTGTTAAATCAAGACAAATCCCTTATGTTCGTCGTGACATTGGTATTATATTTCAGAACCATCGCTTATTAGAGCGCCATACAATATTTGATAACGTAGCGCTGCCGCTGGTCATCGAGGGCACTCACCGCAAGCAAATTGAAAAACGCGTTCACGGCGCTTTAGATAAAGTTGGTTTGTTAGATAAAGTAAAATGTCACCCCTCTACATTATCAGGTGGTGAGCAGCAACGAGTAGGTATTGCACGTGCAATTGTTAATTCGCCACCATTACTCCTTGCCGATGAACCTACGGGAAACTTAGATCCAGAGTTGTCTATGGATATTCTGCGTTTATTTGAAGACTTTAATAAACACGGCACCACAGTATTAATCGCGACCCATGACTTAGGGCTGATCTCGCGTATGCGCTATCGTAGCCTGACTTTAAAAGAGGGTCGTATGAGTCAAGATCCACTGGCTGAGGCGTCATTATGAGTTTGTTATTTAAAGGGCGTCAGAGCCAGAATGAACGAGCAAAAAAATCATTTATAGCGGCTGGATATTTTTTTATTTTAAATATTTTCCGCCAAGGTATTCATAGTTTAGGTGAGATGTGGCGAACGCCCATGGCCTCGATGATGACGATTGCAGTACTGGGCTTAAGCTTAACGTTACCGGCAACCTTGTATTTAGTGGTTAAAAATGTTCAACAAATAAATAGCGGATTTGAAGAAGCAGCTGAAATTTCATTATTCGTTAAAGAGTCAATGAGCGAACAAGAAACACAAACGCTAGTGAAGCGCTTAGCGTTATACCCCGAAGTTGATAAAGTCACCTTTATTTCGAAGCAAAATGCACTCGTTGAATTTAAAGAAGTATCAGGCTTTGGCCAAGCACTAGAGTATTTAGATGAAAACCCATTACCCGATGTTGTTTTGATCACACCTACTAGCCGTCACCGCCAAGCTGATTCAGCCCGAGCATTGCTTGAAAAACTTGAAAAAGAACGTGAGGTGGACTTTGGCAAGCTGGACATTGCTTGGCTTGAAAGGCTCAATGCGCTACTTAGTCTATTAAAAGAAAGCGTCATTACTATTGCATTACTTTTACTTACATCAGTAACGCTGATTATTGGCAACACGATTCGTTTATCTATCATGGATAAAAAAGAAGAAATTCAAGTTATGAAGCTTGTAGGGGCAACCAACACCTTTATCCACGCGCCCTTTTTATGGACGGGGATTTGGTATGGCATCATTGGCGGCTTGTTTGCCTTTATTTGTGTTGCTTTAATGATGTGGTGGCTGGGCTCAGCTGTTACTGAGGTTGCGGGCGTGTACCAAACACACTTTGATTTAATCGGGTTGAGTGTGTCAGAGTTTGGTTCATTGGTGTTGCTAGCAACGATACTTGGCTTTGTTGGCTCTTACTTATCAGTGAATCGTTACATTAAAGAAATAGAACCCGATAAAGTGTAACATTAGATGTGTATCATCACTAAAAGCGTTAGGAATATAACCGTTGGGGATTTTTTCTAACGCTCTGCAAAGCTAGAATTCATCGCATATTCAGACGTTTAAAGTACAATAAAAAACATCGAAAAAATCACTTGCTTCAATCGAAAAAAAGATTTAAATTGAAGTTAGCACTCTCGGTTAAAGAGTGCTAAGATGGTTTCAAATGTTTATCACCGAGGTGAAAAATGAGTAAAGATTTATACGCAATGGCACTCACAGTTGGACAGCAAAGCGCGAGTATTGATGGTTACCTTCAAGCGGTAAGTACAATACCTATGCTAGAGGCTGAGCAAGAAAAAGAGTTGGCGACCCGCTTACAGGAAGACGGCGATCTTAATGCTGCAAAGCAACTCATCATGTCTCATTTACGCTTCGTGGCGCATATCGCTAAAGGCTACTCAGGTTACGGCCTACCACAAGCGGATTTGATCCAAGAAGGTAACATCGGTCTGATGAAAGCAGTAAAACGTTTTGACCCATCAGTGGGCGTACGTTTGGTTTCATTTGCAGTGCACTGGATAAAAGCAGAAATTCACGAATTCGTGCTTAAGAACTGGCGTATCGTTAAAGTTGCGACCACTAAAGCACAGCGTAAGTTATTCTTTAACTTGCGTAAAAATAAAAAGCGCCTAGGTTGGTTTAACCAAGCTGAGGTAGCAACCGTAGCAAATGAGCTAGGTGTAAGTGAAAAAGAAGTACGTGAAATGGAATCGCGCATGAGCGGCCAAGACATGGGCTTTGATTTAACTAGCGACGACAACGACGACGCGCCAAGCAGCACTTACTCACCAGTTCAGTACTTAACTGACGGCAGTAACGACTTAGCTGAAGAAGTTGAACAGCAGCAGTGGCAAGAACAGTCTCATACACGTTTGTTTAGCGCATTAAAAACACTCGACGAACGTTCACAAGACATCGTCAGTGCACGTTGGTTGTCTGATGATAAGGCTACTTTGCAAGAGCTCGCTGCAAAGTACAGTGTATCAGCAGAGCGTGTTCGTCAGCTTGAAAAAACAGCGATGAAAAAGCTACAAGCAGCAATGAGCTAACGCTTAACCTTGTATAAAATTTAAAAGCCCCGCATGAAAATGCGGGGCTTTTTGCGTTAAAGGGAAGCGGTAAGTCATAAGCATAAGTGGGCACCGCTATTTTTTGCCTCTTGTGAAACATGATAGAAAGAGCTTTAAGTGAGTTATTCACAAAACAATTTATAGGCGCTGCGCTTAAGAGTTATCAACGTAGGTTGGTTTAAGCGCAGCGAAACCCAACGAAAAAATACCCAATCAGCCAACACCTGTATTTTGCATTATCGGTTGTTTTGAATTGCCAAGAGCAAACGTTAAGGCGTAACTCGTTTCTGCCCCAAAATAAGTTAATTAATTGCTCTAAGGGTGGCTTTGAGCGAGCAGCAGTCATTCAGGGGGCGTTAGCTTAGTCATAATAAGAGTATGCTTTCCCTTTTTTTCACATGTTTAAATAAGCTCCATTAAGCATAATATTTATAACTGGCAATCACTTATACTATTTGTTATTAATATAAGTTCATAAAATAAGGACATTTTCACGCTAAAATAGGGAAAATGTCCTCTAGTAAAGCTGTTATAAGTAATCAAAGGATTGTAGTCATCGATGAATTTTAGAACTTTCTCAATTAAACGTTTTCTGGTTATATCTTTAATTTTTAATCTGCCCCCAATATTGGGAATAACAAAAATTGGCTTATTATTCCTGCCTTTATTGTTTTGGGTAAACATCCCAGTTTTGTGGACAGGTGTTGCAAAAGCTATGGGTGAAACGCACTTTAAAATCGAAGAGTTTGGTGCGTTACCTCAGTCGGTGACAGCTTATGTGGTTGTAATCTCATTTTGGCTTTTGTTGTCGGGCTTAATTACCGTATTTACAAGTAGAAAAAAGTCAGAGTAAATTACTTATAACAAGCTGTTAAACAAGGACAAAATACAGTTGGCTTTTGTCACTTCGTTCCAATTATAGCCAACTGTATTTTGCCTGTTAACAGGGCGCTAGGTTTAAACCATACATCGGAGTTCTGTTTTAATTATGGAAGCAGTAAAAGAAAAAAATATCGAAGTAGATTCAGTTAACGAAAATAAAGTAAAGAATGAAACTCTCACTACAGAGCTTCATTTTGAACTACTAAAACAATATGCATGGCTTTCATCTGCCGTAATTGGTGCAATTATTATACTTGTACAATTAAAGGCTGTTGAAATGGGGAATGATGTTTATATTACCTTGGGGCTTTTAGGTTTATCTATATTCTTTTCAATTATTGGGCAAGACCATATTGTTGACTCATTACTCAAAGGTAAAGATATATACAAAATATCTAAAACTTTAAAATTAATTAGAGGGGTTTCAATGGGATGTTTAGGTATAGGGGCTGGCTATTTTTCAGCTACAGTATTTTAAACCTAACAAGTGACTATGGTGCCAAATCCTAATTTTAAACCATTTTAGGATCCCACATGACACCATCTCTCACCATAGAATTTATTATCACTACAAGCTTTCGTATACAGGCAATGATGGCTACTTTTTTAGGCTTTCCTGCTGCAATCATTCGTTGATAAATGTCTTTGAATTTTGTGGAACATAAGGGGTCTGGAACAAAAGAGCTCAAATCTTGACTTCATACATCAAAGTTTGCCAATGACCGATCATGGCACAAAACCTCCCGTCGTCTCTAACTCATTTTTGTCCAAAAATGCGTTAGACTGGCCGTCATCTCATCGCTCAAAGCTGTCTATTAACTCATACCTTAAATCGTTGGGTTTCGTTGCTCTCAACCCAACCTACGGGATTATTTTAACGACGGACTATATTCTGTTTACCTAGCACCTAGCACCTAGAACCTTTTATCTTGCATTTACTGCTTTAGATTCAGCCTGTGCGAGTTGTATATATTTACGCTCTACAAGTTGTGAAAGCGGCACGAGCTCAAATCCTTGTTGTTCCAACTCAGGAAGTTTGCGCGATAAAAACTCAATGGTTTCAGGGTAGGGGTGGGCGATGGCAATGGCAAAGTTATAACGCTGGGCTTTATGTTTTAGTTCATCTAGTCTAAATTGCAGTTGCTGCTCATTGGGGATGTTGTCTAAAAATACATGACGACCTACATTTTCTACTCCGTATAAGTTTGCTACGTTTTGAGCTTGGCTTAACCCCGTAGTGCGGCTATCTAAAAAATACAGGCCTCGCTGTTTTAGTACTTCCATTGTCCATTTCATCGGGGTGCTTTTTTGAGTTAGGTCTGACCCCATATGATTATTAACACCTTTCACTTGCGGAAGGCTTGCAAGTGCATTGTAAAGCGTACTTTGTAACTGCTCTTTATTCATGTCGTTGGTTAATGCGCCAGGGCCGAGCGCTTTGCTTTGATCCAGCGCTTGCATTGGGACATGAAGTAATAGCTCTTTATTAGTCTGGCTGGCTAGTTGTGCAAATATTTGAGAAAACGGGGTGTGGGGCAAAATCGAATACGAAATTTTACCAGGAAGGTTGAGAGTTTCTAAGTCGCGTTGATGATTGCCAATATCATCAATCACAATGGCTATTTGTTTACTGTGTACATAACTAGGTAAAAGACAAATAGCCATAATTAGCAAAAGTATTTTTTTCAAATTTATAATTTTTATTATCTTTTTATTTAAGCTACATCACTTCATAGTAAGCAACTGCTTTGCTTTTAATAACTGTTGATCGGTTGGGTTATCACTAAACCACGAGCCGTTGCTGTTTCCTTGTTCATTTTTTATTATAGCGACTTTATTTATTTGTGAAAGTGTTGATTTATTAATCGCTACGTCAGGGGCAACACCTATTCCGTCGATTGACTTTCCTGAAGGAGAAAAGTATTTAGCCGTTGTTAGCTTTAAAGCCGTATTACCGTTACCCAAGGGGATTAAAGATTGCACTGAGCCTTTACCAAAGGATTTATTGCCGACTAAAGTAGCGCGTTGGTTGTCTTTTAATGCTGCGGCAAGTATTTCGGCGGCTGATGCCGAGTTTTCGTTGATCAATACAACGATAGGGGCGTCATTTAAAATATCACCTGCACTGGCTTTATAATGTTGGTTGGCATCATAAAAACGCCCTTTTGTGGTGACGATTGTGCCATGTTGTAAAAATAAATCAGCAACTGCCACAGCACTTTGTAATGTACCACCTGGGTTATCGCGTAAATCTAGCACAAGTCCTGCTAATGCTCCGCCATAGTTACTTTCAAGCTCTGCAAGCTGGCGTGAAACATCGTGTAATGTGTGGTTGCTAAAGCTATTAATGGCCATATAACCCACACCAAAGTCATACAGTGCGCTTTTAACGCTTTCAATATTTATTTCTTTACGGGTGAGCGCAAAGCTAAGAGGTTGCTGAATATTGTTGCGCTTAATGCTTAACTGCACTGTCGCTGATCCACTCTTTAAAATCATATTTGCGACTTGGCTTATATCTTTATTCGCAACTGATTGATTATTTATAGCAAGAAGAACGTCGTTTTGTTTTATACCTGCGCTATGGGCAGGGGAGTTGTTGAGTGCGTTAATAATGACAATTTGGTCGTCTTTGGCTTGTACTTCAATACCTAAACCTGTGTATCGCCCATTGGTGCTATTAAATAGGGCGTCTAGCTCATTTTCATCAAGGTATTTTGAATAGGGGTCAAGCTGATTTAATAGTGCTTCGAATTGGCGTTTATCACTAAAGCTACTTTGCAACGAAAGGTCTTCTACATAGTAAGCATGTATATTAAATAGAATTTCGTGTTGCTGTTGTTGTTTTAGCTCATTGATAGAGGTTACGGCAAAACAATTTAGGCTAAAACATACGAAAAATAGCATTAGCAAAGAATTGATGATGTTATTACTGGCTAAGTTTGTGGCTTGGCGCTTAATAGTAGGTTGTGTTGTTGGCATCAGCTGCTCCCCATTGGGTGCAGCACTGTTTAGTCAATTAAATGCGTCTGCACCATTTTACAGGATTTACTGCGCGTCCTTTGTGGCGTAATTCAAAGTATAGACCAGAATTTGCCTGTCCGCCGCTTTGCCCAACTAATGCTATAATATCGCCTTTGCGCACCGTGTCGCCAACATCTTTTAGTAGAGTTTGCGTATGACCATACAGGCTCATAAAACCTTCACCGTGGTCTACTACAATCACCCAGCCATAGCCTTTAAGCCAGTCGGCATATACAACTTGCCCGTTATGAATACTGCTTACTTGGTTGCCTTCATTAGCGCTTATTAGTACACCTTTCCAATTAATGCCGCTATGCTTTCGCTGACCAAAGCGGTGTGCGAGTTTACCTTTCGTTGGCCAATTTAAACGTCCTTTACTTGATTGTAAGCCAATCAGTTCGATAGTCTGATTTTTCTCTTTTTCGAGCTCTTGTAATGTAGTAACAAGGGTTTTTTCATTTTCTTTTAAATAGTTTATGGTGCCTTTAGTTGAATCAAGCTTCGCTTTTAATTCGCTAATATTGCTCTTTCGTTGTTTTTGCGCATCAACTAATGCTTGGTGCCGAGACTTTTGCTCTTGGTGTAATGCGATAAGGTGTTTTTTAGATTGTTCAAGTTCAGCTTGAACCGCTTCTATTTCAACCATTAACGCTTTTAATTCTTCTATTTGCTTTATGCGGGCTTTGTTAAGGTAGTTGTAGTAACTAAGGGTGCGTTCTACTTGTGCCGTATTTTGTTGATTTAGGAGCATCTTTGCGTAGTCATTGCCGCCTGACATATACGCACTTTTTAGTTGGGCAGCGAGCACGCGTTGTAATTTTTGTTGTTGTTGCTTTAATTTATTAGCTTGGCGTTGCTGTGTCGCTTGTTGTGCTTCGGTCTCTTTAATCGATTGTTTTGCAATCGAGAGCGCCTTTGCGTTCTTCGCTATATTTAGTTCAAATGCTTTTAAGGTTTGTTGCAGTTTTGCAATGTCTTTGCGCTGTGCTGCTAAGTCGGCTTCACTTTGTTTTAACGCATTTTGAATTTCAGATAGGTCTTTTTTAGTACGATCTTCATTCGCTGTTGCCGGAGCAATAGCGAATGAAGTAAGTATTAACAGACTAATAATGAACAGGTTAACACTTTTTGTCATAGCTTATTTCAATGTCATGATAGGTGTGCCAGTCATTTCGCTAGGCTGTTCCATGCCCATTAGGTGTAGCATTGTAGGTGCTACGTCACTCAGTGCTTTGCCTTCACTTGGTGTGGCGTCGCGGCCAACATAAATGAAGGGAACTGGTTCACTGGTGTGTGCTGTATGTGCTTGGCCTGTTTTTGGGTTTGCCATTTGCTCCGCGTTACCATGATCTGCTGTAATAAGTGCCTCGCCACCAAATTCATTAAGCGCAGCTACTACACGGCCAATACAACTATCAACTGCTTCACAGGCTTTTACTGCGGCTTCAAATACGCCTGAGTGGCCAACCATATCGCCATTAGGGTAGTTACAGATTATAGCGTCGTATTGTCCGCTCTTAATGGCTTCGACGAGTTTGTCGGTGAGCATTTCTGAGTTCATCTCAGGTTGTAAATCATAGGTAGCTACTTGAGGTGATGGGATCAGCTCGCGGGTTTCGCCATCAAATTCATCTTCACGGCCGCCACTGAAAAAGAAGGTCACGTGTGCGTATTTTTCTGTTTCGGAGATACGCAGTTGGGTTTTTCCATTTTTCTCGAACCATTCTCCTAATACATTAACAAGCGGTTCAGGAGCAAATGCCGCAGGCGCATCAATGTCAGCGGCGTATTCTGTTAGCATAACAAAGCCACTTAGCTCAGGCGCTTTTTTCTTGGCAAAGCCATCAAAGTCTTTATCAACGAATGCGCGGGTCATCTCGCGAGCACGGTCGGCTCTAAAGTTTAAGAAAATAACCGTATCGCCATCATTGATTTGAGCTGCTTGTTGGCCTTCTGCTGCAATTGTTGTTGCGGCAACGAATTCATCATTTTCGTCGCGCTCATAAGCGGCAGTTAGCGCCTCAATACCGTTAGCGTAATTATGCTGGGCAATGCCACTAACCATTAAGTCATACGCTTGCTCAACACGGTTCCAGCGGTTGTCGCGGTCCATTGCATAGTAACGGCCTACAATTGAAGCCAAGCGGCCACAGTTAAGCTCGCTAAATAAGGCTTCAACACGCTCTATTGATGCTTGGGCACTGCGTGGTGGTGTATCACGGCCATCTAAAAATGCGTGGAAGTAGACTTCTTTTGCACCTCGGTTTGCTGCCATTTTGATTGCAGCAACAATGTGGTCTTCATGGCTATGAACGCCGCCTGGGCTTAAAAGACCCATAAGATGCACTGCTTTATCTGCGTTAATTGCTTTGTCGATATTTTCAACAAGCGTTGGGTTGTGCTCAAACTCACCGTCGTTAATTGATTTGGTTATGCGTGTGAAGTCTTGATAGACGATGCGTCCTGCACCTAAGTTAACGTGGCCCACTTCAGAATTACCCATCTGGCCATCAGGCAGACCAACATCTAAACCAGACCCTGAAATTAATGTATGTGGGCGGGTTGCCCAAAGCTCATCCAATACAGGCGTGTTTGCTGCTAGGATTGCATTGCTTTGAGTGTCTTCGCGGTATCCCCAACCATCTAAAATCATTAATACGAGAGGTTTTTTATGCTGTGTCATTGTAGCTCCTGAAATTTGCAACCTGTTGGATGCTTAGCATACCGTGTTTTTGCTTGTGGATCAGCATTCAAATCAGGATATTAAAATATTTCACTCTCTGGTAATTTTTCATCAAGCACGTATACTTGCGAGGCTAGATTATAGCCCTGTTATTAATAACCCCAGCGCCTTTGGTGCGGGACAATTTTCATAGTGGAAGTCGTATGGAACAATATATTGAATTTATCGGAAATCATCCGATTTTAAGTTTAGCGTGGGTCGCTTTAGTTGCGCTAATTGTGGGTGGGTGGTTTAAAAGTAAATTTTCAGCAATCCGTCAAATAAACCCGCAACAGTTAACGTTACTAATTAACCGTGAAGACGGCTTAGTTGTTGATATACGTGCACAAAAAGAATTTAATAATGGGCGTATTGCAGGCGCTGAGCATTTAAATCCTGAAAAAGCTAAACAATCTGACTTTTCAAGCCTTGAAAAGCATAAGAGCAAACCCATTATATTAGTATGTACAACTGGCATGACCGCTTCAGGTATTGCTACAGCTATGCATAAAGCTGGGTTTGAGTCGGTTTATGTTTTATCCGGTGGTATGGGCGCATGGCAAAGTGCAGGCCTACCAACCACAACAGGTCGTTAATAAATTTAACTGGCCGATAGAGGAATTAGTATGAGTAATGTTGTTCTATACACCAAAGCGTATTGCCCTTTTTGTCAACGCGCTTTTGCATTGCTTGAAAGCAAAGGCGTGACGTTTAAAAATATTGATATTGGTGTACAGCCTGAGCTTCGCGCTGAAATGATAAAAAAAGCAGGTGGCGCAAGCACAGTACCGCAAATCTTTATTAATGATGAACATATCGGCGGTTGTGACGACATGATGGCTATTGAAGCTCAAGGTAAACTTGATGCTAAATTAAACGCTTAAGTTAATTAACGTATTTATTATAAAAACGATTAAAGTTAGGAATTACAATGAACGAAGAAAATCAAAACGTAGCCGCTCAAGAAGCTGGCGCACAATTTAGCATTCAACGTATTTACACAAAAGATGTGTCTTTTGAAACACCAAACTCTCCTGCTATTTTCCAAAAAGAGTGGACACCAGAAGTTAAGTTAGACCTTGATACGCGTTCGAATAAATTAGATGAAGGTTTATACGAAGTCGTGCTTGCATTAACTGTAACAGCTTCTATCGGTGAAGAAACTGCGTTTTTATGTGAAATCCAACAAGCGGGTATCTTCACTGTAGGCGAAGTTGAAGAAATGCAATTAGCACACATGCTAGGTGCTTTCTGCCCTAACGTGTTATTCCCGTATGCACGTGAAGCTGTTTCTAACTTAGTTAATCGCGGTACATTCCCACAGCTTAACCTTGCACCAGTTAATTTTGATGCATTGTTTGCTCAGTACATGCAGCAGCGCGCAGCGCAAGCTGATCAGGCAACTGCAGACGCATAATTTATGAGTACAGCAAATTCAGCTGTTACTGTATTAGGGGCGGGGTCTTATGGCACCGCCCTTGCTATTTGTTTAGCCCGAAATGGTCATAAAGTGACACTTTGGGGACGCAATAGCGACGACGTTGCCACGCTTGCAGCTGAGCGGAAGAATCAACGTTACCTACCCGATGTTACTTTCCCTGACACTCTTCACCTTGAATGTGATTTGCATCGCGCAGTTTGTGATAGTCAAATTATTTTGGTTGTAGTGCCTAGCCATGCATTTGGTGACACATTGCAACAAATCAAACCGTCGTTACTCGAAGGTGCTGAGGTTGCATGGGCTACCAAGGGGTTAGAACCCAATACTGGTCGCTTATTACAAGAAGTTGCACAGCAAGAGCTGGGTGATGACGTGCCTTTAGCTGTGGTTTCTGGACCTACTTTTGCTAAAGAAATGGCAATGGGCTTACCTACAGCAATTTCTGTGTCATCAACTTCACCTGCTTTAGCAAAGCAATTAGCAGATTTACTGCATTGTGGGCGTTCATTTAGGGTGTATAACAATAACGACTTTATTGGTATACAGCTTGGTGGTGCGGTTAAAAACGTTATCGCTATAGGTGCGGGAATGTCTGATGGCTTTGGTTTTGGCGCGAATGCGCGAACCGCGCTTATCACACGTGGCTTGGCTGAGCTTTGCCGTTTAGGGTGTGCGCTTGGAGCAAAGTCAGAAACGTTTATGGGCATGGCTGGTCTTGGAGATTTAATTTTAACCTGCACAGACAATCAATCTCGTAATCGTCGCTTTGGTTTAGCGCTAGGCGGAGGTAAAGGGGTGGATGCTGCTATCGAGTCGATAGGACAGGTAGTTGAAGGGTATCGCAACACCAAAGAAGTGTATTTACTTGCGCAGCGCACCGGCATTGAAATGCCTATTACAGAACAAATCTATAAAGTTCTTTACGAGAATAAAGACGTTAAAGAAGCCGCAATGGCATTGCTAGGTAGAGAGCAAACGTCTGAATAGTGTTTATTTTTTAAAAGCCAAAAGCGCGATTTTATATCGCGCTTTTTTAATCTTTAGAGAAAAGCGGCTATAAGCAACACCTTATTCTGCGTTAGGAAATCCAAGCTGACGCCACGATTCATACACAAATACCGCAACAGCATTTGATAAATTCATACTGCGGCTATTTGCCTGCATTGGAATACGTACCCGCTGCTCTCCAGGTAATGATTGTATTAGTTCATCAGGAAGGCCGCGTGTTTCAGGGCCAAAAACAAGGCTGTCGCCTGCTTCGTATTGTGCTTGGTGATGAAATTGACTGCCCTTCGTAGTACAAGCGTAGACTTTTTTTGGTTTGCACTTTTCTAAGTAGGCTTCAAATGATGCGTGACGCTGCACATTGCTAAACTCATGATAGTCTAAGCCAGCTCTTTTAACGCGTTTATCATCCCACTCAAAACCCAGTGGCTCAATTAAGTGAAGTGAAAACCCTGTGTTAGCACAAAGGCGTATAATATTACCGGTATTAGGCGGAATTTCAGGTTGGTATAAAACGATATCGAGCATGGATGTGCCTTATTAGAAACTAATTTTTACTCATGTGAGTATACACTAAACGTTTTAAAAAAATGATATACTCTTAGCTATAAGAGCGGCTTACATATAGGTAAAAAAGTGCATCATCGCAGTTATGAATTTTGGGTTAAAACGGCCAGCGTAGTGACGATGGTTATGGTTAGCCTCATGATAGCCACCAAATGCTGGGCATGGTTAGCGTCAGGCTCAGCGTCTATGCTTGGCTCTCTTACTGACTCTTTAATGGATATAACCGCTTCTGCGATGAGCTTTTTAGTGCTTGGGTATGCCCTTCGCCCTGCTGATGACGATCATCGTTTTGGTCACGGTAAAGCTGAGGCTTTAGCGGGGTTAGGGCAAGCTGCCTTTATTGCAGGTTCAGGGTGTTTACTTGCGTTTCACGGTATTGAGCGTTTATTTAACCCCGTTAAATTAAGTCATTCAATGCTTGGAGTTTGGGTCAGTGCGTTTGCAATTTTGTGTACACTCGTGGTGGTGTTTGTGCAAACTAAAGTGATTAACCATACAGAGTCCATTGCTATAAAAGCAGACTCTGTGCATTACAAAGGCGATTTGATTTTAAATGCTGCGGTATTAATTGCGATTTTACTAGCAGGAAATGGCGTACAGTATGCAGACCCTCTATTTGCAATAGGTGTTGCAGGGTATTTACTTTATAACAGTTGGGATATTGCAAAACAGAGCGCAGATCATTTAATGGATAAAGAGCTGCCCGATGATGAAAAACTTGAAATAGTTGCAATTGCCAACAGCCATAAAGATGTTTTTGGTGTACACGATGTAAGGACGCGCCAAGGTGGTAAAGTTAAATTTATACAAATGCATTTAGAGCTTGAGGATACGTTGCCACTCATTAGGGCGCACTATGTGGCCGATGAGGTCGTTGATATGATTCAGCAACAATTTGATTGTGAAATGGATGTTCTTATCCATCAAGACCCATTATCATTGAGTCAGGTTGACGTTACTGAATCACAAAACTCGTAAAAGCGCGTTAATACAGCTTTACGAATGCTGTCTTGTTCAAAAAGGAGCTCATGTTTAGCATCGCTAAACGTTTCTAAAATTGCATTTTTTTGTAAGTGTGTAATGTTCTGTTGAGCTTTATTGTCAACCACGGTATCTAATTGCGCGCTCGCAATAAAGAGGGGAATAGGGAGTGTTGAATTTGGCGCGTCTTTAATAAATTTAAAGGCCGCATTTAACCACCCATATGTAACCCCCCCTAACTGTACGCTGGGCTCTTGCTGGTAAATCTGTCTAAATAATTGGTAGCGAACTTCGCTGCTTGTTAAGGTGTTTTGCGCAAATGTTTCTGGTTTATAGTTGCCTTGACCCAATGCGTATAATTTATTTAAACCCATAAAACAGGCTATTTTTGCGACTAGTTTAGCAATTGGTTTTGGTGTGCCTTTAGTGTAAATATCAAACATAGGTGCTGATAAAAATACGCCACTGTAGTTATTGTCAAATTGGGTTAAAAAATTAAATGCGATTGCTCCGCCCATTGAGTGACCAAGCATTACTTTTTTACCTTGCCAGTGCTGCGCTATAATTGTTGAATCAAATATGGCTAAATCATTAGCGTAATCAGAAAACACATTAACAAAGCCCTTATGCGGGTTTCTTAATGCGCGGTATGAGCGCCCCTGGCCTTGATGATCCGCAATGAAGACGGCGTAGTTATTGTTATATAACTCCCATATTAACTCTCTGTATTTATCTAACCCTTCAATACGCCCTGAGCTTATTACGATTGCTGTGTGAGCTTGTTTGGGAATTGCATAGCCATAGTATAAGTTGCCACTAGGAGTTGCTAAGTGTTGCTTAGTTACCTGTTGAGTAAAAAAGTCGTCAATCTGCTTTTGCTGCTCAAAAAGAGTGTGTTCAGTGCTATAAAACATCGCTATGGCTGCTCGTTAATAGGTAAAACAATGTGCACACTCAAACCACCTTGAGTCTGATTGTGTAGTGTTAAATGCCCAGAGTGGGCTGCAATCGCATTTTTTGCAATTGCCAATCCTAAACCTGTGCCACCACTGGTTCTATCTCTGGCGTCAGATTGTCTAAAGAATGGTTCGCACAATCGGGCTAAGTTTTGCGGTTCAACACCTGGGCCATCATCACTGATCTCAATGTTGATAGCATCTGTTAGTGTAAGCTTGATAGAAATGGATTGCGCTGCGTATTTTATCGCGTTACGCAGAATATTCTCAAGTGCACTGGCGAGCAAGCTTTCATCACAGTTTATGTCAACATTGAGTTGCCCATCAATATGTAATGTTTTGTTGCTCTGTTTTGCTTCAAACTGTGCGTCATTTAATACGTGAGTGATGATCACGTGCATTGACTGTTTATGTAATGACAGTGGTTGGCTTTTTGCTTCTAAGCGTGAAACTTGCAGTACATCTGTTATCATTTTATCAAGCTGGTTAGCTTCTTTTTCAATGCGCAGTAAATAGGTTTGATTTTCATCTTCAGCTTGCATTTGGGCAAGGCCTGTCGCCATTTTTAAACGAGTAAGCGGGGAGCGAAGCTCGTGAGAAATATCAGCTAGCAAGCGTTTTTGTGCAGCAATGAGTTGCTCAATTTGCGTTGCCATGCTGTTAAATTCTCGGCCCAAAATACCAAGCTCATCTTGCCTATTTTCATTAATATTTGCTCGGGCTGTTAAATCGCCTTGCGAGAGTTTATTAGCTGCTTGTTTTAAATGATTGATCGGGGCAATTAAGTTGCGACTAAACACAAAACTAAGCGCTAATGAAGCAACTAAAGCAACAGCAATTTTTAACCATGTTGGCATTAACTTTAAGCGTATTAAAAATGGAGGCTGATTGTTTTCATCTATTTCATATAAATAAAACGTGCCTTCAGGGAGGGTTGTTTTGATTGGTCCAAATGCTATAAAGTTTTCAGTAAAAATAACTTGCGGCGACATGTTTTTAGTAAAGTTTACAAGGCTTAAGTCAATATCACTTGCTGGGGGGCGGCTAGTGATTGAATTGTCAGGTTGATCCGAATTTAAATAAAGTAGTTTTCGCTTTGCTAATCGTGGGTGTTGCAAGATATCCGCAGCACTTTTTTTGTGCTTTAAAGCGATCCGCTCAAAACTTTTGGCTGCATATTCTAAGTTCTTTAACATTGGGCCCTGAAGCTGCTCATTACTGACTTGGTTTATTGCTAGGTTGCTAAGAAATACCAAAGACGTAATAGTGCCTATCACTGTCAGCCAAAACCAAACAAATATTTTGAAAAACAAAAAGCTTTTTGGATGTTTTAGCCAAGCAAAGTGTGTTGTTTTATTCTCCTTGGATGAAGACATAACCGGTTCCTCGCATTGTTTTAATTCGCTCCGCACTGTTATGCTCGGCTATTTTTTTGCGAATATTACTGACATGCATATCGATTGAGCGATCGAAGGCTGCTAAGCGCCTGCCCAGCACTTCTTCACTTATTTGCTCCTTACTAACAACATCGCCAGCATTTTTAACAAGTAAGGCAAGCACTTCATATTCGGTTCCGGTTAGGTTAAGTAGGCTTTCATCGATGAAGGCTTCACGAGCGGCCAGATTGATTGTTATGCTGTTTACATTAAGCTTATTGGCTTGCGTGTTACTTAAGCTAGTAATATGTTCTATTCGACGAGTAATTGCTTTTACTCTAGCTAGCAATTCTCGGTGGTTAAAGGGTTTTGGAATGTAGTCATCAGCACCAAGCTCTAAACCAAAAATACGATCAAAATCTTCACCTTTGGCAGTCAGCATGATAACCGGCGTTAACTTTGTTTGCCTAAGTTGCTTTAGGACATCAAAGCCATCGAGTTTAGGGAGCATGACATCAAGTAAAATTAGCGCATATTCGTATTTAAGAGCGGCTTGTAAGCCTAACTCACCATCATGAACACACTCAATTTCATAGCCTTGTGTGCACAGGTATTCGCTAAGTAATTCACATAGCCCTATATCATCGTCAATCATTAATAGTTTCATTTAGCTAACCTTGTCATGCTGCAATACCGCTATTTTACGCTCTAATATGCGTAAAAGTGAACCTTTACAAAACCTTTACATTGCTTTGCGTTGCTTTGCATTGCCATTGATATAGTTAACTTACTTGTTAAGGCGACACTATTCACAACCAAAAGGTAATGATTATGATCACACGTAAACTCACTAAACTAGTATTAATTTGTGGTTTAGCTACAACAGCACTGGGTACAGGCGCTGTAATGGCTAAAGGCGGTATGCCTCATGGCAAAGGCATGCCAGAAGCGCGCTTTTTACTCTCTGAGCGTGGTGCTGCAAAACTAGATTTAACCCAACAACAGCAAAAAGAGTTAAAAGCCGCATTTGAAGCGCAAAAAGCACAAATGAAGGCAATGCGCGGTAACAAAGACGCGCGCGCAGCGCAGCGTGATACTTTTAAAGCTCAAATGGAAACGCTGTTAGCAAAAGCAACGTTTGACGAAAGCGCCGCACAAGAAATTATAGATTTACGCAAAGCTAAAGTTGAAGTTTTTGCTATGCAAAAACTTAAAATGGAACACACCGTATGGCAGATTTTAAATGTTGAACAGCGTGAAAAGTACACTAAAATGAAAAAGCGTTTCGCTAAAAAAATGAAAGATAAAGGTCACCGTAAGGGCTGGCATGGCGGTAAAAATGCGGATGAAAAAGCTGAGGGTTAAATTGTTCTAAGCTCAATGATGATTAGGCGAAAGGTAACTTTCGCCTTTTTGGGCATTAACTGATTTGTTGCTATTTAAAAAAGCTGTCGTCGTTTTTGGCGAGCATTTCTTCAATATCTTCAATCATATCTTGGCTTAAGTCATTGGCTGACGTAATGGGGGCTGAAATTTTATTATTTTCAAACGACCACTCACCTAAATCAATTAGCTGACAGCGCTTTGAACAGAACGGACGATGCGGGCTTTGCTCAGACCATTCAACATCAGCTTTACAGGTTGGGCAGTTAACTACAGTTGGCATAACATATTCTCATGAATAAAGCGTTGGAGCTTATTTTACAAAGATAAGTGGATGAGTGTAAATGATAAGGAATAAATAAAAGTAAATGTTTTGAATTGCAGGCTACGGGGGCGGGGCGATGAGCAACGAGCGCTGATTTACACTTAGCACCATATTAGGCCGTCATTGATGGCGATAATCGATTATATAAAATTGACGCGCTAAAGCACGTCCTACCTTTCGGTCATTCGCGGTTAAAGCCAATCACAAACACTTTGAGATAGGCGCTAGGCTTTTTAAACATCACCCTAGCACCTTTAACCTAGTAGCTTAATTTAAAAACTGGTTACTCGGTTTATTTCAGCAAGTGATGTGACACCTGCGGCTGCTTTTCGCAGACCTGATAAGCGTAAGTTATTAAATCCAGACTTTAATGAGACTTCTGCAATCTCCAAAGAATTACCGCCACGCATAATGATTTGTGCTATTTCAGGAGTAATTTGCATGACTTCGTAAACACCTACACGGCCTTTGTAACCTTCGGTACAGCTATCACACCCTTTTGGTGCAAAAAGCGTAAGCTCACTGATTTGCTGCGGTGTGAAGCCTTGGCGTTGTAACTCTTCGGCAGGAAGGGTTTCTGGTGTTTTACACTTCGAACATAGGCGACGAGCTAATCGCTGGGCAATAATCAAGCTAATTGAGCTTGCGACGTTATAGGCAGGCACACCCATATTTAATAAACGTGTAAGCGTTTCGGGAGCTGAATTAGTATGCAATGTCGACATAACTAAGTGACCTGTTTGCGCCGCTTTTATTGATATTTCAGCGGTTTCAAGGTCACGGATCTCACCAACCATTACTACATCGGGATCTTGGCGTAGAAACGCTTTTAACGCATTGGCAAAGGTCATATCAGCTTTTGGGTTGATCTGTACTTGGTTAATGCCTTCGAGATTAATTTCAACAGGATCCTCTGCTGTGCTGATATTACGCTCAGGTTGATTAAGAATATTTAGCCCGGTATACAATGATACCGTTTTACCAGAACCTGTCGGACCGGTAACTAAAATCATGCCTTGCGGTTGTTGTAGCGCGTCCATGTAGAGCTGTTTCTGCTCAGGTTCATAGCCAAGTACATCGATTCCCAACATGGCGCTGGATGAATCGAGGATACGCATTACTATTTTTTCACCCCAAAGAGTAGGGAGTGTGCTGACACGAAAGTCGATACTTTTACGTTCAGTAATTTTAAGTTTGATACGACCATCTTGTGGTTTGCGCTTTTCTGCAATATCTAAACGCGACATAACTTTAATACGCGCAGATAAGCGAGTGGCTAAGCTGTTTGGCGGGCTGGCCATTTCGTGCAAAATACCATCGATACGAAATCGTACACGGTATTTGTGTTCGTAGGGCTCAAAGTGCAAATCAGACGCGCCTTTTTTAATCGCATCCATCAATATTTTATTGATATAGACAATGATTGGCGCATCGTCTTTGTCATCTTCAGTATTTTTTTGTGGCTCATTAGATGAGTCGGTATCTAAATCAGCAAATTCTTTAAATTCATCTTCACTGAGGTGCAAGCTGCCCGTCGCATCGAGTAGTTGTTCTATTTTATTATCGAGCTGGCGGTAATCTACAACAACCACTTCGCATGAAAGGCCGGTGCTAAATTCGAAGTTTTCAAATGCGCCATAATCAGTTGGATCTGATGCGGCTATATATAACTTGCGGCCTTTTTTTATCAATGGAAGTATATGATGTTGCCTGATCAGTTTTTCTTTGATCAAATCTTGGGGTATGAGCGCAACATCAAAATCTTTTAAATCAAAATGCGGAACACGAAAAAAATCAATACATTGCTCGGCTAACTCTTGTCCGCTTATGCCACTGCATTTTGCAATAAGCTCCGCAGTAGAGTTAAATTCACGCTGCTTTAGTTTAACGTCTTCTGCGTCAACACGGCCTAACGTGATATATTTTCGAAGTAATGGTGAATTAATGTTCATTGTGCACCCAGTAAAATCATTTCATATTCGCAATTTATCAGAAAAAAGAAGGGGAAAACATCTGTCTTGTCATTTTAGCGTAATTTAGCGACAAAAAGCGTAAAGTTTATCGAATATTTCGAATTAGTTGTTGGTTGCGTTAAATGCGTTTGCTTTTATTAAGTACCGTGCGTGTAATGTTTCTACGTCACTCGCAACCAGTGTTAAATCACGGTTATTATCAAGCACGTCATCGGCTTTTGCTAATTTATCTTCGCGTTTCATTTGTGCTGAAATGATACTCTTTGCTTGTTGCTCACTGACATTATCGCGGCGAACTGTTCTGCTTATTTGTATTTCAACAGGTACATCGACCACTAAAGTATGTTGGCAGTATTTATCTAGATTATTCTCAAATAAAAGCGGTGCGACCAGTACAACATATTGACTGGTTGCACTGTTTAAATCACTGAGTATTTTTTCTCTGATGAGTGGATGTAGTAAGTTATTCAACCACGCTTTTTGGCTTTCATCAGCAAAAATAATGTGACGCAATTGTGCGCGGTTTAAAGAGCCGTCCTCGTTGAGTACTTGCTCACCGAAGTGTGCCTTAATTTCTTTTAACCCTTTCGTTTTTGGTGCAACGACTTCACGCGCGACAATGTCAGCATCAACAACAGTTATATTAAACTGTTCAAACATATCACTCACAGCACTTTTACCAGAGCCAATACCGCCTGTTAATCCAAGAACCCATTTGCCAACAGCTGAAAGAGTCATATCAATAACCTAAGGTATTAAAGTAGTATTGCTGAATGTGTTCGCCCCACAATAATGTTACCCAACCAGCAATTGCTAAATAGGGGCCAAAAGGAATTGGAGTGGCTTTGTCTTTACCTTGAATACTTAGCAAAATGATACCAATAACAGCGCCAACTACACTTGAGAGCAAAATAATGGTGAGTAATGACTGCCAACCAAGTAGGGCACCGAAAACAGCAAGGAGCTTAAAATCGCCGTAGCCCATACCTTCTTTGCCAGTAACTAGCTTAAATAGCCAAAATACACTCCACAAGCTTAAGTACCCGCAAGCAGCGCCAATAATGGCTTCTTCAGGTGTCACTGTTGTTATGCCAAGTATAGAGGCGATTAATGCTAGCCACACTAAGGGAAGGGTGAGTTGATCGGGTAGTAACATGTGATCAATATCGATAAAAGTAAGGGCAATAAGCACCCAGGTGATCACGATATACAGTAGGGCTAAATTAGATGCGCCTAAATTTATAGCGACAACTAAACTGAGTAGGGCGGTCAGCATTTCAATTATAGGGTAGCGAATTGAAATTGGGTTTTCACAGCTGGCACATTTACCCTTTAGTAAAAGCCAACTAATAACAGGAATATTTTGCCAAGGTTTAATCGCTGTTTTGCATTTAGGGCAAGTTGAATTCGGTTTAACTAGGTTAAACACTTCTGAAGGCGATTTTTCTGCTGTTTTGAGCTCTTCGGCCAATAAAATGCGGCACTCTGCTTGCCACTCACGTTGCATCATTTTTGGTATGCGATAAATAACCACATTTAAAAAGCTGCCAACACATAAACTAACAAGGCCAATAGTGAGTAAATAAAACCATAAATGACTTTGCATTACAGTGATTATGTCGAGAAAAAATTCGTGCATTACATACCTAAAAAATTGAGTTAAAAACCATTTTCACAAAGAGAAGTGATTGAGTAAAAGCCACGGGCGACGAGCTGGGGGAAGGGCTATGATGAGCACACCTAGGGCCTATCACTTCCATAAAACCTAGAACCTTTCCGTTACAGCTATTATACAACAGCACCAAGCTGGAATATGGGTAAGTACATCGCGATGATCAATCCGCCAACCAGCACGCCGAGCACTGCCATAATTAATGGTTCAAGCAAGCTTGATAAACCATCAACGGCATCATCAACCTCTTGTTCATAAATAGTGGCAACTTTTGCTAGCATGCCATCCAGCGAGCCAGACTCTTCACCAATGGCGACCATTTGGATAACCATATCGGGGAATATTTTTGAATTACGCATAGCCCAGTTCATCTGATTACCAGAACTAACCTCAGCTTTAATATCTAATATGGCATAGCGGTAAACTGCATTACCTGAAGCGCCAGCCGCAGAATCTAGCGCATCAACTAGTGGCACACCTGCAGCAAAGGTGGTCGATAAAGTACGTGCATAACGTGCAACAGCTGCTTTATTTAAAATCATACCGATTACAGGCAGTTTTAAAATAGCTCTGTCGTTGGCATCCCGTAGTTTTTTACTTTTCAGTAGCGCTTCTTTATAGGCGTAACCAAACCCGACAATCGCAATGAGTATTATCCACCAATATTCTTGCATAAACTCAGAAATACCAATCACCATTAAGGTAAATGCAGGAAGCTCTGCACCAAAGCCATTAAAAATATCTTGGAATTGTGGTACCACAAAGATAAGTAGGATAGAGGTAACAATAAGTGCAACGACTAAAACAGCTATGGGGTAAAACATGGCCTTTTTAATTTTTGACTTCAGCGCTTCTGACTTTTCTTTATAAAGTGCTACACGATCAAATATTTGATCAAGCGCACCCGATTGTTCACCTGATGCGACTAAGTCACAATATAAGTCATCAAAATAGCGAGGGTGTTTACGGAGCGCGTTTGATAATGTACCCCCGGCTTTTACCTCGTCACCAATGGTTTCCATCAGCTTGCCAACACTTTTATTACTTGCGCCGCTACCAATCATCTCTATAGCTTGAATGAGTGGCACACCTGCCATTAGCATGGTGGCAATTTGGCGTGTTAATAACGCTACATCTTTTGGTGTGATTTTTTGCATTCGCGTGCCAAATAATGGCTTGGCTTTGCGTTTTACTTTAGAGGGGGTAATGCCTTGTTTACGAAGCTGGGCTTTGACTAACGCGATACTTGCTCCGTTCATCTTACCTTCAAGGCGTTTTCCTCGGGCACTTACTCCCACCCACTCAAAGGTGTCATTGTTATTTTTCTTGGTCAAGAGGATTTATCGCTTTTAAGATAGTGTGTTACCCCGAGGTAACACACTTTTATTTTATGTTCTATTAGCAAAGTTGTGTGGTGCTGCAGTTGTCGGACCAAGTAACTCTACCACTTGCATAGGCAGCGGTTAGGACATAAGTGTCAGTGGCAGCTATCCCACCAGTAGCAACTGGCGTGACAGTAATTTTACCGTCTGCAGCAGTCCACTTTACAGATGTTACATTCCCTTGGGCTGTTGTTACATCCGAAGGTACGCTATTAGTTCCTTGTTTACAATCAGTTAAGCTTCCTTTAATTTGAGCACAAACTTCAACTGCTGTTTTTACTGCATTAGAAGCCATAACCACTTCTGTATACTTTGCTTTGTCAGAATATTGTTGATAAGCAGGCAATGCTACTGCAGCAAGAATACCGATGATTGCTACTACAATCATTAATTCAATTAGGGTAAAACCCTTTTGACTTTGTTGTGTCATTTTTTCCATGTTCCTCTCCTAAAGGATAGTATGTATGTAAGTTAAATTGGTTACACGTTAAGCGGGTTGCGCGTTAAAGAGTATAAGCAACTTTTCTTACTGTTTTTTTAAATAATGCCTTGATACTTAATTTAAGACCTAAACTAATCGAAAGTCGGCTACTAGATTTACTTTAGCACTAAAACACTGTTTTGGAAGTGACTTCCTAAGTATTTAACGGTATTTTACGAACTTTCCTAGTTATTCAAGAATGTTCAGTACGCATTTAATTAAATTAGTGGTACAGCTAAACAGTCAACACTAGTTGTTTAGTTTTGGTTTTTTGTTTTACCATCATACACAAGGCTTATGATAACACCCTTTTTTTATAAAAAGGGAACTATAATTAACAGTTTGTTACAAAATAAGCCTTTCGGCGTATTTAATGATTAATTGCCTAAAATGTCAACGTTTTAGGTAAATATTATATTCATTAAACTTGGAATAATTACTCGAATCGCATGGACAAGTCAATTGATTGTAAATTTTTTGTAAGTGCACCACTTGAAATAAAGTCTACTCCGGCTTGTGAATACGTTTTGAGCGTTTCTATTGTCATATTGCCCGACACTTCAATTTTTGCTCGTTTATTCGTTAGTATGACTGCTTGTTTAATTTGCTCAGGTGTAAAGTTATCAAGCATTATAATATTAGCACCGGCATTAATAGCTTGATCTAGCTCATCAAGTGATTCAACTTCTACTTCAACAGGCTTATTTGGGTGATTTAATTTTGCTTGTGATACTGCACTTTTAATGCCGCCGCAGGCCGCTATGTGATTTTCTTTAATAAGAAACGCATCAAATAAACCAATGCGATGGTTAGCGCCGCCGCCACATTTTACTGCGTACTTTTGCAAAGCACGCAAGCCAGGGATTGTTTTACGGGTATCGAGCAGCTGTGTTGTTGTCCCTGCTAGTTCTTTAACGTAATGCGCGGTGGTTGTGGCAGTGCCTGATAGGGTTTGTACAAAGTTAAGTGCAGTACGTTCAGCAGTTAAAATAGCGCGTGCAGACCCTTTGGCTGTAAACAAGGTGTCGTTGGCGTTTATTTCGTCGCCATCATTGACTAACACATCGACGTGTACGCTGGGATCTACCTGCTTAAACACTTCTAAGATAATGTCCTTACCGCAGAATACACCGTTTTCACGCGTAATTACTTTGGCGTTTGCTTGCTGTGAATGTGGGATTAAGCCTGCCGTAATATCACCTTGCTCAGCGCTTTGGTAATTTAAATCTTCATCAAGGGCAATTTTTACTAACTGGCTTAAAAGGCTGTGCGGAATAGACATTATAAAAGCTCATTATAATTAAGAAATTGGAAAAATTTTACTATGTTTGCATAGCGAATAGAAGAGGCATAGTCCCTTTGCTATGGGGTGTTCGATATTTATTGGTATTTGCAGGTGCAAACTTACTAGGTTACGACTCGTTGAAATAAACATGTTACAAGGACCTGTTGCCTGCTTTTATTTATATGTTTTATCCTTTAGCATCTTCTATAGAGTGTAATAATGGTTTTGTAACATGCAAATTGATTGTGAAGGAAGACTTGAAGGTGTAATGCAGCGTGAATGCTTGCATTGTGATGCTCGACCCCAGGGTGAAGAAATATCGCTATTAGTGATTCATAATATTTCGTTACCGGCGGGAGAGTTTGGTACACCGTATGTTGACGATTTGTTTATGGGAGCAATTAACTGCAATGCTCATCCAAGTTTTTCTAATTTACAAGGCCTTAGTGTATCTGCGCATTGTTTTATTAAACGTACTGGCGAAATAGTGCAGTATGTCCCTTTTAGTAAGCGGGCATGGCATGCTGGTAAATCTGAGTTTTTAGGGCGCGAGCGATGTAATGATTTTAGCATTGGCATTGAACTTGAGGGAACTGATACTAGCGGCTATACCCAAAGTCAATATAATACATTACAATCAATTACTAAGTTATTGATGAATAAGTATCCTTCAATAAATAAAGCACGTATTGTTGGGCATTGTGATATTGCACCTGGGCGAAAAACCGATCCTGGTGAAAGTTTTGATTGGCAATACTTTTTTGCCGACCTAAATTAACTTGGCTTTAGTAAAGAGAGCATTATGATTTTAATTTCAATAATTACCGCTTTGATTTTAGAGCGCCTTGGTGCGCGCTCTGATTATTGGCAGATAAGCTATTACGCACAAGGTTATTTAGTGCGTTCTAAAAAGCAATTGAGTGAAAATGGTCTGTTTAACTCAGCATATGGTTTTTTGATTTGGCTAGTTTTGCCTGTTATTGCAATTGCATTAGTTTATACGTTTTCTGATTTTGTGGTCTGGCAATTAGTCGTTAACATAGTGGTATTACTTGTTTGCTTTGGCTGTGCTAAACATCGCGCATTATATAAATCATACCTCAATGCGCTAACCCGTGATGATAAAGAGGCTGCAACTTTATATGCTTTGCAAATGGGGCAGAAAAAAACTGAAAACGAGCCCGGCGGTGAAACGTTTGGACAAACATTGGCTTGGATCAATTTTCGTTTCTATTGTGCAGTGATTTTTTGGTTTGTGGTTTTAGGTGCGCCCGGTGCTGTATTTTATGCGTTAGTACGCACTTATGCTGACTTGGTGCGTGAAGATAGAAAAGTGCCTTATGTGGCTCGATTCAAACTGATTCACACACTACTATTTTGGCTTGATTGGCTACCGGCACGTATTACCAGTTTTGGTTACTTAGTGATTGGTAATTTTAATAAGGGAACAAGCTGCTTGCTTAAGTATGCGTTTGACTTTTCTGTGAGCAATCGCAATGTTGTGGCTAATACGGCTTTAGCTGCGGAGCAAATTGAACAAGCGCATTTTGGTTGCACAGCAGAGGCAACATGTATGATGAAGCTAGTTAAGCGTAATGTTTTATTTTACTTAGTACTTATTGCTTTACTTACTCTATTTGGTGGACTGGCGTAAAGAAATAGTAAAGGCGCTAGGTGCTAAGGAAGTGAATAGTACTAGGTCTAACCTTTCTTCTTTGTGTAGCGTGAAGCGCCTCGGAGCCCACTACAGCAAAATATGGTTGTGGCTAGGTGAATTACTCGCTGATCGTTGCACAAAGTCCATAGTTTTTCTTACTCACTTCTCTTTGGGCAAAATTGTTTTAAGTAATTTATTCACAAAGAAGTGGATGGTTATAGGTACTGGATTAAAGGTACTAGAAGCTAGGTTTATTTATAGTTCGCAGCCCGTGGTTATTTCTTCTCGGTGTAGCGCCGCGGTGGTAAAAGATGGTCATGGCTAGGTGTATGTATACCCAAACCACCTCAAGATGCGAGTTTCAGTTGGAATTAAAAGCGATATAGGCAAGGCAATGATTGCAAGTAATAGTGGTTCTATTGTTAAAATCAATAACGCAGTATAAATCGCTTTTAAACCAACCCTCTGGGCGCTTCACAGGAACTTACTCTCATCGTTGTTACTTCTTAAAAGGGAGTGCCATTCCTGCAAAGTAACGCCTTGATATTAAGCCCCTGTGAAACGCTGAATTCTGCATCTTGAGGTGGCTTGGGTATATAACCTGCAGCTCGAAGCTCGTTACCCGCCGCTTTTCCTTATTCACTTCTCTTTATACAAAAATTTGTAAGTTATTTATTGATAGTAAATAGCCCGCTTATTAATGGGGATGTCTGGTCAGACCATTTGAGGCCACGTAAAAAAATCCTCCCAAAGCCACTCGATATAACCTACTGTTTATTCTTTGAGCTAAATGCGTTAGGCTGTTTTGTTGTATGTATTCTTCGTGAAATTGACAGCAAACTTGCTTTTTGATAACGTATGGCTCAAATTTGGTATGACCAATTTACCTTTTGGTTTTAGCTATAGGCTCAATCTGGTTGTTTAGAACCAGAGCCCACTACAATGCGGACGTTGATGAATGTCTTTAAAGATTAAAGCAGCAAAATTGTCGGATGTTATTTTACAACAACTTGAGAATATGATTCTTGAGGGGTCATTAGCACCCGGTGAAAAACTGCCGCCGGAGCGGGAATTAGCAAAACAGTTTGAAGTGTCGCGTCCTTCATTGCGCGAGGCAATTCAAAAGTTAGAGGCCAAAGGCTTAGTTACTCGCCGTCAAGGTGGCGGTACCTTTGTAAAAAACCAGTTAGAGGAAGGGCTCACTGATCCGCTCTTCGATTTGATCAGTAAACACCCTGAATCACAGTTTGATTTATTAGAGTTCCGTCACGCCTTAGAAGGTATTGCTGCATATTATGCTGCACTTCGTGGCACGAGTACTGACTTTGATAAAGTAAAACAAAGTTTTGACAGCATTGCATCAGCAAACGACGATTTGCAACAAAAAGCTAAAGCAATCAACGCGTTTCATTTTAGCGTGGCGGAGTCATCACACAATGTGGTGTTGTTGCATTTAGTGCGAGGAATGCAAGCGCTGCTTGAGCAAAATATTTTACAAAACTTAACCGTCTTGTTGGAAAAGCCACATATTAGTAAGCAGTTAGCAGAGCATCGCCGTTTGTTAATGGATGCGGTGATTGAAGGGAATCCAGAACAAGCTCGTTTAGCCAGTAATGCTCACTTAGCCTTTATTGAAGAAGCATTGCTTGAAGCAGGCAAAGAGCATTCGCGAATTGAACGTAGTTTAAGACGCACAAAACAGAATTAGCAAAGTAACTATTTAAACAAGTACGGTGGTGCAACACACAATTTACCGTATTAATTAAAAACATTCGTATTTTAAACATAAGGAAACCTCCATATGTCTGAAGTCAATAAAATTGACGTAGACGCGCTAGAAACACAAGAGTGGTTACAAGCTCTTGAATCAGTTGTGCGCGAAGAAGGTGTTGAGCGTGCTCAGTTTTTACTTGAGCAAGTATTAGAGCAAGCCCGTTTAGACGGTGTTGATATGCCTACAGGCATCAACACAAACTACGTTAATACGATTCCGGTAGACCAAGAACCAGCATACCCAGGGGATGTTAATCTTGAGCGCCGTATTCGTTCTATTATTCGTTGGAACGCAATCATGATTGTATTGCGCGCATCGAAAAAAGACCTCGACTTAGGCGGCCATATGGCGTCTTATCAGTCTTCTGCTGCTTTTTATGAAGTGTGTTTTAACCATTTCTTTAAAGCACCAAATGACGTAGACGGTGGTGACTTAGTTTATTATCAAGGTCATATTTCTCCAGGTATTTATGCACGTGCATTTGTTGAAGGTCGTTTATCTGCGGCTCAGCTTGATAACTTCCGCCAAGAAGTAGACGGTAACGGCTTACCTTCATACCCTCATCCTAAATTAATGCCTGAGTTTTGGCAATTCCCTACAGTATCTATGGGTCTGGGTCCTATCGCGTCAATTTACCAAGCGCGTTTCTTAAAGTACTTAGATGGCCGTGGCTTAAAAAATACTAAAAACCAACGTGTTTATGCGTTTTTAGGTGATGGTGAAATGGATGAGCCAGAATCACGTGGTGCTATTTCTTTTGCTGCTCGTGAAAAACTGGATAACCTATGCTACCTGATCAACTGTAATCTACAGCGTCTAGATGGCCCAGTAATGGGTAATGGTAAGATCATTCAAGAACTTGAAGGTCTGTTCAAAGGTGCTGGCTGGAACGTTATTAAAGTAGTTTGGGGCAGTGGTTGGGATATCTTACTTGCTAAAGACACAACAGGTAAGTTATTACAATTGATGAACGAAACCATCGATGGTGATTACCAAACATATAAAGCAAAAGACGGTGCTTACGTACGTGAACACTTCTTTGGTCGTTACCCTGAAACAGCAGCGCTTGTGGCTGATATGACAGATGACGAAATTTTTGCGCTTAAGCGTGGTGGTCATGAGCCATCTAAACTATACGCTGCATTCAAAAAAGCTGAGCAAACCAATGACCGTCCTACGGTTATTCTAGCTAAAACTGTAAAAGGTTACGGCATGGGTGAAGCAGCTGAAGGTAAAAATATTGCTCACCAAGTTAAGAAAATGGATATGACACACGTTGAACACTTACGTTCGCGTTTAGGTCTACAAGATCTTGTGTCTGATGAGGCAATTAAAGACTTACCTTACCTAGAGCTTGAAGAAGGCTCAGAAGAGTACAAGTACTTACATGCTCGTCGTAAAGACTTAGAAGGTTACACACCTACGCGCATCCCTAATTTCTCTGAAAAATTACAATTGCCAGAAGTAGACGCATTTAAGCCGCTACTAGATGAGCAAAAACGTGATATTTCTACAACAATGGGCTTTGTACGTGCGCTTAATATCTTATTAAAAGATAAAGGCATTGGTAAAAACATCGTGCCAATTATTGCAGATGAAGCACGTACCTTTGGTATGGAAGGTTTATTCCGTCAAATCGGTATTTATAACCCGCATGGCCAAAACTACACACCACAAGACCGTGACATTGTTTCTTACTACAAAGAAGCAACATCAGGTCAAGTATTGCAAGAAGGTATCAATGAGTTAGGTGCAATGTCATCGTGGGTTGCTGCGGCAACGTCATACAGCACTAACGATTTACCAATGATCCCATTCTACATCTACTATTCAATGTTCGGTTTCCAACGTGTTGGCGACATGGCGTGGATGGCAGGTGACCAACAAGCACGTGGTTTCTTATTAGGTGCTACAGCAGGCCGTACAACGCTTAATGGTGAAGGTCTGCAGCACGAAGATGGTCATAGCCACATTCTTGCAAACACAGTGCCTAACTGTATCTCTTATGATCCAACGTATGCGTACGAAGTAGCAGTAATTATTCAAGACGGTATTCGTCGTATGTACGGTGAAGACCAAGAAAACATTTACTACTACCTAACGCTGATGAACGAAAACTACGCGCAACCAGCAATGCCTGAAGGTGCTGAAGAAGGTATTCGTAAAGGTATTTATAAACTTGAGAGCTACGAAGGTAAAAAAGCCAACGTACAGCTATTAAGCTCAGGTACTATCATGACAGAAGTACGTAAAGCGGCAGCCATCTTAAGTGATGACTATGGCATTGCATCAGATGTTTTCTCTGTAACGTCATTCAACGAACTTACTCGTGATGGTCAAGACGTTGAGCGTTCAAACATGCTTAACCCAGAAGCTGAGCAAAAAACTGCTTACATCACTAGCGTACTAAATGATTCAGTGACTGTTGCCGCAACGGATTACATGAAAAACTACGCTGAGCAAGCGCGTTCATTCATTCCTAGCAGCAACTACAAAGTATTGGGCACAGATGGTTACGGTCGTTCAGACAGCCGTGAAAACTTACGTCGTCACTTTGAAGTTAACGCAGGTTATGTTGTTGTTGCTACGTTATCTGAACTGGCTAAACGTGGTGAAGTTGAAAAGTCAGTGGTGGTTGACGCGCTTAAGAAGTTCGACATCGACACTAACAAACTTAACCCACTGTACGCTTAAGAGGTTTTGCAATGAGTATTGAAATTAATGTACCAGATATCGGTGGCGATGAAGTCGAAGTAACCGAAATCTTAGTGAGTGTTGGCGACGTTGTTGAAGTTGACCAATCACTTCTTACTGTTGAAGGCGATAAAGCGTCAATGGAAGTACCGGCTGCGCAAGCGGGTACAGTTAAAGAAATTAAAGTAAGCGAAGGTGACACGGTTACCACTGGCTCTTTAATTATGATTTTTGAAGGCGAAAGTGCAGGTGAAGAAAAAGCGCCAGAAGCGCCGGCTAAATCTGAAGACGCAGCACCTGCTGCCTCTTCAGGCTCAACGACAAAAGAAGTGACCGTGCCAGATATCGGTGATGATGAAGTTGAAGTCACAGAAATCATGGTTGCAGTGGGCGATAGCGTAGAAGAAGAGCAATCTATCTTAAACGTTGAAGGCGACAAAGCGGCAATGGAAGTGCCAGCACCGTTCGCAGGTACCGTTAAAGAAATCAAAATTGCGACTGGCGACAAAGTAAAAACAGGCTCATTAGTGTTTGTTTTTGAAATCGCGGGTGGCGAGTCAGCGGCCCCTACACAAGACGAACCAGCGCAAGAATCTGCACCAGCGGCAAGTTCAAGCAGCAAAGAAGTCAACGTGCCAGATATTGGTGATGATGAAGTTGAAGTCACAGAAGTGATGGTTGCCGTTGGCGATAAGGTTGAAGAAGAGCAATCAATCTTAAACGTTGAAGGCGACAAAGCTGCCATGGAAGTACCTGCGCCGTTTGCAGGTACCGTTAAAGAGATCAAAGTAGCAACAGGCGACAAAGTTAAAACTGGTTCGCTTATTTTTGTGTTTGAAGTGGCTGGCAGTGCGCCAAGCGAAGCGCCAAAAGCAGAGAAAAAAGCTGCTGAAAAAACTGAATCAAAACCTGCACAAAAAGAGTCTACGCCAAGTGCTGCTCCTGCAAAAGCCAGTAATGAAAGCTTTGAAAACAACAGTGCCTATGCTCATGCATCGCCAGTTGTTCGCCGTTTGGCCCGTGAGTTTGGTATTAACCTTGCGAACGTAAAAGGTTCAGGCCGTAAAAACCGTGTTATTAAAGAAGACGTGCAAAACTATGTTAAAAACCTAGTTAAGCAAGTTGAGTCTGGTCAGTTATCTGCTGGCAAAGGCAACGCGGGTGGCGGTGAGCTTGGTTTAATCCCTTGGCCAAAAGTTGATTTTGCTAAGTTTGGTGAAATCGAAGAGAAGAAACTGTCACGTATTCAAAAACTATCAGGCAAGAACTTACACCGTAACTGGGTGCAAATCCCTCACGTTACCCAGTTTGATGAAGCTGATATCACGACTCTTGAGCAATTCCGTAAAGAGCAAAACGCACTTAATGAGAAGAAAAAGCTCGGTGTTAAAATAACGCCATTAGTATTTGTAATGAAAGCAGCGGCAAAAGCATTGGCTGAGTTCCCTACATTTAACTCGTCGTTATCTGAAGACGGTGAAAGCTTAATTCTTAAAAAGTACATCAATATTGGTGTAGCGGTTGATACGCCAAATGGTTTAGTTGTTCCAGTATTTAAAGATGTTGATAAGAAAGGCATCATTGAATTATCACGCGAGCTGATGGATATCTCGGTTAAAGCGCGTGAAGGCAAGCTTACCTCTTCTGATATGCAAGGTGGTTGTTTTACTATTTCAAGCTTAGGTGGTATTGGCGGTACAGCGTTTACGCCAATCGTTAATGCGCCAGAGGTTGCTATTTTAGGTGTTTCCAAATCTGAAATGAAACCAAAATGGAATGGTAAAGAATTTGAGCCTAAATTAATGGTTCCACTTTCAATGTCATACGACCATAGAGTGATTGACGGTGCACTAGCGGCACGCTTTACTGTGACCCTTGCAAGTTACATGAGCGATATTCGCCAACTAGTGATGTAATGCAGTAATTGATGCATCTAGTTAAATAAATAGAATCAAATCCCAGCCAGTTGTTTTTTGCTGGGATTTTTACCATTTGCAATGATACACTATTGGTATATTTGCATAAATTTTTGATCTGCTCTGGCTTTCTGCCCATGCAGAAACATGGCAGTTAAACTTTAGGGCAGTGTCCCGTTCAAACAATTAAGGTAATAGCATGAGCAATGAATTAAAAACTCAAGTTGTTGTACTAGGCGGTGGTCCTGGTGGTTATTCTGCGGCTTTCCGTGCTGCTGACTTGGGCTTAGAAGTAACATTAGTAGAATCTCGCGATACATTAGGCGGTGTATGTCTAAATGTTGGTTGTATCCCTTCAAAAGCATTATTACACGTAGCTAAAGTAATTGATGATGCTGCTGAAATGTCATCTCATGGTGTTACTTTTGGCGCACCACAAATTGACTTAGACAAAGTTCGCTCTTGGAAAGACTCTGTTATTGGTCAGTTAACTGGCGGCCTTGACGGCATGGCTAAGATGCGCAAAGTTAAAGTGGTTTACGGTTATGGTAAATTCACTGGCAGCAACACAATCGCAGTTGAAGGTGCTGATGGCGCAACAACGATTACGTTCGACAACGCTATTATTGCAGCCGGTTCACAACCAGTAAACTTACCTTTCATCCCTGAAGATGACCGTGTAATTGATTCAACTGGCGCACTAGAGCTTAAAGATGTACCAGAAAAACTACTTGTACTAGGTGGTGGTATCATCGGTCTTGAGATGGGTACTGTGTACCGTGCACTAGGTTCAAACATTGATGTTGTTGAGTTTGCTGACCAGCTTGTTCCTGCTGCTGATAAAGACATCATCAAAATTTACCAACGCTACGTTAAAGACAAGTTTAACGTAATGCTTTCTACCAAAGTAACTGGCGTTGAAGCAAAAGATGACGGTTTATATGTAACGTTTGAAGGCAAGAATGCACCAGCAGAGCCTGTACGTTACGACAAAGTACTTGTTGCTGTTGGTCGTACACCAAATGGTAAATTACTTGATGCAGATAAAGCGGGCGTTAACGTTGATGAGCGTGGCTTCATTAATGTTGATAAGCAACTTAAAACTAATGTTGATAACATTTTTGCAATTGGTGACATTGTTGGTCAACCTATGCTTGCGCATAAGGCTGTTCATGAAGGTCATGTTGCTGCAGAAGTTATTTCTGGTCAAAAACATTACTTTGATCCTAAGTGCATTCCTTCAATTGCGTATACTGACCCAGAAATCGCATGGGTAGGTGTTACTGAAAAAGAAGCTAAAGAGCAAGGTTTAAGCATCGAGACAGCTGTATTCCCATGGGCTGCTTCAGGTCGTGCAATTGCATCTGCTCGTACTGAAGGTTCAACTAAGCTTATCTTTGATAAAGACAGTGGCCGCGTAATCGGTGGTGCTATGATCGGTATCAATGCAGGCGAAATGCTTGGTGAAATCGGCCTAGCTGTTGAAATGGGCGCTGATGGTGAAGATTTAGCACTGACTATTCACGCTCACCCAACATTGAACGAGTCAATTGGCCTTGCTGCTGAAATCTTTGAAGGTTCAATTACTGACCTACCAAACAAAAAAGCAGTAAAAAAGAAGAAGTAAACTCTTTTAGTTAACTGTTTAAAAACCCAGGCTTCGGCTTGGGTTTTTTGTTTTTATAGCCGTCAGCCGTCAGCCG
>NZ_PDUS01000003.1:0-209865 GCF_002723455.1 Pseudoalteromonas sp. 3D05 | reverse complement strand
CTGATAGCTGATAGCTGATATCTATTCCCGCTTTTTTTAGCTACAATATGCGCCGAACATTTTTTAGGTATTAAATCACGTGACTAACCGCTCTTCTAATTCAGTACTTGCCTTACGAGCACAGCAAATTAGTGAATCTCGACGTGAGTTCAATGCTCGCGGCGGTAAAATGGACCGCTGTGAACAATGCTTAATTGCAAAACATTACTGTATTTGTGACGGAACAGAGCAAGCACAATGTGATGCCGCAGTATGTATGCTGATGTACCATAATGAGAGCTTTAAACCTTCTAATACAGGGCGCTTAATAGCTGAAATAGTGCCTGACAACTACGCTTTTCGTTGGGACAGAACAGAACCTGATGAAAAGTTATTAACGTTATTGAACGACCCACAATATCAGCCTATAGTGATTTTCCCTGCCACTGATGTTGAAAATACCTCTCGCGTAATTACACAAGTGCAAGCGCAGCCAAATAAACGTCCTTTGTTTATCTTTTTAGATGGCACGTGGCGTGAAGCAAAAAAAATGATCCGTAAAAGTCCTTACCTTGATGACTTGCCAGTGCTGTCAATCAGCGCTGAAAAACTCTCTGATTACCGCTTGCGTGTTGCACCGCATGATCACCAGTTAGGAACAGCTGAAGTGGCAATAATGGTGTTGGCATTAGCTGGTGAGGATGACGCAGCGGCTAAACTTGAAAAACACTTTATGAAGTTCCGTGACGCGTATTTATTAGGTAAAAGAAATAAGGGGCGGCCGCAGTAAAACTTGTATCGATAATGATAAAAGGTAGGCTTTTTGAGTAGTGAATTTTAGACAAAAGAAAAGCGCGTACTATCTCTAGTCGCGCTTGCGGAATCTTCTAATTTTCTGCATCCTGCAATTGAACTTAATCAACTCCTAAACTTTACTAATCCATGTTATTGCGCTGTTACTTATTCGTTCTGCACAATTTAGGCTATCCGGGCCTATATCCAATTGTATCCATACTCCATTTTGGTAATCTCTATTACCCGTCCTTTACGCATCGTCCTGACGCTATCCTTTGACTAAACAGTTCCCTTGCGTTGCCTTTAAGGCCTGTCCATGTTTCCGCTTTTTTTACATCCTGTATAACAACTCTCCTTAGAGCCCTGTTGTTAGTCCATTTCGCATCATCATGATGCTGTCCTTTTATACCAATCCCTTGTGTTACTCTTCCTGAGTCTGTCCGTGTATCCTAGTTCTCCAACTAAACCTTTAGTAACGATCGTTGAGTAATCATTCCTTGTTGCAAACTCACCAAAGCTGCCTGCTTATCCGATGAAGTAAGTATAGAGAGTTTATGCAAACAAAATAGGCTAAAAACAACATTAAAAACCTTGTTGCTTGTATTGAAATTTATTTTAATTAATATTAATCAGTTGTTTAGGTTTTTTTTAAGTCGTAATTCGTCATCTTTATACTCAATAGCTGTCAACAACGTAAGAGATATCTCACAACCAACTTCTGTATATGCCCTCAAGCTAGATTTTAGGTGCACTTTAAGTGGGGAAAAGGTATTATTGATTGATAATAATTACTATTTGTGCGAGCACGATTTATGAAAAAAACATTAGCAGTTTTGATTGGACTTACAGTAGCAGCCCCTGCTTTGGCTGATGATGCTGTAAACATTTATTCTTTTCGTCAGCCATTTCTGATCCAACCTATTCTGGATGATTTTACTAAGCAGACGGGCATTGAAACCAATGTCGTTTTCGCTAAAAAAGGGCTTATTGAACGAGTTAAGCGCGAAGGTAAACACAGTCGAGCAGATCTAGTTTTAACGTCCAATTTTAGTGACTTAGTTCAGTTAGATGAACTTAATTTAACACAAACAATTAACAGTGAAACGGTTAATGAAAATGTGCCTGCAAAGTTTCGTGATAATGAAGGGCAGTGGATTGCATTAACAAAGCGGGTGCGAAATGTTTATTCTTCGAAAGATCGAGTGGGGCAGTTGGCTGATTTAAGTTATGAAGATTTAGCCTTACCACAATATAAAGGAAAGCTGTGTACTCGTTCAGGTAAGCACCCATACAACTTAGGCCTTGTTGCTTCTATGATCGCGCATCATGGCGAAGCGCAAACAAAGCAATGGCTTGAAGGTGTTAAAGCGAATTTAGCCCGCAAGCCCCAAGGTAATGATCGTGCACAAGTGAAAGCTGTAAAAGAAGGATTATGTGACTTAGCTTTGGGCAATAGTTATTACTTTGGCAAGATGATTCAAGATCCAGCTCAAAAAACATGGGCTGATGCTGTAAATATAAACTTCCCAAATCAAGATAATCGCGGCTCACATATTAATGTATCTGGTGTGGTAATGACCAAATACGCTAAAAATCCAGAAAATGCCTTGAAACTCATTGAGTTTATGACCGACAATAAGGCGCAAAATATGTATGCCTCGGTCAATATGGAATATCCAGTTAAACCAGGTGTGGAATTATCAAGTTTAGTGGCATCTTGGGGTAACTTTAAGGAAGACAGTTTACCACTGGATGAAATTAGCAAATATCGTCCGTTAGCGCTTAAGTTGATTGATGAGGTGAAGTTCGACCTTTAATGAGTTTAAAATTTTCACTGTCTCGATGGCAGTTATTTGCGTGGGTTATCGGTATAGTCCTGGTAACTCCGCTATGCTTTCTTTTATTTGAATCGCTGCAAGGCGATTCAGATGTTTTTAGCCACCTTTGGGATACCGTGTTGTGGGATTACGTACGCAATACTTTATTGCTGATCCTGGGTGTCTGTATTGTTAGTAGCGCAATCGCATTACCGCTTGGTTGGATCACCGCTTATTGTGATTTTCCCGGTAGAAAACAATTTGAGTGGGCGTTAATGCTGCCCCTTGCTATGCCAACCTATATAATTGCCTATGTATATACCGATTTATTTGATTATGCAGGGCCGATTCAAGTCTCGCTTCGAGATTGGTTTGGTTGGCAATCCCCAAATGATTATTGGTTCTTTGATATCCGAACGTTGCCCGGCGCGATTATTATGATTGCACTTGTGCTATACCCATATCTCTATTTAATTTTTAAAACCGCGTTGCGTGAGCAATCATTTAAGTTAGTACAAGCTAGCCAAATTATGGGGTTGTCACCGTTAAAAAGCTTTTACCGTGTCAGTATGCCGTTAGCACGAGGTGCTATCGTTGCAGGACTTGCGTTAATTAGTATGGAAACAATGGCTGACTTTGCCACTGTTAATTACTTTGCGGTGAGTACACTTACAACGGCTGTGTACGATACATGGCTTGGCTATTACTCCTTAACAGCGGCCGCTAAAATATCCGGAATTATGTTATTAATGCTATTTTTAGCGTTAATGTTAGAGCGCTTCAGTCGCCGTGAGCAAGCTGTTTATGAACGTCAATCAGGTGTTAATAGTGAAACACTGTATAGTCTAAAAGGGTTTTACGCTTGGCTAGCGACACTGTTCTGTTGTGCCGTGTTATTTTTTGCCTTTATATTACCTGTAGCTGTGCTGCTCAATTATGCTTTTGCGTATGCTGATCAAGCATGGAATGATGCGTTTTTCTTATATGCTTGGCAAAGTTTTAAAGTGGCTGCAATAGTGTGTGTTATCACTATTGTATTAAGTTTGCTGGTTGTGTTTTATCAACGCATTGCTAAACATCAATATCCACTGCTCCCAGGCCGCTTAGCCAGTACGGGCTACGCTTTACCCGGCACAGTTTTAGCTATTGCAGTGCTATTACCTTTAACACTGCTTGATGATCGTCTTAATGTTTGGCTGGAGCCATTTGGGGTTTCCCCAGGTTTACTACTAAGCGGTACTTTATTTGCGATAACCTTTGCATATGTTGTACGATTTTATGCCATAGCACATGGGGCTGTCGAAGCGAGTTTTATGCGTATTAGTCCTTCGTTAGATATGGCGAGCCAATCAATGGGAAAAAGCCAAGGACAAACGTTAAGAAAGGTGCACATTCCTCTGCTGCGCCGTGGTATTCTAACCGCTGGTTTGCTGGTATTTATCGAGTGTATGAAAGAGCTCCCAGCAGCATTGTTACTCCGACCTTTTAATTTTGAAACCCTCGCAACGCATGTGTTTCAATATGTCAGTGACGAGCAGTTAGAGCTTGCATCAATTTCAGCGCTTTCGATTGTTTTAGTGGGGCTTATCCCGCTGTATTTTGTTAATCGCTCAATGGAGCAACATAGTTAGATGAGTAGTTTAGTTTTAGAAAATTTATCGTACCAATATAACGGTACTTCAGTGATTGAACACTTAAACTTAACTGTTGCAAAGGATGAGATTGTTTGCCTGCTTGGTGCTAGTGGCTGTGGTAAAACGACCACACTAAAAGCGATTGCAGGTATTATTGAAGCGAAGCAGGGAAAGGTATTTATTGACTCAAAGTTAGTGTCGGATGAGCAATCATTTTTAGCACCAGAGCACCGCAATATTGGCATGATGTTTCAAGATTATGCGTTATTTCCGCATTTAACCGTTGCTGATAATATCGCATTTGGCTTAACGAACATGAGCAAAATGCAAAAAAAAGAACGTGTGACTGAAATGCTAGAACTAGTTCATTTAGTTGGGTGTGCAACACGTTTTCCTCACCAACTATCTGGTGGGCAGCAGCAGCGCGTAGCCATTGCTAGGGCACTCGCTTACAAGCCTAGTTTACTGTTACTCGATGAGCCATTTTCCAATATCGATACGCAGGTACGCTTCGAGTTAATCGCAGATATTCGCCGCATTATAAAGAATCAGCAAGTCTCTGCAGTATTTGTAACTCATTCAAAAGAAGAGGCGTTTGCATTTTCAGATAGCTTGGCCATCATGCATGAAGGTAAAATTGCTCAACAGGGCCCGCCAGAACAGCTTTTTAGTATGCCAAACTCAAAGGTAGTTGCGGAGTTTCTTGGTCAGGGCATATACTTAGATGCGAAAGCAATTTCAGCTACAGAGTATTCAACCTGTTATGGGCAGGTTAAATCCTTGCAAGCACATAACCATAAATCGGATGAAGGGCAATTATATATTCGCCCACATCATTTAGTTTTATCTGCTGTCTCACAATCTGATAGCCATTCAGTGACCATACTAAGTCAGCGCTTCATTGGCTCTTCAAATGTATTTAAGGTGGCATTATGTGGTCAAGAGATAGAAGTTGCTGCCGAGCTAAGCCAGCCATTTAATGTAAATGAGCAGGTAACAATAAAAATAAAACCACACACGGTAAATTTTTTCGCTGATTAGTTATTAAAGTGTAATGCTGTGTACAACCGAGAGTTAAGGAACCACCATGGCGCAAGCGCAATCAGGGATTTGTGCTGAAGCAAACTTACACGGTTTGCATTTATTTTTTAATGTATTTGATGGTCATGACGAGTCACTACGTAAAAAGCTAAAGCGTGTTAGCATTATTCAAGATGAGTTTTCAGATCAGTTTTCAGAGTCAATGCTCTCAAGCTTTGTAGCTGTAGGCGCGCAATACTGGCCCCACATACTCCCTGAGTTTATTCCTAGTCAATTACAAAGTTTCCCTAATATTACTCACAATGATCATGTTATGGCAGCGCAGCCATTTGATCTGTTTGTTCAGATTCGCTCAGACAGAGAGGATGTAAATCACTTATTTGCGTTACAGATTCTAAAGTTATTTTCACCCGATGTTGAGTTAGTTGAGCAAGTTCGTAATTTTAGATTTTTAGATGGACGTGATTTTAATGGTTTTATACTCGGTGGTGACACACCCCATGGAAGGCAAAAGCGGGCCACTGCATTAGTTGATAAAACAAATCACTTTGAAGATCAAGGAAGCTACATACATGTTCAACGATATAAGCATGATTTAACTGTTTGGCAGCATTTATCATTACATGAACAAGAGCAAATAATGGGGCGGACCCGCCTCGATAATACGCCATTGAACCCAGAGGTTCAAATTAGCCATGCTGTACGAACAGAGCTCAAAGATGAACAAGGACATCCATTATTGCTTAATCAAAGTATGCCATATGGGGATGTTTACGAGCAGGGAGTGTTAGCAATACACTGTGCTGCAAATGGAAGTGTATTTGAAAAAGTGCTGCAAAGTCGTTTGGGGCAAGGGGAATGTTATGATCACTGGCTTGATTTTACCCAAGCGGACATGGGATCCGCATTTTTTGCCCCATCGATTAATTTTTTAAAGCAGTTATAACTTAACCTAAAGTTTGGGTTAGTTATACGGTATCAAATAAGATTCGCACGCGTTCCAATGTTACGTCAATTTCAGATATTTTGGCTGGTGCTATAAAGATGGTGTCGTCACCTGCAATCGTTCCTAACACGCCATCAGCTTTACCTAATGAGTCTAATAAGCGGGCAATTAATTGCGCAGCACCTGGGCTTGTACGGATGATAATCATCATTTCATTATGCATGATATCAATGACTAATTGACGAAGTGGACTTTTTGCTGTCGGCACGCCCATCTCAGCTGGTAAGCAATAAACCATCTCTTGTTTAGCGTTACGAGTTCGTACGGCGCCAAATTTACTTAACATGCGTGACACTTTACTTTGGCTTATGTTATCAAAACCTTGGTCTTTTAATGCGTCAACAATTTCACCTTGGGACCCAAAATTTTCTTCTTTTAAAAGTGATTTAAAAGCTTTAACTAGCGCTTCTTGTTTATCTTGTGGTTGCATGTTGTTGTCTGCTTTGTTATTTGATGCTCTAAATTCTACACAAAAATGCATACTTATGCAGTAGTTGTTTTTATTACTGAATAAAAGGCATAAATAGCTGCTTGAGATTGATTTATTATCCCTTGCTCAAGTTATTTACAACTATGGTCGAAATTATATGCAAAATAAGCAGGATAAATTTGTCTTTAGGCGTTAATTTCTTTATCTTAGTGCCACAAATATTTTCTACCTTAAATTACGGAGAATTCCAATGAAAGTTGCTGTATTAGGTGCTGCAGGCGGTATCGGTCAAGCGTTGTCTTTATTACTAAAAACAGGTTTACCAGCAGGTTCTGAGTTATCACTTTATGATGTTGCCCCAGTTGTTCCTGGTGTTGCTGTTGACCTTTCTCACATCCCAACTGATGTTAAAGTAGCGGGTTTTGGTGCTGATGCGCTAGACCAAGCATTAACTGGTTGTGACATTGTACTTATTCCAGCTGGTATGCCACGTAAGCCAGGTATGGACCGTGCTGATTTATTCAACGTAAATGCTGGTATCATTAAAACATTAGCCGAAGGCATTGTTGCTAACTGCCCTAAAGCATTAGTAGGCATTATCACTAACCCAGTAAATGGTACAGTGCCAATTGTTGCTGAAGTATTCAAAAAAGCGGGTACTTACGATGCTAACCGTGTTTTCGGTATTACAACACTTGACGTAATTCGTTCAGAAGCATTCATTGCTGAGCTTAAAGGTGTTGATGTTGCTTCAGTTAAAGTACCTGTGATTGGTGGTCACTCAGGCACAACAATCCTTCCATTACTTTCTCAAGTTGAAGGTGTTACTTTCACTGATGAAGAAGTTGCGGCGCTGACTCCACGTATCCAAAATGCGGGTACTGAAGTAGTAAATGCTAAAGCGGGTGGTGGTTCAGCTACATTATCAATGGGTGCAGCAGCAGCACGTTTTTGTATGTCTTTAGTAAAAGGCCTACAAGGTGAAGACGTGGTAGATTATGCATACGTAGCTGTTGAAGATGGTGATGCAGAATACTTTGCTCACCCTGTACGTTTAGGTAAAAACGGCGTAGAAGAAATCCTTTCTTACGGTGAGCTAAGTGCGTTTGAGCAACAAGCTAAAAACGACATGTTAGACACACTGAAAAAAGACATTCAAGAAGGTGTTGATTTCATCAACGCATAATCTTGCCATTATCGCCAAGCAGTTGGCGATAATAAAAAAAAGCCTGCAATTGCAGGCTTTTTTTATGCTCGAAATCAAATCGTTAATTTTAGTGACTACGATCAACAGCAATACGGGCTAGGCTAACTAAGGCTTCTTTGTAAGGCGAATCAGCTAACACAGATAAACAAGCAATGGCTTTATCTGCTTCTTCGTCTGCTTTATTCATTGTAAACTCAAGTGCATTTGTTTCACGCAGAGCGCATAGAATTGCTTCTAAGTGATCCATTCCGTTGCTGTGCTCTATAGCGTTGCGGATTAACTGAACCTGCTCAGCATTACCCTGTTGCATTGCATAAATTAAAGGCAGGGTAGGTTTACCTTCTGCGAGATCATCCCCAATATTTTTGCCTAACTGTTCAGCATCGGCATTGTAATCAAGTACATCATCTACTAATTGAAATGCGGTGCCTAAATGCATGCCATAAAGGTTGAGTGCTTTTAGCGTGGCTTCGTCTTGTTCAGTAATAACTGCTGCAAGTCCGGTCGCTGCTTCAAATAGCTTCGCTGTTTTTGAGTAGATAACCTGCATATAGCTGTCTTCAGTCGTGTCAGGGTCATTGCAGTTCATTAACTGTAGGACTTCGCCTTCAGCAATGACATTTGTTGCATCAGCAAGTATTTGCATTACTTGCATTTTGCCAATACCAACCATGAGTTGAAAAGAACGAGTGTAGATAAAGTCACCAACAAGAACACTTGCAGCATTACCAAATTCAGCATTTGCTGTTGGTGTACCACGGCGTAAGTTAGATTCATCAACAACGTCATCATGAAGCAAGGTTGCGGTATGAATAAACTCCACAATCGTTGCCAGCGTAATATGATCACACCCTTTATAGCCAAGTGCTTTAGCGGCTAAAATAGCCAACATAGGGCGAACTCGCTTGCCACCGCTATTAACTATATATAAGCCAAGTTGATTGACTAATGCCACATCAGAGCGCATTTGTGCGTGAATAAGTTGATTGACGTCATTCATATCGTTTTCGATTAACGCCTGGATAGCTTTTATATCCATTGATCTCCGAGCCAATTTTAATGGGTATACGGTGCTGATTGTACAACAAAAAACGCGCTTGCTCGATATTTTGTGACAATTCGCTGAAAAAATAGGTTTAAAATACTAAATTTAGCCTTTATTACACAAGATAACTTAAAAGTGGTGATAATTTGCGTGGTTGTTTTTTGCTCATAAGGTGATATTTAGTTGCTGTAATTTATTTGTCATCATGTACAAAAAAGCACTTGGCATAATGCTAATTTAATATAAAATAGGTGAAAATATTGAATTGCTCTCAAAGCAGCTATTTTTTATTCATTTAATTAAAAAACGGGCTTGCTAGTTTTTGCACATTAGCGTAAACTTCGCGCCCTATTGAAGAATATTTTAGTTGCGTCGATTTGAGGGCGCACAGACGGAGTTAATTATGTACGCGGTTTTCCAAAGTGGTGGTAAACAGCACCGTGTGACTGAAGGTCAAACAATTCGTCTTGAGAAATTAGACGTTGAGACTGGTGCAGCAGTTGAATTTGATTCAGTACTTTTAGTTGCTGATGGTGAGAAAATCGAGATCGGTGTACCGTTCGTAAACGGTGGTAAAGTAACAGCTGAGGTTGTTTCACATGGTCGCGGTGAGAAAATTAAGGTTGTTAAATTTAGACGCCGTAAGCATTCTCGTAAGCAAATGGGCCATCGTCAATGGTTCACAGAAGTTAAAATCACTGGCATTAGCGCTTAATTAGAGGTACTTAGAAATGGCACATAAAAAAGCAGCTGGTAGTACTCGTAACGGTCGCGATTCAGAAAGCAAACGCCTAGGTGTTAAGCGTTTTGGTGGCGAATCAGTTCTAGCGGGTAGCATCATTGTACGTCAACGTGGAACTCGTTTTCACGCTGGCTCAAACGTAGGTATCGGTAAAGACCACACTATCTTCGCAAAAGCAGATGGTAAAGTTCAGTTTGAACAAAAAGGTCCTTTAAACCGTAAATACGTAAGCATCGTATCTGAGTAATCAGAGCCGGTTCTTAAAAAACCCCGCCTTTGCGGGGTTTTTTGTTTTAAGCTCATCAAACTATATACCCAAGTGTTTTTATGCAGAGTGTGCTCAATAGGCCACTTAGGTATATAATAGAGTTATTAACAAGCCAATCCTAAAGTGAGTAATCATGAAGTTTGTAGATGAAGTAGAAATTCGCGCAGAAGCTGGTGACGGTGGCAGCGGTATCGTGTCTTTCCGTCGTGAAAAATATGTGCCGGACGGTGGTCCTGATGGCGGCGATGGCGGTGACGGTGGCAGTGTTTATCTACAAGCAGATGAAAACTTAAATACCTTAATTGATTACCAGTTCGAGCGCTTTCATCGTGCTGAGCGTGGTACGAATGGTCAAAGCCGTAATTGTACTGGTAAAAAAGGTGAAGATCTTTATATCAAAGTGCCTGTGGGCACGCGTGTAACTGATGTTGATACACAAGAGTCGTTAGGCGACCTTACTCAAGATGGTCAGCGTTTAGTGGTTGCTAAAGGTGGTTTTCATGGCTTAGGAAACGCACGTTTTAAATCAAGTACTAACCGTGCACCGCGCCAAAAAACGTTAGGCACGCCAGGTGAAGTGCGCATGCTTAAGCTTGAGCTAATGCTATTAGCTGATGTGGGCTTGCTAGGGTTACCAAATGCAGGTAAGTCTACTTTTATCCGCAGTGTATCTGCTGCAAAGCCGAAAGTTGCTGATTACCCGTTTACAACACTTATCCCGAATTTAGGGGTAGTTAGACCTGATGCAAATAAGTCTTTTGTAATTGCTGATATACCGGGTCTAATTGAAGGTGCTTCAGACGGAGCTGGTTTAGGAATTCGATTCTTAAAACACCTTGAACGTTGCCGTGTGTTATTACACATTATTGATATTATGCCTGTCGATGGCTCGAGCCCAGTTGAGAATGCGTTTGCTATTATCAATGAGTTGCATCAGTACAGCCCGAAGCTTGCTGAAAAGCCACGTTGGTTAGTATTTAATAAGATTGATCTACTCCCAGAAGATGAAGCACACGCATTGTGTGAGCAAATTGCAGAAGAGTTGGGTGAAGAGACAAATATCTACCGTATTTCTGCAGTTAATAAGCAAAATACACAAACGCTTTGTCATGAGATCATGGCACTGCTTGATAGCATGCCAAAAGAGAAGTTTGTTCCAATCGAAGATGAAGAGGTTGAGTTTAAGTGGGATACGTACCACAAAGATGCAACCAAAAATACCGATGACGATGATTGGGAAGATTGGGATGAAGACGATTACGATGTAGAAGTTGTCTACGAGCGTTAATACATAATAAATTTTAAAAGGAGCTTACGCTCCTTTTTTCTTGGATAGTAAAAAAGCATTAGGTGGTTTTGTGAAAATTTCAATGATTGCAGCAATGGCTAATAATCGTGTTATTGGTAATGACAATAAAATGCCATGGCATTTACCTGCTGACTTACAGCACTTTAAACGTGTGACGATGAGTAAGCCGGTGATCATGGGGCGAAAAACATTCGAGTCAATTGGGCGCCCACTTCCTGGAAGGCAAAATATCATCATTAGCCGTAATGAAGCGTATAGTGCACCTGGTATTGAGGTAGTGACATCACCAGATGAGGCATTAGCATTAGTTACAAATACTGATGAGGTTATGATTATTGGTGGTGGAAATATTTACCAGCAATTTTTAGAGAAAGCGACTACACTTTATTTAACGTTTATTGAGCTGGATGTAGCTGGCGACACTCAATTTCCCGATTATGAAAAAGTAGCCAATTGGCAGGTTGTTGAAGAGCAAGTAAACGCACCCGATGATAAGAATTTACATCAGTATAAATTCGTAACTTTAGATAAAGTTGAGTAACATTATTGCGATTAATCTTATAGATTGGTACAATATTAAGCAATCGATATAGGTAAAAAGTATTACTTAAGGGTCTTTCATGGTTAAATTATCAACATTACTAGTTGTTACTGCGGTGGTTTCTGGGTCTTTTGCTTTTAGTGCACCAGCTAAAGCTAATGATCAGTTAGCTGTGTCTATTTGTGAGTATATAGCTGCAGATGATAAAAATCGCCTTCGTAGCAAGTTAAAAAGCTCTCGTGTGAAAATTCGTAACGTATACGATGCAATTCAGTGTAATGGAAACAACTTAGTACGTCATGCAATTGCGAGCAATGCAGTTGATGCTGGTGAGTACGTTGTAAAGAACCTTTCTAAAAGCTCTTTAGCAGATGGCGCGGATATAGCATGGGCTGAATCTAATGGCCATGGCGGTTCAGCGCTCATCGCAGCAATTAAAGACCGTGCTGGCTTATAATAACCTTATAGGTTACTAGTAAAAACCGCGTTTATCGCGGTTTTTTTGTGTCTATTACTTATATACTTTAATCTATTTATATAACTTTGAGTGAAATCTTTTAAGGATCTAGCCCATTGATTACATGCTGGCTAGTTAGTAGGTCATGAGTACTATTCTTTTTCTGCATCTATATTTTAATCTAACGTTACGCTAAAGTGGGATATGCATAGAGTAAGGGAAGGCTATAAATGCTTAATCGATTAAAGGGATATGCTACCAAGGGGCTGTGGCAGTCATTAGCAATTATAATTGTAATGTTTATTGCTGGGCCAGAGATAGTAATTAGTATGGAACTAATGGCCTTAGTAGAGGTAATGGGTGCTTCAAGTTTTGTGTTAATGTATTTCTCTAGGCTAAGATTAGCATGTAAAATCACGGCTAACAGACTCAGTAAGTTTGAATGCTACTCTCTCTTCTTTATTCCAAGCTTTGCGAACCTAAAGCAAATGCCTGGGCTTTTATATCACACCATTCCACACCGGCTTTGCGCCATCAGTTTTTTAACCTTAATAACAGCTATAGTGTTACTTAGCTATATTCAACTATTTTATGCTGTGTAAATTAGTTATTAAAAAGCCGCATTTGATTTCTCAAATGCGGCTTTTAACAATTTTATTTAACGAGGGTCTGTTGATCTTTGCAAATTTAACCTTGCAAGGTTAACAAACCCGAGTAAATTACACTTTAAATTCATCAACAGATAAACGTAGCTCTTCAGCTAGTTTAGCAACTTCTGAACTTGATATATTCGTTTGATTCGCACCCTCAGCGGTTTGTTCTGCAATAGCAACAATCGATTCAAGTCGCTCACTAATTTCTTGAGATACTTGTTGTTGCTCCTGTGCTGCTGTTGAAATCTCTTCACTGACATCATGGGCTTGTGCCACTGCTGCAGTAATTGAGTCTAGGGCTGTATTTGCTAAATCAGATTGCTCAACACATGACTCAGCTTGTTGCTTGCCTTTAGACATTGCAGAAACAGCAGCCTCAGCACCGCTTTGTAACGACTCAATCATAGCTTGAATCTCTTGAGTCGACTCTTGTGTCTTGCTAGCAAGAGAGCGTACCTCATCAGCTACAACGGCAAAGCCACGACCTTGCTCACCTGCACGAGCAGCCTCTATAGCAGCATTAAGTGCGAGTAAGTTGGTTTGATCAGCAATCCCACGTATAACATCAAGAATACTACCAATTGATGCACTGTCTTGGTGAAGCTTATTAATAACTTGCGAAGCATCGTCTACCTCGCGTGCAAGCTGTTCGATTGTTGCTTTGTTTTGGCTTGAAATACCTTTGACGCGGTCAGCTTCTTTATCTGCATTTTTTATTTCTTTAAGTGCTTGTTGAGCACTGCTGCTTACAGTTTGAGATGTACTACTCATTTCGGTAGTTGCAGTTGCAGCCTGTTCAACCTGCGCTTGTTGATTACGAATTGCTTGGCTAGATTCGCCAGTAATCGCTGATGTTTCTTCTGAAGCTGCTGCAAGCTGAGTTGAACGCGAAATAATACCTCTGATCAAGCTTCTCAAGCTGTCAATAAGCGTGTTACAGCTGCGAGATAGTTCACCAAACTCATCCTGTGCTGAATCGTCAAGGCGTTGCGTCATATCGCCGCTCGCTACAATATCAAGTACACGGTTAACTTCCGCCAATGGTTTGGTGATTCGGCTAACCGTAATATACGCAACAATGATAGCAAGTAGGGTGGCGCTTATCATACCTACCCATGTCCATAAATTTGCTGAGGTTACATCACTACTAACGCCTTTTTGCAATTCAAAAGCAACGTTACTCGCTTGACTCACTAATTCATTAAGTTGTTTAAGCGCCTTCGTTGTTGCTGTTTCAGCATCTGCCAGCTCCGATTTAGTCAGTGCTATTGTATCAATTAAGCGTTTTTTGTTAGCCGATAAGCTGTTATTACCTTTTACATTATCTTTAATTGATACAAAGTAATTATTTAAATCATCAAACAGGTCTGGGTCATTTGCTTCAACCGCAGGCTTTAGTAGGTTAATACTTCTTTCGATTTCTTCAAGGAAGTAGATTTGTTCATTTTTTACTATATCAAGCGTATTTTGTGTTTTTACCGTGAGCATATCCGTGCTGGTTGTTACTAAAGATAAAAAGTTGTTCTCAAGCATATTTGCAGCTTGATATGCACGAGAGTCACTTTCTTCAAGGCCATCAATATCAATGATATCTAGCACAACAGAGTTGGCATCCTCAGCCGCTAGTTCAATAGTTTCCAACTGCATTTTCAGCTCTTTATTAAGCCTTAGTTCAGATGCTTTATCGTTTAATAAGCTCTCGACTGATGCGATAAACCCATTGTAGGTTAACTCTACATCACGACTGCTTTGACTTAGTTGAGCATTGTTAGCAACCACTTGCTTGAGTTGAGACTGAGAACGATCGAATCGTACTTTACGCTCTTGTAGCGATTTTTTTATTGGTTCCAACTCTGCGGTAGATGTAGTGTAAAAACTAGCCTGTGCAGCCTTACTCATAAGGATGAACTCAACCTGGAGCTCTGAGCTTTCTTCTAAAGCAGGCAAAGATAACTGGTTGACCTGTTGCGCAGAGTTATTAATGTTTGCAATTCTGAACAGAGAGTTCCCACCAATTAAGAGAAGCAATAAGGTGATACAGATAAATCCACCCCAGATGCGTTGGCTAACAGTTAAGTTCATATGAATTTCCATAAAAGAGTAATGATTAGACTTTATCGGCTTAATTGCAGATAAGTTAAGTAATTAAATTTAATTACTTTTAACATTTATTATACTAAATCTAACAGAGAATGGCTTTTTTTTCAGTTAATTTAGATGAATTGATTAGAATTAACACTAAAGGATTGTTTATTTTTAAGTTCCATTAGTGTCATTTCCCCACCCCAGACACAGCCTGTGTCTAGTGCATGTAAATTTGGTAAGGGGGTTTTCCCTTCAAGTGCGGCCCAATGACCAAAAACAATATCACAATTCAATGATTGAAAACGTGGATGAGAAAACCAGGGGACTATTGTGTTTTTGTCATCAATTGCGCCTTTGGATTTTAATTCTAACTGCCCATCTAGGGTTAAAAAGCGCATTCGTGTAAAGTAGTTAACAATAAAACGAAACCGTTCAATGTCTGTTAGTTGTTTACTCATGTGTGGCGGGTGTTGTGCGTACATCCCCATTAAAAAAGAGTTTACTTCATCGCTTTGGTAGCATTGTGTGGCGAACTGAGCATGTTTAAGTGCTTTAGATATTGACCAGTCGGGGTTTAAACCAGCATGAGAAATGAACGTTTTGTATTTTTTTAACCATAGCGCGAGTGGTTGCTGGCGTAAAAAATGAATATAGTGAGAAAGTTTCGGTGAGCTAAAAACAGCATCTAGGTTATCTTTAGGGTTAATAGGCAAGCCTAATAAGTAACATGCAATCATATGTAAATCATGATTACCTAATGTAATTGTCACGCTGTTTTGGTTTTTGTAAAGATACTCTAGGCAGGCAAGGGATTTTGGGCCCCTTGCTACAACATCGCCGACCAAGTATAGATGATCTTTAGCTGGGTTAAAGTTTACCAACGTTAACAAAGCTTGAAATTCATCATAGCAGCCTTGTAGATCGCCTATAGCATAGTCAGCCATATAGCTCAGTGCAGAATATTAGGTTGGGCTAATCTAAACACATTGATTGGCGCATCAAATTCAGTGCCGAACTCATTCTTTAATGTGTAATAACCTTGCATGGTTCCGACAGGGGTTTCAATGACAGCACCACTGGTGTATTTGTAGCTTTCACCAGGAGCTATAGTTGGTTTTTCGCCAACTACACCTTCACCTTGGACTTCTATTTCTTTGCCGTTGGCGTCAGTTATCAACCAATAGCGGCTTACTAATTTTGCACTGCATAAACTATGGTTTTTAATGGTTACCGAGTAGGCAAAAACGTATTTATCAAGCTCAGGTTGAGATTGTCCTTCGACATAAAAAGTTTCAACTGTCACTTTTATGGGTGACCCCAAATTACTGCTTGTTGTCATAAATCCAGTTAGCTATATCAATAAATTGTTGTAATGAAAGGTTTTCAGCGCGAAGAGTGATATCAATGCCAATACTTGTCAGCTCATCGGCAGTTAATAAATTACCCAAGCTATTACGAAGCGTTTTTCGGCGTTGGTTAAACGCTTCCAAGCATACAGTATTGAGTATTTTTACACTTTTAGCTGTGCGTTGTTCTGGTTTTTTCGGGATGAGACGAATTACTGCAGAGTCAACTTTTGGTGCAGGCTTAAAGCACTCAGGTGGCACCTCAACAACTGGCATTGCATTACAGTAATATTGTGTCATCACACTTAGACGACCAAACGTTTTACTGCCAGGGCCTGCAACCATGCGTTTTACAACTTCTTTTTGAAGCATAAAGTGCATATGTTCAACATTGTCTGCAAATTCAAATAAATGAAACAGCAGTGGTGTTGAAATATTGTAAGGCAGGTTGCCAAAGACTTTTAATTTTTTGTCGTCACGAACCAAGCTTGAAAAATCAAACTTCATCGCATCACCTTGATGCACGGTTAATTTAGGGCCCAAAAAAGGGTGCTCTGTTAAACGTTGTGCAAGGTCTTTATCGAGTTCTACAACAGTTAAGTGACCACTTAACTCGCTGACAGGTTCAGTGATAGCGCCCAAACCAGGGCCGATTTCAACAAGGTTGTCTTCAGGTTTCGGATCGATTGCAGTAACTATTTTATCGATGATTGATTCATCAAATAAAAAGTTTTGCCCAAAACGTTTACGGGCGCGGTGACCTAAGTGTACTTTATCTGTCATTGATTCTGTGCTTTTTCATGGGCGAGCTTAATTGCTTCGCGGATCGCTAATTCAAAACTACCAACATCAGCATCACCTGTACCAGCTAAATCTAGCGCTGTACCGTGATCAACTGACGTGCGAATAAAAGGTAAACCTAAAGTAATATTCACTGACTTACCAAATCCTTTGTATTTTAGCACAGGTAAGCCTTGATCGTGATACATTGCAAGCACGGCATCTGCTTGTGATAAATATTTATCTTGAAACAGTGTATCAGCAGGAAGAGGACCTATTAGGTTCATACCTTGGTTATTTAATAACTGTAGAGTCGGCGTGATTGTTTCAATCTCTTCGCGGCCTAAATGACCATCTTCACCTGCATGCGGGTTTAACCCACAGACTAAAATTCGTGGCTTTTCGATACCAAACTTTGTTGTAAGGTCGTGGTGCAAGATACCTGCAACTTTAGATAACCGTTCGACAGTGATAGCGCGCGACACATAAGCAAGGGGAATGTGCGTGGTGACTAAAGCAACACGCAGGCCTTCTGTAGCCAACATCATGACAACATCAGGGGTATTTGATTGCTGAGCAAAATACTCAGTATGGCCGCTAAATGAGATACCAGCTTTGTTAATAATACCTTTATGTACAGGGCCAGTTACAACAGCATCAAATGTCCCATCCATATTTTTTTCTGATGCTATACGCAAAGTATCTAGCACGTATTGGCCATTTAGATCATCAAGCACACCTAACTGAACTTCACATCCTAAATCGACTTGGTGTAAAAATACACTGCCGGCAGGGGCGAGTGATGCAGGTGCTGATTCATCAAAGGGAATTAGATTAATGGTTAACCCAAGTTGTTTCGCTCTCTGTTTCAGCATGTGACCATCAGCAATCACTACAAGCTGAGCTGGCCAATCATGTTGAGCTAGCTTAAGTAATAAATCAGGGCCGATCCCGGCGGGTTCGCCGGGGGTAATCGCAATACGTAAAGTCATTGGTTAGTCTTCAATTGGGAAAATATCAACATGGGCTTGTTCGCGCATTTCTTGCTGCCAGTTAAAGCTTTCTTCTTTAAATTTACGGTTAAATAACATGCCGTGAGCACGGTTGCGCTTAGCAAGTTCTGTCTTATCAGCTACGCGCTTATCTAGCAGCTGCACTATATGCCAACCAAATGTAGTTCTAAATGGGTCACTAATTTCATTTTGATCAAGTGAAAGTAATGTATCTCTAAAAGCAGGAACGTATGTTGTTGGATCTGTCCAATCGTACTCACCGCCTTTAAGTGCAGAGCCTGGATCTTCAGAATACTCTTTAGCTAACTCACCAAAGTCGGCCGTACCTTCACGTAATTCTTTGGCAAAACCATTAAGCATTGAGCGCGCTTTCTCTTCACTTAAAATAATTGATGGCTTGATTAATATATGACGTGAGCGAACTTCTGTTGTTTCAACAACCTGACGTCCACGGATATCTTGAACTTTAACAATGTGAAAACCTGCACCAGAGCGAAGAGGCCCAATGATTGCGTCTTTTTTAGTGCCTTTAACTGCTTCTGCAAACAAAGATGGCATTTCATTGATACTCATCCAACCTAGCTGGCCGCCTTCAAGCGCCTTTGAACCGCTTGATGAAGAGATAGCAATACGCTTAAATTCTTTACCGTCTTGTAAGAATTCAATGACTTTATCTGCACGTGTTTTTGCGCTGCTGATTTCATCGGCAGTAGCATTGTTTGGAATATCAATTAAGATATGACCAATATCAAACTCTTCAGTATTTTGACCTTGGCTTTCCATTATTTTTAATAAGTTATCTACTTCTTGCGGGCTTATGTAGATACGACGATCTACATTTGCACGCATTACTTGTTGTGTCGTAATCTCTTTGCGTATCTCTTCTCGATACGATTGAAAGCTTTCGCCTGATTCTTCAATCGTGCGGCGCAAATCAGCAATAGAACCACCTTGCTCTTTTGCCATGCCAACTAATGTTTGATCAAGTTGACTATCTGAAATTTCAAGGCCCATACGCTCAGCAAGTTGCATCATAAGCGTTTGGTTAACTAAGCGCTCCATCGCTTGAATACGTAATGTTTCATCTGATGGAAGTTGCTGGCCTTGCTCTTTAGCCTGCATTTTGACTCGGTTAACAATGGTGTCTACTTCACTTTGTAAAATGACACCTTGATTAACAATGCCGACTACTTTGTCAATTTCTACAGGTGCTGCGATAACGTTCTGGCATAAACCAAAACCTAATAATGCTGATGCTAATAATTTTTTTAAATTCATACTTTTTCTAATACTCTGCTAATACTAGTTATTAAGAAAATACGGTCTACGATAGCCAAAAATACCTTGTTGTAATAATTTTTGTGCATCATAACGGCTTTTACTACCTAATCCTTTCAAGACAATATTAAATCCAATGCTTGAGTCAAATGTAGCTTGTTCTTGGCCTATCGACTGATTTAAATCAGTTTCGATTTGGCGACGGGCTGTGAGTTGAAAAGCCCAACAGCACGATTCATATTGCAATCCACTGAATATCTCAATGCTACGTCCGGTATCAAGGTCGCGGTGGTAGCTATTCACAAATTGCCATTGTTCACTAATTGGGAAGCTAGTAAATAGGCCAACTTGTTCGATTGTATTGCCTGAGACATCATTTGCATAGCGATGGTTCAATTGGACTAACTGATTATTATCGCCTTTGTAGTCTAAAGTTACATTAGACTGAATAATTTGCTTACCATCGGCGTCATATTGAACTCCACCTGATAAATACCAACGTCGGTGCCAATGTACCATGGTTTGTGCTGCAAACAAGGCATTATAGTTAGTATTAGGGTTAATCCCTTGCGCCGAAGGTTTGGCTGAATCATTCAAATAAAATATTTGGCCGGCGCTGAAGTTGAATAACTCTTCATTACTCTCACTAAACAATCGAGTGGTTGCACCGAGCGTAAATTGATTGGCAGATGCAATACGGTCTACGCTCGAAAAACGTTTATCACGAAATAAACCAAAAAAGTCATCTTGGAGTTTTGTTGTATCGTACAGGCCGATATCGGATTGATCTTTATCTGGCGTGTACAGATATTGCATCTGGGGTTCAAGAGTTTGAATCCCATTCTTAACGAGAGAGGTGTCACGCTCAAAATTTAACTGACTATACAAGCGCACCTTAGGTAATGTTCTCGATACTGAATCGGCATAGTCACTGCCCGCTAAGTCACCTTCTTGCTTATAATTGGTGTGTAATAAACTAAATTCAGATAAGAATGACCATGCGTATTCTTGATAACCATAGCTCGCCTTTGGTTCTAGGTGAAGCCGGGTGGCTTTATCAATAACTGCATCACTATTTGTGAAATGACTGATTTCGCCATCAAGCGTAAATTCAACGTTACTTAATTTATATGGTTCTGTTTGCGAAAAGCCAATTTGTGGCCACGCAGCATAGGAATCAGAATGGTTACCTAGCACTTCAAAATTTTGCACTTTTATATCTGTGCGCCAACGCTCGCCTAAATAAGATAAAGACCCTGTACGATATAGTTGAGTGTCAGTACGCGTTGCATAATCTGAACCTAAATCAGTCAAATAGTTATCATCGCTGACGTTTGTTATATCAATATTGGCGCGCCATTTGTCACCAAAATAGCTTTGTTGTTGCCAGTGAAATAAGAAACGCTCTTTTAGTTGTGGCTCCGAATCGTCCTTTTGTAAAAACTCCAGCCCTAACAAGCCGTTACTATTTTCAGTTAAGTAACGGAATTCATTGATAAGCTGAACCCCTTTTTTAGACATGTAACGTGGTGTAATTGTGGCATCAAAATTAGGGGCTATATTCCAATAATAAGGGGTTATGGTTTCAACACCGTAGCGGTCTGAACTGGAAATATTAGGAGTTAACAACCCTGATTTACGGCGATCATCAATTGGGAAAGTAAAGTAGGGTAGATAAAGTACAGGCGTATCCATTATACGCAACACCATATCATGTGTTTCCCCCCAGCCACTTTCACTGGATAATAAAATCTCTTCGGCTTGAATTGCCCATAAAGGAGTGTCGTTTGGGCAGGTAGTAAAGCTTGCATTCAGTAAGTTTAAGCCAGACTGATTAATAGTGAGCTTCTCAGCGCCACCGTGACCTTGTTGCTCTGTTAATTTGTAATCAGCACCAAGCAAACTAATCTCTGAGTTGTTTAAATCGGCATTGAGCCCTGCACTATTAACTTCACTAATTGCATCGCGATAGATAATCGGTCCCGTAGCATTTAGTAAGCCACGTTGTTTGTCAATTAATGCACTTTGTGCGGACAAACTCATATTAAGGGTGTTAATATCAACGTCGCCAGTAAATTCAGCGCTTTGTGTACCAAGCAGCTCTATATCATCTGAACGGATATCGACCATGCCAAGGTCAAGGCCAATAAGCGGTTGCCAAGCACTGGTTTGCATTGAATTGCCACAAAAGTTGTGTGCCAGTTCAGTTTCGGCAAGCGATGGTGCGCTCAGTACGCTTAGCATCATAATGCCCCAGGTTTTGCTCATTTAATAACCTTAATATGGTGTCTTTGAATACAGGACTGACATAATAAAGGAAATTAATGGCAAATACAGTATTTGACTTAGTGAAAAATAGATATCGTGTCCAATGAATCGTTATAAATGTTTACAACAATTTCTAAACTTGCACTTCAATAATGAACCTTACACGCTTTCGTTGATTACAGGAGATGCGAGTTTTCGCCGTTATTATCGTGTAAGTTGCGAAGCTAAAAACTACATAGTAATGGACTCGGATCCTCAAGTCGTTAACAACACACCGTATGTTGAACTAAATCACGCGTTTTCAAAACATGGTTTTATACTTCCCAAAATAATAAATTTAGATGCTCAGCAAGGTTTTTTTATCTTAAATGATTTGGGCAATATACACCTAGCAGATTTACTCCAAGACACTGAGCGAAAAGCGTATTACCAGCAACTGATTAGCTTAAGTTCAGAGTGGGCAAAAGTGCCTGCTACCGAACATATGAAAGACTATGATGCTGAATTTATCCAATTTGAACTAAATATATTTATCGAGTGGTTAGTTGAAGGGGTTTTACAGCAGCCACTCGATGCACGGCTAAAAACACTGTGGCAAACCAGCTGCGCTGTGCTTGTTGATAATTTTTTAATGCAGCCCAAAGTGACAGTGCATCGTGATTTTCACAGCAGAAATATTATGCGCAGTGATAAGCAGTGGGCGATTATTGATTACCAAGATGCTGTCACAGGACCGGTATGCTATGACCTAGTGTCATTATTGCGTGATTGCTACTTTAAGTTACCAGAAGATGAGTTAGACAGTTTACTAAACTACGCTTTTACTGAATTTTCTAAACAAGGGTTAATCAAAAAAAATGATTATGCTCAATTTACTCGCTGGTTTGACTTAACTGGTATTCAGCGCCACCTTAAGGCCGCGGGAATATTTTGCCGTCTTAATCTGCGAGATGGAAAGTCTGGATACGTAAAAAATATCTTACCAACTCTTAATTATGTTGTAGAAATAGCTAAAAAATATAACGAGCTAAATGAATTAGGTCATTGGGTTGAGTTTGATGTCATACCGGCTATGACACATGCTATAAACGAACATCTAGGTGATTAATATGAAAGCACTAATATTAGCCGCAGGTCGTGGGCAACGAATGATGCCATTGACCGCGTCAATGCCTAAACCTATGTTAAAAGTAATGGATAAACCGTTAATTGAACATCATATTGAACGCTTAAAAACAGCGGGTATTACAGAAATAGTTATTAACCTTGCATGGCAAGGTAATAAGATCAAAGAGTACTTTGCAGATGGCCAAGCATTGGGTGTTCAAATTCATTATAGTCAAGAGCCCGAACAAGGCCTTGAAACTGCCGGTGGTATCATTCGTGCGTTACCACTTTTAGGTGATGACTTTATTGTTATTAATGGTGATGTATTTACCGATTATGATGTGAGTGCATTAAAATCACTACATTTAGATAATGGCGAAGGCCATATCGTGCTTGTTGAAAATCCAGCACATAACCCAAATGGTGATTTTACCTTGCGTCACCTTGGGCCACAAAGTCAAAAGTATACGTTTTCTGGTATTAGTCGGTTTAAAGCGTCTTTTTTCCAAGGCATACCGGATGGCGTATTACCGCTGGGGCCTTTATTGCGCGAGCGCTTAGCAACGGCTGATGTGTCAACAGAGCTTTATATAGGGATGTGGAACGATATTGGTACGCCTGAACGACTATCACAATTAAATGAAACGCTAAAAGGAGTACCGCATGTGGGGTAAAATCTTAGGTGCCTGTTTTGGTTTTATGTTTGGGCGCATTATTGGCTTGTTTATTGGCCTGTATTTAGGCCATATGTTTGATAAAAGCTTGAAGCAAAACTTTGACAAAGCGGGTGGCTTTTCAAGTTTATTTAATGGTGATGATGATATTGATCAGCGCCAAGCATTATTTTTTACCAGCTGTTTTGCGGTAATGGGGCATATTGCAAAATCAAATGGCCGTGTGAGTGAAACTCATATACGCGCTGCTAGTTTGTTTATGGATGAGATGGGGTTAACGGGTGAAAACCGTAAAGAAGCCCAAGATGCTTTTAAAGCAGGTAAAGAAGCCGATTTTTCTCTAAAAGAAACGGTGTACGATTTTAAAGAGCGGTTTGCTCGTCGTCATGATTTAATCCAGTTATTTTTAGAAATTCAGATTCAGATGGCCTTTTCTGATGGCGTGCTAGCGGCTCAAGAAAAAGAGCTGCTACAATTGGTGAGTAAGCAACTAGGTATATCAAAAACGCATTTTTCTTTTGTATTAAAACGCTATCAGGCTGAGTTCAATTTTCGCCAGCAACAACAACGCTTTAAACAACAACAGCAACGCCAACAAGGCCATAGTAGCAGTTACCGTGAAGGCTCAGGCCACCATGTGCCACCGAACAACAACGGTATGAATCGCACACAGGCATTGGCATTATTAGGGCTGAATAATGAAGCTAGTGCACGCGATATAAAAGTGGCATACAGAAAACTGATGGCTCAGCATCACCCTGATAAACTAGTGTCGCAAGGTTTACCTAAGCACATGATGGAGTTAGCAGTTAAAAAAAGCCAAGATATTCAATCTGCTTACGAGTTTTTAAAAAAGGCGGCGTAAAAAACCGTCTATTTCCTTAGTTAAACGCGCGTGTTGTTCAGGTTCTGAACTAAGACCAAATAACTCCCTCTGACGATAGTCATACTTGCTGTGGCGCTTAACCCAGCGCTTTCTGTCAGTTATGCTCATCAATAAATCAGGGTTATCATTGCTATAAAAAACATCTAAAAGAGGTGGGCTGATAGTTGATACAAGGGTATTTAACTGTTGGTTACGCTCATTATTTGGCAAGTAGCTACTTAAGCTGATAAATGCCTCTAAATCATCATTAGGGAAGCTGGCATAGTGCTCTAACAACACTCCAGCACTGGCACCTTGAGCAATCAGAACAATTTTACTTCCATCATTAAGCGCTGTTTGATAGAGCACTTCAAAACGAGCAATTAAGTTTTCTTTATAGTCATCAATCACATCATCACTGACATACTCAATCGCATCAACATGTTTTACTGTGTCTTCTGCGCTTTCACTAGCTTGGTCAGCTGGTGAATTTGTTTCATTCGTATTTTCGTTTTGTTGGCTATCTGCTGTTGCAGTGTCAGTGTCAGTTTCAGTGCTCTCAGTTTGACTGGCTTTTTTACTTGCTTGCCAATCAATATCGGGCACTGTCATTGCTAGTGTTGTATAACCTAAGTCATTTAGGTGGGTACGTAAAAAGTTTATACCCGCGTTGTTGGTGGGTAAATTTTGCCAATCAGGAATAATTAAAACCACCGCACGTTGCTCAGCGCTCATGTACTCACGGTGCAAACTAATAAATTCAGTCTCACCGGCTTTTAATGGCCTCACTTCGCTTTTGGGCATTAACCGCGATAAGTCGCTACTAACAATACTTGACCAAGAGGTGGGGGCAATGTGTTCTGCTGCACTGATAGAGTGACTTAGAATGCAAATGCTTACCGCGCAAGTAATTACACCCGCACGAAGAAATTGCAAAAGAGAAGTTGCTGAACACATATATCATCATGGCCTATTAAAACTGATAAATATATATCGGCAATAAGGCGCAAAAGTTTAACGGATTTTAAGTCGTCTAAAAGTCTGGCTGTGCTTCAAAGGTCATTAGCTGTTCAGTAATAGGGTGAGCAAGCTGCAACATTTGTGCATGTAACTGCAAGCGCGGAGCTGCTGCTAATGCATCAGGATGAGCATAAAGGCGATCACCTAAAATAGGGTGGCCTAATGACAACATATGGACTCTTAGCTGATGAGAGCGCCCAGTAATGGGGGTAAGTTCGACTCGGGTAGCGAATTCTTCATATTCAAGTACGTTGAAATGAGTTAAAGAAGGTTTGCCGTTTTCGTGATCAACCATTTGTTTTGGGCGATTAGGCCAATCACAAATAAGCGGTAAATCAACAGAGCCTGTTGTTTGCGCTACTTTACCAAAAACCCGTGCAATATAGCGCTTTGCGGTTTGACGCTCCTGAAACTGCATACTCAGATGGCGGTGTGCGGCTTTATTCATGGCTAAGCAAAGTATCCCTGAGGTTGCCATGTCTAAACGATGGACAATTTTAGCCGTAGGAAATACGCGGTTCACACGAGATATTAAACAATCTGCGTGTTTTGGATCTTTGCCGGGAACGGTTAATAATTCACTGGGCTTATTTACAATCAGTAAATCGTCATCTTGATATAAAATAGTCAAATACGGATCGAGCGGGGGATTGTAATTAATTAACACGGTTAGCCTCAGCAATTGGTAAGGGGTTATTTTAAAGAAGTCACTGGCATTACACAATCACCAAACTTCATTCCTTATTTGCTGTATTTTATGTTGAGCGATAATAAAGAAATATTAAGGATTTTGATGTTACAGCCAATACAGAGTGAGCCGTGCCCACGTTGCGGTTTAGAGGTGAATGTTCGCCAATCCTATTGCCATCACTGCAAAGACGTCTCTAACTTAGAATCTGTGTTTTTAAGAAAAAATTATAAAAGACAAATTTATAAACAAAATAGAAGGTTAAGGCGAATATTTATGATGTTGACACTGCTAATTGGGGCAATCGTTGTTTGGCTATTTATAGGATAGAAAGCGCGGTGTTATACCGCGCTTTTTGAAGTGGTTTAATAATATCTAACTAACGGCTACACCCCTAGTGTGATACCACAATCAAGCGAATCGCATCGAGTTTTAGCTGGGCTTTTTCAATATGCGTGGTTAATTCACTGCGTTGCTTATCGTAAAAAGTCAGCTCTTCTTCACGGATATTTGGGTTGATTTGCTTCAGGGCTGCTAAGCGGGCTTGCTCTTGTGCTAATGATTGTTGCATTTGCTCAAGGGCTTCGGTGCGAATAACTTCTAATTTAGCTTGGGCCATTTCTTGAGCTGACTTAATCATTGGGTGAATTGCGCTTTGCAGTGCACCCGCAAGTTTGCTGGCTGTTTGACGACCCACCGCTGAAAGCTGCTGATTAAAGCCATCAAAACCGACATTATCACCTAGATTATTACTCGCTTTATCAAGCAAGATGCGGATCGGTGTAGGAGGTAAGAAGCGGCCAATCTGTAAAGATTTAGGCGCCATGGCTTCACCCACAAAAATAAGCTCAACAAAAAAAGTACCTGCAGGTAGTTTTTTGTTTTTCAACAATGCCACAGAGGCGGTACCAAAGTCATCATCGCAAATCATGTCGAGCGTGCCTTGAACCATTGGATGATCCCAGCTGATAAAGTGCACGTCTTCTTGTGAAAGTGCGGTGTCACGGTCAAAAGTAACGGTGATGCCATCATCTTTTAAGCTTGGGAACGATGGGTTTAGCATGTGCTCCGTAGGCTTCAAAATAATGGTGTTTTCGCCTTTATCTTCTTGGCTTACGCCGAACGTATCGAATACGTTGATCATGTAACTTGGTAATTCAAACTGATTATCAAGCTTTTCAATATCAGTGACTAATGAATCCGCTGCGCCTTGACCTGATGAATGAAGCTCTAATAAACGGTCACGACCGCTTTCCATTTGCTTACGCAACTTCGTATTTTGGCTGGCAACTTGCTCAAGAAGTGGGTCTAACTCGTCTTCATCGCAGTTATGGGCGGCAATAAATTCAAGCAAGTCTTCGCTAAATTCTTTATACAGCAATTGCCCTGTGGTCGAGGTTGTTTCAAATGCGTCTAGGCCTTCGTTGTACCAACGAAGCAATACTTCTTGTGCTGTGTTTTCAAAGTATGGCACATGAATATTCACATCTTGCGTTTGACCAATACGATCTAAACGACCGATACGCTGCTCTAATAAATCAGGGTTAAGTGGTAAATCAAATAACACTAAGTGATGTGCAAACTGGAAGTTACGTCCTTCTGAACCAATTTCAGAGCAAAGTAGGATTTGAGCGTTATCGTACTCATCGGCAAAGAATGCCGCTGCGCGGTCGCGTTCTATAATCGACATACCTTCGTGGAATACCGAGGCTTTAATCGCTTCACGCTCGCGCAGGATTTGTTCAAGGCTAATTGCGGTTTCCGCTTTGGCGCAAATGAGTAGTACTTTTTCGTGCTTAAGTGTTTTAAGTGTGTCAATCAACCAATCTACACGTGGGTCAAATGCACCCCAGCTAGCACTTTCGCCTTCGAACTCTTGAAATATTTTCTCAGGGAATAAAGCACGTTGTGCACTTAATTCAGCACTTTGAATACCGCTCATATTACCCAGTACTGAGATAGCCGTTTTGTACTGCTTAGGCATTGTCATTGGGTAGGCATGTAATTTACGGCTAGGGTAACCATCAATACCGCTGCGGCTATTTCTAAATAAAATACGGCCTGTGCCATGGCGATCCAGTAGCATAGATAAAATTTCTTTGCGGGCTGCGTCATCACCACTTTGCGCTTGCTCTAACACCGAGGTGATATCGGTTTCTTTTAGCAATTCAGTAAGGGTTGCTTTGGCGCCATCATCAAGTGCTTGATGTTGCAATAACTGGTTTGCTGCTTCTGCAACATGCTTATAATTACTTTCTTCTTCAACAAATGCATCGTAATCATAAAAACGATCTGGGTCGAGTAATTGTAAGCGAGCGAAGTGGCTACGATGACCAAGTTGATCAGGCGTGGCGGTTAATAAAATCAGCCCTGGAATATCTTGGCTTAGTTCAGCCATGCGTTGGTATTCAGTACTTGGTTTGCCATTGTTAATACTTAAATGGTGAGCTTCATCAACAATCAGTAGATCCCAATCAGCTAATGTTGCTTGCTCAAACCAGCGCTTTTTCTTGGTGATGAATTCAAGGCTAGTAAGTACTAACTGTTCTGTTTCAAATACATTTGGCGAGTCGGCAAAGGCTTCGTCGCAGCGCTCTTCATCAAAAATAGAAAAATGTAAGTTAAAACGGCGTAGCATTTCAACAAGCCATTGATGCTGCAGGTTTTCTGGCACCACAATTAAAACACGGCTAGCGCGGCCACTGATAATTTGCTGGTGTAATATCATACCTGCTTCAATGGTTTTACCTAGGCCGACTTCATCAGAAAGTAATACGCGAGGGGCAAAGCGTTTACCCACTTCTTGAGCAATGTATAACTGATGAGGAATAAGGCTTGCACGTTGACCAATTAAACCTTTAATAGGCGATTGCTGGCGTTCAAACTGATGTTGCCACGTTTGGTAACGTAATGTGTAACGATCAAAACGGTCTACTTGACCGGCAAAAAGGCGGTCTTGTGGTTTATTAAACTTGATAAAGTGATCAAGAAAAGTTTCTTTTAATTGTGCTTGTTCACCGTTATCAACTCGGGTGCCGTGATAACAAAGTAGTTCACCTTGAACTTCAATAGATTCGACTTCAAGTTCCCATTCTTCAACGCTTTTGATTACATCGCCAGGATTAAATGCCACGCGAGTAACCGGCGCTTCTGTCATCGAATAAACGCGGTTTTCGCCACTGGCGGGAAATAATATGCTGACCTGACGGCCTTCAAGGGCAACGACTGTGCCTAATCCTAAATCTGACTCTGTATCACTGATCCAACGCTGACCTAAGGAAAAATTCATGTATGTCTCGTCTATGAAGAAAAAGGCGGCTATGTTACCTGTTACCTAACACCACTGCAAGGCGCTAACTAGCTCACTTTTAATTAATTTTATAACTGTGAATTATTCTTGTATCAGTGATTACTGAGAAGACTAATTCAAAACAAAAAAAGGTTTGTCATAAAACAGACTTTTATGACATCTAAGCTAAACTTAGAATATACCTTAGCAATTAAGTTTTACAGGGCGAAGAGTCAGCCCGTTAAACCTGATTAGTTGGGTATAGCATAAAAATCATAAAACGTAAGGAAAGTGCTATGGAAAAAGCTTCGAACCTTGATAGTAAAATGTATGTGCTAGATACCAACGTACTACTTCACGAACCTCTCGCCTATTTATCTTTTCAAGAGCATGATGTTGTTATTCCTATGACGGTATTGGAAGAACTAGATCACATCAAAGACCGCAAGCATGATGTTAGCCGTGATGCGCGGGTTGCGATTCGCGGACTCGATGACGTGTTAAGAGATGCAACACCAGAGCAAATGCTAAAAGGGGTTGCACTGCCAACGAACAAAAAAGCTAAGGTGTCTTCCTCTGGTACCTTGATTATTGTTAATGATCACCTCTTTGCGGATTCAATCTCAGGGTTACCCGGCAACGAAAACGACCACCGCATAATTAATTGTGCCGTTCACCTACAAAAACAGCACAGTGATGCCAAAGTTGTGCTTGTGACCAAAGACATAAATATGCGCTTAAAAGCAAAAGGCGCGGGTCTAAAGTTTGTTGAAGATTACCGAACTGATCAACTTATTGATGATATAGAGTTATTAAGCACCGGCTATAAAAAAGTTGAAGGCGATTTTTGGCAACATGTGGGTGAATGTGAAACACAGCAACAAGGTCGAGATACGTTTCATAAAGTCGCTAAAAGCTTAATACCTGACGTATTTTGTAATGAATACTTGCTGGATGACAGTGGTCATTTTGCTGCGCGTGTTAAATCTTATGATGATGACAATATCATGCTCAAAGACATGGGAGTCGAGCGTTTAATGCATCAATCAGCCTGGGGGGTTAAGCCTAAAAATATATACCAAGGCATGGCGTTGGATGCATTATTAGATCCCAATATTGAACTCGTTATATTAACCGGTCCTGCGGGGTGTGGTAAAACCTTACTCGCGCTTGCCAGCGCTCTTGAAATGATCATTGAAAAAGGCATTTACGATAAAGTTATTGTGACTCGTAATACGCCTGAGATAGCAGAATCTATAGGCTTTTTACCAGGCACCGAAGAAGAAAAAATGGCGCCGTGGCTTGCTGCAATAACAGATACTTTAGAGGTGTTACATAAAGGGGACGAAAACCCAGTATCAAGTCGTAATTACATTATGGAAAAAGCAAATGTGCAGTTTAAATCAGTCAACTTCATGCGTGGGCGAAGCATTCAAAACGCAGTGGTGATCCTTGATGAAAGCCAAAACTTAACAGCATCACAGCTCAAAACCATCATTACTCGCTGTGGTGAAGGTACCAAGCTTATTTGTTCAGGTAACCTTGCGCAAATAGACAGCAATTATTTAACCCCTGTAACATCGGGTTTAACCTATATTGTGGAGCGTTTTAAAGATTTTGAAGGCAGTGCAACGGTGAACTTAAATGGCGTGGTTCGCAGTCGATTAGCCTCTTTTGCAGAAGAGAATTTATAACTTGCGTCCGAGTGCTTGGCTCGATAGTCTAGAAAAGACTATTGGGCCATACAACGGATTTTAGGTTGGACTTTTTACCCTTAAAACATTATTACCGCTCACTTGCCGTTGCTTTGGTTGTACCTTTACTTGTTGCCTTTCTTCTTTGCCTGCACCTTTATAACATTAAATTTGATCGAGCAATCGCACAGCGCCAAGCTGAATTTAATAATTTATCCGCTCAATTGGCGTATCGAATGGATGCAGCCGCAAATTTAGTGTCCACCTTATTAGCACAATACGAGCAACCGCTTTTTTATCGGTTTGATCGTCAATGGCTAAATGATGTTAATCAATTTAATGACTACTACTACCGCAAAATACCCGGACAAGGTGGAGAAATTGTTGGACAAGGACGTTTTTCATCAAGTCCGCGCGCTATAGCCCAGTGGCAACAAGTTACTGCACTTGGGCCTGCATTTAATACCACTTTGTCACTTATTCAGTCGTTATCGGCGGTCGCATATGTTAATGAGCAAGGTTTTGCTTATGTGAAGCGACGTAACGATAACGGGAGTTTTTTCCTTACACAGATACTGGATAACCAATTTAGACCTCAGTTTAGAGATAATATGCTCGCATCCAGCAAAATTATTCAACTAGATGATAAAACATACTTTGCTTTGGGGCAGCGACGAAGCTCGAATAGCAATGATTATGTTATTTTAATTTATGATTTGCAGGCGGTATCTGCTTGGTTAGATAAAATCTCTTCGGATAGAGGGGAGTATATTTTTCTCACAGAGTCACGCCACGTTATTGCCAGTTCTACACAGACAATACAATCAACACAACTTCTTGAACATTACTGGTCTGAGGTTTTATTGACCGGTAGCGCTTTACAAGAACAAAGTAATGACAGTCAATTACTTCTTTTTCAACAACCACATACGCAACCAGTCACTTTAGGCTTTTATGAATCAAATGATCAATTAACAGCGCCTATTCGATATGAAGTATTGATTGAATTTGTTTTTCTTAGTTTATTTTTAGTGTCTATGTTCAGTGCTGTTTTTTGGTTAAGTCAACGTATATTTGTTAAACCCATTACCCATTTGATGGCGTATCTTGAGCACAATGAAACGCAAAGCTCTGAGCCGTCACATTATCAAATACCTAAAAATTGGCAGCCTTGGTTTAGCAGGATAAAAAAAGTATTCAATAAGAACGTGCAGTTGGTAGATTCATTGCAGCAAGCAAATACCGAGTTAGATTCGCAAGTAAAAATAAAAACGCGAGAACTTGCAAGAAGTTATGAAGCAAAAGAGCGTCACCTTGCTTTATTAAACACCATGTTAAACAGTGTGCCAGATCTAATTTACTTTAAGAATATTGATGGCTCATTTTTGGGTTGTAATCGCGCGTACGAAAAATACATTGGTGTTGAACAAGGGCAATTGGTTGGCCTACAACTTTGTGATATTAGCGATGACAGTGGAAAAATTAGCGAATTAGAGCAAGAGGTCCTTAATAATAAAAGTCGTGCAGAGCAGCGTGTTGAAAACGATAGTCATGTTTATCAACTGACCATATCGCCTTTTTATAATGAGCAAAATCAATTATTAGGTTCGATGGCAATTGGTCGAGATATTACTGCGCAAGAATATGCGCTCAACGCCTTAAAAAGCTCTGAGTCAAAATTTAGAAGTGCTATAGAATACGCCGCTAATGGCGTGGTATTACTTTCTTTAGAGTACACAATTCTTCAGTTAAATAGGGCCGCTAGAAAGTTATTTAATATTGATAAAAATGACTCTAAGCTACTTTTTAGTACGCTCTTTGCCAAGTCGCAGTGGCAACAAATAAACGCAACGCTAGCGCGCTTGCTGACAGAAAAACAGAAAGTTTATCACCTCACTCTTGAACAAGAAGCAAAGCAGAGGTGGTGGCAGTTAAGTATTTCGTTAGTGTGGGATGCGCAGCTAGCACCCTACTATTATACTATTCATATTCAAGATATTAGCGCACTGACACAAGCTAAACAGGATGCAGAGCGCGCGACTCAAGCGAAAAGTCGATTTATTGCAAATTTGAGCCATGAAATACGCACGCCATTAAATGCTGTTACGGGCTTAATTGATATGGTGATGCAACAAGGCTTATCTGTACAACAGGTGCAGCATGCGAATCAGGCTAAAGATGCAGCGCAGAACTTATTGGTTATGCTTAATCGTATGTTGGACTTTGCCCGAGTGGAAAGTAATCAAGCACAGTTGCAGCTAAAACCATTTAACTTAGTAGAATTAGTGGATAGTTGTGAAAGTCTGCTGTTAGGTTTATGCCAAAATACACCGATAGCAGTTAATGTAGAGGTTGACCCCGCAATTGCTACCGAGTTGGTGGGGGATTATATTCTTTTACAACATGTACTTGGTAACTTAATAACGAATGCAGCTAAATTTACACATCAAGGGTCTATTACGTTAAAAATAGATAAAGTTGAAGAGCAAGGAGGCTTACAGACTCTTGCTTTTAACGTAATAGATACCGGCGTTGGAATTGATGATGCGGATCAAAAGCGGTTGTTTGATGCGTTTACACAGGGAGATGAATCGTTAACCCGCCAGCACCAAGGTGTAGGTCTGGGACTGGCTATCGTTAAACATGAGCTTGCCCTCATGGGCGCTCAGATAGTGGTTAATAGTAGTAAAAACAATGGCAGTGAATTTTCTTTTAACGTTACTTTTAATAGCCTTGAAAATAACCAAGCAAGTAAGATTGATTGGTGTAATGCTTTAGTTATAGCTGATGCTGAAAAAAACAATGAGTTTAGTCAAGCCTGTAAACTATTATCATCAGGTATTCAGTTCAAAACGTTAACTCAAGTTAAGGCGAGCAGTGCAGTTTTAGATTACGAATACATCATTATTAATGATTATGATTTAGCGCATTTATTAGCAATCCCATCCATTAAAGTGCAATTAAAAACATCGAAAACCCTTATTTATTCAATAAAAAACAACCAGCAGATAACCACCGCAGAGGATGAGTCAATTTGCATTATCAGTATAAAGCGCTCAGCCTTTATCCAGCGATTGGCCTCTCAACATGTTTTAACTAAAAGCAAATCAGTTGAGCACGCCTCGCAAATAGAGCTTAGTGGTCTACTTGTTCTCGCTGTCGATGATAATCCGCTTAATCTCGATATTATTAGCAATATACTTTCTCAAGCAGGAATTAACGTGTTACTTGCTACTAGTGCTAAAGAGGGGATTGAACTGGTTACAAAAGTAAAACCAGATCTGATCCTAATGGACGTACAAATGCCAGAGTTAGATGGTTTACAAGCAACACAGATTTTACGACAAAACTATACCTCACAGCAGTTACCTATTTTTGCGTTAACCGCTCATTGTGAAGCGGAGGATGAAGCCCGAGCAATTGCGGCTGGTATGAATAAGCATTTGACCAAACCTATAGTTGCCAATACGTTACTAGAGGCTATAAGTGCTGTAAAGATTGGCAAGCCAGCATTTTTTGACGTGTCTTTTGCGCTATCTCAATTTGCTGGCGATAGCGAATTGTTACAAGTTATGTTGAATAAATTAGCTGATTTATGTGAAAGTCATTTAGCAAACTTAGATGGTGAAAGGCCACCGGCAGACATAGAAAAAATTGTACATAATATTAAAGGTGTTACTGGAAATTTAGGCTTTGTTCGGTTATCTAAATTGGCACAGCGGTTAGAAATCACACTGAGAAAAACGTCAGAAGTTGACTATAATCTTTATAATGAGCTTATAATAGAGCTACAACAGGTCTATGCGTTTATTCAAGTAAGGAATATATAACATGTTGAAAAAAGCGAAAATACTCATCGTTGATGATGCTCCGCTTAATCGGTTAATATTAGAAAGAACGCTGGCCAATGAATACGACGTATTTTCTCAAGAGAATGGTGAAAAGGCGCTTAACTTTTTAAAATCCAATACTGTTGATCTGATTATACTTGATATTGTCATGCCGGGTTTAAATGGGTATGAAGTGTTGGGTCGATTAAAAGAAGATCAAGCCACGCAAGCTATTCCTGTTATTTTTATTTCTGCTAATACCAGTCATGATGATGAAGCAAAAGGGTTTGAGTTAGGTGCGATGGACTACATAACAAAACCTTTTAGTACCGTTGTTGTGAAAGCCAGAGTAAAGAACCAATTGTTGATTAAGCAAAAAAACGATTTGTTAGAAATGCTGGTTGCTATTGATGGCTTAACGGAGATCCCAAATAGGCGGTTTTTAGACGAAACACTTAGCAGTGAGTGGCGTCGCAGTGTCAGAAATCATACACCATTGTCAGTTATTATAGCCGACATAGATCACTTTAAACGTTATAACGACCACTATGGCCATAGGGCTGGTGATGAATGCCTTAAAAAAGTGGCGCAAACATTAGCCAACCAGTGCCAACGTGGTGGGGAGTTTGTTGCACGCTACGGCGGAGAAGAATTTGCTGCTGTTTTGCCTGGTGTTAATAAAGAACAAGCTTTAGCATTTGCTAATAAACTTCGTGATGCTATTAAATTGCTTAACATTGCTCACAACGAGTCGCTTAACGCTGATCACGTCACTATAAGCTTAGGGGTTGCAACAACACAGATTGAAAATCCTCAAGCCGACACATTATTAGTAAAAAATATTGAAAAACAACTTCTTGAGGAAGCCGATTCAGGTTTGTATGAAGCAAAAAATTGCGGGAGAGATAAAATCATCGCCCGCAGTTTTGTCCGTTAATTGAGAGTGAACTTAGTTATGACTTAATGATTTATATAGTGTATCGCCTACACCGATTAGTTTGTCATTTTTAAACACCAAAGGGGTGCACTCATCTTTAGTCATTTTTCCATCAGAATGAATACTGTGTGTAGCATAGAATAACACTTGGTACACATCGTCATCTTTTTTTAATAGCTCGGTAAAGTTCGGTGTTTTAAGGCGGTTTAGCACCATTTGGTAGCTGCTATCGAGTGCTAAGTTAGCGATAGTTTCACGATTGTTTTTATGGTGTTTTTCCCAGCTGCTCGATGAATCACCAGCCCAGTGGGTTTCGGCTTCGCCGTCTGATACAGCGATAACACAACCTGTAAGAAATGGAGCGCTCAAAGCGGCAATTAACATTAACTTTTTCATTTTTAAAATCCTGAGTTTAACTACGTTTTTCTTTAATTTGATTAGTTATAGCAAATAATCGGCCAACTTTAAAATTCCTTTAAAATTAATATCTTAAAATTTAAAGGAATGATGGGTGAGTATTCACACTATTCACTTTGGTATAAAAAGCTAAAGTTTGGTCAATTAGACTAGCCTGTTTCTATGTTTATCTTCGCGGTATGCGTTAATGTTTAAACAGATTTCATTCACTAGGCGGATAATAGACTCCTTGCTCGCCCAAGCAATGTGCGGGGTAAGAATCAGGTTATCTTTTTTGTAATTTGCTAATGGGTTAGTTGACTGTGCAGGCTCATTAGTTAATACATCAAAACCAGCTCCTGCTATTACATTGTTATCAAGCGCCTCACAAAGCTGTGCCTCGTTTACAATACCGCCTCGAGCTGTATTTATTAAGAGTGCATTAGGCTTCATCATCATTAGCTCTTCAGTACCAATTAGGTTGAGAGTGTCATCATTCAAAGGGCAATGAATACTAATAATGTCAGCCGATTTGATTGCTTGGTAAAATTCGACTCTTCCTTCTCGTGGTGAGCGATTCTTACGTTCACTCACAATTACATTGGCGCCAAACGCTTTGGCAACGTTTGCAACACCTTCACCTAAAGCACCATGACCAATGATTGCCAGCGTTTTACCTGCAATTTCATTGATGTTGTAATCAAGCCTGCAAAACATTTGGCTTTTTTGCCACAGTCCTTGTTTACAGTCAGCGGAATAGCGATGTGTTTGTCCTAGTAAGTTGGTGATGAGCGTGAATGTATGTTGTATGACTGAGGGGGTAGAATAACCAGCCACGTTTGTCACAGCGATCCCTAGCTCTTTTGCTGCGATGAGATCTATATTATTAGTGCCAGTTGCTGCTACGCAAATTAATTTTAGATCAGGCAACATACGCATTGATTCACGATTCAATTTTACTTTATTGGTGATTAATACATTTGCGCCAGCGCTGTGTTGTAAAACTTGCTCGGGTGTTGTTAAAGGATGATGAGTGAAATTCCCAAGTGATTCAAAAGGCGTTAGAGGAGTTTGTGCCAGTGTGGCTGAGTCAAGTAATGTTATATTCATATATTTTCCTTTTAATCAATTTAAATGCTTGACCTTAGTGTGTACTCTAAGGTTTATAGTATACCCAATCCACCTCAAGATGCAGAATTCAGCGTTTCACAGGGGCTTAATATCAAGGCGTTACTTTGCAACAATGGCAACCCCTTTTAAAAAGTAATAACGATGAGAGTAAGCGCCTGTGAAACGCCCAGCGGGTTGGTTTAAAAGCGATTTATACTGCGTTATTGATTTTACCAGTAGAACCACTATTACTTGCAATCAATGCCTTGCCTAAATCGCTTTTAATTCCAACTGAAACTCGCATCTTGAGGTGGTTTGGGTATATATCTAGCCAGCCCACTACTTATTTGTGGAGACAATGATGAAAATAGGCGAATTTGCAAGTCAGCTTGGTATAAGTACAGATACGTTAAGGTACTATGAAAAACATAAGTTGTTAATGCCTGCTAGGCGAACCAGTACAGGCTATCGAGTCTATTCTCATTCGCAGCTGAGGCAAATGAGATTTATATTAAGGGCTAAAAATGTTGGCTTTAGTTTGGCTGAAATAAAAGAGTTATTGCAAATAAAGTTTCACAAGCAGCAACATTCGTGTAGCGAAGTGAAAGAGTTAACGGTGCAAAAACGTGATTTAGTTGCTGCACGGATTGAGGAACTTAATCGTTTTCATCAATCGTTGACAATATTGGCTGAGACGTGTTGCGGGGGAGAAGAGCCTGCAGATAATTGCTCAATCTTATCGACTTTGGAGGATTTAGATGGACTTAATTAATAATTTTTGGCAACTATTTCTTTTGTCAGCGCCTTGGCTCATGTTGGGGTTATTTATCGCTGGCGTATTAAATGTTTACTTACCGGCTAATTTTTTAAATAAACACCTTGGTAAAGAAGGCTTTTGGACCACAGTAAAAGCTGCCTTAATAGGTGCGCCTATGCCTTTATGTTCGTGTGGAGTGATACCTGCCGCTATTGGGTTGCGTCGAGCTGGTGGGTCAAAAAGTGCGACCACTGCATTTTTAGTGTCTACGCCTGAAACTGGCGTTGACTCAGTATCCGTATCGTATGTGCTATTGGGTCCATTTATGGCAATTATACGGCCTATAGCGGCTATCACGAGTGCTATTGTTGCGGGGGTTTTAGTTGGGCGTGATGCTACAAGAAGTAATAATACAGTTGGTAACGTCAGTGTAGAGCCAAATTCACAAGCAAGTTGCTGTGCAAGCAAGAATAAGCCTAAACCTAAACCAGAAAGTACATCTTGTTGTTCATCAGCACCACCGCCTTCAGCGAAACCTAAGCAGTCTAGTTGTTGTTCAAGTAAACAAGTTACCAAGACAACACAATGGCAGAAAATTCAGCAAGCTATAAAGTTTAGTTGTAATAAACTACTGTCAGACACAATGACATGGTTAATGATTGGGTTGTTTTTTGCCGCTTTAGTACAAACGTTTGTTCCCGAGTCGTTTTTAACTCAATGGGGAAGTGGGCTTTTAGCCATGCTCATCGTGATCTTAATTAGTATTCCTATGTATATCTGTGCAACAGCTTCTACGCCGATAGCAGCAGGTTTATTGCTTAGTGGGGTTGCACCAGGTGCAGTATTGGTTTTTATGTTAGCAGGACCTGCAACCAATGTGGCGACCTTGGGAGTGGTAGCAAGTGAGCTTGGTAAACGAGCTGTGGCTGCGTATCTAATTGGGGTAATCGGTGTTGCAATCGCTTTTGGTTTCTTAACCGACTACCTAGTGGCACAGTATGGTTTTGTGGTAAGCCCTATGTTAGGACATGAGCATGAAATTTTGCCTTATTGGTTTAGCTTGGTTTGTGGCCTGATCTTAATGGTGTTAATGTTACGTTTGATGGTAAAAGCAACGATATCCAGATTCACAGCAACTGGTAAGAGGATTGCTTAATTATTTGTTCTAAATATACTTTTATGGATAACTTATCGAGCAACTTCTCGTGTGGCATATTGAGTTGGTTCGCATTTTCGTTAGCCTGAGTTATAATCCAGATCTGATTTAAACTGTGCGTATTTTTACGCGCAGTTTTTTTAATTTTATATGATGCAGTAATGAGTGAATTAGTGGACAAGTACGCCGATATTAGACCTTATAATGACGATGAAGTAGCTGCTTCAGTAGAGCGCTTAATTAATGATAATGCATTTTTAGATGTGTTAGCTAAATACAACCTACCGCGATTTTTATCTACGATTCCATTAGTTGCTCGCTTTTTAGTAAAACGTCAATTACAAAAAAAGTGGGGAGATGTAAGGTCTGTAGAGCAAGTTCAGCAAGAAGTTGCTTATTACTTAGAAATGTTGGTAAAGCGCACAACGTCTGAAGTAACTTTTTCAGGTTTAGATCAACTTGATCCTAATCAATCCTATCTGTTTATATCGAACCATCGGGACATAGTGCTCGATCCTGCGTTAGTGAATTGGGGGCTTTTTAGTCACAACATGAAAACGGTTCGCATTGCTATCGGTGATAATTTATTACAAATACCCTATATCACAGAGCTAATGCGACTCAATAAAAGCTTTATAGTTAAACGCTCTGCAAAAGCCCCCAAAGAAATGCTTAAGGCACTCTCTCAGCTTTCAGCCTATATTTATGACTCGTTGAATGAAGGCCACTCTATTTGGATTGCTCAAAAAGAAGGGCGTGCAAAAGATGGGTTTGATCAAACAGATCCTGCTTTATTGAAAATGCTACAGCTGCAAGGGCGAAAGCAAAAGAAAGAGTTTGCAGAATATATACGCGAGTTAAAAATAGTTCCTGTATCTATTTCGTACCAATATGAGCCCTGTGCAATCGCCAAAGCGAAAGAGCTTTACCATAAACAGCATCATGGTAAGTATGTAAAATCCGCTGGTGAAGATATCGCAAGTATTGTAGAAGGGTTTAGTACTGCAAAAGGACATGTACATTTAGCCTTTGGAAAACCTGTAACACAAGAGTGTGATTCGCCAGAGCAATTAGCTAAAACTATTGATAAACAAATTGTCGATTCATTCTTTTTACACCCAGGCAATTACATTGCTGGTGGATGCAAGCAAGCCGTGATAGATAAACAAGATGTGCAAGCGTTTGAACAACGTCTGGCGCGTGTTCCTGAAGAACTAAGATCGCTTGTATCAGCTATGTACGCAAAACCTTTTCATCGAAAAACTGAAATTAATAATGATGAGCTCTGCAAATAAATAAATTACTTAAGAAAGGCCGCATTTAAGCGGCTTTTTTTTTGGTTGAAAAACGGGCTATACTAAACTTAGTATTGAATTAATAGTGTATTGCGAATGCAACAAATTGAAATATTTGAAATTCCCAGCCCTTGCAAAGGAATATGTGAGGTCAATAACAGGGGATATTGTAAGGGATGTTATCGCAGCCGAGATGAGCGCTTTTCTTGGAACTCATTCTCCAATACACAAAAAAAGAAAGTGATAGAGTTATGCCAGCAACGTTATAAACGTTATTTACAAAAGCAACGGGCTAGCACTGAAACGACAAAATCTGAACAAAAGGGATTTGATTTTTAGTGGCTTAGGTGCTTTTTTCTTAACTGGCTGACCGTACCATCTTGTTCAAGCAATATTAGTTGCTGTTCTAGTAAAGGGATTAGATTTTTGTGTTGCTTATGCAAAAAGTGAAAACTATAAATAGGCATTAATGCTTCGGTTGAAAACCTTGATAAGTCAAATCTAGGGTGTTTACTGTTTAAAAGAAAATCCAACAGCAGCACACCTTCAACCTTCTTTTGAGCTAATAAATTAAGCTGTGCAGTGACACTTTTTACTCTGATAACTTCGCCAATATATGGGTTGTTATCTAAATAGCTTTTTGCTGCAGGATAACCCACTTGTATTGCAATGTTTTTTAGTTGCTCAAAGCTGCATTCATCGCAATTTTTTAACAGGATCAAATTGAATTCAAATAACGGGAAATTAACTAAATTTAAGTTTTTATATTGCTGAGAAATTGAGCTGATTCGCCCTAGCTGCCCATCCAGAATTCCGTTATTTGCAGCAGCTAAAGCGCTCTGATGGTTAAAGTCGATTATCTGAAGTTCATAACCGAGATTGCCATAAGCGATAGACATTAATTCAATAACATAGCGTGCTTGAGGGGTGTCCGCTGGGCGATTAAATTGTAATGCGCGAACAGCTGCTGAACTTACTGCAGTGAAAAGCATGCAGCACGCAATTATTGCAGTAATATAAAATTTTAACAATATGTTTCCAATATGGGGCGAAAAATCGCCATTAATTTACGTTTAAATTAACGTAAGTGCAAGGTTGATAGTGACTCTTTCTACTTATTTATTATAGTTTGATACACCCAAACCACCTCAAGATGCAGAATTCAGCGTTCCACAGGGGCTTGGTTTAAAAGTGATTTATACTGCGTTATTGATTTTAATAATAGAACCACTATTGTTAAAATCAATGCCTTGTCTAAATCGCTTTTAATTCCAACGACGCTCGTATCTTGGGGTGGCTTGGGTATATACTTAAGGCCAATATAGGTTTCAATGTAGTGGACAATCATGGCATATAATTTGTGTTCTTTACCTCGTGAGCAAAAGTATCAAATTCAACTCGATTATGAGGCCTCCTTTTGGGCGTACCAAATTAAAAGAGGTAAGAAGACTCGTGAGAATGTTTATTCAACTATAAACAGTCGACCTAATGCCGAGCAGGCATTTTTAAAACAAAAGTTCGAACAATATTTAGCATTAATGCATAACTAACAATGCCAAGATTTGAGCGATTAACTTCGATAAAAACCCCTCTTGTAAATAAGTTTTATGCTCAACATAACGCAAGAGGGCGAGCAAACAGGCAGGATGCGGTTTGGGTTGCTTATGATGGTTTTGACATTATAGCAGCATGTCGTATGCAAAATCGCGGCGGCTATTTATTTTTATCCACTGTATTGGTTGCACCCCACTGGCGTAAACAAGGTGTCGCATCTGCGTTAATAAAGCAGGCAACCTTTGCACAACAAGGTGTTGTGTATACATTTGCTTATGAAAATTTAATTCATTTCTATCAGTCAATTGGCTTTAACTTTGTGTTAACATTACCTTCGTCATTAAAGGTTCTTTTCAAGGCGTATGAGCAACGCAATATTGTCCCTTTGCAGTGCTCAATAGATGAAAATTTAGAATATGTGAGTTAGTGAATGGGTAACTGGTTAAAAGTATGTCTCTTTACAGTGTTCGCTATTGGCGTTGGAATGGCCTTTGATGTGGGCGCTAAAGTAAAACGTTTATCGCCGAGTGAAGGGTTATCACAAAGCTACGTTAGCAAAATGCTGATAGACAATAATGGATACCTTTGGCTGGCGACAGAAGGGGGATTGAATCGATATGATGGCTACCAAGTTATTCATATTGCGGGTCCTAATGGTGAGCTGGACGAAGTCATTATTGATCGTATTTACCAAGACCCTGACGGCTATATTTGGATTGCCTCCTTATTAGCTGGATTATTTCGGTATGATCCAGTCACCGATAGTTATCAGCAGTTTTTATCAAAGCCTGTCAGTGAGGAACAATTTTTAAGCCAATCCGTTTTCAGTATGCTCGCCACCGATGATAAATCGTTATGGATAGGGCGTGGTTGGGACTTTGCCCGATTAGACTTAGCAACAAGCAAGATTGAAACGATATTTGAACTGCCTGAACGAACTCGCAGTACCGTCATTCGTGATTTATTTCATTACCAAGATTATATTTTCATCGCAACAAGTGATGGTGCCTACGTTTACAAAATCAGTACAGGTCAATACCGTTCTTTGGAGCACCTAAGTGCCGAGCCCGATCATATTTATCAAAATTACGTTAAGTCATTTGCTTTAGCTGAGAATAATAAACTGTTAGTAGGAGCTGTTCGCGGTTTATATGAAGTAGATATTAGTGACTTACCAGGCATGTTTGAACGCCCAGACACCCCGTTTAAAAATAGAACATTATTGCCAAACCTGAATATTTGGAAAATCATTAGCCACCAAGGTATGTATGATCTAGGCACAGATAAAGGGCTATTTAAATATAATGCAAAGACCGGTGAACTTGAAAAGAATAACCGTATTCAACAAAGTAATTACGCCTTATCCGACACCAGTATCATTGATATTGTAAAAAATGAAAACGGCTCCATGTGGGTAGCAACCAAAAGTGATGGTGCCTTTTACTTGCCATTTGATAGCTATACCTTTGAAAACTTAGACGCCAGCAAAATCAAAGGTGATGGATTGTCGCACCCATCCATTTGGGGCATTGCTGAGTATGGCGAGCGTGTTTGGTTGGCTACCCATAACGGTTTGACTGCTGTAGATTTAACGACGATGCAAAGTGAGGTGTTTTTAAAAGATTATCAAGTCGATTTATTTACAACTGAATTTAGCGTTTACAAAATAAAAGCGCACAAAGATAAGCTCTGGTTACACACTAACCGCGGAGTCTTCAGTTTTGACCCCAATAGTTATGAAATTTTACCTGCCAAAACAAACGATCCCAGCCAACAACACTTGATCCAAGGTTGGGTGCATGGGACAGTACTTATGCCCAATGGTGAGTTGTTTTATGTACACCCTGAACACGGGGTATTTATGTACAATGTGGAGAGTCAGCTTATTACACCTTTAAAAGGTGAGTTTGAGAATTTTGAACCATTTTTAGCGTATGGCTTTTTACCACCACTATCTACCAAGCCAGACTCTCCTTTATTTTATAATGCAGGCGTTTTGTACCATGTAGACCCTCAAACGTACGCGCTTTCAAAAATATATACGGTTCCCGAGCAGCATGAAAATGTAGCTGTTAATGTGATGTCCTATATTGTTGATAAAAATAATGTACTGTGGATTTCGCTTTCAAACTTTGGTTTGATAGCCCTTGATGCTAGTACTTACAAGCTTTTATACACAATTGATTTAGATAAAAACCAATTGGGTACTTTGTTGTACGATATGGTGCTTGATGAATCAGGTATGATTTGGATGAGTAGCCATAAAGGTATATGGCGTTTGAACCCTGAGAATAAGCACTTTCAACAGTTTACAGCGTCTGAAGGGGTCGTTTCTACCGAATTTAATAGTGGCGCATTTACCCGATTAAAAACGGGGCAAATTGTATATGGCACTTTAAAAGGCATCACATATTTTTTTCCTGACGACAATAGTCCAAAACATGGCTTAATTGATCGTGTTAATGTGACTAGTATTGACATTATGTCACGTGAATTATCTGTCGATTTAAAGCAGCCCATTAAAAAGGTTACGTTAGAGCACGATGACATAGGATTAGAAATTGCGTTTTCTGCTATGGCGTTTAATTATCAAGAACGAATTGTGTATGAATACCAACTCTCAGATGGGCAAAAGTCTTATACCCGTAACAACAACCGCGTATTGTTTCCAAAATTAAACCCCGGTAATTACCAACTAAAAATTTGGGCTAAAGACCCATTAACAGGTGATTTTACTCGCCCCGCCACATTAGATATTGAAGTTAAATACCCATTATGGCGGTCGCCACTGTTTATGGCTCTCTATGCTATTTCTTTTTTCGCGATTATTGCGGGCTGGGTGATGCGTAGAAATCGTATTCAGCATATATTGATGGCCGCTCATAGGGAAAGCCAAGAAAGTGAGGCTAGGTTAAAATTAGCACTAGAGGGAAGCCACTCAGGCGTATGGGATTGGCAATCATCGAACCCCACTATCTATCAACCTAGATTGAAAAACGAACTAGGCTATGAGTTTGACACAGTTAATTTAGATGAGTATTTAGCTAAAATTCACCCGCAAGATAAACAAAAGTTTAGGTTAGAGTGGCTAGAGTTCTTATCAACTGAAAAAGGCTACTTCAACTGCACGTATCGGCTTCGTCACAAGGCTGGAAACTGGCGCTGGTATAAAGATTTTGGCAAAGTAGTGGCGTGGCAAAGTGGTACTCCTGAGAAGGTGGCTGGTACTTATACCAATATGACAAGAGAACTTGTTTTTGAAGAGCATGCGCGCTTATTTGGTGCTGCGTTTGAGCAAACCCGCGATTGGGTATTTATTTTAGATAAGAACCTGCGCATTTTAGCAACGAATCAAGCATTACAAAGTGCTTTCGATTTTCCTACTGATTTTAACTCTAGCCGAAGTTTACATTTAGGTATGAGCCGTTCAGAGCGAATGAACTACATACGGATAATGAAAGATCAACACATCGGTGAGCATTACAGTGCTGAGGATACGGTTAGGTTAGCAAGTGGCGAGTTACGTCATGTATTAATTAAAATAAGCGCAGTGGCGGGTAATGATAATCGTATTGGGAGTTATGTTGTGATTTTAACCGACATACATGCTCAAAAGCTGGCCGAAAATGAATTGTTCTTGTTAGCAAACTATGACGGCCTTACTGGATTACCTAATAAAACACTTTTTAATGACCGCGTAGAGCATGCTCTTGAGCAAGCTCAATCACACCAAAGAAAAGTTGCCGTTCTTAATGTTAATATTAAGCGATTTAAACATTTTAATGACTCTTTAGGCCATGAGGCAGCAGACACTATAATTAAATTAGTGGCGCAACGCATTAAGTCGAGATTGCGCAATAATGACAGTATAGCCCGCTTCAATGGTGATGAATTTATGCTCTTAGTCGAAGATATAGAGCATGTTGAAGAAGTGGTTTTGTTATGCGCTAAGATTATGAATAGCGTCAACGATGGTATATTAATTAACGAGCAAGTCGTAAATGTGAGCTTAAGTATTGGTGTTGCTATCTACCCAGATGATGCTAACTGTAGTAAAAGTTTACTTAAAGCTAGTGATGTTGCACTTTATCATGCGAAAAAAAGCGCGGAAGGAAGCTACCAATTTTATAAGCAGGAGATGAATGTACATGTTCAAAGAGCATTACATTTAGAATCACAATTAAATAAAGCCTATAAAGAGCACGAGTTTTGCAATCATTATCAGCCTATCGTAAATGCTAACAAGCAGCAGGTTGAAGGGTTAGAGGTACTATTGCGTTGGCCTGATAATGAGGTGTATGAAACGCAAGAATTTGCGCTGGTGGCTGAAAGCATAGGCTTGATAACGAAGATTATGTTACAAACATTATCTCGGGCACTTATTGAATTAAAACAATGGCAGTTGATTAACCCAGATTTATACGTATCGATTAATTTATCCGCACTCGACTTTGAATATAAAGGACTTGTGGATGAGATTAACGCAGCCCTAAAAAGCGCAAATATTAAGCCCGATACCGTAGTGTTTGAAATAACAGAGTCGGTATTAATGGATGACTCAGAAGATGCGTTAAAGAGCATGCTTAAATTAAAAGACATCGGGTGTCGTTTATATATGGATGATTTTGGCACTGGGTATGCGTCACTCACTTATCTAAAACGCTTTCCCATTGATGTGCTAAAAATCGACCGTAGTTTCGTGACAGACATTGGAATAGATAACGGCGATGAGGCGATTATTGAATCTACCATGGCATTGGCAAAAAGCTTAGGTAAGCAATGTGTTGCTGAAGGGGTAGAGACAAAACAGCAGTTAGACTTTTTACGTGCACTTGGCTGTAATATGTTCCAAGGCTACCTGTTTAGTAAACCTATTCCAGGTGATGATGTTGCAGCATTACTGAATAAAGACTGGGGCGGTATATTAGATAAAAGCTAAATCTACTATTTGAAAAACACTCACAGCTTTTTAAGTTAAAAGTGCAGGCGATAGAAACCGGCTGCACTTTTATTCACTTGCTGACTTTTGTGTACATATTATGCGTTCATTAGGGTCAATCTTGTCTTGCGCCGCATTGACGACAATATAAATGTTGGTTTCGCACATTGAGTTGTTCTTTTATGACTTTATTAGCCTCTTGTTTACTCAACCCCAGTTTAATGCGTAGGGTTTCTAAGTATTCAAGTTGCTCATCGTCGAGCTTACCGTCATGAAGGTTCTCGTGTACAGCATCACTAAAATCTAAACGGCGCTTTCGTAATTGCTCAGAAAAGCTAGAGGCAAGTAACCCGGTGGGAATAGCGACCATGCCCATGCTTACTAAAGTGATCATGCCACCGAAAAAGCGGCCCATAGGAGTGACTGGAACAACATCACCGTAGCCTACCGTTGTTAACGTGGCCATTGCCCACCACATCGCTGCTGGTATTGAACCAAATTTATCAGGCTGAATGTCGTGCTCTATCAGGTATATTCCACATGATGCTAAAATAAGCACCACCGACATGATAAAAAATGCAGCTAAAAGCGAGCTGCTTTCATCACGAAATGATTGCAAGAGTAGCTGCATAGCACGCGAATAACGGGTGAGCTTAAAAACACGTAATAGTCTAAATACCCGCAAGAAACGTAAATCGAAAGTAATAAAAAACATTAATAAGGTGGGTAGAATCGCTATAAGGTCAATTAATGCCAATGGTGAAAAGACATATTTAATACGGCGCTTTAAATTACTGCATTTCATATTCGTGTATTCGATACGCTCAACACATGACCACACTCTTAATAAATACTCAATGCTAAAAATACTCACAGAGATCAGCTCTAGTAATAAAAACTCATGTTTATATTGCTGCGCTAGACTGATTACAGACTCAAGCACAATCGCAACCACATTTATCATGATCAATGATACTAGAAATACATCAATGTAATGACCCACTTTACGGTATTCACCGTTGCCTTCGAAAAATAGAGCTGTGCGTTTACGTAAATTATTCAAATTAAACCCGTGTGTTCAAAAATATTGTTGTTTCAGTTTTAGTTATTATATGCAAAAAATATACGACTTTACGTTGTAATATATTGTGTGGCTAAGCGTAAAAATCTTTAATTTAGAATATAAATATACCCAAACGATCTCAATGTACAGAATTCAGCGTTTCGCAGTGGCTTAATGTCAAGACGTTACTTTGCAACAATGATACGTTTTAATAATGGCAGCCCCTTTTAATTCCAAAAGAGCCTCGCATTTTGAGGTGGTTTGGGCATACACATTATAAAATCTCTGAGCAGTATGTGATTATTTTTTGCTTAATATCAGTACTCGAAATATCAGGGGTTTGTGGTGCAAACATAACGTTAATATTATGCGCTTGTAATGCATTCGCAGCTTCATTCCAGCGCTCACTGTTTTGCCATTGCCCGCCAACAACTACTTTATTAATTCCCCATGCTTTTATCCACCTACAAGCGCTCTGGGTCTTTATAATTGGACTTGGTACTAAGGCCACATGATCCACGATCGCCAATGCGCTTACTATGGTCATTCTTTCATGCTGGCTGATGATGGGAAATGTTTTTTTATTTTCAAAGCACAAGTCATCTGGCGCAACAGCAACAAATAGTTCACTGCCTTGGGCTTTAGCAAACTTTAAGTAATTTAAATGACCAATATGAAATAAGTCAAACACACCGAGGGCTAAGCAGCGTGTATTATGGTTACTTTTATTTTCTGAGTTTAGAGTCATGTCTGCATACTTTTGGCTTTATCGGTGAGTTTATTTATTAATATGTCGTGTTTATCAAAAAAAGAAAGTTGGTTTAATGTGTGCTCTAATTTTCCCCATTCGCTCATTAGGCATAATTTATAAAGTTTTGAATACACAAAGCACTGGGTTAATAACGAAAATGAACGAATGTTTTTTGCACATAAAATTGTATCAAAAAGTGGGTCGGGTGTTTGCCAATCTCCATAAAGTGCATTTAGCGTTAGTTCAGGTTGGGCTAGATGCCATACATTGCCATGGGGAGTTATTTTTTCGACTAAATTTATAGTTGGATACTCTGTAATTCTGTTCCACTCAAAGGGAATATCACTCATCCAAAGCCCGCAAATAGTCCGCTGACTGACGGTATCAACGCCAAAGCCACAAAGATCCATGGTCACTCCATCGGGGTGGGCAAAGCTGCGAGGGTTAATTAAATCATAGGATCGCATATGCTCATGCCAACCTTGGCTTTTTAAAAGTGTAATGGCTTGCTCCATTTGTCCCCAATCAACCCCAATATCAATGTCTTTATCAAAAGGCAGGATTGCGCCTTCGCGTATTATGCCTAGTAGGCTACCGGCGGTGGCAAAGGATTTAATATTTGCTTGACGAAAAAGAGCAAGGGTTTGCCATAGTAAGCTTTCATGTATTTCGGTATCGAATTCAACGTTTGGTTTTGAATTATAACTATGATTAGGTGGCGTGTTTAACAGCACCTCTAGTGCATGGCGATATTGCTCAACTGCTTGGGGCAGCTCGCGTGCTTGTTGATAACACATTCCTAGCGTATGGCTAGTCTCGCTTGAGGTTGGGTGTGCCGCTAAGGAAGCTATCAATGATTTTATGTGATTTTTTGCTGTGCCTTCTATCAGTGCGATTTCGGCCAAATAACGATGTGCAATCAAACATGAGTTATCTTGGCTCAGTACATACTCAAACTGCCCCCGCGCTAATTGATATTGGTTTTGTTGGTATAACTCAACGGCCTTTATTAACTCGGCATGTATTATAGTACTCAATTGTTTATCTTCCGTAGGCATAAACTTAATTCACAGTCCTTTTACAATAGAACATGTTTTTAATAATGTATTGTTTTTAATGCTTAAAGGTAGAGTGCAGCTTGGGGCGATAATGACTCTATTAAAATCCAAATGGCGGCTGCAAGATGAAAAAATTCGTTCAATTTCTTTTGCTTTAAGTTGGCGTGGTAATAATAATTTATCCAATAGCCCAACAAATGTAATATCAGGAAAGCGAGTCAGTAAAGCCTTTATAGCTATAACATCATCACAATCATCAATTGATAGTAATGAGAACTTCTTACTATCAAGGAAATCAAAATAAATAGGTGCACTGCAATGATAATGAATAAGGTGGTGTTCGTGGGTTAATTGCGTTATACATTGTTCATCATATGGGGCTACGAGAGTTTTAAATTGCTCATAATTGCAAAATGCAGCGCTCGCATGAAAGCTGCAGTAGTAAATTCTAACATTTTTGATTAACAGTAAAGCGTCAATATATTGCGCTGTAATATCAGTTAATAAAGATAACATTTTTTTATAAGGTGTGTGTTCTAATTGGGCTGCTGTTAATGTTCCCCCCAACATTGAATTTAAGTGATAAAGCGGAGAGTAAACCGTTGCAAAACATGCTTTATTGATACTGCTAGGGTGTTCGCTAACACGTTTGTGTGCTTCAATATTTATGAGTAACTGCGGGCAATCGTTTAATTTTTTAGGGCTTTTTTCATCATTTAATAAAGCTGATAAATTATAAACATAGCTGTTTTTTTCAACTGACCCCAAAGGGTTGTGTTGAAAGTGTCGCTTAATGCCAAATGCACTGCATACACTATTACTATTACAGCTTAGTTTAATAAAACAATGATCATGAATATCTTGATAGGCAATAACTGACTCAGCGAGTAAGTCAGCATCTAAGTCGATATTTGGCCAGTGCCTCCAAGTCGTTACTTTCAACTAAAGCACCTTATAGTGTCAGTACCATGTTTATACTGCCTTCTTCAAAATCACGAGTGATCTTAAAACCAAGTTTACGAGCAAGCTCGATCATGCCGGTGTTTTCAGGCAGCGTGATTCCTTCAATAACTTGCACTCCTTGGCTCTTGCAGTGCTCAATTGCGGCCTGCATTAACATACCGCCTAGCCCTAACCCTTGGCAATTTGAACGCACGACAATCGCAAATTCGGCTCTAATTTTATCAGGATCCATTAATACTCGCGATACACCTAAAGTCAGGTTTTGGCCTGCTTGTTCTTGTGTGATGATAAAAGCCATTTCACGGTCATAATCAATTTGTGTCATTTTTGCTAGTTGATCATGGTTAAACTGTGGCAATTCACCAAAAAAGCGTTTGTAACGATCTTCTTTGCTTAGAGATTGATCAAATGCCTGATGTGCTTGCTCATCTTCTGGTTTTATAGGGCGTAGCACTGCCTTTGTATCGTTTTTTAACGTGACATTTTTAACCAGCTCAATTGGATAAGGGCGGATAGATAAGCGCTTACGATTCGATTGTACTTGGTAGTGGCTCAGTGTAATGGTGGCATCAAGTACCAAAAACTGTCCATTACTCGCTAAAATAGGGTTTAACTCAACCGAAGTAATATCGGGCTGGTCAATGACCAGTTGTGATATTCGCGTAAGTAAAGCACACAGGCGGTACTTATCAACTTTTTCAGGCAAAATACGATCTTTCAGTACGCCTTTATCATGTGCGGCAGCAATTAAGTATTTTGCTAAATTCATGTTCAATGGTGGCAGCGCAACAGCAGCCTGAGCAAACTCAAGTCCTGTGCCGGCTTCTCCAAGGAGTATAACAGGGCCAAAATTAGGCTCAGTTTTTACCGCAATACGTATTTCATTAGCACCCGCACGTGGTGCCATTTTTTGCAATGAATAGCCTTCAATAATAGCATCAGGGTAAGTGTTTTTAATTCGCAATAACATAGCAAAAGCGGTCTGTTCAACTTCTTGTGCATCATTAAGGTTTAGTACTACTCCCCCGACTTCTGATTTAGAAGGAATGCTTGGACTGATCAGCTTTAAGGCAACCGGAAAGCCTAAATCGATAGCCTGTTCTTTTGCTTCTGTTGGCGTGTAAGCGACTTCAGTTTGAATGCACTCAATACCATAGTGAGCAAGGATTTGGCTTGATTGATGGGTAGATAAGTAACTTTGTTGGTCGGCTAAAAATTGATGCACTAACTCTTTCGCAGCGCTTTTATTTATTTTCGCATTGTCGGTATTTGACTCCGGGGTTTGCGTTAGGTGCTTTTGATTTCGTCGGTAAATAACAAGGTGCATATATGCCCTTACCGCGCCTTCAGGGGTTCGGTATGTGGGAATTGCGTGAGTGCTACACAGTTTTCTAGCTGGGTAAGCAGCATCTTCGCCCATAAAGTTGGTGATAACATAGGGCCGTGCCATTTTAGGTAATGTATTTAAGGTTTGTGCGATAATTTGTGCGTATTCTTCGCTTGGGGCAATCGCCGAAGGAGTATGAATAATTAAAAGGTTTTTAACTTCTTTTGCGTGCAATAAAATTTCAAGTGCTTGCTTATAGCGGGCGGGAGAAGAGTCGCCAAAAATATCAACAGGGTTAGAGGTCATATCTGATTGCGGAATGACTTTATTAAGTGCTGCGCGAGTTTCTTCGCTTAGCTGAGTAAGCTTCCCTGAGCTTTGTAATAAGCTATCAACCGCCATTACTCCAGGCCCGCCGCCATTTGTTAAAATGGTGAGTTGTTCTATTTGTAGTAGTTTAGGGTGCATTGCAAGCGTTTGAGTTGCTGCAAAAAGCTCTGTTAAATCGCTTACCCTTAACATACCAGCCCGTTGAAATAACGCATCATAAACGGCGTCTGAGCTTTGTTTTCCACCAGTATGAATTTCAGCAGCGAGTGCGCCAGCGGCCGTTTTACCTGTTTTAATTGCAATGACTGGTTTACTAAATGCAGCTGCACGCGCAGCTGAAATAAAGCTTCTGATATTCTCTATGTTATCTATGTAAAGTAATATCGCTTTGGTTTTTGCGTCTCGACCCAGAAAGTCCAATAACTCAGCAAAGTCGATATCTAAACAGTCTCCCACAGATACAAAGTACGAAAAACCAATCTCTTTATTTTTTGCCCAATCTAAAATTGTTGAACATACAGCTGCAGATTGAGAAATGAAGGCAATTTTACCCGGTGAAGTGACCGTGTGGGAAAAGCTCGCATTAAGGCCTATGTGTGGAATAAGCAATCCTAAACAATTGGGTCCAAGCAGTGATACATTGGCTGCTTTAGCCGCAGTTTTCAGCGACTCTTTTTGTTCTATACTCATTCCTGCTGCAATGACTACGGCGTTTTTGCAACCGAACTCACCCAGCTCAACTATAATGTCTGTTACTGTGTGTTTGTTGGTACAAATAACTGCCAGATCAGGCACCATGGGTAATTTAGTGATAGAGGAGTAGGCCAATACACCATGCACGGCTTTGTGTGTCGGGCTGACAGGCATTATGGGGCCTTTAAACCCACCCTGGAGCAAATTACGCATCACTATAAAGCCTGCACGGGATGCATTATTTGATGCCCCAATCACGGCGACTGAGGTAGGGTTAAAAAATTGGCTAATGCGCTTAACACTCATGGCTTTTCCTTTGCTGTAAAGTGGCGGTTAAGGTTAATCACATAAACTCTAGCATTTAAATTTTAATGAAACACGTTTTAGTGCTATTTTTCGCGATCTATATCAAGGAGTTATAAATGAGTAAAACACAAAGCACTCATGTTGCCATTGCAGCCGTTGCATTTGTAATCGGTCTTCTAGGGTTAGGGGTTATTTTAAAAAGTGCGGCTATTGATGTAAAAAGCATGGAGCGCACAGTCACGGTTAAAGGCCTTGCAGAGATGGAAGTTGAAGCTGATACAGTGATATGGCCATTACAATTTAGTGATGCGGATAACGACCTTGAAAAGCTAGTTGAGCGAATTGAACAAAAAAATGATGCCGTTATCGCATTTTTAAAATTACATGGTTTTGATGACAACGAAATAAGTCGTGGGGCTCAATCTATTGTAGATAAACAAGCGCGGGAATATGGCGGTGAAAACCAACAGTTTAGATACATAGCCCGTGCCAATATTACAGTTTATTCATCGCAGCCCTCAAAAGTACAAAATGCTTTAGCAAAAGTAAGCCAATTAGCCAAGCAGGGCATTGCCATAGTTCAAGATAGTTACGAAACCCGTATTGAGTATTTGTTTACGGGGCTTAATGATGTAAAACCTGCGATGGTGCAAGAAGCAACAGAAAAAGCGCGTGAGGTGGCAATCAAGTTTGCTAAAGATTCACAATCTCAGCTGGGTAAAATAAAAACAGCACGTCAGGGGCAGTTTAGTATTTCGAACAGAGATTCAAATACGCCACAACTTAAAAAAGTGCGTGTCGTGACGAGTGTAGAATACTACTTGTCAGATTGAATATTGTTACCGAGTAAAAGGGCAACAGGCGTATTCATTTTAAACAGCACTAAGCTGATTCTACTTAGTGCGCCTAATGCAAAACCGATACTAAATGCAACAGCAACACCGGTAATACCGTAATCGTTTTTAAGCCAGCTCGCCAAGAGCAGTGTGATACTGGTTGCTGCTAATAAAATATATAGGTTATGTAGAGGGTTACCCCTGAGCTTTATAATATTACTTGCCAATACTCTGGCGGGTAATAGCAATTGACCAATGAGTAAAATAATTAATAAATGATGGCCTTCTTCAAGCTGCTTTTCACCGTACAAATAAAGTAGAGGGTGAGCCAGCAGTAATAAGAAAATTATTGCAGTAGTATTTACTCGCCATAATAACCTCATAAGTTCAACTATCTGCTGATCGTTAGCTTGTTCACTAAGTAAAATAGGTTTTAAGTATTGGCTTGCAGCATTGGCAAGAATGGTTAATAAGCCTACGATCACAATTGCAGGAAAAAATACGCTCACTCCAGTGGCACCAAACCAATGATGCACTAAAAGCACGTCTAATTTTGCTACTATTACAGTGCCGGCCCCACTTGCAAGCATAATTAGCGAGTATTTACACCAGCTTTTAGTTTTATAGCTTGCAGGTGTAGCTAAAAGAAGCGGTTTTATTAACCAGTATTGATAAACAACAACACAGAGTAAAGCGGCAACAAGTAGTTGGCATATCACTTCAAGTGACAGTTCTTTAAAAAATAATACAACAAGTAAACAAAAAGCCGTAGTGAGCAATTCAAACAGGCATTGCTGAGTTAACAACCCAAGTTTAGTTTTATTTAAGGCAATTAAAAATGCTGCTTGGCTTTGCATTACAGCACCAATTGGAACAATTAATAACAAATAGAATACACGCTCTTTGGCACTTTGATGGGGGGATATATGCGTAAAAACAGTCACTACGCAGGCAACAAATAATACGCCGAATAAGCATGATGCAGCTAGGTAAGTATGTTTTAAGCCTTGAAGTAAATCATGTTGCTGATTTTTAAAAAGAGGGTGGCTCAAACGCATTAAAGATTATGAAAACCCCATGCTTGCTGGTAGTAGTAAAATTTCACATAAGGCCAGCAATGCCGCAAAAGTACCAAATTGTTCTGTTGATATTAATCGCGCTAAAAATAAAGTCAGTATAATGCGGCTAAAATGATTCAGAGCAGTAAAGGCACTCAACGAGAAGAAATGCTTATACATTACACTGTTAGCCATCAAGCGTGTTGTTGTAAGTAGCTTTCAATTTTTTCTGTTTTACAACGCAGGTAAGCGCTTGCCAATAGCACTGTGTACTCATTAAGGCTTTGACTTTTTAGAGTGTTTTTTAGCATGATCAGCGCCTTTAAAAATGCAGCCGTATTGATGTCTTCATGCTGTTTAAACTGCGCTTCCATCAGCGCGAGCAGTGCGGAAAATTCGTGCTTAGGTAAACTGGCTTGTTCAACATTGCACGTGATGTAACATGCAACAGGCGTTAACCTTGCATTATTTGCTTGTGTAAGTGCAAGTAAGAGGCTTTCATTGCTTTCAAATAACATTAATGAACGAACATAATTAAAGGGAAGTTTATTAGCTGCGCAGTGGCTAAATAATGTGTGAATCACATTGTTTTTTTGCTCATTTTGCAGTGCAAAGCCATTGTTAAATTTAAGCCCTGGGGTGAAGAAACTTAATAAATCAGTGCTTTTAAATTCACTTATTAAATCTTTAGGAAATGGATGCTCTGTAAGTATTCGGGTCGCTACATTTTGCAAATAGCTGTACTTAACATCCATCCGTTGTGCACTTTGGTATAAATGTACCAGTTGCATGCTCTGTTGCTGTGACGATAATGTAGGAAAGTCATCCACAACAGCTTGTAGCTGGTGGTGCTGTAACTGGTGTGTTAGTTGTTTTATACATGTATCCATTGGTATTCCCTCATTATCGTTTATTCTATCCTAGCTGAAACCATTTACAGGTCAAGCTGTTAACTAACCTGAACTCTGGTTAAAAGATATACTAATGTATTGATATTAAATCACAAATATATTCATTAGTCTCCAGCCGGAGACTTTTAGCGATAACAAGGCGAATTTACGCGTCAATAGCTGGTCTATTGCAAGTAAATTCAACGCAGTTAGCGTTGAAAGTAGCCGCTGGAGATAAATTTATTATCCAGAGTTCAGGTTACTTAAGATAGAAAAGATTTAACAACTTTAAATTCACGCCTACTCACTACCAATTCGTGTGCACAACCATTAATTTGTACTGTATGTGTTCCATCGCTATGTGTTTTTAATGCCGAAATTCGTTCTTTATTCGCCAGTACTTTACGATGAGTCCTCAAGAAGGAGGATGGATAGTCTTGTTCTATTTGCTTTAAACTTTGATCGATTAATGCCTCTCCTCCACTAAATACTATACGGGTATATTTATCCTCAGCAGACAGAAAATATACATCTTGAATTTGGACTGTTTTAATAGTGCCGCCACTTTGATAGCTGATTGATTTAGATCTTTGGGCTTGAAGATGCGCCCGATTTAACCGGCCTAACTGCGCAGTTAGCTTTTCAACTGAATCTTTAGTAACAGGCTTAACTAAATACCCAACTGCTGATAATTGCAGAGCATCTAGTGCATGCTCAGGGTGTGCAGTAATAAATACAACTGCTGGCGGAAGATTAAACTCATTCAGTTTTTCAGCCACTTCTAAACCACTCATTTGGGGCATATCAATATCTAAAAACACAATGTCAGGACTAAAAGAGTTGGCCAACTCCAGCGCTTCTTGACCATTACAGGCTTGTTCAAAAGCTGAATATTCACTCATATTACTTAGCAAGCGCTGAACTCTTTTTCTCGCTAACGGTTCGTCATCTACTATCAGTGCCTTCATACTTTCCTCTCACTGAACAACGGAAGTACCAGCTTAACTCTAAAGGTCGAATTGCGAGCACTTATATTCAATGTAGCTCTACCTTTATAGTACAAGTTTAAACGCTGACGAATATTATCAAGTGCCATGCCATTTCCTGTACGCTCATGCTCTGTTGTTGGTATCTGGTTTTCAACTATAAACGTGATGGACTGCTTACTCACATTTGATAGAACATTTATTTGCGAACCTTTTGAAAATGGCTCTACCCCGTAACAAATTGCATTTTCGATTATCGGCTGCAACGTTAAACAAGGAATACTGATATCAGGAAGTGAACCTGGCAATTCCCAATTCACTTTTAATCGTTCACCAAAACGCCAACTTTCAAGGCTAATATATTGCTTCGTCAGAGCTATTTCATCTTGTAGTGTTACTCCTTTACCTGCTTTGAGAGCTGCTTGTGATAATGCAGCTAACGCTAAAATAGCATTCTCTGCTGCGTCTGGATCGCACTGTGTTAGCTCTGCAGCGGTATTGAGGCTATTATATAAAAAATGTGGACGAATACGGGCTTGTAATGCATCTAGCTCGGCTCTTGCAAGTGATTGTGTTTGCTTGTGTTTTTCAAAATATATTGTCAGAAATTGAACAAATAAACAGGCAACTAAAAATACAATCAACAAATTATGAGATACAAATATCCATGGCTTTGCAATATCGACGATACCGTCAATCATGGTAATAGCTAATATACTCATTAGTATGGTAGTCATAATTAATGACAAAAATAAGCTTATGCTTTGTACAAGTTGAGAATGCCTACTCAGTAGGTTACGTGTTAGATAAAGCGCACTCAGGCTAAGTAGAAAGGTAAGTTGAATAAAAAGGCTGATAATTCCAAGACGAACCCAAGTACCATGTGATGCTGTGGGGGCAAAGGCAAGTATCGTTGCAATAACTTGACCAACCACTAACGTAGCAAGTACACCTCTTTCAGTAAAAAGAGGTCCAAAAAGCAACGCATTGGGTTGCATTGACTTGCTCATTGGACCTTCTCCTTTGCATATTTACGTAATTAACGTAACTCCACAGGTACAGCGAATACGATATTTTCCTCTTCGCCTGGATTTTCTATTACCTGTTTGCCACCGAGTTCTTTTAAACGACTAATAACTTGTTGTACAAGCACCTCAGGCGCTGATGCGCCTGCTGTAACACCAACGCTATTTGTACCGTCAAACCATGCATCTTCAACACTGCTTGCATCGTCAATCAAATAAGCCACTGTGCCCATTTTATCAGCAAGTTCACGTAAGCGATTAGAGTTTGAGCTGTTTTTGGCACCCACAACTAAAAGCACATCTACTTTATCTGCTAAATCACGCACAGCATCTTGACGATTTTGTGTGGCATAACATATGTCATCTTTTCTTGGACCATCAATGACAGGGTACTTAACACGCAGTGCGTCAATAACATCTGCAGTGTCATCAACCGAGAGCGTTGTTTGGCTACAGTAAAATAAATTATCGGGGTTTTTAACTGTTAGGTTAGCGACATCCTCAACAGTTTCGACAAGGTAGATACCGCCTTCACTGTTGTCATATTGCCCCATTGTGCCTTCAACTTCGGGGTGCCCATGGTGACCAATAAGCACACATTCAGTACCCTTTCTACTTGCACGAGTTACTTCCATATGCACTTTAGTAACAAGTGGGCAGGTTGCATCAAATACTTTTAATTCTCGACGTTTAGCCTCGCTGCGAACAGCTTGCGATACACCGTGAGCACTAAAGATAACAATACTGTCGTCAGGCACTTGATCGAGTTCTTCAACAAACACTGCGCCGCGCCGCTTTAAACCATCCACTACATAACGGTTATGAACAACTTCATGACGCACATAAATTGGTTTTTCAAAAATATCCAGCGCGCGCTCTACAATGCTAATAGCACGGTCAACACCGGCACAAAAACCACGCGGGTTAGCTAATAAAATATCCATTAATCACTTACCTTAACCGTATTATCAACTTCTAAAATTTCCACTTCAAAAGTCAGTTTTTGACCTGCAAGAGGGTGATTAAAGTCGATAGTAACTGACTCGCCTTGCACTTCACGAACAAGTCCTGGTAACTCGGTACCATCAGGTTGAGTAAACGCAATAATAGAACCAACAGTCGCAGGAGTCTCAGAACCAAATTTGCTACGGTCAACATAATAAATGTTATCTGGGTTTGGCTGACCAAACGCGTCTTCAGGCTCTAGTTCAAATGATTTACTATCGCCTGGTGCTAAACCAAATAAACACTTTTCAAAATTAGCAGTTAAGCTACCATCCCCCATCACAAGCTTTGCTGGCTTGTTATGGACCTTGGTCGAGTCAGCCGCAGAGCCATCAGATAGCTTGATCGAGAAATGAAAAATGACTTCTGAGTTTTCAGTAATAACTGTTTGGCTCATGCTTTATGCTCCTTTGGACTTTCGCCAGTAAAGGCATCAAATAATAACAACGCAGCACCGACACAAATTGCGCTATCAGCAATATTGAACGCAGGGAAGTGCCAGTTTTCATAATAGAAATGTAAAAAGTCGATAACGTAGCCGTAATACATACGATCGTAAAGATTACCTATCGCACCAGCTAATACTAAAGAATAAGCACCACACAAGACTTTATTTGATGCAGGCAAGCGCTTTAACCACCAAATTAATAGTGCGCTAATCGTGATTGCGATTGCACTTAAAAACCAACGCTGCCAACCGCTTTCGTCACTCAAAAAACTAAATGCCGCACCGTAGTTATGTACATAAGTTAGATTAAAAAACGGTAAGATATCAATTGAATCTCTAAGATTCATAGTATTCACTACCAGTGTTTTACTAGCGAAGTCTGCTACTAAAAATAGCAGACTCAACCAAAGCCACACTAAACCACTTTTTTGGGCTAGCTTGCTCACTTACTACTCCTATGCGAATTGACGAGTTTCGCCTTCGCCATCTACGTTGCTTACACAACGACCACAGATTTCAGGATGAGCAGGATTACTTCCTACATCATCACAGTAATGCCAACAACGTTCACATTTTTGTGCATCCGTTGCCGCAACGCTAATGTATAACCCTTCGATTTCAGTTGCATGAGTCTCATCAGGCTGTGCATCGACTACTGTAACCGTTACCTTTGATGTTAATAATACAAAGCGTAACTCATCACCTAAAGCGGCTAGTTTTTGAGCGAGTTCAGCTGTCGTATAAATGCTTACATCTGCTTGTAATGTTGCACCTATAGTTTCTTCTTTACGTGCACCTTCTAGAACGCGATTCACTTCATCACGAACAGTTAAGATAGTGAGCCAATCATCATTGCCAAACTGACCTTCACTTACTGCCTCTAAGCCATCATACCAAACCGACGTAAACACGTATTGCCCACGTTCACCAGGTAAAGCTTCCCAAATTTCTTGAGCTGTAAAGCTCATTATTGGTGCCATCCAGCGCGTCATTGCCTCTGCAATATGATAAAGCGCAGTTTGACAAGAGCGACGAGCGTGGCTGTCACTTTTAGCTGTGTATTGACGGTCTTTGATTACATCCAAGTAGAACGAACCAAGCTCACCTGTACAGAAGTTCATCAGCTTTTGCGTCACTTGTAGCATTTGGTAGCTATCATAAGCCGTGACAATTTCATCTTGTAGCTGTGCCGCACGACTCACAATCCAACGGTCAAGCTCAACCATGTCTTCAATAGCAACTTGATCTGTTTTTGGATCAAAGCCACTTAAGTTAGCCAATAAGTAGCGGCTGGTGTTACGAATGCGACGGTAACGATCTGCTGAACGCTTAAAAATTTCATCAGAGACGGTCATTTCAGCAGTGTAATCCGTTGAAGCAACCCACAAGCGTAAAATATCAGCGCCTAGTTTGTTCATCACATTTTGCGGAGAAATAACATTGCCTAATGATTTTGACATCTTACGACCATTCTCATCCACGGTGAAACCGTGCGTAAGTACTTGGCGATAAGGTGCATGACCATTAATTGCAACTGACGTCATCATTGATGACATAAACCAACCTCGATGCTGATCCGATCCCTCTAGGTATAAATCAGCTGGGCCAGTTAACTCTTCACGCGCATCAACAACACAAGCATGTGTCACGCCTGAGTCAAACCATACATCAAGTGTATCTTGCACTTTCATGTATTGCTGAGCATCAACTTCACCTAATAGTGTTGCAGGGTCTAAGTCATACCAAGCTTGAATACCTGATTTTTCTACAAGCTTTGCCGCTTCTTCAATCAGTGATTGCGTATTCGGGTGCAATGCACCGGTGTCTTTATCTACGAATAACGCGATTGGCACACCCCAAGTCCGTTGGCGTGATATACACCAGTCAGGACGCCCTTCTACCATGTTTGCAATGCGGCTTTCGCCCCACTCAGGTAACCACTGGGTATTTTTAATTTCAGATAACGAGTCTTGACGCAAATTAGCCTGATCCATGCTGACAAACCATTGTGGCGTAGCACGGAAAATAATTGGCGTTTTATGACGCCAGCAATGCGGGTAGCTATGTGTTAGTGCATGGTGATGCATTAGCGCATTTCGCTCAGTAAGCACATCTATAACGCTCGCATTAGCTTTAAATACATGCTGACCTGCAAATAACTCTGTATCAGGTAGATATACGCCATTAGCACCCACCGGATTGGCAACTTCTAGGCCGTACTGTAAACCTGCCACGAAATCTTCCTGCCCATGTCCTGGTGCTGTATGAACAATACCTGTACCAGAATCTGTGGTTACGTGTTCAGCAACAATAACAGGCACGTTAAAGTCATAAAATGGATGCGCAACGTGTAAGTTCTCAATTGCAGCACCTTTTACATAACCCAAAACGTGGTAATGATTAAAGCCATAACGGTCCATGGCATCTTTGACAAGCTCTGAGCCTAAGATCAAACGCTGCTGCGCGCCTTCATCGTCAACTTGAACAAGGGCATACTCTAGGTCAGCATGAACAGCAACAGCTCGGTTAGCTGGTAGCGTCCATGGTGTTGTTGTCCAGATAGCTGTACTTACCGTACCAGTACCTTCATGGCCTGCTTTTAAATCAAATGCGTTTACGACCGCGGCTTGATCAGTAAACTCAAAGCGTACGTCAATAGCGGGTGATTGTTTATCTTGGTATTCTACTTCTGCTTCAGCTAATGCAGAACCACAATCTGTGCACCAATGAACCGGCTTTGCACCTTTGTGTAAATGGCCTTTTTCGATAATGCGACCAAGCACGCGAATAGCGTTGGCTTCAAAATCAAAATTCATTGTTAAGTAAGGTTTATCCCAATCGGCAAAAACACCTAAGCGTTTAAAATCAACCTTTTGGCCTTCAACTTGCTTTTTAGCGTAAGCACGGCATTTTTCACGAAATTCGCTCGCAGTTACTTTAACGCCAGGCTTACCAACTTTCTTCTCAACCATTAGTTCAATTGGAAGACCATGACAGTCCCAACCTGGTACATAAGGGGCATCGAAGTCAGACAACGTTTTTGCCTTAACAATAATGTCTTTTAATATTTTATTAACTGAATGGCCTAAATGGATATCGCCGTTTGCATACGGAGGACCGTCATGCAAAATAAAAGTTTTCTTACCTTTTTTAGCGTTGCGAATTTGACCGTATAGGTCGTCTTCATACCATGTTTTAAGCATTTTTGGTTCACGTTGTGCCAAATTGCCGCGCATTGGAAACATTGTTTCCGGTAAATTCAAAGTATGTTTGTAGTCGCTCATTAATCCTACTTTCCGTATCGGCTACCTAATTTAAACCAAAACACTGTTTAGCGGCAGCAACATCAGTTGCTATTTGTGCCGTCAATTGTGTTAATGTCTCGAATTTTTGCTCATCGCGAAGTTTTTTTATTAACTCCACATGCATAAACTGTCCGTAAATATCTTGCGCAAAACTAAATAAATGTACCTCTAATAATGCGCGTGTTCCATTAAATGTGGGCTTGTTACCAATGTTTGCAACCCCATGCAGTGTTTTATCACCCAGTGTTATTTGCACTGCAAACACCCCGTTTACAGGGCATACTTGGCGCTTTAAAGCTATGTTAGCAGTTCTAAAGCCAAGCTCTCGACCACGTTTCCAACCATGAATAACTCGCCCTGAAATAGCGTAGTTATGACCAAGCATTAATTTTGCTTGCCCAAGCTCACCGTTAGCCAATGCTTCACGTATTAATGTGCTGCTTACTCTAGCATTTAATTGACGAAAACTCGCAGTGCTTTTCACGTCCATTTGCGCAGCTTCACCCATTTGGGTAAGTAACTTAAAGTTACCTCTACGCTGTTTACCAAATCTAAAGTCATCACCCACAGTTAATGCTTTTACGCCTAACTTATTAATCAAAATTTCACTAACAAACTGCTCTGCTTGCATATTCGCAAATTGTTGATTAAAACTAATACAAATAACGCGTTCAATACCAAGATTATCTAACAGCTTAAGTTTATCACGTAAACGTGTAAGTCGAGCAGGTGCGTTATTTTTTGCAAAAAATTCTTGCGGCTGGGGTTCGAATAACATCACTGTGCTTGGCAAATTATGCTTTTTAGCGTCTTTCAGCAAGCCTTTTAAAACTTCGGCATGACCTAAATGAACACCATCAAAATTACCAATGGTTAATACACAGCCGTTATGCTGCGTACGAATGTTGTGAATACCTCTAATTAACTCCATACCACCTAATTGCCTTTGCTAACCCGCCCGAAAATTTATTTCAGCCGTAGAATGGCCGATTATAATCTTTTTTTTAATTTGATTCAGTAGTTGCTACGTTTTTTATCGTATTTAGTCTTACACCTAGCAAAAACATCGACAAGAAATAGGCAATCCCTGCTAGCGCTAATAGGCTGCATAGTAAAACAACTTGTTGACTAAAGTGCCACTCACGCCATAAAAACTGGTTTGAAATATACCAAACACTCAATCCCATGACCGCACTAGAAATAAGACACTTAACGGTAAACCAACTACTAAAACTTGAAAATCTGTATACTTTTTCTTTCTTCAATTGTCTATATAGCAAGTAAGCATTGCAACTAGCGGACATTGAAGTGGCCAAAGCAAGCCCCAAATAACCAATAAATGGGGCAAGCATTATATTGAAAACCATATTAAGTACGAGCGTAATAATACCAATTCGAACGGGGGTTTTGGTATCTTGGCGAGCATAAAAACCCGGCGCTAGAACTTTAATCAACATAAAGCTCACCAGGCCAACCGAATAAGCTGTAACGCCCAAGCTTACCGCGTGCACATGGTCAACCTCACCATTTTTAAAAGCACCATGATCGAACAACACTGAAATAATTAACGGGCTGATAAGTATTAAGCCAACCATTGCGGGCAGACCTAAAAAAATTACAAATCGCACCCCCCAATCCAGTGTATGCTGAAAATCACCACTACTTTTAGTGCTATGTAACTTAGATAACGCAGGTAAGATGACTGTGGCTATACCAATGCCAAACAGCCCTAGCGGGAACTCAATCAATCGATCTGAGTAATACAGCCATGCGATAGAACCGGTCATCAATAGCGAGGCAATCAGGGTATCGAGTAGTAAATTGATTTGGCTAATAGAAACACCAAACAATGCTGGAATCATCAGTTTACGTACTTTCTTTACATTGCTATCTTGCCAAGCCCAGCGGGGCTTACTAAGCATTTTTGCGCGATACAAAAACGGCAGTTGAAACAATAATTGCACGACCCCACCAACAAACACGCCAATGGCAAGTGAATACGCTCCAACGTTAAATTTATCGTGCAATAACATAGCACAACTAATGATTGAAATATTAAGTAACACAGGTGTAAATGCAGCAACAGCAAAACGATTGTAGACATTCATAACTGCACCACTTAATGCCACTAAACTTACAAAAAATAAGTAAGGGAATGTCCACTTTAACAATTCACTGGCAAGAATGAACTTTTCACCGTCGGGGTTGCCTTGATACCAATCGATAAACCAACCGGCTCCAAATAACCCTGCAATAACGGGTGAAGCGATAACACCTAACACTGTGACGATTAATAAAATGGTTCCTAGTGTGCCTGCGGCCTGAGCAACAAAAAGCCTGACTTTATCATCGCCCTGTTGCTCTTTAATATCAGACAATACAGGCACAAATGCTTGGGCAAAGGCACCTTCTGCAAACAAGCGACGTAAAAAGTTAGGTATTCGATTAGCAAATAAAAATACATCTGCGGCAGCATTAGCACCCAGTAAATTTGCTACAACGGCATCACGCACAAGACCTAAAACACGCGAAATCATGGTCATTGCACTTACAATCATACCTGAACGAAATAATCCTTTTGCCACACTAAAACCTGCTTAAAAACCAATGAGAAAGTTAATTATGCCACAGTCTTTTTTATAAATCGCTCTAAAGCACTAGGCTCAGTGCATGGGCTTTGTTACAATAGGGATATTAACTGCTAGAGCGGCAAATTGATGTTCGTTACAAAGGAGCAGTTTTTCTTGTTTTGTCAATTTTTTATTGACAATCATGATTAAAAAAGGCATATTCCACGGCCTTTAAATTAAGCTTATTTTAAGATTGTTAGGAGCAAACCTTGGCTAACATCAAGTCTGCAAAAAAACGCGCTATCACTAGCGAAAAAAACCGTCAGCATAACGCAAGCCGTCGTTCAATGATGCGTACATACTTCAAAAAAGTAGTTGTTGCTATTGAAGCGGGCGACAAGGAAGCTGCACAGCAAGCTTTCGCAGTTGCTACACCAATTTTAGACCGTTACGCAACTAAAGGTCTAATTCACAAAAACAAAGCTGCTCGTCATAAGAGCCGTTTAGCTGCTAAGATCAAAGCACTATAATTTGTTTTTGTAGAATATAAAAAACCGGCCTTGGCCGGTTTTTTTGTATCTGAATCAGGCTATTTCGAGGTCTGGATAAAACTTTTTCAGCATGGCTGCTATTTTCTTTGGTGTAAAAGGTTTAACTACAAACCCCTTTGCTCCCTTATCAATGGCGTCTTTAACATTCTCAACTGTTGAGTGTGCTGAAACCATCACAACATTCGAAGCGGGATTGATTTCATTTATCTTCGCAATTATTTCTTTGCCATCGCCATCTGGCAACTCAATGTCTAAAAAAATAATATTGTAATCGGCCTCTTGGCAAGCGCTAATGCATTGGGCTGCTGTAGACGCTTCTCTTACCTTCTCTATCCCTAAATGCATAAGTGTTTGATGCAAAAAGCTACGAACCGTACCTACATCATCGACTATTAAAATTGAAAGCTGCGCATTCATACTTGATCCCCATAGGCTATCCGCTAGGTTTAAGTTATTATACTTAAGAATTTTTTAATACACTGATCTCATTATAGAGACACCTGCTTAAAAGGCCAGATTTGCTTTATGTCAAATAAAATAAAAAAACAATCTCTGTTGGGGAAAACGCCACAGCGAAATAAAACGCAAAAGTCTTCAGCGAAGAAAACAACCGCAGCCACAGCTCAAAGTACTGCCAATACAGCGAATAATGTGAGTGCGGATGAAAACAAGCCAAAAAGCCGAAAATTAATAATAACTTTAATTGTTATCGTATTAGGCTTTTTAATTACGCCAAAACCACAATTGATTACTTATCAGAAGCTAGGTTTAGTTACCCAGAGTGTCTATTGGCCAGGCCTATTCGGCTATGGTGCCAATCTATTTGACTCTAGCTTGCAGCCTAGAGCCGATCTGGAGCGCAATACAATTTACCTTTGCCAAGACCTTAAGCAACCAGCTACATGCCAAAAGTACCGAGTAACAGAAAAAAGTGGCTTTTTTGCCGCAATGAAAAAACTTATTTTGGATTAATAAAACTAATCTGAAAATTACAAAATTACTTGGTTGAAAGCTGTGTAAAAGATCACCATAATGGCGCTCCTTTTTCACCACAAGTACACTGAAACGACCATGTTAAACGAGCTAGATTGGCTTTTAAATTTTATTCTGTTAGCCCTTGGATTAGGGGCGCTATTTATCAATCAACTAACTTTACTACGTATTGCAGCTGTTAGCGCCTGCGTATTACTGTTTTTATCGTTTAGTTTAGACTTAATGTCTTCGAGTGTTATTTCAAATATGAGCTTAGTGTTGATCAATACATTCTACCTGTTCAAAGTTTATACTTTTGGGCAACTAAATGTAACGACGAATTAATATCTCTCCCAAGATAATTTTATACCTCGCTGAGATGACTCACCGAGGTATTTTTTTATCTGCTCAATGACTAAAAAGGTGAACTAGGCTAAAATCCGCTACGTATAAGGCTAATTTAAGGTGACCTATGTCAGTATCTGATTTTGATTTATTTTTATCATCCATGGAAGATGTAAAGCCGTTAAATCATGACACGGTCAAATTACAACACTCAAAGACGGCCCCTTCTTTATCACAACAAGAAAAGAGAAAAGCAGCTGAAGCAGATTTATCGGTTGATGAGAATTACCTTCGCAGTGAGCGTGTAGAGCTTTTACCCCCAGATTCACTTTTAAGTTATAAAAATGCGGGTGTGCAGGATGGTGTATTTAAAAATCTACGCTTAGCGAAGTACCAAGTTGACGCCACGCTAGATCTACACGGGCAGCCGTTAAAGTCCGCTAGAGAATCATTATTCGATTTTATCACTGACTGCCAAGCAAGAAATATCCGCGTAGTTTTAATACGCCACGGTATTGGTATTAAAAATAAGAAAACACCAGGTATATTAAAAAGTTACACCAACAAATGGTTACAAGAGCTAGATTACGTTTTAGCATTTCACACAGCATTAAAGCAGCACGGCGGTATAGGTGCTACCTATGTTTTACTGAAAAAGAGTGATGAGAAAAAACATGAGAATCGAGAGCGCCATGCTAAGCGCTGAGCTCTCGCAACGGGTATGATTAATCCTGTTGGGTGATTTCAGCTTGATTTGGCTCATCGGCATTAGCCTGATTAAACCATGCTGATACACCCATAAGGATGACTGATAGAACAATGAGACTAAATTTAACGCCGCCTTGTTGGTGTTTCATAGTTAACCTTGTTTTTATTATTATTTTTTCGCAACACATCTACAATAACTAAAATCACACATGTTAACAACATGTATACACCATGAATTGTTCAAATTTTAATAACCTTTTGTTCTATCAACCTGATGATTTAGTTCTAACCCTTTATCGAGGAGTTGGACATTGTCTGCTATTTGCTTTGCTACATTGGCAATATTCGACAAAGCAGCGCAGTGTGGAGTGACTGTAATTGCATCATGAGACCAAAATGGATGCTCTTTCGGCAATGGTTCTTGCCTAAAAACATCTAAGGTCGCTGCGCGTATAACGTTATTGTCAAGTGCCCAAATTAAGTCCTCTTCAACAACATGCTGACCACGAGCCACATTGATCACAACGCCATGCTCAGGAAGCTGAGTTAATAGCGCTTTATCAATAATATTTTCAGTGTGGGCCGTTAAAGGTAATAAGCATACGAGGTAATCTGCTTTAGATAAAATATTTGTCAGTCCTTCTTGGCTATGAACGCAGGTTACATCAGTAAATTGTTTCGGGCTTTGTGAAAAAGCACTTACAACTAATTTATTGGCAAGTAAGCGTTTAGCGCAGTGCTGGCCTAATTGGCCAAAGCCCAAAAATACTACATGGTTAAATTTATGTGCTCGTTTGGGTTGCCAAAGCTGAGCTTGCTGCTTACTAAAATACTCTTTTAATTTCAGTTTTTGCGCTAGAATGTGAGTTAACACGTATTCAGCCATATCATCGGCTAATGCGTCATCAACGATTCGTGTAACCACAACATCATCAGCTAACAAGTCTAAGTTTATACTATCAACCCCAGCGCCGAATGATGAGACAGCTTTAAGATTGGGTAATTGTTGCCACATTTGCTCAGGCGCAAGCCATGCAACGACAAATTCTACAGTATGTAAATTACGACAATGTGGCCACAGTGAGATTTCCACATCGGGTAAGTATGTTTGCAGTGTGTTAACTAACTTTGTGCAGTCTCGGTTACTAATCGCGATGAGTAAGTGCATATTTTTCTCTACCGTTTTTTTTCATTATATTAAACACTTCAATAAACACCAATGTTAAATACCCTCTTTAAAAAGTCATACAACTGCAACCTAACTGTCATAGCAAACTTTTAATCTGTTCGTATATTGATCACCAAAGACAATGAGGTAATTATGATCAGTGTTGATAAAGTTATTGCGGCTAACCTTCCACAATTAGAAAACTCTCCGAAGGTAAAAGGGTTAGTTAAAAAAGGGTTGGGTTACTTACTCCATGAGCAAGAGTTTGTTGCATTTGGCGATGCTTACCCACATTTAGAAGGTATCGAGTTTGTAGAGCAAGTATTAGATGAGCTTGACTTTGATACCCGCTATAAGCCTAAGCAAATCGAGAATATCCCCAGTGAGGGCAAGCTAGTAATTGTTGCTAACCACCCTATCGGATCATTAGATGCTTTAGCGTTGATCAAAGTTTTATTCAGTGCCCGAAAAGATTTAAAAGTAGTCGCTAATCGAATGTTGATGTCAGTAACGCCTATGCACTCCTTACTGTTACCTGTCGATAACCTCTCTGGCACCAGTAAAAAGAAAGAACTAAGCAATATTCATAAGCATCTTAAAGATGAGGGCGCTATTTTAATTTTTCCTGCAGGGGAAGTCTCTCGTCTAAGCCCAACGGGCATCAAAGATTGCAAGTGGAATAGCGGCTTTCTTCGCATAGCCAAAAAAGCGAACTGCGCCATTTTACCCATTTTTATCAAGGCAAAAAATAGTCCATTATTTTATGGCACATCCATGATTTACAAGCCATTGGCTAGCTTATTGTTAGTGAAGGAAATGTTTAAACAACGACAAAAATCTCTTGAGTTTGAAATAGGCGCATCAATTCCTCCTGAATCGTATTTAATTGAAAACTTGAAAGATAAAGAAGTCGTTAACCTCATTAGAAAGCAGCTATACCGATTGGTAAGTAAAAAAACACTTCCTCTAAAAACACAAACCCCAATTGCATCATCTGAGTGTAAAAAAGAACTTAAAAAGGCCATTGAGGCTTGTCAGTTACTCGGAACAACGAGCGACGGTATGAAAATATATTTGTACCAATACCAAGGAAGCTCCGCCATTTTTAGAGAGTTGGGTCGTTTGCGCGAAATATCGTTTCGCACAGTGGGTGAAGGCAGTGGAAAGCGCCGTGATATCGATAAATATGATATGGACTATCAGCATCTCGTCTTATGGGATCCAAACCAACTCGAGTTAGTAGGAGCATACCGTCTAGCATGTGCACAGGAAGTTATTAATAAACAGGGACGAAAAGGGTTATACACGGATAGCTTATTTTCTTATAGTGATGAGATGACCCCTTATTTTGCAGCAGGCATTGAGCTTGGTCGTAGTTTCGTGCAACCTAAATATTGGGGACGCAAAAGCTTAGATTATTTATGGTACGGTATCGGGGCATTTATACAAAACTACCCCCAGTATCGTTATCTCTATGGTGCTGTCAGTGTATCTAATGCACTACCTGATCAGGCTAAAGCCATGTTGGTTCATTACTACCAGCATTACTATGGTACAAAAGACATAATTGCCACGCCAAACAATGAATTTAAACCGACAGAGCAGCAGCTTAAACAATGCCAAAGCATTTTTTGCGGTGATGATATCAAAGAGGACTTTGTTGAGCTTAAACATATTCTTGCCAACATGGGGGCACAAGTTCCTACCTTGTTTAAGCAATACACAGAATTGTGTGAGCCTGGTGGCGTGCAGTTTTTAAGTTTTAGCGTAGACCCAGAGTTCAATAACTGTATTGATGGGCTGGTATTAGTGGATCTTAAAAAAGTCAAAGCAAGTAAAGCAAAACGCTATTTGGGCAAAGCGACCTTATAATTTAAAACCCCACAACCTAATGTTGTGGGGTAACTCAGAAACAATGTTCAAATATCTTTTATGCATCTTTGTGTTTATTCAAGGATTCTTCTATTCCACTCTTCACAGCTTTTTTTACTATGATATAGACAATATAAAATGGTATCAGTGCAACCAAAAATATTGAAACTAAAACGAGCAACGTACCTAAAATACCTAAACCTGATATGCCCATACGATAACCTTTATTTGTATAATGAACTAAAATAAAGCGCATCTTTTGATCGATACTCTTCATATGTATGTAAAGTTAAGCTTAAGTCTACTTACAGAAAAATTAGTCGTACCAGATAAACTATGGAGTCAATCTGTTTAGAGACTACATACTCACCAATAATAGAATTTAACTTTTCTTTAAACTAACTCCGACTCTCACATACTCGGTTCTCAATTTTGTGATAAACATTATACTTTTGCTGAGTTTTACAAAATTGACTATAAAGCCAAAATAGTAATGAGTGAGAACAGGTATTTCTGATTCTGTAACTAGAAAATATCTGATTACTTACAGAAAGCTTACCCAAAAAAGTAACAAAGATGTAAGCAACTGTCAAACTGGCTAACATCGAAAAAGAGTAGTTAACAAAGTAGTATAAATGGATTCAATTTTAACTAAGTCGTCAATTGGCACATGTTCATTGACTTGATGAATTGTATTATTTCGGACCCCGCATTCAATCACTTGGGTATGATTATTAGCAAAAAAGCGCCCATCAGATGTGCCACCACTGGTGCTTAATAGAGGATAGCTTCCTGTCACACTCAATACTGCTTGCTCTACGTGCGCTAATAAACAATTTTGAGACTGGTGGCTGGTATAAAATGATTCACACGGACGCTCCCATTCTATATTGAGGTTTTGCGCTAAATCGCCAAGCGCAAATTGAATTTCATTTTTTATATCAGCGCTTTTATAGCCGTGGCTGTATCGCACATTAAACGTTACCTCACACTGAGCTGGCACCATATTATCAACCACATTGTCGATGTTGATCCCGGTAACTTGCAGGCTAGTATTGGAACCTGGCTCATCGAAAGACCAATCAATGTTAGTTAGGCGTTTAACTACGTCTGCACTTAAGTGAGCTGCATTAATCGTATTTTCGGGATAGGCAACATGACCTGCCTTTCCTTTTATATTTAAACGCGCTGACAGCGCACCACGTCGTCCATTCTTTATTGTGTCACCAACATGTAAATTGCTCGTTGGTTCACCCACAATACAACCATCTAGCTTAACTCCTTGTTGAGCTAGACGCTCCGCAATTAATAAAGAGCCATATTCGGCCTCCCCCTCTTCATCTGAGGTAATTAGCCAATAAAAGGTGCCTTTTTTAGCTTCTTTATTAACAACTAACTGCTCAGTTGCACGCAGCATAGCAGCCACACCTCCTTTCATGTCAGCAGCACCGCGTCCATAAACAGCATCGTTTAAAATAGCGCCAGAGAAAGGTGCCACACACCAATGTTCAGCTGTTGCTGGTACAACATCAATATGCCCCGAAAAAGCATAAATAGGCCCGTCACCTAAATGTATTTTAGCGATTAAATTAGTCACATTATTAAACGTAAATTGCTCACACTCAAAACCAAGTCTATCTAGTTGGCTTTCTATCCAATCAATAGCACCCGCTTGGTACGGAGTCACAGAATTAAATTTAATCAGCGTCTGTAAGTAATCAACAACTGCTTGGGCTTCATTCTCTTTAGCAGATAATGTAGGTAGAATAGATAACGTCATCAGAATCACACCTATTAACATAGAAGTGTTTATTACACCGTGATTTTATGACCGCTTAATGACTCCCCTCTTCTATAAAGGCTTCTTGCGTAACTTTAGCAATATTTTTATCTTCTTTGGTTAGGCGTGTTCGTTGCCAGCGCCCATTGCAAAACCACAGGTAAGATAATAAAGCTACAGCAATATTGGTCACAGCAAACGAGTACCAAATACCGTGATCACCTAATAGTGTGTGCTTTGATAAAATATATGCAACAGGAAACTGAACCACACACTGAGAGAATAAGGCCAGTAACATCGCGTTTAACATATTGCCCGACGCTCTAAATGCTGCGACAACACAAAGCTGCACCCCAATCCCACCCCATGTTAAGCTCATTACCCTTATGAAATGTGCACCTTGGTTTATAAAATCTGGATCATCAGGAATAAAAAATGCCACCAGCGCTGAAGCAAAAAAGTAAGCAAGCCCACCAATGATTGATAATCCAATTAACCCCCATAAGACGGCAAGTTTGGTAATTTGCGCTGCACGTTTCACATTGCCAGCCCCCATGTTTTGCCCAACCAAGGTCGATACAGCCATCGACAATCCCATGGCTGGGATCATTATCATTTGTAGCACATTCGAACCCACGCCATACGCCGCGATGGTTTGAGTACCAAAGCTCGCTACCAAAAATGACATAATAATTAAACCAAATGCACGGGTAGATAACTCAACAGAGCCTGGCGCACCTAAAATAAAAGCCTGCTTTATATAGGCTAAATCAGGAATAAAGCTTGATAAGCTTAATTGAATACCATGGCGACCACGCATAAATATAATAACACCAGCCAATGCAGCAAGGCTTTGCGTAACGAGCGTTGCTAACGCTGCGCCCATTACGCCATATCCCTTAAAATCACCAAAACCAAAAATAAATAAAGGGTCAAGCACAAAGTTTAGTAAAACTGTACAACTAACAATGATTAAAGGCACCTTCGTTTGGCCAATTCCCCGCATTAACGCTTGGAACATGGCATAAATAAAAACAAAAACTACACCAATAAAGGATACATGCATAAACTTCAACGCATCGTTGTAAACAACTTCGTCAACTCCTAACAACGTTAAAAAATATGGCGATAAAGTGTACCCAATCAGACCCAATACACTGGCGGTGATTGTCACCATTAGCATAGTTTGAGCAGCAACATGATTTACTTTTTCTTGTTGCCCCGCTCCCATATATTGAGCAGATAAAATAGCACCAGCCATTGCCAGTCCAGAACCTATCGCAATAACTAAAAATGTAACTGGCATACTCACTGATACAGCAGCCACTTGAGCGGCGCCTAATCGGCCAACCCAAAACGCATCTGTCAATTGATAAGCTGACTGCAAGATATTAATAAGAATAATCGGTATCGCGAGCTTTGTAAGCGCTTTGGCGATAGACCCATTGAGAAAAAGTGAAGTGGTTTGATTCATAGCATGCCTTATTTAGGCGCTTATTATAACGCAAAACCATGACCTAAAGATGAACAGTTCGAAATCCATCGACGTCAATATATTTCTATAACAAGTGGACAAAAACTTAATCTAAATCAAACAAACTTATGGCGTCGCAATTGTGCTTAATAAACCTTGATCTAGAACAGTTTTTTATTTTTAAGTTGATTGATAATGGTCGCAATTCAAAAATAGTCGTTCTCGGAGAACAGCATGAAAAAACAACTTAGCGCAGCGTTATTTACATCACTATTAATCGCGTCTCCTTTTGCAAGTGCAAACCTGAGTGTTAATGTCGGTGCTATTAATGTAAACCCTGACAATACCAACTCAGCGATTAATGAAAATACAGCATTAGGCTTAAAAGCAGACTCAGATACCCAGTTAGGTATTACTGTTGATTACGCATTAAATGATAACTGGGTGCTAGAGTTAGTGGCTGCAACCCCTTTCTCTCATGACGTAAATGGCGCAGGCGGTTTAGCAGGCAATAAAATTGCAACAATCAAGCATCTACCACCTTCATTGTTTGCTCAATATCATTTTTTAGACAGTCAATCAGCATTTCGTCCATTTGTAGGCGTTGGTGTTAACTACACAGTGTTTTTTGATGAAGAGCCATCAGCAGCACTCAAATCAGTACTTGCCACAGATGATGTTGAAGTAAAACTTGATAACTCATTTGGTTTAGCAGCACAAGCTGGCTTTAATTACATGTTTGATAAGAACTGGGGCCTACACGCGATGGTGTCTGTAATGGATATTGAAACTGATGCTACAGTGTATGCAAATGGCGCAAAGGCACTTACCTCAACAGTTAAGATTGACCCTGTGGTAGCTATGCTAGGTGTAAAGTACAGCTTCTAAGATTACGCACTAACAAAAAAAGGCCGCAAGGCCTTTTTTTATGCAATTAAGAAGGCAAGTTTGTTACCTTCTTTTGCTCTAGCATTTCTTTCCAATGCATTACCTCAGCAGGTAAAATTGGAGCAACATCATTAAACCCAGCCACTTCGAGCATTTCCTCAACACTCACAACTCCTTTTTTACGCTTAAACACACCACGGACATAAGCAATTGCATGTAACCCACTTTTAGAATGAAACTTCTGTTCAATATAAAAGTATTTGTGGTCCCAACCAACTAAGCGCGTGCTAATGGTATAACGCTGCATCGGCTTAATATCACGTATATATGTAATGGCAGTTGCATTAACTATTGGAAACCAGCGCTTTTTCAATATAGGCCCTAATAAACCGACTCGCTCTGTCATCCACGTACGCGCTAAGTCCATCATAGCTAAGTAGCGAGAATTAGTGAGGTGTAAGTTTATATCACAGTCGGTAGGGAGCGCTTTATACTTGATATCAACAGTATCCAATAACGATTGGTAGTGTCGGTTACGTTTAATCTTAAAAAACAGCAATAAAAGGCGAAAATAAAGGTTCACGATAAAGGTCTTACCAGTCAAGAATAGCTCGAGTGTAACACAGTAAGTTGCATTGGAGAATAATCTACTCTAATCTCAACTATATGATGAGAAAGAGTATACATAAAAATGACTAAATTAACTTTCACGACCGCGATAGCTTGTGTAATGTTTAGCAGTTCTGTTTGGGCTGACTTTGATTACCTTGGTGAAGGTCAAGTTCGCTACCCAACGGGTGTAGAAAAGCCATTTTCATTTGGCTTTGGTTGGAATGAAGCCGAGGGTAAATTTAAGATTGGTAGTAAAAGCTATGCGATGCAGTTACCTGAGTCGTACTCTATCGCTATAACCCTATCTAAAGACGAAGAGCAAATTTGGGTTCAAGAATTTAACAATGGCTTCATCGAAACATTTAATTGGCAAATTGGTGAGCATTCACTACAACTTAAAAAGAGTAAATTCAAGGATCCTGTAAAAGGTGATTATGTAATTAGCCTTGATAATAAAGATTACTTTTTTGCACGTAATAATATCAGTATAACTGTTAAGTTTAACAATGATGGCATTGATAGAATTGCTATTGATGGTGTAACAAAAGACATGGGCACTAAACAATAGCGCCCATTAAAGGGTTAAACTTTTACTGTTTTACGGTTAATTCCATAGTCGCGCAGTTTGTTTGCAACAGCGGTATGGCTCAAACCTAAGCGTTTTGCGAGTTGACGTGAGCTTGGGTAAGCCGGATAAAGTTTACGAAGCAACGTCGCCTCAAATCGTTTAACAGCTTGATCAAGCGACCCCTCGAAATCCGATTCCAAATACCCTAAATCGTGAGTAAACGTAGGTAATTGCAAATGCTCAACTCTGAGTTCATTATCATCTAAAAGTGATACAGCTCTGTAAATCGCATTTTCGAGTTGGCGTACATTACCTGGCCACGGGTAATCTTGTAAAAACGTTAAACACTCTGCCGATAATTCAGGTATTGCATGGCCATTTTGCTGTGCATACTTTTGTATAAAGTGTTCAGCAAGCGGGCCAACATCGGCCTTTCTATCACGCAGCGGAGCTATCTCAAGGGTTAATACGTTTATCCGATAATATAAGTCTTCTCTAAACGCACCTTCTTGAACCATCGCGGGCAAATCTTTTTGCGTTGCAGCAATGATGCGAACATTTACTTTTACTTCGTTCTCATCGCCTACTTTTCTAAACGTACCGTCTTGTAAAAATCGGAGCAATTTAGTTTGCAACTGAGTCGACATTTCTCCAACTTCATCTAAAAACACCGTACCGCCGTCAGCCTGCTCTAATACACCACGCTTAGGTGCAGCATTTTCTTCATAGCCTGCATAACCAAAGAGCTCCGACTCTGCAACATCATCAGGCAAAGACGCACACGACAACGCAATAAACGGTTTAACTGAACGGTTGGAAGCATAATGACACGCACGAGCTAACAACTCTTTACCAGTGCCCGTTTCACCTGTGATCAATATGGGGGCTTCAAGTTGCGCCATTTTACGGGCTTCTCGCACAACTCTGCGCATTGCAGTGCTAAAGTTATGAATAGTTGCAAAGCTCTCTTGACCATAACGTCTAAACGCACTGACTTGCTGGCCTAGACGACTTTGAGATTTTATGTTTATTACTGCACCGGCAAGCACATCGCCTTCAGCACCTTGCGGCACTGAAATTGGTAAGATATCGGCAATAAAGTCTTCACCAGCAACTTCAACGCGCGTTGTTTGGCCAAGCACTTCTTTACTTTCTAGCCAACGGGTAAAATTAAACCCTTTAAGTAAGTTATTAATATTTGAGCCAATAACTTCTTTCTCTGTTAATTGTAAATCTTTACATGCAGCGTCATTGCAAAGTCTAACCCAGCCTTTGGCATCAATTGAAATGACTCCGTCAGGCAAGGCTCTTAAAAGCGTATTTAGTTCGTTATGTTCACGCTCAGAAGGTAAGAATGCAGTTGTTCGAACATCCATAACGCCGTCAATCAAACGAATTGAAGGCATGATTTTTTGAAATTGTTCAAATTCAATAGGCGGGAAACTTACATACATACGGCAGTTAACTGAATCAACCTCAATACCTTTTAAGTCAACTTGGTAGTTCACTAAAATATTAAGTATTTCTTGAGCAATACCAATCCGGTCTGCACAGTGTATATCTAAACGCATTTCACCCTCAAAAAAGAGAAAACCAATATTCCGCGAATAATACGCGAACAAAGCGAATGAGGATAGTATATCGTAAAGATTTTTGGACGATTACACTTTATATTTTAAATTAAGCCATTTCCTATAGGCTTCATGTAGTTTTAGTACTAACCTTAAAGGTACATTTTCACACTTTGTGATTTGTTGCCATTTTAAGAATAAGAAAAATAATTTACACTTAAAAAACATACAACAACAATATATTAATGTTAACGAGACTAATTTGCACAATATACGAACTATAACTCTGCCTTGTCTTATTATTATTTTTATCAGTGCATGTAAGGTAGAAGACCCTTACGAGACTGAGGAAACTCAGAGTCAACAAACTGAAATTCAACTGCGCGAGCAATACTTTCAAAATACAGACTCTGTTACCGTCACTATTTTGAATGAAAATAATGAAGCTGCGAGTAATGTTTCCGTAAAATTAAATGGTGTTGTGTATATAAGTGACAATGCAGGCAAAATATCGCTTAAAAACATGCCTTATGGAAATTACCGGTTAGATATAAATGCATCTAATTATTTGCCCCATATTGAAACACTGAGTATAAGTAACACTTCCAATTCAAAAACAATCACACTCCTTAGCAAAAAAACAAATGAAGTAGAGCTACTCTTTGCTGGTGACACAATGTTTGGTCGTCGCTACCTCGACCCCTCACTTTCAACAATGTCAGCTGATATTCCAAATATAGATGAAGCGTTAATTAGACCTTCTAGTGCAAGTGAAGATGCTAAAAAGCTATCACAGTACGTGGCCCCTTTATTTTTAGCTGCTGACTTTGCCTCTGTTAATTTAGAAAGTCCTGTTACTGGGACTCCACAAACAGTACATCCAACTAAAGAGTTTGCTTTTTTCTCGTTACCTGAAACATTGCAAGGATTAACAGACATAGGGATCGACTACGTAGCTCTTGGTAATAATCACGTTTACGACTTTTTAGAAGACGGACTTGATGACACAATTATTGAAGTCAATAACGCTGGGTTTGCTCACAGTGGTGCTGGTAAGAATAATCAAGAGTCTTATGCGCCAAAGTTACTGGATGTTGGCACGATTAAATTAGGTTTATTTTCAGCTACATCAATTCCTGGGAACGAGCACGAAATAAACTATGTGTCCAGCGAAACGAAAGGAGGGGCTGCTGATTTAACCAATACACCATTAGTGATTAATGCGGTTGAAGATACGATAACCAACAGCGATTACTCAATTGTACAAATGCATGGCGGCGATGAGTATTCTTACTCTCCTACCCCTTATATTGAAAGTCGATTTGAAACGATTGCTAAATACGGCGTTAATCTTTTGATCGCTCACCACCCGCACGTTGCTCAAGGCTTTGCAATGTATGATGGTGTACCTGCTATTTTAGGCCTTGGTAACTTTATGTTTGATCAAGACCGATTGGAAACCTTATTGGGTGTTGCCGTGATGGTTAAGGTTGACACAGACAGTAGTTCCCCGACAAAACGTGGGATAGTTTATCCTGTTTATGTAGAAGGGTATCAACCTAAATTCACACATGGATTTTTAAGTAACTATTTAATCCGCCGACTCGCAGGCCTTTCGGACGATAACATCACTTTAATCCCTAGAGATGGTTATGCTGATTTATACTTTAGTAAAAACCAGATGCAAGTAACTCAACACACTGAAACAGTTTCACTAAGCGCAGAGCAGAGTATGATTGATTTACGCGATTATGCCCCCTCAACAGCCGCTTTTTTATCTAAAATAGAAATAATAGAAGGCGATGCCCCCACATCCCTTAAGTTCGGCCGTGACATGATGATATTTGGCGACTTTGAAGATTGGGATAATGATGATGAACAACTTGAGGTTGCAAGATGGGATCACAGTGGCGATAGCGTCACGCCCTGTATAAGTAATGTTCGAAGTGGTCTTCAAGCCTTGTGTTCATCACGAACACAGTTTGATAATACGCCTTCAATAATTCCGTTCAGACAAACAATACGTACAATGGAATTTTATGATAACAATGGTCAAACACAAGCATTTAAAGACTTCAGCTTAATTGGCTATATGAAAGGCGAAAACGCAGGTAGATTAGAGCTAAAGTTAGTCACGACTACTGCAGAAGATGCGCTAGAGTTCTCTACAGAGTATAGCGATATCGCACAAGCAGGAACATACTCATGGCAAGCATTTAATTACAATTTTACGTTACCAGCAGACACAACTACATTGGGTCCAGAAAATCTGCCAGCACGCGGGGTGAAAGTAACCTTTAGACATTTTCCTCCCAGCAACGATGAAGCCAGCTTAGCATTAGACGATATTGCGATGGTGTCGTGGCAAGATAAGCTCGTAATTGATGAGGGCGTTTGGCAAACAAAAAAAATGCATGGGTTTGATTTTTTATACGCCGATTCCAGCACACCTGTCACATACAAGCTTACATTTAGCACTTTTAACTAACGTACTTTCATTGGAGCTTCTGTGGCTTTAAAGCACCAACTATCACTATTGCAACGCCAGAAAAATTTCTGGCTAATAATGATGTTATTTAGCACCATTATAATTGCCAATTCACTCTCACTTTTTCATTCTGTGAATGCGTTGTTATATAGCCAACTTGCACATTTAACACAGAGTCAGCAAAGTGAAGTCGTGCTTATTGAAAGCGAGCACCTGAGCCGTGAACACACTGAAATAGTTAAACAATTAAAAACCTATGAACCAAGCCATATCATTGTTGTGTCAAATGAGCAGCTACAATTAAATAACGATGTGAGCAAATCTGATCAAAAGACTGTTTATTATCCGCACCCAGATAATGACTACTGCCTGCCCACTTTAAATGATTGGGCTGGGTATAACATTGAAATTACATCATCGGATAAGACTCGCTGTCATTCTATTTGGCCCCTTCTATTTAAAACCCAAAATACGACTGCATTAGTCAATTTTGAACTAGCCCCGGCTGCATTACCTAAGTTTTCAGCTGAACGCCTTATGGCAATGGACATTATGGCCAGTCAACTACAAAATAAAATCATAATTTTAGGGCAAAAAAATGCAGGGTTAGGGGTTTCACTTAATGCACCTAAGCTTTCGCAGAGCACAAATTACCTTTTACTTGTGGCCTATATTGCAGACACACTGCAAAAAGAAAGCGCAGTGCTAATTGTTCAACCGTGGCAAAGTACATTGTTATTTTTATGTATTTCTATCACGCTGTTATTTGCTTTTCAAAAGCTATCAATTGTTTACAGCCTAGTTTTAGCCTCTGTGTTGAGTGTTGCGTGGTTTGGACTTAGTTATTTTGTTTTATTTTTTCAGTACGTTTTTCTGCCTGTAGGTCAAATGATTGTTTTGACATTTTATACCTTGCTTTGGGTTGTCGTTATAAGAAAACTAAATGAAGAATATGAGCTTGTTAATTTAATTGGAAACATACAGCAAAAAATGATTGGCCGATATTTACCTCAATCGTTTATCTCACAAAGTTCACCGTGGGACTCAATCACGCGCTTAATCAGTCAACAATTAGCATTAAACAAATCAATTTTTTTAGCCCGTAAAGAGGGTGAACATCGCCTGTCAGAGATCAGAGCTATCAACTGCCACCTTACTGATATACAAGAGATGCGACGTGACTACAAACGCCCTCCATACTCTGACGCTTTAAAAGCATTGACCGTCATCGCCATAGAAAGACCATTCTTTGAAGAATTAGGTGAAGGTGAAGTTCAATACATAGTGCCATTAACTTATGCAGGTGACGTTCGCGGTTTTTGGGCAATGACCGTAACCCCTAGTGAGGATTTTAATCAACAAGCCTTTGAAAAAAATGTTAATGCATTTGCAGGTCAAGTAGGTGAATTACTGTTCCATTATCGGATATATGAATCACAAACGAGTATCAATAATAGCACCCTATCGCGATTACTTACTCTAACTCTTCAAGAGCCTTTAAGCCAAAAAGTAAAAACGTCGATTACTGAAATGGAGCAAAAGTTAACAACCCTAGAGCATGTTTTTAATCATATTCGATCTGCCACTATACTCTTTAATTTATTTGGCCAAGTCGTACAAATAAATAAAGCACTAGAAGAGCTAGCTTCACGTCATCAATTTTCAATATTTGAAATGACAGCATTAGATTTGCTTTGTCAAGTAACTAATTTAGATATTGAAACTGCAAAAGGAAAGTTACGTTACATCACACTTCAAAAGGGCGAAATTTACCTAGAGGCTCAACTCGATAATCAAGTTTACATTCTTAATGTTAGAGCTGTGGACTCTGCCAGCGTGCAGAGCGCATCAGGGGAGCCATTTCAAGTCTCAGGGATATTGTTTGAATTTGTCGACATTGCCTCTTTAATATCTCAAATGCCTAACAGCAAACAGTTAATTGATGCCCTAAATAGGCAGCAACCATTAACAACAAGTTTAATGGAGTAATTTAACCTGTGGGTGATTTAATTTTACACTTGTTTCCATCTGGAGGTGGACTTGGTCAGTCGGTGATTACCACTGTATGGATTGGTATCACCGTTGTATGTTTACTCAACTTACGCTTTGGCTTCCCTTTAACCGGGTTAGTTGTTCCGGGTTACCTTGTACCACTTCTTATTGTAAGCCCTACCTCTGCTGGCGTTATTATTATTGAGTCTGTCGTGGTGTATGGCTTGATGCGCTTTAGCGCTAAATACATTATGGAAAAATTTGGCTACGGGGAAATGTTCGGCCGAGATCGGTTTTTCGCTATTATCTTAATCAGTATTTTAGTCCGTGTAGTTATGGACACCCTTTTTTGGCCATTAATTGCCAATATCCTAAGTGGTTGGGATATTACTTTTGACTACTCTTCACAGCTTTATTCACTTGGCTTAGTTATTATCGCGTTAACCGCAAACGTAATGTGGAACGGCGGTTTTAAATACGGCATGAAAGTGACCATTATTCAGCTTGTTTTTACCTATTTACTGGTACGCTATGCACTCATGCCAATGACCAATTTTAGCATTGCTAACCTTGCTATAATGTATGAAGCGGTTGCTGCTTCAATTATTGCTGCGCCTAAAGCGTACATCATTCTAGTAATAACGGCCTTTTTTGCATCCAGAGCGAATATAAAATATGGCTGGGAATTTAATGGCATCATGTTGCCTGCTTTACTTGCTTTACAATTGATGCAACCAACCAAGTTACTCACCTCTTTTGCCGAAACGGCCATTATATTAATTATTGGCGCATCATTACTTAACTATACAAGATTAAGGAATACCAATATTGAAGGCGCTCGACTATTATTGTTTTTCTTTAACATTGGTTTTATTTATAAGCTCTTTTTAAACTATTTTGTTGTCCATTATTACCCTGAGATAAAAGTAACTGACACCTTTGCCTTTGGTTATATGTTATCTACTTTATTAGCTTTAAAAATATACCAAAAAAGTGCGTTAGGTCTCGTCATAAGAGCGACGTTTCAAACGTCAATTGTTGGTGGTTCGTTAGCAATTGCCATTGGTTTTCTTATTATGTTTATCCCTTCTTTATTTATAGATACCGGCGTTAATAGCTTTAGCCCAACCCAACAAACGAGTACCTTGAGCCAACAAATTAGTGAGTATAAAAGCTATTTGTACACCGATAGCAAAGACACTGTAGAATTGAGCCTTTACCAAGTAAACCAAGACAAAAACAATTTTAAGTACGCAATTAATGAAATAAACAAAGCCCCCGATAATTTACAGAACATACAAAATAACTTACCACGTTTCGCTAAACTCGGTTTTCAACTTCAATTTGATGAACGGTTTATTTATATCCGTGATACGAGAAAAACCTCTCAACGAGGATTTTTTGTTATTGCGCGCAACCCTTCAGCAAACTTTATAGTCACAGTGCCTTATCCAACGTCGGAAAGCCTTGCGAGTGATTCCGCAGGTCATATTTTTGAGCATTTCTCAGCTCAAGCTATGGTATTTGGTACAAGCTTAACACCCAGTGCAAAACTCTCTCAAAATAATCAACAGAGTGATTATTATTATGCATTCATTGAGGCGATGGATCTTGAGCAAATATTTCAAGTGCGCGAGGTAAATAACCGCAGCAGCCGCTTACTAGCAAAAACCACGTTAGGTGCGTCGAGCCAATATTGGATATATAACCAGCTCCCCAGCGAATTGAGCCAACGATTAGTTCAGCAGCTGCTTGGTTACCAAGGGACATTCTTCGGCCTAGCAACAACAAGCTCCTTGCCCGATCAAAATTTTAAAGGTCAATTATTTGAAGCTTTCTTAAGTCGTGAAAACTACACTACGTTATTAGCTAATATTGCTCGCGATAATCAAGGAGAAGCAAAAAATGAAATCGCCTACGTCAATAAATCGCTAAACGAATTGGTGGATTTTTATTCAGATTATATTACCGCAAAAGGAAGTGGCCAGTATAAACCATTATCACCTAATCAAGCGGCTTTATGGGAGTTTGAAATTTTACGCCCACTGTACAATTTAAAAGCCAGCCTAAGTGAAAAAATGGTCGATAGTGATGTAGTAAATCTACTCAAGCAGGTTAATTCGACGGTTAGGTTAATGGGCTACCAGTTAAGCTTGGTTCGTAATGGCCAAGGCCGCTTCCTCCTAATTGCGCCTAGTTTAGAAGGCCCTGCACTTGGGTATGGCCAAGGAGTATATTTTTTAAATCTCAACAATAGTGAGCGATTAAATATCCAAGTCCCTCGGCCATTATTTGAAAGTAATACACTTAAGTTTGCGACTGAGTTATTTATTGCCAGTAAAGCTGAACAGCTTATGATTGCGGGCGCTCATCCATATGCGCATCCGCAAGCAAATGTATTAGCGCCAAACAATATTGACGCACTTTTTAATGTTGTTCATCAAAGCTACCTTAGGTATGCACAAAACCAGCATGTACTTAATTTACAAATTCGTAGTCATAGTGCCCCATCGTGGATTAGACCCACAGCACTGGCATTTCAGTATACTCAAGCAGGCAGTAGCTATAAGGCACTTATTGATGCCCTTGATAGTGGCCTAAACACTTTGTCGGTAAACTATCAAACAGTATTAGGTCAAACTGCAACAAGAGGGCTTGAATTAGGCACTTCACCACAATCTGGCTATCAAGTATTTACGTCACAAAGTGAACTTGCAACATTGTGGCTAGCATCTGACTTTAAAAAACAATTTTCAGTTAATCAGCAAAGTTTATTACAACGCTTGCTGGCAATATCTGCCCAACCCTATGTAAAAACAATAAATATCAGCACACTGTCACCAAATGACTGGGCCGATTTAAGCTTTAATCAAGAACAGCATTTTAATGACGTACTGCAACAGTATGGTAGTTCACGACGCTTAACAGTACTGGCACAACTATGTAAGCCCATTAATAACTGCACCTTACAAACTATAGAGTTTGAAGGCCAACAAGAATATGCCCTCGCTATACTCTTAAATTCAAAGTTGCTCGCTATTTTTAATCCAGTGACAAACCGATTAACCGATCAATCACGTTTTAACACCATGATGATGGAAGGCACTTATGCAATTTATTAAGCGCTTTTTTAAGCTTATAGTATTATTAACATTGTTAATTACCGCTGGCTTTTCATTGTTTAGCTTTTATCTTTGGTTAAAATCTGCCGAGCCTATAACCGCTCGCTCAGACGATGAAACTCGCTCTAATGTCCAGTGGCTATCCACTGAAAAGCCCTTAATTTTTGCATACTCACCATCACGTACCCGCTCTATTCGAGTGCTCTCAAATGCCATTTTTCAGCAACAGCTCAATCTCGATACACCTATTAATTATGCAATTGAGTACTCATTAAATGACGAGCAAAACAAACCTATTAAAACCCGTATTTACCATCATGCAACTAAATTAACGCCAGCCGATGACGAGCACCAAATAAAGCAAATTATTGAACAGCGTGAGGCTTTACACGTTTCATCTGGGCAATCGTTTTATATTAGCTCACAACAACTTGAGGGTGTTTTTTCAATTTCCTTAAAATTAATCCCAGAGAACCCTAACGTCAAAGGTGTTGTCGTCAGAGTGCATGCAAAGACCATCAATAATGCCCAAGATCAAGATAGCGCTTGGTTAAAACTACCAATAGAAAGACGTGAGCGAGCTACAAATTATTTAAGTCTTGGTGTTAATGCTTTATCAGAGTCAGAAATGAGTAGTGCAGTTGCGTTCAAGTGGTTAAAGCTTGCGCCACAAGGAATACCAAGCATCGATTTTAAATCAGATATTTTATACGAGACCTTACCTTACAATGTCGTAACGTATGATTTCAGCCAACAACAACTAAATCTAGACGATTACTATACCGATCAGCACCTTTGTGCAAGTATCAAAATAGAACAACCAGATAGTTTAATTTTCACGCAAAACAACACGGCAAAAATCGACCTGGTTTGGTACGATTTGCATCAATTTGTTGCACCAAAAACAGTTAGCTTTGGACAATATGAGCAAACAACTCTGTTCATTACCGAACCTCTACTGCCAGGCTTAGTGACTATTTGCAGTACTCAAAGCACATTGACTAACTGGTCATTTAAATCAATGCAGCCGCTACTCACATCGCAAGATGGTTTTTATAAAATCAGCGAGACAATTAACGCTCGCTACACCCTTGAAGCAAATAGTGACATTAATATTGAGCTACGGGCCCCCCGAAACAGCCAAGCGATAGTCGTGGTATATGATATAAATAAAAAGGAAATAGAAAGGTTTAACGTATTTTATGACGGCGAAACTTCACAATTTGACCGAATTATTCTTGATACAACACAGCGCCAAATAACTAAAAAAGCCAAAGCATTATATTTACGTGTTGGGGAAAAAGCGGCCAGCCTAGAAGTTATTTCAAATCAACCTGCTCTGATAAGAGTCAAGTCTCGTAATAGTGATTTTAATTACCAACGAACTGTGTGTCACACCGTTTGTGAAGAAACACCAGACTTTTACGATATTGCTGCTTGGTATGAGCAACAAGCAGATAATCATTATAGCTTCACTGATAACGACGCTTACATAAACATCCGCGTTTTTGAAGAACCACCAGAAGTCATTATCGAAGACACCTTTTACCAATCAAGAGAGCTTTTTTCAGTTCTACCAATATCCAACGTGGCCTTAGTAAATAACCCCAAAAAATACTTTGCACCGTTAACTGAACCTACCCCTTTTAACTACGAAAAAGTGCAATCACAACAGTTGATACAAACATCAGCACAAGCCCCGGATACTATTGCCGCCAATATTGTGTATCAAGAAAATAAAAATAGCGCTAAAGAGATTGATTTAAAAGACACTGATTTTAATAACTTAACCCACATTAAAACAACAGCTAAAGCTATTTATCAAAACTGGCAAGGTCCAAGACCATGGATTAAACAACGTTTATATAAATTAGCAGCGAATAAAACGCTCACCTTGAACTACCCGTCACTTCGACCAAAAAGTGTTGTAGTGAAAGCCTATAGCTCAAAAATAAATCAGCCCGTCATACTAAATATTGCACAAAGTGCTCGTTATCAACGAGGTTTAACAGATGAATATAGCTTAAAAAGCAAACGGTTACGTTTATTACCAAGCGATCTGAGTGATGCATTCCTGATACACCCTAAAGACAGCACACTATATGCTTACCCTGCTATCACAAATCAAATCACCAGTGATATAAGGGCTATTAATGATCTTACGTTGAGCAGTGATAAAACGATTTGGATTGCCATACTTGAAGAGTATGAAAATGAAGAACAAAGAATAAGGTGGTGGAACGATGAAACTCTTTAAACCAACCCTACTTTTAAGCTTATTTTTGAGCTTTGCATTAAGCGCAACAGGACCTAGCGTTGCCGATAATTATGCCACTTTAAAACAACAACTTAGTCAGTGGCTGACAAATCAAAGAGTGATGCAGTTAAATTATCATCTAAACGCAGAAATAATCTTGGATGATAAACATGAATTAATTTCCGGCGCTCTCATACGATATAGCATGCACGAAGAACCCTGTATTATCTATGCACCACACCGTTATTTTGACAAATACACTTTTGACATTGCAGAAGCATTATCCGCACAATGCCAAGTACTCATAGCCAATACAAAACACCGAAATACCCTAAACAAGCTGGGAGTTAAAGCCGATTTAGGTAAGTCCCGATACAGTGTTGCAAATGCATTCATCGAATCGTACGCCAGTACTGTGCCAGCGACTCGTATTTATCAAATTCATGGTTTTGATGAAAAGAAACGTCGCACAGAGCAAGCTCAAGCTCTTGATGTCATTATCAGTCAGGGGGCACGGCCGCCTTCGGCAAAAGTGAAAAAAATAAGCCGTTGCTTCAATGACCGCTTAAAACTCAAAAGCGCCGTCTACCCATTAGAAGTAGCCGAGCTAGGTGGTACTAAAAATATTTTAAACAGTATTACATTGCCAAAAAATGAATTTTTCCATATTGAACTTAGTTATTCATTACGTAAAAAACTTATTCAACAGCCTAAATTAATGAGTGGACTGAAAAAATGTATTTCACTGTGATTGTCTTTATTTTTAGCCTTTTCTCTTTAGTGAGCACTTATGCATTTGCTAGTAACGACAACGTCTTAAACTCTCCGACTTGGGTAAATGTTGGGTCAGAACTCACACTAAAAGAAAAACAACATTCAAACTTTTTTGAAGCGAAGCAGAGCCAGCATTTGTGGTTACCTAAAGGACAATGGCTTGAACTTGAAAGTAGTCACTTTAATATATTTATTCTTAGCGCCGGTACCAGTCACCTTGCGCAACAAAGGTTGAACCAACAGCGTGATTTTACCTGTAAAAAATCACGCTGCCAGCTGCCTAGCCAACCATACAACCGAATTATTAAAATAACGAACCATTTAGATGTTGGTAAAACGTTTAATGTCATGGTGGGTAAAAATTTGCGGCACAGCGATAGCTTTCTCCACGCAATAAAACTCCCTAGGCATATTACACGTCTTACTTATGGTCAAAATATTGAGTATTATTATCACTTTAAAGCTGGTGAGCAGGTTAAGTTATACTTTCAACATGCTAAAAAACTAAAAATATCAGTGCGTAAAGATTTACTCAGTCATGATATTAACGGCAAAGTATATGCTTCTATTAATGAGAGGCCCGCTGCAATTATTAGTGTATTAGCCAGTAAAGCGAATGAATACCCGTCACAGCACATTGGATTAGCCAATGCTGATTATATCGCCATTGAAAAAGGTGAATATTTAACACTTCGAAGCGAAACGGCTGCTTATATAAAGGTCGAACAAAGTCATCACGCTCTATATGACGATCAAGCATTGGATAAATTAGAGGAAAAGTACTTCCAACCGTTTTGGATCAATAATTTAGATAAAACACTGAAAAAAATATATGTAAATCACGATTTATCGGCTGTTAATTCGAGTGTTTATCAAAAAAATAACGCGCTTGCCCAGCGTCGTTATCTAGACCTTTTAAAAACAATTTCAACCAGTCATTACTTAATACCCAACGCCCATAATAACATTATTTTTAATAGCCGATTCGAACACTTTGATAGCTTAAGTGGCATGCGTATTGTTGATGATACTGGCTACCCTGTACTAACAAAAGAGTATGCTCAAGTACATTCTCTGAAAGCACAACCTCATCATTTTGATCTTAAAACAAAACAACGCGTCAAGCCTACAATCACATTGCATGCCCGCAGTCACATTGACACCCATATTTTAGTTAGCAGTGGTAATCAACAATGGCATTTAAACCTATTAAAAAGCGACAAGTTTGCAACATTTGAATTAGCTATCCCCTTAGCCACCAGCGCAATAAAAATCCAAAACCTGCAACCACAACGTAAGCCCATAGAATATGTAATGCAAAGTTCACAATTGTTAGACTTACCAAACAATGAGCTACTTTATTTGCAACCTGGTAAGTTAATAGAAAAAAGCCCTATTATCAGCCAGCTTCTTAAAGATAAGCTGGCTTTAATGGGCGACGAATACATTAACACTTTAGTCCCCTACAACCCGCAAATTGTAAGTGTAAAAGAAACGCAACAGCAACGAGTGCACTGGCATAACCAGCTTGCAAAAGCACATGAGTTAAGTAAAAGTGACCCGTTAAAATCACTACAATTACTAAAATCATTAGTAAATGCAACAAACCCAAGCATTGCAATAAAAGCATGGCAACTGCGTATTGCATTATTATCACAACAAGGCAGAGGTGTACTGGCTAAAAGCTATCTTGAGGGATTATATAAAAGCACCGCAACTCCAACACTTAAAAAATATGCTGCACAAGCGCTACTAGAAAAATACACCAACTTAAAGCAAGACTATAAACTGCTAGGCTTGTGTGCTGATGCAGCCAATACAATAAATACTTGTCAACATACTATGGTAAAGCTTGCCATTAAACAGCAGCGCCACCTGCTAGCACTGTGGCTTAGCCACAATCTAATAACTGATCCAAAATTAAAAAATAGTTACGCGCGTTTAAATTGGCGTAAGTACGCTAAAGCAGATAGTAATCAAACAGCTTATTCTTTAGCACATATAGGCAGCAACACCTTAATTAGCCCAAATGGTTTATTTCAGACTTATGTTTTAAACACCCAACAAGGAGTTACTGTAAGTGCATCAGATAAACCGGTGACATTCGCCATAAGAGCCCGCAGTCAGAGCGTCCAAAATGGTCAATATAAAATGAGCTGGATGTTCGCCACCAAAGGTCAACAACAAAGCATATTGCCCATTTATTCAGATATAAGCTCAACGACAGCACGAGAAGATACTGGGCAATTGCTATCTATTGCCAGTGAAAGCTTAGTTACTTTACAGCCAGGCGAGTCTGTTCGACTACACAGTGATAACCCTGCATATATAAGTTTAAAGGTTTTATCGGCGTCTTTATTAGAAGACTTTGTTTTTCAAGACATGGCTACGGCTCATTATTGGCAGCAGTCATTTCTTGATTTGCTTTACGATCCCTCTAAAAATGAAAAAACACTATTAAACAACACTTTATTCAAACTATCTGGTAATACCCTTGGTATAAATGAGTATACACAAGCGCTCGCTAAATTAAGAACTGTCACCTTGCCTGAAAGCCTTGAACCACTACTATCTCGGGTGCAAAGTTATGGTCAATGGACACCCCTTGAGGAATACGCGGACTTTGCTGGCACCCAGTTGCTTACGGTTGATTCGCTCAGTGAAGCAAGTTTTAGCGATCAGTTATCACGCAGCAGTAGTAAGCATGACTTTAAGAGCGGGTTATTGCTACGCCCATTACACAGTCTAAATTTAGACTTATCGCAAACCCGTTCAGATCAAATACGTTTGAATTTTCACTTTTCTAATGCAGAGCTATCACAAGGAAATATAGCTAATATTGCAATCAATCTAGGTGATACTACAAAAACATGGTCTGTTGAGCCAGACAAGGTGACTGCATATGGGTTCAATAAATCGGAACTTGTAAACAATGTCATTTCATTGCATTGGCTCAATCCTTACTTATCGCAGATTATAACCTTGAATGCACAGGAGTATCGTCATGGGCATTGGTATGATCTTCCTCTACCAAAAAAGCTACTCTTTTACACGGTACTACCAAACCAACCATTAATTGCAAAACTACCTGCGGATAGATTGGTAAAGCTTGAGCAAATGCTTAAGGGCAATGAGAGTAATGGGTATAAGCAACGTATTGAGCGAACTTTTTTTCATCCAGCTGGAAAAGTCGAAGTCACTACAGATAAATTAAAATACGTCAGACTCTACACATGGCAATTGAGAGACTCACACCATAAAATTTCAAGTTATCAACCCCAACCCCAGCTTGAAGGTGACATATTGACCTATATATTACCTGAGCAAACACACACTTTGCACAACGAAATCGCCACCTTTAAGCCTGAAGAAATAAACTGGCAAGCGTTTGTTAAGTATAACCGCCGTGGTATATTTGAAACCAGTGAAGACATTCCAACTCGCCATAGTTTAGATCTCGGAGCGCGACTTCGCCTAGCCGACGATGAAAACTGGTATCGTTTAGACTTAACATATTCATTCAGCGAGCAAGACGCTGACATACTTTCTATCGACGGCTACCACGCTTGGCAAGACCATGATAGCCCGTGGTATATAGACAGTGCATTACAAACCTCTTGGCAACCTAGTAAAGGTAAACTTTCAAGTCAATACGGTATAAATGCCTATATTCAAATTGGTCAAATTTGGCGAATAGACCAAAGCCACCGGCACCAATGGCAAGTGAGCCCTTTTTATAGTTATAGCAGTGCCTCCCTTGATGACTTTTTATTTGATTCGAATTTAAACTCCGACATCTATAATTTTTACCGTGAGGATCACCCTTATGGATGGCGAGGAGAATACCAATATCGCTATCAACTTTGGGTTGATGGTTATGTTAACTTTATGGCGGGCAGCGCCAGTAACGCTGATTGGACGAGCTTAGATTTATTACGCTTTGGAAGCTCATGGAATCAATTTTACCGAGGCCACATCTTTCAAGCAGGCTTAACCAGTTATTATAAATTTGCCGATGATGATAGACCGAATAGCACGTGGCAATATATCACCAGCCTAGGTTGGCGCAAACAAGTGCATTTAGGTAACTTTTCTCAAGGCTGGATAAAATTACGTTGGGATCAGGATTGGTTTCGAAATGATCACAATGTGAGCTTAGAGTTCTCTACTGGCAATATATCAGACACTGGTTTAAGTGTTTTCTCCCATGATGAAATCATCTTTGAATCACTGCAACTCAATCACTTTTTAGAGCAAGATTAGTATGGCATCTGCAAATAAACAAATGACACAGCAAGAATTAAAGCAACGTTTAGAGCATGTGCTTTTTGCTGACATTGCCAATTTTTGGCTCGACTTGTACCGTCAAAAATATCGCCAGCTCGTTGATGATTTAGCAAAATGGGAGCTGTTACAAACGATCCCAGAACAAGAAGACGAGAACGATTGGCTACTGCGCCAGTCTATTGGATTTTTGCGTCATCAAGTAGAGCAAAAGCAACAGAATCTACAGCAGCTAGATGCCGGCTACCTATTATTTATTGAACGCATTAGTCATGCTGAAATAAGTGCTGAGAGAGAGTTTCATATTCTTGATTATGCAAAACAGCTCGGCGCAACAGATGAACAATTAAAACAAGACAAACAAGCATTTTCTCGTTGGTTTGATGAAGGCGCTGTCATTAACCGCTACCAAGACAGCATTGCCGATATTGAACAAACATTAAAATTTTTAATTGGTAAACTAGGCGATTTGAGTAACCGCTATCTACTAAATTATGCCAAAAATATTTCAAGTGCATGGCAATCTCTCGATTTAGAAAACTTTTTCCTAAATGTCTTGTCGCAAACAAAAAGCGAACATGTAAAAAATGCGCTATATCGCGCGCTAGCCAATCAAGTACAACTTATACATAACACAGTGGATGAACATGAGCTCAGCGCAAATTTAGTGGAAACATTAGTGTTAGCATTAGAGCAGCCTCATACACCACATTTAGCCCGATTAGATATTTTAGAAATCTTGATTCATCAACGCCCTACATACATTCGTGCATTTATGGCACAAATCATCAAAAATCAAGATCAATTTCAACTCAAAGATGATCAGCGTTTATTTCTATTAGCCGCTTTACCAAAAATTTTAGTCAGTCAATTGCATTTAACCAAGCACTGCGAAGATTTACTGCAACGTCTTGCTTGCCACACTTACCCAAGAGTAAGACAAAGTGTTGTTGAGCAGTCGTTGTATTTTGATCTTCCTTTTTTACAAAGGCTGATCACCGAGCGACTCAAGCACGAAACAGAAGATTCAGTACGTTTTACATTAGTAAAACAATTAAGCAATGCACGCATGAGCACAGACGGGATAGCCTTTAGCTTATGGAAGGAGCTATTAAAGTCCAAACACAGTATACAAATCAAACGTTTAACCTTAGAGCTCAGCGCTAGAATAATGCTCAACTTACAACTTGAAACAGATGATCCAGACGCAATCTTCAAGCAGTTTATAGCGTGTTTAAATGACCAACTTAATCAAGAACCTAAACGCGCCGTTCGTCGATACATCACGAGAACGCGCGAACAACTGGTTTCATTTGCACACCAAACTAAAGTGACATCTTTGGAGCATTCACTCCCACAATCTGATAAAACTCTGATAGACCAAAAGTCATTAGATGAAGAGCTATTAGGGCGCTTACTTAGCCGTAAAGCACAGCAAAATGAAGGCTACAATGTAACCAATAAAAAACATCATTGGCACATTCGTAATGGATATCACAGCGCGTTTCGCATTTGGCGCTTTATTCATGAATGGCGAAATCCAAGTACTGATAAACGTCAAAGCTTTAACCACAGCGTAGCGAGAAAGCCTTCTGCATTTATGCATGTTCCTAGCTGCACGGTTGCTGAGATAAGTACAACAAGCGTTCCAGGAGAGCCACTGTTTGACGACAAAGAGCACTCAACACGCCCTCACCTTCCCTTACCTGATTTTTTATTATCAGTGTTAAGTCAAGACGATATAAAGCAAGCAGCAAAAACATACACACCTGACGGTATTTTATGTGTCACTCCACCTGCAACACTTTTTCAACGCTTAAAGACATACATTTGGTTGTCACTTAACCTTGAGCAACTAGATAACTTGCGAAAAGGTAACGATATTGAACAAAAAAACTATTTATCAAAACTCGAAAAAAACGGCTTTAAACTTGAGTTTAAGGCTTATGGTGAACAACTTGGTTGTCACTTTGAGGTTGAAGAAGGAATTAGTAACCTTTATAAAAAATTAAGTGTTTCTCCGCTCTTTGTGAATGTGTGGCTTAGCTTTAAAGAGTATTTATACTCTATTTATCAAAACAGTATTGGCCAGTTAATATTTTTTGTACTAGGTTTTATGCTGTATTTTTGGGGCCGCCATGTCCATGTCAGTCAACGTATAAAAAGAGATAGAAAAGCAATTCCCGTTAGTATTGGAGGCTGGGGAACACGAGGTAAGTCAGGCACAGAAAGGCTCAAAGCAGCTCTTTTTAGTGGCCTAGCACTTAAAGTTATAACCAAAACAACTGGCTGTGAAGCCACGATGATATTTGCACGTTCAAACGGTGATCAATTTGAAGTACCTATATTTCGCCCTTTTGATAAAGCGAGTATTTGGGAACAAAGTGATATTTTACATTTTGCAAAAAATGTAAAAGCCGATGTTTTTTTATGGGAGTGCATGGGGCTAACTCCTCGATACGTGAGGATTTTACGCCAATGGATGCAAGATAACTTTTCTACTATTACCAATGCATACCCTGATCATGAAGACATTTTAGGGCCTACAGGTATTGATGTTGCTAAAGAAATGGCTAATTTTATCGCACCAAATAACTTAGTATTTACCAGCGAACAAACGATGATGCCCATTCTAGAAAAGGATGCCACGCTAAAGAAAAGCACCCTTGTGCAAGTTCATTGGGGGGATGGTTATCAAATCCCCCCTGATATAAGAGCACTTTACCCTTACCAGGAGCACCCAGACAATATCGCTTTAGTGTGCAAGATGGCGGCGCATATTGGCCTAGATAAAGACTTTGTATTTAAAGAAACATCACAACGTATCGTTCCAGATATTGGTGTTTTACAACACTTCACAGCAGCACCATTTAATGGCTTTAACATGTCATTTGTTAATAGCATGTCTGCCAACGAACGTTTAGCAACTCTTGAAAATTGGAAGCGTTTAAACCTATTTGAATTATCAAACGATCCAACAAAACAGACCATAGCACTTATAAATAATCGTAATGACCGCGTTGCCCGTTCTAAGGTGTTTGCTGAAATTCTCGCTAACGATTTACCATTCGATAAAATGGTCGTGATAGGGACAAATGTAGATGGGTTTTATAGTTACTATATTCAAGCATTTACAGCTCGTTTAGAGCGAATAATCAAGAACAATGATCGCCAAGAGTTAGAATTATTATGCTCGCAATTACATTGTATTAAGGATTTTGACTCACTTATTACGCTATTTAATAGTGCGCTAGAGTCTACTTTGCCAACGCATGAGCTTGAGGGAATAACCAACCAAGCACGCTTAGATTCTTGGTTTAAAAATCAAGATTTTGACTTACCTGAACAACGCAAAACAAGTTTAAAAGATGTATTTGAGCATTATATAAGTTATAAAAAAATTCAGCCTTTATTTGATAACATTGAAAAAAACCAACAACAATTAAAACAAACTTTACTTAGCCTTGCACACAGTAAGTGTGTGCTCATAGATGACTCTCAAATTTCTGCCGACGAATTGACTGTTGAATTATCGACTTATGCTAGGCCTAACTGTCATCAAGTTATTGTAGGAATGCAGAACATCAAAGGGACAGGCCTTGGTTACGTTTACAGCTGGCAGCAGTGGCAACGTATTTACGACAATATTACAACATTACTTGATGAAAGTTGCTCTGCCGATCACTTTAGGCAAGCGTTAGCACGTCTATCACTCATTAATCAGTTCTCAGAACTTGAGGCCACCTATTTAACGAATGCGATTATTCAAATCAGAAAAGCCCATCACGCACAAAATGAGTATAGCCAAGCTGAACTTCAACATGTTACTGAGCGCCTAAGTAAACGCGCACATATAAAGAGCGGCCAATCAGTTAAAAAGCAAAAAAGTACAATTAAGCGCTTCGCCACTCAAGTCGTAGAGTCTTTCTTAGAAGCCGGCGCTGCGGTAAAACGTAAAAAAATCGCTATCCGTGTTTATAAAGATATTGCAAACAATCGCATAACGTTGGAAAAAGCGATTGAAATCCTCGCTAAGCTAAACCGAAACCAGAAACCTGGTTGGCTTTCTTTTTCAAACGAAAAAAATAAATGACATGGATAAGACTTGAGTATAAAAGTTGCTAAAGTCTTTTTCATTAGACTTTTGATAATTATTTAGACTTATGCACTAATTCAAGCCAACGTTCAATTACTACCAGATAAGCGATTTAAATTGTTCACACCCATCAAAAAATTATAAGTCACTAAAAAATAATAAATAATATTTTGTAGAGAAAAATCCAACATAATAATACGAAAATTCCGAGTGTTCTACATTTGACCAAACCACCAAAAAATAGCAAAATAGTACCAATTAAAGTTAAACAAAATGTTAACAAAGTCATTACTAGTCATCTTGTAGGAGATACTTTATGAAAAACTCAACCTTTAAGCTTGCTGCTCTACCTCTACTTTTAGCATCTAGCTTTACAATGGCCAGCAGCAACTTAGTTGTAAATGGTTCATTTGAAGACACAGCACAAGTTTCAGGAACTTGGAGCTTATTCAACAAAGTACCTGGCTGGCAACGTTCTGATAATGCGAAGTTTGAAATTCAAACAACAGCACTCAATATCGTCCCTTCACAAGATGGTACTCAGTATATCGAACTAGATTCAACGGCCAACTACAGTGTGTTTCAAACACTTGAAACACAACCACAGCAAAACTATGAGATTAGCTTTTATTATTCAGCCCGTAGAGATGGTGATGAAACAACAAATAAAGCTAAAGTTTACTGGGATGGTGAACTTCTTGATACATTAAACGCAACAAGCCGAGGCTGGCAGAAGTTTACTTACACTGTTAAAGCTAACTCAAATAGCTCAGAACTTAAGTTTGTTGGTGCTGGAAAATCTGATTCTTATGGTGCATTTATTGATGATGTAAAAGTATCGACGGCTTGCGCCTCTGGTCTATATGGTATTAATAACTTTGGTTCTAACGAAGAAGGTTACGTTTACTTTTTCAACACAAATACAAATACTTACTCAACAGTAGCTGGCTTGAATAATACAGCATCAAATATCGCCTCACATAATGGTGTGCTTTATTTCATGGAGCAATTAGACCGTTCAACAAAAGTATCACAAATTCTTTCGCTTGATCTTGCTAACAACCAACAATCGTTAGTATCACCGACTAAATCATACCCAATCTATCGCTCTGCAATGAGCGCTGATGGCACGACACTTCGTGCAACCAGCAAAACATACATGTATGACTTTGATTTAGCGACGGGTGATAAAACAGTGTTAGGCAAATTAACTTACCCGGGTGACTCTTTCTCTCACGGTGATATTGCTTACTCTGCAGATAACAATGTGCTTTATGTGTTAACAGGTAAAGCACTTTATACTGTTGATCAAGGTTCGCTAGAGCTTTCTCTGATTGGTGAGCATAACGTAAATTGGGCATCAGGTATCGCTATAGCAGATGATGGGGCTATTTATGTATCTGGACGCGAAAGTGGCGAGAACGCTAAAATTTATCAATTAAATCAGAATACCGCTGAGGCTACTTTTGTAATGGAAGGACCTTCACACCTAAATGATTTGACATTTGTTGATGGTAATTATTGTAATTAATACCGACTAGACAAAGTATCGGGCAATGTAAGTTGCCCGATTTTTTATGTAAAAGCGTAATCCCCGCTAATTTCCCCTAATAGCCCACACAAAACAAAGTGCCTGAGCCTTATTTCATATTAACCTTGAGGATATTCAGTCCACTCCCCACCATCAAGCTGAATATACGGTCGCTCATTGATATACATCATTATAGTGTCTTCATTCTCAGCTACTTTAGGTGCCCGTGGCAAATCGTCAAGTAGTGAACCAATTGATGTATTTCCTGAGAACACATTAGTACGTAGTGCACGGCTGATGATTTCAGATAGGGCAAAATAGCTCGTTGACTCACTGATCTCTATTAACCCCGAGTGAGTTATATTAGGCCCAATAAACTTAATCGCACTAGGAACTGAAACTATCTTAGGACTTGGTATTTCTCGTAATCCTGAAAATTGAACCTTATCACCCTCTAAGGCTGCACCATGTTCAGGCACGAGCACTAATAACGTATTACGCTTTGCACTCTCAAGCTTATCAATAAACTGATTAATGTCACTAAAAAGCTGTTTTTGTCTAATTGGGTAACTTTGTGGGCTGCTCATGCGGTCATAACCTGCAATTTGATTACCATCATGTAAGCTAATCGTATTGTAATAAAGCGCACGTGGTTTATTGCTCTTTTGCTGGGATGAAAGCCAGTTGGTTAGTACTTCTTGATCTGAGTAAATAGGTTTTCCATCAAACCCGAATTGAAAGGGTGAATAATTCGCAAAATTTAATTTAGGAATATTTATGCCACCATATGAGTTTATTAACCCTTTAAAATCATCAAAGTGCCCATCGTGGTTCATAGCAACTGAGGTATCAAACCCCAGTTCAGCTAAATTTTCAAACAAGTAACACTGCTTAGGCACCGACTCAAAGAGTTGTGGCTGACTGGTTTGCCCACAGCTTGCTCGCAATAACCTAATAGCTGCTGGGCCACTGTAGGATGTGGCTGAATTAAAATCACTAAACAAGACATCAAAATTACTAAATAGCTCACGTGGATCTACATCAATTGCATTTAGGTCTGCTGTTGATAAAGAGCACACATTGAGAATTAATACATCAAAAGGGTTTTCTGGCAATTGTTCAGGAAACACACTGGTTAATTGGCTTTGCTCTTGATAAAAACGTGTAAGCTGTTGTTGTGGAGAAAGTGATGCTCCCACATCAACTAATTGCTTTGCAGCAACCCGGGATTGTTTTTGTGATACTTGAGCTGGGACGACCTCAACATCAACGCTCGCTGAAGCCAGCCAATAAGCATAGCCAAACCCAACCAATGAAAGCGTAGTATAGCGAAGCCATTGATGAGTGTATCGGTAAAACACACATACTATGAAGAGGCTTAAAAACAATTCTAAGCTAACCACGCGCGCGCTTATTTCAATAAAATAATCTAGGCTAAAATCTTGTACATTGCCAACCTGCTTCAGTAAACGCGATATAGGCGGTAACCATGAATCATAATAAAATAAAATAATCGCAAATCCCCCTGCCAAAACGTGCTTACCACGTTGCAATAAAGGGTGATTAAATGACAATGCCAAAAAAGCAAAGAAAGCTAAATTCTCTATAAAATGAAATGAAATTTCGCCACGCGCATATAAAGCAATTTTAATTAAAAAATAGACATTCCAAATACCTAAACCTGTTATTTTCACATTTTATCCTTCTTTTTAATACTCGGCTCATACGGCTTAAGTAATACATGCCTGAATGTCAGCTTTCGATAAAACCTCATAAAATGAACAAAAAGTGTTTTTGCGATATTACTCAAAACGACCCCAAAGATTAACGCAACAACAAAAGTAATAAAAAACTGATTTAGGTTCATTTCATCGATTCCTTCAAACTCATTAAGCAACGCGTTGCAAAAGGCCTAGTTACTTTTCTAAATTCAGGTGAATCTACCTTGGCTTTTGTATTATCGGCAGGTCGTTTATCAAATATATGACGGGTATTATCTTGTAATTGCATTGTATAATCAGGCACTTCGACAGCATCGTACTTATTTTTTAAACGCCTACATTCTTGCTGAATAAAGAAGTGGTCGGCGATTACAATTTTTGAATCGAAGAAATCAGCCACTTTTAACCTAAATAGATGTTTAATTGCATTTTCAACATCATGTTCACGACATGCATGCAGGTATAAGTATACTTGGTCATCGACAGTGCTAAACACATCCCCCTCGCGCTTAACATGGAACAGCTGTAAAGGGTGTATCGCCTCTATACGGGGCAATAACCGTAATACTACTAACACGCCACTTACGCCCATATTCGCAGCAGAATCACTGTAATTCAATACCTGTTTTGCAAACTCTTTTAGCGGTAAAAACCCTTTTGAGAGCGAGCTTTCTGAATATTTCAAAACCTCTTCAATGTTGCTAGGCAAAGGCCTTGAAAACTGAAACCCCTGTATTGACTGAATCTGAGAAAGCAAACGAGATGGTTCTGAGAAACTGTATAAAATAAGGTTAACACCCAAAGTCAAAAACAAACATTCGTCTTGGTGGCGGATAATACCATCTACGTTCTGCACCACTAATTTTAACTTCTTACCACAGTGGTTCCTTAACGAAAAGCACTGGCTTGCTAAGGTTGCTAAATCTGTGTAGCGCGTCACAGCAAATACCAATGTGGCCGCTTTAACTTTTTTACCATGCTTAAACAGCGCTTCGTTATCGGCGACTGTTTTATAAAACACAGGTAATTTGGTGCCTTCTGGTACTGCTGTCTTAACTAACCACACATCATCTTCGTCAAAACTTTGATGCGGATTTTGCTCACTCAATTCACTTTTTGTGACCGCTTTTAATCGATCGCCAAAGACCTCTAGCTGAACAGACTCACCCGCCTTAACACCTTCACTGTAACTCCAATAGTCATACTCAATATTGCGTACAGCAGATTCATTTGAAATATAAACAATGCCATCAAAATATTTGTTGAGCACTTGCACATCTCTGCGTACTTGCGCAACTTCAATTCCTGTAACAATAAAGATGAATGTCAGTTGGTTTTTTTTCGCAAACTTATCGTATTGCTTCAGTCGTTCAGTTAACTGCGCTTGAGAGTGTCGCGTAAATAAGTCGGTATGAATATGAAGCACAACCGTGGAGCCCGCAAGCTCATCATACACTTTCAGTTCATTCAGTAGGTTGTTAGTAAAACTAAGCTGCTTTTTTTGTGCTACAGCGTAATCAAATGAAAAAGAATGTACTTTGCCTCTTTCATGAAGAGCGTTTAAATTAGCGCCGTGGGCCGATTCGTAAAACAGTTCGATTTGAGATGATAAGATAAACAGGTGTGCTGACGAAGTGCTCGAGATAGCCTGCAAGGCAAACTCTATAACTTGATTATCTAGAGGAGATATAAATATATATGTTGCATTGGCTTTGAGCTCAGTAAATGAGCTCGGCAACCCCTCTATATCGAAATTAGGCACGTCATATCCTATAATTAATACTTTTAGCTAGTTTTGTCCAACATTCTATATATAATGTTAACTAAGTCCACATTGAAACATAATTAATAGCGTTTTATTTACAAGAGATAGTCTTAATGAATGAGTTTGCAGTAAAAAAATCAAATATCCTCACCCAGTACGATATTGATAATTTATTAAACCGATTTGGTGGTAAGACTTCATCCTATATTGAAATTGTTGATGTGCAAAAGAATAACCAAATAATTGAAAAATATCCTTTATTAAGCGATGTATCACGTTCTTGCGACATGTTTGATATTGCAATAAATACAAAATAACCGTTTATCAAATTATGAAAAAAGTGTTTCTCAAAGGAATTAAAGGCGGTACAGGTGCAACCTCGATTGTGGCTAATCTTGCCTGCGCGCTAAGAAAATCAGACGAAGATGTCATCGCTATTGACCTCGACCCTAAAAGTGACTTGGGCCTGCATTTTGGTTTACCGTGGGAGCATGCTTCTGGCTGGAGTAATTACCTGTCGTTTGAAAGTGCACTGGATGAGTTTCACATTGATGATGACGGTGTGATTTTTTTACCTTTTGGTACATTATCTGCCAACACACAACGTACCCAAAAAACGATTGAATCAGCACAACAACTGCAAGTAAATGACAACGCTTGGCTTTTGTTTGACTGCCCTGCACACCAAGATATACAAGATTATGACTTGTCATCTCATGACATTGTTTTAGAAGTAATTAATTGTGATGCAGTGTCCCATAGCCTTATTTACAGACGCTTGCTCCAATTAAACCAATCAGCAAAAAAGTGGCAACATTATTTTTTAGTAAATAACTACAACTCCGCCAGTGAGCTCGAATCTGACTTGCTTCAAATATGGCAATCTGAAACCCCCTTGCTAGCACCTGTACATATTAATAAAGATGAGGTTATTAAAGAGTCTACTGCATTTAGAAATGTAGCTGTCAATTGCGCCCCTTATAGTGTTGCCTACGATGATTTTGAAACGCTTGCTAGTTGGCTAGTTACTCGAGCAACAGATAATGATTAATCACAGTAACAAAACAAATGTGGCTGAACGATTATTCTCATTAACTCTAAGCCTATTTTTTACAAAAAAATTAGTTCGGTTTATTTTATTTAAATTTCATAGCTATTTTAATCACCACAAAGTAAGTGTGATTGGTGCTGTATTAATGCCTTTTGCTTTATTGTTTATTTCATTATTCATTAAGTTGGATAACAATAAGAAAAAACGCATAAAAACAAAGTTAAAATACTTATACCCTCACGTATCCGAGCCAGTTTCGACACCGGCAAATATAGTTAGAGTGTTATTACAAAGCGTTTATTTAGCAACATTTAAAGTATCGACTAAACGCCAACCTAGTGAAGCTGTGATAAAAACCAGCACCAAACTCATTAGCAAAGCAGTTAGGTTAGTACGCTTTACTGACAGAAAGCTTACTCGGCGATTCAAAAAAATATGGCTACAGCTTAGAGTAGGAACTCAAAGCGAATCGTATCAACGTGTAAAAAAAGCAACTATTTGGAATAGTAAATTACTTAAAATTACCTTGTATTTTGTCATTGCTTTTACAGTCTTTGTATTTGTTACTGTACCATTTAGCCTTGAAGCACAAGCAATCTACATTAGCCTAATATTAATTGTTGCCTACTCCTTAAGACGTGTTAAAGGGCAAATTGCCACAATTACAATGATCACGCTTGCTGTCACAACCTCAACACGTTATTTATGGTGGCGCTATACTGATACACTCAATTGGGGGGACCCTGTTGCACTGGCTTTAGGTTTGGGCCTGCTACTCGCTGAAACGTACGCTTGGCTCGTGCTAATTTTAGGTTTCTTTCAGACAATCAATCCATTGCAGCGTAAGCCAATCCCGATGGATAGTGACACGTCTAAGTGGCCAACTGTTGATATCTATATCCCGACATACAACGAACCATTAAGCGTGGTTAAACCCACCGCTATTGCAGCACAAAGCATTGATTGGCCAGCAGATAAGTTAAATATCTATATTTTAGATGATGGTAAACGCGCTGAATTTGCACAGTTAGCTAAAGAGATAGGCGTTGGCTATTTAGACAGGCCTGATAATAGTCACGCAAAAGCGGGTAACATGAACCACGCAATGAAATACACTGATGGCGAGTATATTGCCATCTTTGATTGCGACCATATTCCAGCTCGTTCATTTTTACAAATGACCATGGGACAGTTTATGAATGATGAAAAAGTGTGTTTAGTACAAACACCTCATCACTTTTTCTCAGCAGACCCATTTGAAAGAAACCTTGATAACCACCGCAAGATTCCGAACGAAAATATGTTGTTCTATGGATTAATTCAAGACGGCAATGACATGTGGGATGCGACCTTCTTTTGTGGCTCGTGTGCCGTTTTAAAGCGTAAAGCGCTTGACGATATTGGTGGTTTTGCCGTGGAGACGGTCACCGAAGATGCCCATACAGCATTGCGCATGCAGCGTGAAGGTTACAAAACGGCCTATATTAATATTCCACAAGCTGCAGGACTTGCAACTGACAGTTTGTCAGCGCATGTAGGCCAACGAATAAGATGGGCCCGCGGTATGGCGCAAATTTTTAGGCTTGATAACCCATTACTTGGCAAAGGGCTCAGCTTAGTACAACGACTATGTTATATAAATGCAATGTTGCACTTTTTATCGGGCATTCCTCGTATTGTCTTTTTAACAGCCCCGCTGGCATTAATTTACTTCAATGCCTACATTATATACGCACCTTTTATAGCTATTTTTTTATATATAGTGCCCACCTTAATGCAGGTCAAAATAACCAACTCCAGAGTCCAGGGTAAATTCCGATATTCGTTTTGGGGAGAAGTTTATGAATCTGTATTAGCATGGTACATATTAAAACCGACCACTGTAGCGCTTATTAACCCCAACAAAGGAAAATTTAATGTTACAGAGAAAGGTGGCTTGAACGACACCGCTCGTTACGACTGGCTAATATCAAAGCCCTATATCGTGTTATTATTAATAAACGTACTGGGTATGTGTTACGCCATTTTTCGATTGATTTTTGGTGATGTCTCACAAATAGGTGTTTTACTGATCAGTATGCTGTGGGTTAGCTACAACATCATTATTTTAGGCGCCGCGGTTGCCGTTGCAGCAGAAGCAAAACAAGTGCGTAGCTCGCATCGAATTAAAGCAAACTTCCCAGCTGCTATTCGGTTAGAAAACGGCCGTACGATTAAGGTTAAAATTACAGATTACTCTGACAGTGGTGTTGGTATCGAAACCATTAGTGACCACCCTTGTCGTGAAAATGATAAAGTTGAGTTGTTAATGAGCCGGGGCAAAAAGCAATTTTCATTTCCGACTTATATTTGCAACACCCGTAAAACACAAATTGGCTTAACATTACGCGATCTTGATTTAGCTAAACAAAAAGCATTTATCCAATGTACCTTCTCAAGAGCGGATGCTTGGATAGATTGGCAAGAAAACTTTAAACACGATAGACCTTCTTACAGCTTTAAACATGTTTTTATTACCAGCTTGAGAGGATTTACCAATTTGATTTATCATGCGCCAAGTCAATTTAAGCCATTTATAATTTTGATGGCAAACATAATTAACTTTGTAGTGTCGTTATTACCGAAAAAACCAATAAAGTATTATAACCAATATGACTAAATATATATTTAAACCTGCCTTTGTAATTTTAGTGTTGTGCAGCTCTTTATTTGCAGCCGCATCAGAGCCACTTGCAGATAAAAGTATTTTTGATGCCGGGTACCCAGAACAAGCACCAACGCAAAGTTTGACGCTGAGCTTTAAGCGTTTAGGGGTTAACAAATACAAACTCGATGGTATAAACAACGCAACAACTGTTGATTTTACTAACCGATTAGACAAAATTGGTAAAAAGCTAACGCTTAACTTTTCTTATAGCCATTCCCCTGCATTAATTAGCAGAGTATCGCATCTAAAAATATACTTTAATGACAACCTAATCACGGTTATGCCCATTAATGACCACAACAAAAAAATAGAGTCACTGGCAACGCACAGCCTTGAGTTAAACCCAAAGTTCATCAAAGACTTTAACCAAGTACGCTTTGAGCTGGTTGGCTACTACGATTTAATTTGCCAAGACGATTTTAGTAAAACAATTTGGACTGAACTTAGTCAAAATAGCGCTATCATGCTTGACCAACAAGCGCTTGCACTTGAAAGCTTACTGGAATACCTACCAGCGCCATTTTTTGATGAACGAGATTACACTCAACTCACGCTGCCGTTTATTTTTACATCTAAAACAGATAAAAACACGCTTGAAGCTGCGGCAACTTTATCAAGCTGGTTTGGAGCGAAAGCTGATTGGCGCAAAGCAAGTTTTCCGGTCTCATTTAATAAAACACCGACTCAGCATAGCGTTGTATTTGCTACAAATGACAATAAACCAGATTTCTTACTTGATTACCCAGATGTCACTAAACCAACCATTGAGATTATTTCAAGCCCAATTAATCGATACGCAAAAGTGTTACTTATTCTAGGCAAGGATACTAATCAGTTAAAAGAAGCCGCGCTTGGTTTAGCATTCGGCCATAAAGTTATGACCGGCCGGACTGCAAGCGTTAATGCGATCAATCAATTACCTTTGAGAAAAGCTTACGACGCACCTAGTTGGGTTCGCTCAGATAGACCGGTTGCCTTTGAGGAGTTTGTCGAATACCCCAATCAGTTGCAATCTCAAGGCGTTCAAGGACGGCCTGTAAATTTAGATGTTCGTTTTGCACCAGATTTATTTACCTGGCGTAAAGAAGGTATTCCTATTGACTTACATTACCGTAATGCACCTGCCGATGAAGCATTACTTTCACGATTAAATATGCTTATCAACGGAAAGTTCATTAACGGTTTTGTATTGGCAACCGACAGCTCGCAAATTGTCGAATCAAACAGCTTTATGCCGCTGCTGAACAATAACAATATGGCCCATACGCAACGTGATTTTGAGCTAACGGGATTAGATCTTAGTAAGAAAAACCAGCTAACATACGACTTTAAATTTGGTGTTGTAAAAGCAGGGAAATGTAGCGCCGTGCCTGCCGGTGGTGAGTACGGCGTTATCGATGGAAGCTCAACTATAGACGTGAGTGACTTTCACCATTACATTGCCTTACCCAATCTAAACGTGTTTGCAAACAGTGGTTTTCCATTTACAAAGTACGCTGATTTACACCAAACAACCCTCATTATTGAACCAAATAGTTCAGCGCAAGCTGTTGAATTACTCCTTAATTTTACTGGCCACTTAGGCCAAATTACAGGCTACCCAACACACCGCTTAAGCATCGCATTTCCGACTAGTGATCTAGATTTATCACAGAACGATATTGTTATTATCGGTAAACCCGATGCACTAAATTCTGAACTACCAAAAGACACAGCTATCAGCGTGCTATTAAAAAACAATCAGCGTATCGTCAATCAGGCCATATATAACGGTGCCTATCATGATAATGAACCTGAAAAAATTAATGTAAGCATTAATAGTAGAGGCAAGCTTGGGATAATTGCGGGGTATCAATCGCCGTTCAATTCAGATCGTTCTGTCGTATCAATGATCGCGACTTCAGATAGTGCATATACACTGTTAAGTGATTCGTTAATTAACGACACCATCACGGCACAAATTAAAGGCAGTGCAACGGTCATAAGTAACAAAGGAGTTAAAACAATAAACACTGACGACCTGTATTATGTTGGTCAGATCCCTATCCATACTTTGATTTGGTTTCATTTCTCTGATCATCCATTTGTTTTGGCCTTTTTATCTATTTTAATACTACTGCTTATCTCATTTTTACTTTGGCGATTACTCGGTATATTAACTCAAAAACGTTTATCTGAAGGGGACGAATAATGAAAAATACGTACATTAAGATTTATTCATTATTGGCTTTTCTACTGTTCACAACAACAAGCTTCGCGCAAAAAATGTGTGAACCTTGGACACAATGGGAAACCTTCAAAAATCACTTTATCACCTCGGATGGTCGCGTAATCGACCTAGGCAGCAAACAATCGATCACCACATCTGAAGGGCAATCCTACGCGTTATTTTTTGCATTAATAGCAAATGACCGCGTAACGTTTGATAAAGTGCTAGATTGGACAGAGGTTAATCTCGCTGAAGGTGATTTGAGCACGCGTCTTCCAGCGTGGCAATGGGGCATTAATGATGATGGACAAGAGTCGATATTGGACTCAAACCCAGCATCGGATTCTGATTTATGGATTGCATACGCGCTCTCTCAAGCGGGAATACTTTGGCAAGATAGACGTTACAGTGTACTCGCTGCGGTAATGGCCAAACGGATCATGCGTGAAGAAACCGCATACATCCCTAACTTGGGGCTGTCTTTGTTACCTGCGCCAAGTGGCTTTGAATATAAAAATGATCGATACAAACTCAATCCAAGCTATGCCCCTCTTTTTATTCTTCGTCAATTAAGTCAATTGTATCCTCACTCTCCTTGGCAAAAACTGCATGATAACTCCGCTCAAATGATACTCGAAACGAGTAAAGAAGGTGTTAGCCCTGATTGGGTAATGTATCAACCAAGTAAAGGGTTTTATTACGATAAAACAACCCCTGACCTAGGGAGCTATAACGCTATACGTGTTTATTTATGGGCCAGTATGATGGCAGAAGATGCTCCTTACAGAGAAATGTTAGTAAAACAATTTAAACCAATGTCAGACCATGTTGTTAGATTATCTGGCTCCCCTCTAAATACTTATGCAAAAACAGGGAAAGTACAAAAATATGGCCCGCGAGGATTTGATGCAGCACTACTGCCCCTGCTCGCTGTATTTAATGAAGACGAGGCAATGACTGCGTTACAGCAAAAATTGATGATCGATACTTCGTTTACAAAAAGCCGTTACTACGACAGTGTTTTATACTTATTTGGTACGAGTACCGTAAACAAGCAATTCGCTATCGATGAAATGGGGAAATTGACACCTTATTGGAGCACTGAATGTCGCTAAAAGGATTGATAGGTGTTTCACTGTTAAGTACCTTTTATTTTACATCAGGCTCGTTGCTTGCCCAATCAGCGAAAGATTTAGATACGCAATCAATTAATTGGCTTGTGAGCCAAATTGAGTTAGGTGAAATTCAAAAAAACACCTTACTCATGACTGACAGCTTAGATAAGTTAATGAGTATTGCACCCAATAACGTGCTGGCAAGATGCGCTCAGGCGCGCGTATATTTAGCGTTAAACAACCCAACTAGAGCGCAAATAGTTATAGATCAGTTTAGTAAGCTGGATAACTCACAGCATTGCGTTAAACAGTTGAAAGTATTTGCTAAAGTAAGCACTAAAGAGAAGCAACAAGTTCAAAAAGCCCGTTTATTAGCTAAAGCGGGGCAATACCAACAAGCTGTAAAAATATATGATGTATTGTTTTCCCCCGTTTATCCTAATTCTGAATATGAATTTGAACATATTAGCTGGATTGCAGTAGATACAAATAATTGGCAAGAGGCACTCAAAGGGTATCAGTCACTTCGTAAGCGCTATCCTAATATAGGCCGGTATGATATTGCTTTTGCAAGACACCTATTAAAGCGTGATCCACAAAGTAAAAAGGCGTTTGAGATATATACTCACTATGCACACAGTAATCAATACAGTGTTGCAGCAGAGTTTGCTTGGCTCGATGCACTAAGAAATTTGCCAATTACTAAAGAGACTAGCCTCGCCTACCGTGAATACATTAGTCACTACCCTAACAGCAGCAAAGGTAAATTACAGTTTTCAGACTTTAAAACTGATTTAAAAAACGAATTAATTAAACAGGCAGATCCGGCTTATAAGCTTTGGGTGAGAGGTGCAAATGCACTTGAAAAGAAGCAATACGTGAAAGCTGAAAACTTATTGCTTCGTGCATACCAAGGTAGGCCCGATGATCATGAAGTATTAAATAGCTTAGGCTTACTAAACCTCCGCCAAGGTAGAAATGAAAAAGCGTATAAATATTTCAAAGAAGCACAACGAAGTACGCTTGAGGTTGATTTAGTATCTGTATACCGAAACTTAGCTAAAACGGCCAAGTTTTGGCAATACATAGAACAAACTCAACTTGCTATAGCTGCACAGCAATTTAAACGTGCCCAGCTAAAACTAAATTTAGCAGATACCTTAGCTGAGAGCTCTGATACCGTTAATTATTACAGAGCTGAAGTATTTAAAGCACAAGGCAACTATCAGCAAGCCATGCAGTTTTATAATAAAGTGTTAGCTAATGACCCAATAAATAACTCTGCATTGCGTGGTATGTTAGAAATATTAAGTGTTGATAATAACTTTGATAGAATTAATCAGTTTTATTACCAACTTTCACGGGCTCAACAACAAGCTATAATTGAAGATTATACCGTATTACAAAGCCAGCAGTTGCGTCAAAGAGCGACTATGTTAGTCGAACAAGGCCAACTAGACGACGCGGTTGAGTTACTTTTGGTAGCGATTAAACAAACCCCTCGGGAAAGCTGGCTGTACTATGATTTAGCGAATGTATACCAACAACAAGGTTTAAATACTCACGCAAAAGCGCTTTATAATAGAACATTGTGGCAATTTCCGCTTGATGCCGAATTACGATACAGCCATGCTATATTTCTTAGTTCACTTAATGATTATCAAGGCGCGTTAGATACGCTTCAATATATTCCCAACAACGCTCGAACAAGTGATATTGAGCAATTTTCCCAACAACTGTCTGTGAATGCAAAACTCGATAAACTTGAAAATAATAACTCTGTGGATAGAGCCACAATAATTTACAACCTCACAGAGCTAGGTGCTCAGCCTTTAACTCCACTAATGCAAGCTGAACTTGCCGTTCAGTGGCAACAAATTAACGAGTTACAATATGCCACTCGGCAACTAAAAATTGCCTTAGAGCGCGATAATACCTTAAGTCCATATTGGCATATGACCTATGGGCAGTGGCTTTTAGATAGTGGTAACGAGCAGCAAATAAAACACTGGTTTACCAATTATCAATTACCTCAACAGGCAACCGCCGATGATCAGGTGCGCTGGTTATCATTGCAAGTTGCTCATATAAATAAGTTTAACGAACCGCAGCAACGATTGAATAAGTTAAACAGCCTTGCCAAAAGCTCATCTAATAATCCAGTCGTTATTGAGGCTATGATTGCAGCAAACATTGAGCTAAATCGTTCGAAAGGAGCCATAGATTTATATTTACAACAGCAACAAACAGGAAGCACTTTATCGTCTGACACTCAACTGGCGGTAGCGCAAATTAGCCGAGAGCAAGGTAACTACGCATTATCTGATAATATCATTGCCTCACTAATCGAAAATGTTCAACCAGATCAGTTGTATCAACAGCAGCTTTTAATGACTGCGCTGGTAGATTTAAATGATGATGCCAGTGCAATTGATTTAGCAAAAAGCTTATTAGTTAAATCTGATTATAATCAAGAAATGTATTATCAAGCAGCCCAAGTTGCACAAAGTAAAAAGCAGCCTTTTTATGCTGAAACTTGGTACAAAGAGGCCATTGAGCCACACAGCAGCATAAAGGCAAGCAACGACCCTGCGCTTAATTATAAGCTATACCGATTAGACGACGAGGCCCCGTGGTATATTAATAATGCTAAACGTGAGTTAGCCTCTATGGTAGAACAAAATCAGGCTTACATTACCGCAGGTATTAATTTTAGTAGTCAAACAAGCACACAAAATCAATCAAGCCTTGGGGCTGGTACTATTCCTATAGAAGCGGGATTCCCATTATGGGATGGTTTAGCAATAATCAAGCTTGACCCTGTGACAATTTCAAGCCAAGAAACGCGCTTTGACGAGACATTTGCAGGCAGCCGTTATGGACAAGGTGCCTTATGTATTTTGGGCTGCCCATTAAATAGTATTGAGCCCAAGCAAGAAGGTATTGATATTGGTTTAGCTTGGCAAGATGACACATGGCGATTTGACGTTGGTACTACCCCCATTGGTTTTTTAGTTGAAGATATTGTTTGGGGTGTCGATTATAGCGACAGTTTTGGCGACTTTGGTTACAGTGTGACATTAAATAAGCGCCCAGTTACAAGCTCAGTCTTATCCTATGGCGGACTAGAAGATGTGTTCACTAACCAAGTTTGGGGGGGGGTTCGAGCAACGAGTTTACGCTTAAATGTATCGCACGACCTAGGTCTTGAGTGGGGATTTTGGGGCTCTACTGATTTTCAGTTACTACAAGGCAAAAATGTAAAAGATAACCAGCAGTACAGCATCATGGGCGGTGCATACAACCGTTACATTCAAGAAAAAGATATGGAATTAACCTTAGGTGCAAGCCTTTTACATTGGTCATATAAGTACAATTTAAGTGAAGAGACCTTTGGCCATGGCGGGTATTATAGCCCACAAAGTTATCTAGGCGCTTCTGTTCCAATTACTTTTGATCATCGCTTAAATAATGATTTTATATATAGATTGCGTGCTGGTGTTTCTTGGTCGACCACAACAAATGATGACAGTGAGTTCTTTCCCAATGACCCACTCTTACAGTCTCAGGCAATGCAAAAAGAATCAATCACGGGCGTTAATCCTTTCTTTGAAGGAGATAAAAGTGCCGGTATTTCATATAGCTTAGGGGGAAGTTTTGAATATCGATTTACGCCCCATTGGTTCTTTGGTGGCTTTTTTAACCTAGATCGTGCTGATTTTTATGAACCCAATTTTGGCCAGCTTTATTTCAGGTATTACTTTAAACCGGTATACACTGAAATGGTTTTCCCAGGCACTCCTGTTGTACCTTATGCTAGCTATTAACGCAGGGTGGTGAGGTACAACCAGTACTAACTATCGCAATCACTTCCCCTGACCATAAGGTCTATGTATACTTACCCGCAATTGTAGCTAGGATAAGGGTGTGACTCTTACCACTAAGTTATCGCTTAGTTAGCAAACCATTACCTTAGCTGCATTAGAAAACATTCATGGCCGCCCGTTCAAAAAGTGCGTTAAAGCACGAACGAATAAAGCAATAAATATAAGGCCGCAATAATAATATAAGTTAGGAAGTAAATATGAGTTCACCTTCAACTGGGGGCTTTTTTGGCCACCCAAAAGGACTTTCAACACTGTTCTTCACTGAAATGTGGGAACGAATGAGCTATTACGGCATGCGTGCCTTATTAGTACTTTTCATGACCGCTAGTTTGCAAGAAGAAGGACTAGGTTTTACTGTCGCCTCCGCCGCTGCAATTTATGGTTTGTACACAGGTGCAGTTTACTTTTTAGGTTTACCCGGTGGTTGGCTAGCTGACCGTCTGTTTGGTGGCCAAAAAGCGGTATGGTATGGCGGTATCATAATCATGATCGGCCATATTATATTGGCTATCCCACATGAATATTCATTTTTCATCGGCCTGGTTTTTGTTGCCACAGGTACGGGTCTATTAAAGCCAAATATAAGTGCTATGGTCGGATTGCTATACAGCAGTGAAGACGAGCGCCGTGACAGTGGTTATGCAATTTACTACATGGGCATCAACTTAGGCTCAATCATCGGTTATTATGTGTGTGGTTACTTCATGGAAAATGTAGGCTGGCACTGGGCTTTTGGTGCTGCTGCTGTGGGTATGGGTATTGGTCTTATTCAATATCATTTAACAACCAAACACCTGCCGAGTAATAGTGCTCAGCCAGCTAACCCGCTAAGTGCAAGAGGTATTACACGCGCTTGGTTTGGTATCGTTACTTTTATAATCGTTGTTGCATCAATCGTTGCAGCTGCAATGACTGGCCACCTAATCATTGACCCTGTTGTTATAGCTGGCTACGTTGCAATCGCATTCACACTTATTTTCTTCGCTTACTTTGGCATTATCTATTTCAAAGGCAAGCTGACTGAAGCTGAAAAACGCCGTATGTGGGCACTGTTTTTAGTGTGTGTAGCCTCAGCGTGTTTTTGGTCTGGCTTTGAACAAGCAGGCTCATCGCTAAACTTATTTGCACGTGATTACACTGACCGTTTAATTGGTTCTTTTGAAATCCCAACCGCGTGGTTCCAATCACTAAACGCTATTTTTATTATTGTTCTGTCACCGTTTTTTGCGGCGCTATGGATTAACTTATCTAAAAAAATGATCTCACCTTCATACAGCGTCAAATGCGCGATTGGCTTAATCATCATGGCTTCTGGCTTTTTAGTGATGTTTATGGCTGCTCATTACGCTGCAGAGGGTTTAAAAGTAGCGCCATACTGGCTAGTTACTACCTACTTCTTACACACTGTGGGTGAACTATGTTTAAGCCCAGTAGCATTAAGCGCAGTAAGCCGTTTGTCACCGAAGCGTTTCTCTGGCCAGATGATGGGTGTATTCGTATTAACTTATTCTATCGGTAATATCATCGCAGGCTTATTAGCTGGTGGTTTTGATCCGAACAACATGGAAGAAATTCCTTACCTGTACTTACAAATTGCACTCTTTAGCATAGGCGTAGGTATTATATTAGTGCTAATGAGCTTCAAAGCTAAAATCTGGGAAAAACAAGGGCTAACTGAAAACAACGTTTGAAAATAAAGCGTTAGTTTTTATAAATTGATACCCTCGTATCAACTTTGGTTCCCGAATAGGCAAGGTAGTAATATCTTGCCTATTTTATTCCCTCCCCTTTTTGAGCCTATGTTACTTCCACGTTAATATATTCTATATAAAGTACCTATAACCACGCATTTATTACTGCTATCATGAGATTATTAGACTTAGTGGTAAAATGGATATTATGAGTTTTTTTTCTAATAGTAAGTTGCTTAGTGTAAGCATATTACTCATGTTAGTAAGCGGATGCGGCGGAGATAGCTCTAAAAAAGAGACTAACTTTGAAGTTGCTGAATCGAACTTAATCATTTCAGTTGAATCAGGCCTCTATGAAAGCTTTGATAATGATCTCATAGAGCTTAGTGCACCAGCCAATGCAGTATCATCTGATACCAGCTTTATCTATAGTAAAATGGATGTAGATGAGGCTAATAAGGCACTTAATATTGTCTCACCTCTTTATACTTTTACACCCAGCGACATCATATTTACTAATCCACTAACAGTCACTATTACGGTACCTGATGCCACCGAGCAACAAGCTTATACTATTGTTCAGCTCGTAGATGAATCTTGGCAGCCATTGGCGAGCACAACGACTAATTTAAACCAAATCAGTGCACAAATATCAGCATTTGGGACTTTTGCCGTACAATCTCGAACTTTGCCACTCGTTGCAAAAACAATTGGACCGCAATGTGTTGATAATCAAAACGAGCAAATGTTGCGATTCATCCACGTTGCAGATTTGCATGCTCGTTTTGGTTTTAAAGAACAATATTTTAGTCGCATTAAAGGCTATTACAATGCTGCCATCGCAGAACAACCTTTCACTTTATTTACCAATGGTGGTGATGATTACGAAAAAGGGACCGTTGCAGAGCAAACATCAATGGGACAAGCAACTGTTGAGGCAATTAAAGCGATGGCTTTTGATGTCAGAGTTGTTGGTAATCATGACTATGCATGGGGACCTGAACAACTGCTCGATTACGCAAGTGACGAAAACGCAATAGTTCTGGCCAGTAACACCACCTATGAAGGTGCACCCGATACAACGTTTGACGCAGTTGACTTCTCTGTTGTCCAAGTTGGGTGTTTAAAAGTAGGTTTTTTTGGTATGACTTCAGTGCCTTGGAATGAGCTGGATGAACCTCTTGAAACTGATCCTATCCCTGATTTCATCGCAAACTTTAAAATGAATTGGCTATGGCAGGACGTCGCACAAGAGCTGGTCAATAAATACCGCCAAGATGTAGACTATATGGTTATGGTGAGCCATTTAGGCGAAGGGTCAGATGTACGTGTTGCGCAAAATGTTCCGGGCATTGATTTAGTTTTAGGCGGACATACTCACGGTGGCGAGAGTTATCAACAACTAGATAACGGGACCATTGTTATACAACCCAACTTTTTCGCGCAAGGGTTAACAGACTTAACATTAACATTTGATGCCCAAACAAAAACAGTAAAAAATATAGACTACAACACGGTTGCTACAACGTCAGTTTCAACAATTGATACCAACACTCAGCGTGAAGTTGATATGATCATGGGTAAATATGCCCCAGATGCCCAAACAGAGATAGCTCTTTCACAAAACTTCCCAACTGTTAAAGAGCTCAGTCAAATAACAGGACTCGCTACACAACATCAATTTTCGAATATAGACGCCGTGTTGTTCGATCCAACTCAAGTACAAGATCGTTGGACCCCAGGCACGCTGACTCAGGAAGATTTTCATAATGTATTTCAAGTCGAAAGACAGCCTTCTAATACATCCGGTTTTAATGCCATATATCAAGTGACGGTGAGCGGCTCAGACCTCAAAGTAATGGCAGCAGCTGTGCCTGAATGGGTTTACATAGCACCAGATAGCGTCTTAGACACTCAACTGTATACGGTAGCTTTACATAAGGGGCCGGCTTTTAATGGCGACTTATTTTTTGGTAATGTGACCTTAAATGATCCAACTTTACTGGCCGAGGCTTGGGCCATACTTGATAATTACGCGCGCTTTCGTACCAGTCAATGCATGTATATTGACGTTGATGAAGTACTCAGCGCATGTAAAGTCGATGACAGTATTACCATTTGGAACTTTGATAATCCTGAAACGCCATTATTAGCAGACACCGGCCCAGCTGTACTAAGTTATTACGACCCTGAATCTGATAATTGGGGTGATGAGAAAACACAGTTTAAAACAACCACCGAATTGGACATTTCAGATCTAAAGGAAGGCCCTTCAGGTGTGATGGCATTTGCACGTCATAGCCCAACAGAAGGCTTTACATTAACAGCCAATACTCCCGCTAATGGCGACTTTAAGGAGCAAAATCTCATTTCTGATTATACATTAGTAATGGATGTGCTATGGCCTGAGGGCAGCGACAAAAGTTGGCGTTCGTTATGGCAAACAGATGTAACAAACCTCACTGATGCTGAACTTTACTACAATACAAGTAATGGCATCGGCATAACAACCACTGATAGCGGTTACTTTGGTGAGCTAAACAGCAATGAATGGAATCGTATTGCGTTTGTATTTTACGCCGCCCCTGCTAATGGCGTATTAAAAATATATATTAACGGCAAACTTGCTGGCGTCAAAGATGAAGGAGAAATTGACGCCCGCTGGGCAATTAATCAGGCCGCATTATTATTTACAGAGAACGATTATGAGACCGAAGCCGGTTTTTTAAACGCTATGCTGTTCGCTGGGCGTACTATGACTGATAAAGAAATCGCATCCCTTGGCGAAGCAACACACTCGCTTTCATTTACTCAGTCAACTCGACAGTTAAATGAAGCTGTAAAACGTCATTATCAAAGTGCACCTGTAATTAAACCTAACGTGTGGCTTCAACAACGCAGCCAATTTTTTAACAAAAACCGAGCCAGTGTAAATAATTAATTACAGTTAAGTTAGGTAAATAAGGGAATACGTTTCCATATTTACCTAACTAACAGCACTTATAAAGCATTAAAAATTAAACGCTTACATATAAAAAGAACATGTCGCCATAAAACGCACGCTGATAACATGAGCTAGGCAAGTAGGAAGCTATTAGGTATTAAAAATTCCGTCCCATTTAATTTACAATTTGGCTCTGGGCTAAATAAATGCAACCTCTTCCCCTAATCACATTTATGGTTAATCATCCCACTCATTAAACAACACTAAACGCAGTGCTTAATTGCGGGAGAATTAAAATGAGTGATGAAAAGAACCCTTTAGGTTTAGTTGGTATCGAGTTTACAGAATACGCAACACCAGATGCTGACTACATGGATAAAGTATTTACCGATTTTGGTTTTTCTAAGTTAAAAACATTTAAAGGTAAAGACATCGTTTACTACAACCAAAACGATATCCACTTTTTATTAAATAATGAACGTGGTGGTTTTTCAGCAGAATTTGCAAAAAGCCATGGCCCTGCAATTTGTTCAATGGGCTGGCGCGTTGAGAATGCTCAACATGCATTCGAAACTGCCGTAGCGCGTGGTGCAAAACCAGCAACAGACTCAACACATAAAGACTTACCATACCCAGCAATCTACGGTATCGGTGATAGCCTAATTTACTTCATCGAACAATTTGGTAAAGACGGCTCTATCTACGATAACGACTTTGAAGATTTAGCTGAGCAAAATGTGGTTGCTGATAAAGGCTTCCTACGTATCGATCATTTAACCAATAACGTTTATAAAGGCACTATGGAAACATGGGCTAATTTTTATAAAGATGTATTTGGTTTCACTGAAGTACGTTATTTTGATATTAAAGGCCAGAAAACAGCACTATTATCTTATGCACTTAAATCACCATGTGGCACCTTCTCAATTCCAATCAATGAAGGTAAAGGCAACGATAATAACCAAATTGATGAATACCTAGGTGAATACAATGGCCCAGGTGTACAACATTTAGCATTTTTGACTGATGACCTTGTAAGCTCACTTGATAAGCTAGATAAATCAACGATTGCAACTCTTGATATTATCCCTGAGTACTACGAGACAATTTTTGACCGTGTACCGTGGGTTAAAGAAGACAAAGAAAAAATCCGTGAGCATCAAATTTTAGTAGATAGCCAAAGTGAAGACTGTTACTTACTACAGATTTTCTCTAAAAACTTATTTGGTCCAATCTTTATTGAGATGATCCAACGTGTGGATGACGGTGGTTTTGGTGAAGGTAACTTCCAAGCACTGTTTGAATCGATTGAGCGTGATCAAGAGCGTCGCGGCGTTCTTTAAGCTTTAGACTATAAAATTAAAAAGCAGCGAACTCGCTGCTTTTTGTCGTTTAATCTATTTTATAAATCACAATCTGATTTTCACTGTTTAAATCGCGCTAATCATCACCATATCCACTGTAAAGCGCGACTGACTAAACCAAAGGAAATGTAATGAGTTTAATTAACGAAACCCATGATATAAATTTAACTAGCTGGGTAGCCTCAGCGAATGTTGCAAACTGTGACTTCCCTATTCAAAACTTACCATTTGCAGAAGTACGTCGTAAGAACGCTGACGAAGCTTTCCGTGGTGCTGTTGCTATTGGCGATCAAGTTATAGACCTTGCAAAAGTAAACGAATTAGCTATTTTTTCAGGTGATGCGCAAACTGCTGTTGCAGCGGCAAGCCAACCGACACTCAATGAGTTTATGGGCTTGGGCCAACAATATTGGTCAGCACTACGTTTAGCGCTTTCAAAAGCACTTCGCGAAGGTGCATCGGAGCAAGCTTTATTATCTGAAGCGTTAATTGCCCAAGCAGATATCGAATTCGCATTACCGTGTCGTATTGGCGATTACACTGACTTTTATACGTCAATTTACCACGCTACAGCCGTGGGTAGCTTATTCCGCCCAGATAACCCATTACTGCCAAACTACAAATGGGTACCAATTGGTTACCATGGTCGCTCATCATCAATCGATGTATCAGGACAAACTTTCCATCGTCCTAATGGCCAAACTAAAGCACCAGATGCAGAAGTGCCATCATTTGGTCCGTGTAAACGCTTGGATTATGAATTAGAGCTAGGTATCTACCTAGGTAAAGGCAATGAACTTGGCGATGCGATTGCTATCGAAAATGCTGAAAACCACGTATTTGGTTTCTGTGTTTTCAATGATTGGTCTGCACGTGATTTACAAGCGTGGGAATATCAACCACTAGGGCCTTTCCTTGCGAAAAACTTTGCCTCTACCGTTTCGCCTTGGATCGTCACTACTGAAGCGCTTGCTCCATACAGAACATCATGGACACGCGATGAGAATGATCCACAACCAATGGATTACCTTGAGTCTTCACAAAACCGTGAACTAGGCGCATTTGATATTCAGATGGATGTACAAATCGAAACGCAAAAAATGCGTGATGAAAAACACACACCAGAGCAAGTATCTAAATCTAGCTTCAAACATTCATACTGGACAGTAGCGCAAATGGTTACTCACCACACTGTAAATGGCTGTAACTTTATGCCAGGTGATATGCTTGGTTCTGGTACACAATCAGGCCCAACACATGAAGAAGCCGGTTCATTACTTGAGTTATCGCGCGGTGGTAAAGAAAAAATTACCCTGAGTAACGGTGAGCAACGTAGCTTCTTAGAAGATGGCGATAATGTAATCATGCGTGGTTGGTGTGAAAAAGAAGGTTTTGCACGAATTGGTTTTGGCTCAGTTGAAGGCACTATCCTGCCAGCTAAGTGATTAATTAACCAATATTTTTAATAAAAAGTTAACAAATTAAAGCGCCCAACTGGGCGCTTTTTACATATAAATGAGTAAGAATTACAATTTTTTTCTGGCTTTTTTATCTCAAATTGCTATCGTGGACCAGTTAATAGCCAGTATTTATGAGCCATGTCAGTATTTATTAAGTCTTTTTACCACAAATTATTTCCTACCCGACAGCTATTGATCCGTCAAAATGGCGAGGTTAAACATGTGGTTTTAGCGCCTTGGCTTCAACTTTCAATTGTTTTAGCTATTTTAGCAGCCACAGTGTGGCTGGTAACAACAACCGCTCATGTTTACTCTCAAACGAATAAAATTTCAGACATTGAAAAAAGCCAAATAACAAAACAGCAACAATGGCAACAACAACAGCAAACTCAACAAGCACTACATGAAAAACAATTAGAGCAATTAGCTGCACTTGAGCAAAAGCATGCTTTACTGCAAAGCATGATTGAATCGTTACCTGAGTCTATTAGCAAAGTAGGCGAGACTGATGCAGTTCAAATTGAAGAGAAAAAACAAGGTGATTTTCATGAGCCTCTTGTTGATGAACCGGTTAGTGGTAAAAATACGGCGCACCTAAACAACTACTCAGCAGAGCAACGATTCGCTCTTTTAAGTGAGCACTATCAAAACAATTTTACCGCACTTGAAGCACACATAGAAAACCGCCAACAACGTATTTTAGCAACACTAAAAGTGGCGGGAATTGATGATGCCATTTCAAGTCGACTACTCATCAATTCGAATGACACCGCACAGGGTGGCCCACTCAATGTATTTGATGAATCAAAAATTCCGAGTGAATTTTTAGCCATCGCTGATAAATTATTACTGCTAAATAGCCTTGAAAGCTTACTTAATGAGTTACCGCAATCTCTCCCTGCCGCAGATTATTATATTTCAAGCAGCTACGGTTTACGTAAAGATCCTATGAATGGTCGCAGAGCATTTCATAAAGGCGTTGATTTAGCTGGTTGGCATAAAACCGAAATTTTCGCACCTGCTGATGGTACAGTCCTACGTGCTGGCCGTAATGGCGGTTATGGTAATTTTATTGAATTAAAACATAAGAATGGATTTGTAACTCGGTTTGGCCACCTTAATAAAATTAAAGTTAAAAAAGGCCAAACGGTCACTAAAAATGACGTAATTGGCTTGATGGGTAGCACTGGCCGAAGTACTAGTACGCACTTGCATTATGAAGTGTTACTCAATGACAAGCATGTTAACCCTGTTAAAATTACTAAGGCGCTCGCACGTGTTCGGTAAAAAAAAGCAAACTAATACTGGTTTAACTGGTAACCAATTAAAAAGAACCAACAACACACCTTCTATTATTTCTGAAGATATGCGCCTCACTGGTAGTTTAACCAGCCAAGGTGAAGTTCAGCTCGATGGCCGAATTGATGGTGATGTACGTGTTAGCCTGTTAGTGATTGGTATTACTGGTGTTGTTGAAGGTAGCGTGGTTGCTGATAGCGTTGTTGTAAAAGGAAAGATCATCGGTTCACTCAATGCGGGTAAAGTTATTATTGAACAAACCGCAGAATTACATGGCGATATATACCAAGATACCCTCAGTATCGAAGCTGGCGCAACGATTGAAGGAAACTTAAAACAACGCCATGAAGCAGAAACCGTCGAGCTAAAGAGCACCGAAAATGATAAACCTGATCTTACTTCCGTGTTAGATACAGGTGATAGTGACTTGTCATTTTTCAATAAACAATCTGCCGAGAAAACAAAGTAACTATTTCTTTTTTGTAATGTACATTGTTATATCTGCGCTAAAAACTAGCTCGTTACGGGTGTTATAAAGCCTTACCGGTACCACTAAATCTTCTTTATCTAACCATTGCCTTGGCATTTGAATTTCTGCAATAGCTGTCACGTCAGTATCTACTTTAGCTAAGTAACTCACAGTCATCCCTTTAGGGATCCAGCGATGGGTTTTGTATGGGACGGTTGCATCAACCATAACGCCAGCGCATAACTCAGCTAAATTACATTGCGCAATCGCATGAATAGTACCGATATGATTATGTACGCTGCGCCTATTTTTTACTACTGCACTACAATAGCCCTCTTTCAAATCCAAAATATAGGGTTTCATTGAACCAAAATAAGGGGCTTTAAAACATACAGCCTTAGTAAATAACCAATTACCAAACGGCATATTCTTTAATCTTAACCATGTTTTTAAAACTGCAGATTGTTCACTCATTATTTTTCTCATGTGAATGCTTTAATAATCACAAAGCTAACACATCAGACCAGTTATAAAAAGCTAAAAAACATCATATTCTGTTAAGCAAACTGTTAGGGGCTGTTTACCTTTCAAGGTTAAGTTTGCAGCAGTCTGTTTAGTAGTTGGTAGGCAGCGCCTATGTGGCGTGATTATTCCTCGTAAATAGGCGATAACGCAGCATCAATGCCAAACAGGCGCAACCCTTTGGGTTCTGCCTAGGGGCAATTTACTCTTTGTTGCCTACATGAATAGTGGTAAAGGGCGTGATCAGAACGCGTAAGCTTCGCTCGGTTTTGACTTAGCTCACTAGGTTACAAACCTCGCGCCGCGATTAAACCGCCCATAGCTGAACACATTATAATCCGAAATGATAAACAGACCCTAATACAATGATGACTTTAGATATTTTCTTCTTTTAATAAATAGAGTGCTTTCAATTTACCTACAAGGCACTTAAAATATTGTTTTAAAGGAGTTCGAATGTACCCACCCCAGTCCAAACATACTATTAACTTGCTATTGATCCTTGCGCTTCTTGTGATTTTTTGCCCTTTGGCAATTGATATTTATCTACCCGCATTTCCAACAATTGCAAAACAATTTCAAGTTGGTGAAAAACAAGTTCAGCAAACCGTGGCTATTTTCATGCTAACGGTAGGACTTGGGCAGTTAATCGCTGGCCCACTAGCAGATAAATTTGGCCGTAAACCAGTTGCGCTCGTTGGCGTAAGCCTTTATGGCATAGCTTCTTTAGGCGCTTACTTTGCCCCAAACTTCAATGCCATGTTAGTAGCACGTGCCGTACAAGGGTTTGGAGCATGTGCAACTTTTGTAGTGGCCTTTGCAATTGTCAGAGATAGGTTTGGCAGCGAGCGAAGCGGCCAAATGATCACTTATTTAAATGGTATTGTGTGTTTTATCCCAGCATTAGCACCTATTTTGGGTGCTTGGCTTACAGTTCAGTTTGGCTGGCGCATGAATTTTCTATTTTTAGCTGGCTTTGCGTTTCTAGGTCTCATTGTTACCTTACTTATGTTTAAGGAAACCCGCCCTGCTGATAGTGTTTACGATGGCCATATCCTCGACTTAAGGCGCTTTATTCCAATTATAACAACCCCTATTTTTCTTTTTAATAGCTTAATTTGCATGGTAGCCATGTCTGCAATTTTGGTATTTGTAACGCTGGCACCAGGCTGGCTTATTACAGAGCTTGGCGGAAGTGTTGCTGATTTCACTTTTTGGTTCACAATCAATGCTGTACTGAGTATTTTAGCAAGCTTCACCATGCCTGTATTTATAAAGAAAAATGCAACTAAAGCGTTAAAGTGTGGTTTATTGATACTCATAGGCTCTGGCTTTTTGATGATACTGTTGGGTAATCTAAAAACGCCTTTGGCATTAATGACACCTATGTTTATTGCGGCATTTGGCTTTGCTTTAACGTTAGGCTCTGCGGCTGGAGGTGCGCTCAGCATATTCCCAAAACAAGCGGGAACTGCGTCTGCTTTAATTGGACTTATGCAAATGAGCGGTGCAAGTTTGCTCGTATTTTTGACGCAATATCTTAATTTATCGACTCCACAATTAATTAGTGTTCACTTTTTATTGCTGACCCCGTTTTGCTATTTGCTTTTCAAAAATAAGTATTAACAATGCGTTATTTAAGTAAGCACACCCAACAAGCGAGCCAAGGCTCGCTTTTCTTTTTAACAAATTTTGTTAATATGATGCCCATTGAAATCACATGCCTTAACAATGATAAACGTTGAATTTTTATTATCTTTCCTCGCAGCCAGTTTTTTAATTGCTGTTGCTCCTGGCCCCTCTAACGCATTTCTTATGGCGCAAACATTTGCTAATGGCCGCGCGGCGGGTTTACAAAGTGCATTTGGTTTTGCCCTTGGCGGCGTAGTACACACTTTATTTGCCGTAGTTGGTTTAACGGCTATCTTAAAAGCCTCTGAGACCGCTTATGCGACGGTGCAGTATGCAGGCGCTGCCTATCTTTGCTATTTGGGTGCTAGTATGCTTAAAAGCACGTTTAAGGAGCCACAATGCAATAGTGACGAGAAGCCTCATATCACGACCAAAAAGAAATCCAACGTTATGTTTCAAGCGATGATGACAGAAGTGCTTAACCCAAAAGTGGCGCTGTTTTTTATTGCTTTTATACCGCAGTTTGTTGATCCCTCCCTATCAAGCTCAACCACGTTTCAACTGGCATTTTTTGGTTTACTCTACCCTATTTTTGCTTTTCCTATCGACTGCACATATATTTACTTCGGCGATAAAATTGCACACTATTTTAGAGCACATCCACAAAGCCAGGTTTGGATTGACCGCATAACAGGTGTAGTATTTATCGCACTGGCCATTAATTTACTAATGTAATAACAATAAGAGTCAATATGGAACAAAAATTACAGTCACTCCCAGCGCATAAAAATATCGCTTTGGTTGCTCATGATGGTAAAAAAGCAGCTCTTCAAGCTTGGTGTAAAAAACACCATGCTAGCCTTAGCCAACATACATTGTATGGTACAGGCACCACAGGACATTTAATCGAACGAACCACCGGGTTAAACGTTGTAAAACTATTAAGCGGCCCTATGGGGGGCGACCAACAGCTTGGAGCAAAGATTGCTGAGCACGAAGTGCATATGCTTATCTTCTTTTGGGATCCACTTGCATCGCAGCCCCATGATCCTGATGTAAAAGCATTGCTAAGATTGGCTGCGGTATGGAATATTCCTGTAGCCTGTAATGAAGTCAGTGCGGATATGCTATTAAGCTCAACATTAATGAACAGTGAGCTTGAGCGCACCTTGCCGGATTACGAAAAATACCTCGCTACTCGGCAAGTAGATTTATAAGTAGGCACCGACTACTTATAAAGCATATTTGCCCACTTGGTTAAACCGGCGGTAACACTACCAAAGTGGTCGCCGTTCACCATATTAATATCGCCCAAGTGCTGTTTGAGTGCCGCTTTTATTAATGGCGACTGTGCACTGCCCCCGGTTAAATAAATAACGTCTGGTACAACGCCAGCCTCTTTAATTGCTTCTTTAGCCAGCGTCACTATTTGACTTATAGAGTCTTCAACGGCTAACGCGAGATCTCTTAAATCCAATGTTTTAGCTAAATCCGTCGCTAGAAAGTCTAAATTACAGTTGTAACTTTGTTCAGAAGATAAGGCTATTTTAGCGGCTTCCCCTTGTTGCACTAGCTGGTGCCCCTGCTTATTTTGTTGTAAATTAATTAAACGTTGGAAAAGCGCTGGTTCATTTGCATCACGAAGTGCAGTAATGAGCTCACGAGTATGCGCTTGTGCGTAAAATTGGCTTTGTAAATTTACATCGTTAATTTTACATGCCTGCCAAAAAGGTTGATTGGGCAATGGTAAGCCAGATTTAAACGTACTACCTAAACCGAGTAAAGGCATTAAGCCATGATAGCTCAGCGCAATATCTAGGTCGTTTCCACCGATACGTTTACCGCTGTGAGCTAAAAAGTCATGATCTCGCTCGCTGTTACCGCGAAAGTCCGGGCCCATTTGCACAAATGAACAATCACTCGTACCACCACCAATATCAACTACGAGTACTTTTTGGTTTTGAATTAAATTACTTTCGTAATCAATTCCTGCGGCTAAAGGCTCATATAAAAAGGCAACGTCTTTGAAGCCCGCACGTTTTGCAGCACGCTCTAAAATACCGATTGCTTGCTGATTCGACTCTTCACCGCCCACCGCTTGAAAGTTAACAGGACGGCCAATCACTGTGTGAGTTAATGACTGCTTGAGTGACAACTCTGCTCGTTGTTTTATTTTTAAGATCATTGCCGTAGCAATGTCTTCAAAAAAGTTAATTTGGCCTTGTTTTAAACCAGTTGCACCAAAAAATGATTTCGGTGATTTAACAAAATAGCCTTCTTCAGGAAATTGCACATACTCGCTAATCGCTTCTCGGCCAATAAATATACTTTGTTCATCATCCGCTAAATCAAGGTCAGACTTTATGCGTGGCAATGTATTAAGTAAGGCTTGGCGCTGGCTTTTATAATCGTGCTCGAATGGGGTGCCTGTTAGGTTCTTGGCAACAAAATCAACGACCAATGCGCTATGGTGAGTATAAAGGGTCGATGGCAAGTAATGCTTACCTTGCTCCAATGGTACAAGTTCAACAAGGTTGTTTGCACCTATAACACCCATTGCACAATTAGAACTACCATAATCAAAACCTACTACCATTGCTTCACCACACTGACGACAAAAAGGCCGCGCAATTTAGCACATTTAACGCAGCTTTAAAACGTTATTCCTGCGGGCGCTCACGTAAAAAGCTAGCAAAACGTGGTAGACCATTTTTTGTATAGCCATGGTATCTGTACGTAATAAGAGCACCAATCGCTGGCGGGTCGCGCCTTTGTTTATCACTAAAGCCCGTTCCTATTTTAAATGTAACTCCAGCGTTATTTTTTACTTTTAAGGCACCAAGCATCCCATGGTATTTTCCTTTGCCTGGATGATGAGCAATGACTGTTGCCTCATCGTCAAAATAAGGCTTAAGTTTTAACAACGCTGAAGAGCGACCACTTTGATGTTTAGCGCTTGCAAGATGCAGCATCACCCCTTCACCACCGCGTTTAGTTATTCGTTCAAAAAAGGCGGTGAGAGCTTGGTTTGACAAAAACTGGTGCTGTTCTACCCCAATAATATGCGGCTTGTTAATTGCTCTAACTAACTGTTGGTAATTTTTGTAGCGAATACTAAAAGGATTTGTCTGATCGGGCATATCAAAAATACGAAACGTCACCCTTTGCCAAGCACTGTCGGCTGGATTGGCTGTGCGCACAATGCCACTTAGAGCCGCAAAGTCATTATGCTTTGTCCAAAGCTCACCATCGAGCCACACTTGAGGCAAAACACGGCTAAACCAGCGAGGAGGTTTGATGGGGTTGCCATTTCGCGTGACAAACTCAGCACCAGTCCAAATGGCCCTCACGCCATCAAACTTTTCACTCACTAAGTATTCAGACACATCCACTGTGCTGCTTTTATCATACACTTTTGCAAGCTGAACACGTGGCGTAACGCTTCCCTCATCAGCACTTTGAGCTAAACCAGTTAAAGGCAGTATAATTAGCCATAAATATAATAAAGTATAAAATCCTTTTTTCATCGTCGTATCCTTAGAAAGTAGATACGCAAACTATAGTTTATTTTGTACCCATTGCAAAAACTCTTGTAAATCGACGAGCTGTGCAGTCGCTTTGCTGAGATCATGATTTAAGGTATGCTTATTAGGCACCGCTACCACAGCGAGCTCTGCTTTAAAAGCAGCTGTTACACCGGTATGGGTATCTTCAACCGCAACGGCATTCGCAGGTTTAATTGCAAGTGTTTGCAGTGCTAATAAATAAGGATCGCCAGCAGGCTTTGGGTTTGCAACATCATCCTTCGTTACTACACAGTCAAACAGTTCATAAAAGCCATACCCTTTAAGAATAGGTAGGGCTTCATCCCTTGCACTGCCTGTAACTAACGCCATCTTTAAACCACTTTTTTTAATCGCGAGCAAGGTTTCTTTTGCAAATGGCATAAGTGGTGGCAAGTGAGTTGTGACAAATTCACTAAAATAATCATACTTACGTTGTGCAAGTGCTTGTGGTGTAATTGCTAAGTTATAATATGCAACGACTTCTTTGGCCGCTTCTACGGTCGCTTTACCTGAAAAATGCTGACAAAACTCCTCTTCTTCATAGCGAATACCATACTCGGCTAAAATGTCATTCCAGCAATTAAAATGCACACTTTCAGAGTCAACCAAGGTGCCGTCCATATCAAATAGTATTGCCTGTAAAGCCATCGTCATTCCTTATTTAACCTGAACTCTGATTAAGAGATGTACTAGTGTATTGATATTAAATCACAAATATATTTATTATCCAGAGCTCAGGTTATTTAAAGCGCTAAAAAAAGGCGCACTCGGCACCTTTTATAATTGATAAATTATCCTGCGAGGCCAGCAGGCGGCTCAGCAAATGCTTCTTCGCCAGTTTCCACATCGACCAAATCATAACCGCGCTCTTTACGAACCACTTTAAGCACCGGTTTTTCAAACGCCGTTTTTAACCGATCACTATCGGCTTGCAATTCTTCAACAGTATTACCAAATGGTGCCGCACCGGTTTCAGACCAGTTTGTTACTTTACCATTTAGGTTATATTCAACTTCATGAATTTGATATTGCGCTGCTTCATCTTTGGTCGCTTCACAAAAAATTACACGGTAGTTCCAAAATCCAGCCATTATTTGTCTCTTTTCTTTATCAGTTAATGAGAGCTACTTTAGCAGTATAAACTAGCAATAGAAATGAAAAAACCCGCTTTAAAAGCGGGTTTTATTGTAATTAGTTAACCTTAAAAGAAGTTAACTTTAAACTCTGCGCCAATAAAGCGCGGTTCGTTTACGATTGCTGAGTTATTACTAAAATCAACACCGCCGATGAATACTTGCTCATCAGTTATGTTACGAGCAAAGGCTGCTACTTCATACTCATAATCGCCCGAGAACCATTTATAGCCAGTGCGCACGCCACCTTCAAGTAGGGCTTCACCAGTAAATTCAACTGATTCATATAAGAAAAAGTCAATTTCACTGCGGTAAGACCAATCAGTGTAAGCATAAAACTCACCGTCACCTAGCTCTTGTGTGTAACGTAAAGTAAAGTTAGCAATCCACTCTGGTGCGTGAGGTAAGCTGTTACCATCAAGGCTAAAACCTTGGTCAGTCGAAGGGTCTGTTATAGTACATGCAAAACAACCTTGCGAAAATAATGCATCGTCCTGCAACTCAGTATTGTTGTAACTAAAGTTGAATGTTGCATCAAAGTTATCAGATAATACCCATTGAGTATCAACTTCAAAACCATAACCTACTGTTTTATCAGCGTTAAGTAAGCGTGCAGTGTTACCAGCATCACCACCAACAGCGGTTAGTTGCTGGTCATCCATTTGATAGTAAAAAACAGTCGCATTAATACGACCACTACCATCAAGTACATCTGACTTGATACCTGCTTCAATAGAGTTAATTGTTTCAGAGTCAGCAACTGTTACATCATCGCTAAACAGAATACGGCCTTGAACACTTGGTGCACGGAAACCATTCGCTGCACGAACAAATAAGTTAATATCATCAGAATATTTATAAGCTGCTGCTAAATCCCATGATACATGGCTATCTTCTGGTGCCACAGACTTAGTTAGGTTAGCGGTAGTTGACTCTGGTGATGCATAACGTGATGCAGTAAAGTCACGCTTATCATCTGAATAACGTAAACCTGCAGTGATTTCTAACTTATCAGATAACTGATATTCACTTGAGGCAAATACTGCCCAAGCAGTCGTTTCTTGATCTTGACGTACGTAACCCGTTAAGAAATTGGCGCCTAGACCATCATAACCATAAGTTTCGATAACTTGCTCTTCATTATAATAAAAAGCACCAACTTGATAGTTAAAGTCACCAGCAAAGTCACTCGATAAACGTAACTCTTGCGTGTATTGATTATGATCAGGTAAAGCATCTGCCGTTTCTGATGCTAAGAATATAAAACCAGGACCCATCTCTGGAGTTGGGCAACCAGGAACAAATGTGTTACCGCAACCAAAACCACCATCAACATCCGCGCGAGAGAAGATTTCTGCACTTTCCCAGCCGCTGATTGAGGTTAAGGTATGAGCATTAAAGTCATATTCAACTTTTAAACTTGCACCTTGTGATTCAACATTTTGCGTCGCAAACTGTACTGAATCTTGATAAATAACTTCTGGGTCAAAGCCAGCACGTGGTTTGTTCGTACCTGCTTCAATCGCGTTTGCATGAAAGACAATTGGCTTACCATTTAAATCACGTGTGTGATAATTAAATAATGCACTTAAGTCATCTTTTTCATATAAAAATTGTACACGAGCAGCTGTTTCTTGATAACCACCCGTTGCGTCATCAATTTCATTACCAGCTAAACGGTTATCAATATAATCATCACGCTCTTGACGTAATAAAGATACACGAGCAGATACATTATCTGTTAACCCGCCACTTACAGCACCTTCAAAATCAATTGAATTGAATGAACCATAAGATAAAGCCGCATAGCCTTCAAAATCTTGTGTTGGGCGTGCAGAGTCAATTTTAACTAAGCCAGCCGGTGTATTACGACCAAACAACGTTCCTTGAGGTCCACGAAGAACTTCAACTCGCCCCGTATCAAATACAGGGAAACCTTTTAAAATAGGGCTTTCTTGAACAATTTCATCTACCACTAAAGAGACTGGTTGTGATGAGTTCAAATCGAAATCTGAGTTACCAAGACCACGAACATAAAAGCGTGGGAATGAACGACCAAACGAAGATTCAACGGTTAAACTTGGGATCTTCGCATTTAAAAAGCGAATATCCATACCAGCAGAGCTTGCTGCTTCTAACCCGTCACCTTGCAATGCAGATGCTGCAACAGGAACTTCCTGCGCATTCTCTACACGTTTACGTGCGGTAATTTGAATAACTTCTAATTGGTTGTTTTTATCTGCAGCGGGGGCATCTTCTGCTGCGCTTGAAAATGAAGTACCTGCTACTGCAGAGAACAACGTTGCATTAATAAGGGTTGCTAACGTAGATCTTTTCATTGCTTTCATGTTGGGGTTTAGCCTTTTTAATGCACTCTTGTTCAACGGTTAAGGTGTTGCGCCAAATTCACTCGGCGGGCTCAATCAATTTTTCGCGCCTTGAATAATCTGCGCGGACCTCTTAGTCGAGAGTGCAAAACGAAGTAAAGAGGCTGATCGAACGGACGATATTATAGCACTTCATGACACTTTTACTGCATTAATACGTATAAAAAAACAAGTTTTTTACAACTTTTAGCAACAACATGACGACTTTTAGACTCATTTATGCAAATATTTCACACTTTAGCGGACATATGTCCTGTATTAAATAATTGCAAAAATTGTAGCAAAAGCACAGAGTTGGTAATGGTTATTATTTCAGTTTTTATTTTAGGTCATCACTTGGGTTTACGAACTCTGGACTCGCAAGTTCGCAATTATGTTTATTAAGTAAACAAATAATGGCTAGGTTTAGTTCTTCTATGACGTCTAGATACTTATTAAAATCGGTAGTATTTACATAACTCAATACATCGACTTGTAATGCCCATGGCGTAAATCCCTTAAATTTTACTCGACAGGGCTCACTACATATCGCTTCATGTTCAGTCAATAACTGTTTAAATGCTGTTATGAAGGCATGCAGATCGTCCTTCTGCGTTTTGGCACTCAGCATTAAATTGGGTCGATAAGAAATACGCTCTCGCTCAGAAATATTTTCCAGTTGCATATCGACAAATTTAGCGTTTGCGACATAAACAACTGAGCGTTCGAGTGTTCGGATCCGCGTTGCCCTCAAACCAATTTCTTCAATAGTGCCAATATGATTATCAAACTTACACAAGCTACCAATTTTTACTGGGGCTGAAATATAAAGCGTAATTGCACCAATAATGTTTTCAACTGTTTTTTGTGCGGCCAGCGCAATAGCCAAACCACCAATCCCTAGACCCGCAATCAATGTGGTTGCATTAAAGCCTAGATTTTCAAACCAGATTAAAATCGCCATAATCATGATGATAACTTTGAAAACATTACTCATTGGACGCAACAAATAAACTGCCTGAGGCTTGTCCTGCATTATAAATCGATCAGCTAAACGATGTTTTAGTATGTCGACAGCACGTATAAACACCCAAACCCATGCAATTATTAAAACGGTTGCCCCCTGGGAGATAGCAACAACTGCGAGTGTTACATTAGCTTTATCATTAAATGTACGTGCCAAAATAACAGCCATTAATAAGCAAATGGGTCCTTTGATAAAGGCGAGTATATCCGCAGATGTATGAACGCTTAATCGGTGTATAATTGCAGCAATAATGCGTGTTATAAGCACTGCAAAAAACACGAATCCTAAAAAAGTTGCTGTAAAATATACCCACTGCCACAACATCACTCCTAATAATTCAGCTTGAGGCAAGTGTCTATATAACCACTCTCCCACAGCGTTGTAACCAAACTCTTCAATCAAAAATGGGATTTTACTTACTGTCGCATTTGAGATTTTCCAAATACGAGGACTCCCATTATTTCCTGGAACACGTTGTAAAAGAATTTGGATAGGGCCAATTGAAGTCGGGATTTGTGCGACCAAATCTCGGTAATCGGGTACACCTTCATTTTGTTTTCCTTCTGGGCTTTGGCTTAATGTGTCTATATCAACCCATACAGTTCGGTCTAAAACCAATAATAAGTCTTCAGCTAAAAGTGCTGGTGAAATACTTTGCACGTTTAGGGGCAAATTACGTACATCTAAATATTTAGCCGCTAATTCAAAGTTTCGTGCCCGTGCTGCTTTAAAGTAAGCTTGCATTGCAGAGCGTGGTGTTAATCGATGAAACTCATCATAGTATAACGAGCTTGATTCCATGGCTTGTTCATTGCTTGTTTTATGAGCTGCTGATAGGTCTTTAGGCTGTGAGGGGGACGTTGTTTGTGTCTTCTCTTTGTCCTCATTATCCATGATTGATTTTACGGTAATTTCAGGCTCTGCAAAAACACCAATACTTAAACTGGCAAGCAGAATCATCATTACCCAATTTAAACAACCACCCCTCACGTTCTCAGCCATTCATTTATCCTTGGTATTTTAAAAGTAGCCTTTAAATAGCAAATGTATTAACCCGTCTCCAGCCTGAGGCTTTTAACGGTAACAAAGCGAATATACTCGTCAATAACTGGCCTATTGCAAGTAAATTCAACACAGGTAGCGTTGAACGTAGCCGCTGGAGATAGGTCTATTATTCAGAGTTTAGGTTAACTATAAGAGGCTATACGATTATTTAAAAGTTAATCATTGTTTTAATCAAATTGGCTATCGTTATTTACGCAAGTTATTTGACCAAGATGATGGTACACGCTAACGTAGCTTTTCAAGTATAAGGGATACATCGCCCACCTACCTTTGAGGTATATGATGAGTTTAACAAATACACTTTCAAAAAATTGGTCAATGCTTTTTATTCGGGGCCTGATTGCGACTGTTTTGGGTGTTATTACCTGGTTTGCTCCAGAGGCATCGCTCAATATTCTGTTGTTCTTTTTTGCTGGATACTTTTTATTTGACGGCTTACTAAGAACGTGGGTTGCATGGAGTTCAAAACAACATAACCCATATTGGCGCTGGTTATTAATCGGAGGGGTTTTATCTTTCATTGCAGGGGCAGTCACTTTATTTGCTCCAAATATCACAGCCATACTGTTACTTTATTATGTTGCAGCGTGGGCCATTACGATAGGCGCTGTTGAAATACTTGTTGCCATTAAGCTTAGAGCTGAGATAACTGGGGAGTGGTTTTTAATTATTACTGGTGTCATTTCGGTTGTTTTTGGCTTGTACTTGGTTTTTAACCCCAGCGCCGGTATTCATACTTTGCTTTGGCTAGTTGCAACGTATGCTGTTGTTTTTGGTACTTTGATAATGGGCTTTTCGCTCAAATTAAAAAAGCTCGCAACACACGTTAATTGATTCCTTATACCCACACACCTAAAGGTGCTCAATTGTGTCTGTCACAGGGGCTTAAACTTAAGCTGTATTAACACCTATTATAGGAAGTAATAAGAATAAGAGTAAGCGCCTGTGTAAGCTCAACGATTGACATAGTTAAGGTATATACCAAAGCCAATTATCTATAACTTAAATTCAGCAACTAACCCATTTAACTGCTGAGACATTTCACTCAGTTGCTCACTTGATTGATGCGTATGCTTAGCCCCCAACTGTGTTTGTTCAGCAATGGCTGCGATCTCAGACACATTGTGACTGATGTTTGTTACAGCGGTTTGCTGTTCGCTGGTCGCTTGCGCTATTTCTTCATTAATAGTAAATAACACAAGTACGGCCTCATCGATACTTTGCAAAGTATGTGTACATTTTTGGCTTATTTTTAGACCTTCCTGCGTTGCGTTTTGTGCTTGTAGCATTTGTTCAACAGTAACCTGTACACGGGTCTGTAATTGCTCAATCATAGCTTCAATACTGCCTGTTGAGTCTTGGGTGCGTTTAGCCAGTGTGCGTACTTCATCAGCAACCACAGCAAAACCTCGTCCTTGTTCACCTGCCCTAGCCGCTTCTATTGCCGCATTTAACGCAAGTAGATTGGTTTGTTCCGCAACTTGCTTAATCACATTTAAAATATCACCAATATGTTCTGATGCGGCCTGTAATTCTAGTACTACAGATTGCGCTTGCTCTACATTGTGAGCAACTTGAGTAATTGAATTGAGATTATCTGCAACATGCTCTAGACCTTGCTTACTGAGCATTTCAACTTTTTGTGTGGTGTTTAAGCTTTGCTCTGTCTGGTTAGTAACAGAGAGAGCTTGTGAGCTAAGCTCTTCAATATTGTTTGCAACCTGCATTGTTTGCTGCTTTTGTTCGATAATTCCTACTTGTATTTGACTTGTTACACAAGCCAACTCTTCAGCTTGGGATGCGAGCGTACTGGTATTATTACTGATAATATTCAATACCCCTTTGAAGTCGTGATTCATCGCATTAAAAGCACGCGCCATACTGGATAGCTCATCTTTACCATGGCTTTTTAAAACAATAGTTAAATCTTTTGTCGCTGCTATGTCATTCATGGATAATGTTAGCTTTGCCAGAGGTTTAGTAATATTTCGCGCCACCAAAGAAGCCAAAATGATCAATAGTAAAACATAACCCAATGTGCTTATTACGCTAACTATAAGCATTTCTGTAAATTCTGACTCTATGTCATCTAAATATATCCCAGTGCCAACCACCCATTGCCCATAGTTTAAGCGCTGTACAAATGAAGACTTCTGTTCGAGCTCTGTTGAACCTGGCTTAGGCCACTGATAATAGACAAACCCATTGTTATACGCTTTAGCAGTGTTAACAAATTTAGTAAACGCAGTCGCAATAAATGGCTTTTCGTGTTCCGTCATTGATAAGGAGTTAAGTTGAGGTTTGATAGGATGAAGTACCATCTCTCCATTGAGGTCAAATACAAAAAAATACCCGCTTTCACCATAGCGAGAGCTTTCTACAATGCGTTTAATTTCACTCTCTAGTTTTTTAGGCGAATTACCATATGTATTTTGTAGTGCGGCAATCTGACTTTGTAGATTATTAATCAATAATTTGGCGCTGGCTTTTCGCTCTAACAGCATATGCTCTTTAAGGTCATAGGCACTGTGTATTTGTAAGATAAAAATGATGATACTTGCAAATGCAATTATCAGACGTAATTTTGCTGATACTTTTAAGTTATTCAAACAGTTGGTTAACAATTTCATGGTTTTTCCAAGTAATGACAACATAGAGCGAACTCTCATTAACACTTGAATTGTACCTTTATCTTCAACAATTTAAATAGCCGTATAGACTTTCAACTACCTAAATAAACCGACTATGCTTTAATGTATTGATAATTATTACCTTTTACACGAACCTCAAATGTAAACAACTGTAACCGAGGTTAGCGCCACAACGTAATTTGAGCTTCAATGATGCTTTTTGCGCGTCAATGCTATTTCACCATCAATATGAATATCGCGTTGTGGGAAAGAAATAACCACATTATGCGCTTCGAATATTTTATAAATACTAAATCGAATATCACTACGGACTTTTCTAAGCATGGTCTCCGATTCAGCACACACCCAAAAAACAGCATTAAACACCAGTGAACTTTCACCAAAATCATCAAAGAACACAGATGCTGCGGGAGCCGGTAAAATTGATGTGTTTTCATTAAGCACCTGCATAATTAGCTTTTCCACCAGCACCACGTCTGAACCATAAGCAACACCAACACTGACGGAAGAGCGTGCATTGCGATCTATCAAAGTCCAGTTTGTTACTGTGTTTTCTAATAACTGGCTGTTTGGTACTAGCATATGAACACCGTCGTTTCGACGGATCCGTGTTGATCGCGTTTTTATTGTTTCAACAACGCCTTTAGCAGTTCCAACTTCCAAGAAGTCTCCAATTCTAATCGGACGTTCCCACATCAGAATCCAACCACTTATAAAATTATTAATAATATTCTGTGCGCCAAAACCAACACCAATAGCAATAGCCCCTGAAACAAAAGCAAATGCAGTTAAAGGAATGCTCAGTACTTCTAAAGTTGTAAAAACAAGTATCGCAATGCAAAGTACTAAATAAATACGCGTAAATAATAGTACCGCATCAGGACTCAATTTTTGGGCCAGTAATGCCTTCTTAATTAGGCGCCCTGTTCGCGTGACCACAAACCACATCGCAAACAATATAAGGGGAACTTGAATTATTTTAGACACGGTAATACTGACTTCACCGTAAGTGAACAATACATAATTTAAATAGTAAGTAATTTTATCTAAGTTCATAGTGGTCCAAAATGAGCGTAAGTCAGCGTAGAAAAACTTCAATAAAGCCATAGTACGTCTAAAATACGTTATTGCTAAGGCCATTATGCTATTTATTGTAAAAGCACTAGGGCGTGTTGACCTTTCGTGATTAATTTTGCAGCAGTATGTTTGGTATTTAGGCAAGGCAGCGCCTAAGCAGTGTGGTTGTTCCTCATAAATAGGCGATAACGCAGTATAAATGCCAAACATGCGCTGCCCAAAGGGTTCTTCCTAGGGTCTACGATAAAAAATGACGTCGTGCAAACAATCAAATTTAAGCGGCTTTTAACACAAGACCGCTATTTTTATCCCTAAAACTTCTATTTTGCGCCCAACTGACTCATTAATTCGATAAACTTAATTGTATATAATCTAAAATTTGCTAAGTTAGTTGGTTAATGCCTTTATCACACTTTAAGGCTTATTCTTATATTGGAGCTTTTATGCGCAAATCTCTCATCGCTAGCACTATTGCTAGCGCTTTACTATTATCAGCTTGTAGTTCACAACAAGTTGAAGACTCAACTGAACAAGCAACGCAAGTACAAACAGTTAGTGTTGATAACGTTTTGATGAAGCCAAGCCCATTACAGTATATGGCGCCAGAATTTGATAAGTTTGGCACTAAAGACTATGAACCTGTATTCGATGCAGGTATTGCACAGCAAAAAGCTGAAATTGCAGCCATCGCAAATAATCCTAAGCCGGCTACTTTTAAGAACACTTTAGTCGAACTTGAACTCTCAGGTGAGCTACTCGATAGAGTATCAACAGCATTTTACAACTTATCTGGCTTAATCTCTGATAGTGAGTACCAACGTATTGCTGCGAAGATGGCTCCTGTGCTTTCTGCTCACTCAGACGATATTTACCTTAATAAAGCGTTGTTTCAACGTGTTGAAAGCATTTACAACAACAAAGCTAAGTTAAGTGCAGAAGATCAAAGACTTGTCGATTTTTATTACACTAAGTTTGTCAATGCTGGCGCAAAACTTGATGAAACTCAAAAATCAAAGATGCGTGAAATTAACGCGGAACTTGCAAAATTATCAACGGCTTTCTCACAAAATGTTTTAAAGTCATTTAAAGAAGATGTGATTCTAGTAACAGATAAAAGCGAACTTGCTGGCCTATCTGAAGGACATATAGAGAGCTTAGCCGCTGCCGCTAAAAAAGCAGGCAAAGAAGGTTACATGATCACGCTTGTGAACACCACTCAGCAGCCAATTTTAAGCAGCCTAGAAAACCGTAAACTACGTGAGCGTATTTTCAAAGCATCTGCAACACGTGCACAAGATACAAATGGCCCTATCATCATCAAAGAAACCAACTTACGTGCACAAAAAGCGGAGTTGTTAGGTTATAAAGACTGGGCATCCTATGTAATGACTACCAGAATGGCTAAAACGACCGAGAATGTATACGGCATACTTGATGACTTAGCGCCAAAAGCTGTTCACAAAGCGAAAGCTGAAGCGGCTGAAATTCAAAAAGTAATTGATGCATCAGGTGAAACTTTTGCTTTACAACCTTGGGACTGGGCATTTTATTCAGAAAAAGTCCGCCAAGCTAAATATGACTTAGATCCAGCGTTAGTTAAGCCATACTTTGAAATGCAATCTGTTATCCACGACGGCATGTTCTTCGCAATGGAAAAACTGTACGGTATTACGTTTAAAGAGCGTAAAGATTTACCGCTTTATCACGAAGACGTAATGGCATTTGAAGTATTTGACGCTGATGGCAGCGCAATTGGCTTGTTCTATATGGACCCGTATGCACGTGAAGGTAAACGTGGCGGTGCATGGATGAGTGCATACGTTGGCCAAAGTGGCTTAAAAGGCACAAAACCAGTTATTTATAACGCGCAAAATATTCCTAAGCCTGCAGAAGGTCAACCAACCTTAATGACCTTCTCTGAAGTAACGACCATGTTCCATGAATTTGGTCATGCAGCGCACGGTTTATTCTCAGACGTTAAATACCCAAGCCTTGCAGGTACTGCAACAGCACGTGACTTTGTTGAGTTCCCGTCACAAGCTCACGAAGATTGGAATATTGAACCAACAGTGCTTGCGAACTACGCTAAACACTACAAAACGGGGGAGCCAATCCCAAAAGAGCTTCTGGATAAAGTACTAGAGTCACAAAACTTTAACCAAGGTTTTGGTACAACTGAGTATTTAGCAGCTGCATTACTTGATATGGAGTGGCACTCATTTGGTTCTGACACTGAAATCACTGATGTTCAAAAGTTTGAACACGAGGCCCTAGAAAAGCACGGTATTGCTTATTACCCAGTACCTCCACGCTATAAGTCTTGCTACTTTAGCCATACTTTTGCTGGTGGTTACTCTGCGGGTTACTACGCCTACCTTTGGACTGAAGTATTTGCAGCCGATGCATTTGCTCATATGACTGAGCAAGGCGGCCTTACTCGTGAAAACGGTGATAACTTCCGTAAAGAAATTTTATCAAAAGGTAACAGCCGTGACTTAATGCAAAGCTACATTGAGTTTCGTGGTCAAAAGCCAACTACAGACGCATTACTTAAGCGCCGTGGTTTAGTAGAATAATAACTACTTAATTTAGTAATAAAGCCCGCACACTGTTGCGGGCTTTTTGTTATAGTAAGGCTTTAAAATTACTGATGTAAAATCATGACCTACCTTTTCACAACTACCCTACTTTGGGCTTTTTCGTTTAGTTTAATCGGCGTGTATTTGGCAGGCCAGGTTGATGCATGGTTTAGCGTGTTAATGCGTGTAGCCTTAGCAACATTAGTATTTTTACCGTTTTTAAAGTTTACAACCATACCCAAGGTAGTCATTACAAAGCTCATGCTAATTGGCGCAGTACAACTAGGTGCCATGTATGGCTTTTATTACCACTCTTTTTTATACCTCAGCGTGCCCGAAGTATTACTCTTTACTGTAATGACACCTTTATATATCGCACTGTTAAACGATGTACTTGAACGGCGCTTTAACCCCCAATATTTGTTTGTCGCACTGTTGGCAATTGCCGGAGCGGTGGCTATTCGCTATCAAGGTATTGATGAGCATTTTGTTACAGGGCTATTACTGGTTCAAGCTGCAAATATTTGCTTTGCCACCGGGCAAGTCACCTACAAACGCTTAATGGCTGGCAGTGAGCTACCACAACGTACTGTGTTTGGTTGGTTTTTTGTTGGCGCACTAATTGTTGCATGTGTATGTTTTGCTCTATTTGGTGATACCAGCAAGCTTCCCACCACCAGCACCCAATGGGGAATTCTTATTTACTTGGGCGCAATTGCCTCTGGCTTTGGTTATTTTGCATGGAACAAAGGGGCAACTCAGGTTAACGTTGGCGGCTTAGCAGTCATGAATAACTTACTCATTCCCGCCGGGATTTTGGTTAATGTTATTATTTGGAATCGCGAGGCCGACCTTATAAAGCTCAGTATTGGGGGCGCCATTATTGTGTTAGCACTGCTTTTAAATCAGTACCTTAATAGAAATGCCACAAATAAAGCCTAGACTGTCATTAGTTAATTGTGAGGGTTTTATGAAATTACTGATTTGTACATCTTTGATACTATTATTGAGCGCCTGTAGTCAAACACCGCAAGGCTCAAATGTTCAAGTGGGCTCTAGGCCCTATTATCTTATTAACAAGATGCCAACCAGTGAGTTAAAAACACAACTGCAAGCATGCAGCGAAGGCCCTTTTTACAAAACAGACTTTTCCATTGGTCATCGTGGTGCGCCGATGCAATACCCTGAGCATACTGAAGAGTCTTATGTCGCAGCAGCGCGAATGGGCGCGGGTGTTTTAGAGTGCGATGTAGCTTTTACCAAAGATAAAGAACTGGTGTGTCGCCACTCCCAATGTGATTTACATACCACCACCAATATTTTAGCCGTGCCGGAACTAGCCGCAAAATGCACCGTGCCATTTCAACCTGCAAAGAGCGGCCAACCAGCTCAAGTAAAATGCTGTACCAGTGATATTACCCTCGCTGAGTTTTTAACACTGAAAGGTAAAATGGACGGCGCCAATAACCAAGCCACCACAATCGCTGAGTATTTGAATGGTACGCCTAGTTGGCGCACTGATTTATACGCAAGTAATGGCACACTAATGAGCCATAAACAAAGCATTGCCCTATTCAAGCAGCTGGGCGTAAAAATGACCCCAGAGCTAAAATCACCGCAAGTACCAATGCCGTTTAATGGCTTTACACAGGCTCAGTATGCGCAAAAAGTGCTGGATGAATACACTGAACAAAATGTGCCGAGTGAACATGTTTTTCCCCAGTCATTTAATCTTGATGACGTAAAGTATTGGATAAACAATAATCCTGAATTTGCAAATAACAGCGTGTACTTAGATGGTCGCGACGAAACAACTAATTTCGACCCAAACAACCCTGCTACTTGGCAACCAAGTATGACTGAGCTCTATAATGACGGCATACGTATTCTTGCTCCACCGATTTGGATGCTATTAACTGTTGATAACAACAAACAGATTGCGCCATCCCTTTACGCTACTTCCGCTAAAGCCGCAGGACTTAAACTTATAGCATGGAGCCTTGAACGCTCTGGCCCACTTGATAACGGTGGTGGCTATTACTATCAATCAATAAAACAGGCAATTAATAACGATGGCGATATGATGAAGGTGGTTGATGTATTAGCTCAAGATGTGGGCGTAATAGCTATATTTTCAGATTGGCCTGCAACGGTGAGTTATTATGCCAGTTGTATGAATATGGCAAACAGTGAGTAATGCGTAATGCTTTGCTATGATAAGCTAATTTTCCCTCTAAAGGCGCATTATGATTATTCAGCATCAAAGCCATGATATCGAAACAGCAACAGGTACTATGCGTACCAGTGTTTATCGCCCTCAAGCCGATGGTAAGTTTCCGGCAATCATTTTTTACTCTGAGATTTTCCAACAAACTGCCCCGATAGCACGCAGCGCTGCACTTTTAGCAGGTCACGGCTTTGTGGTATTAGTGCCAGAAGTGTTTCATGAGTTAAACCCTTTAGGAACTGTGCTTGCATACGACGATGAAGGTAAAGACAAAGGCAACGCTGATAAATGGGCAAAGCCACTTGAATCTCATGACAGTGACACCCAAGCGTTAATCGATTTTGCGCAAACACAAGATTATTGTACTGGCTCTGTGGGCGCTATGGGTGTCTGTATTGGTGGGCATTTAGCTTATAGAGCTGCACTAAACCCAGCAATTAAAGCAGCCTTTTGCTTATATGCTACCGATATTCACAGCGATACCCTACCAGCAGCGACAGGCAATAATTCGTTCGAACGTATGGCTGACATTCAAGGTGAAATTCACTTTATTTGGGGTAAGCAAGACCCGCATGTGCCACAGGAAGGCCGCAATAAAATCTACCAACAAGCAGTGGCTACTAATATCAACTATCAATGGCAAGAAGTGAATGCACAACACGCTTTTATGCGCGACGAAGGGGCGCGTTACGACCCTGCTCTTGCAATTGCGATGTATCAGCAAGCGGTGGCATTATTTAGTCGTACTTTGTATACCTAAACCACCTCAAGATGCGAGTTTCAGTTGGGATTAAAAGCGATTTAGGCAAGGCATAGATTGCAAGTAATAATGGTTCTATTGTTAAAATCTATAACGCAGTTTAAATTGCTTTTAAACCAACCCATAGGGCGTTTCGCTGGGACTTACTCTCATCGTTGTTACTTCTTAAAAGGGACTGCCATTCTTGCAAAGTAACGCCTTGATATTAAGCCCCTGTGAAACGCTGAATTCTGCATCTTGAGGTGGCTTGGGTATACTTATTTTAAGCAATCAGCTGGCTACTGCGTTAGTTACTTTTAAGCATACCCAAAGCGGTGTGCTTTTTTACAAAGTAATTTTTAAGGTAATCAATAAAGAGGCGTAACTTCTTAGACCCTGCACCGCCGGGCGGAAATACGCCATAAAGCTCTATATCTTTGCTTTTATAATCATCTAACACTATCTCTAATAAACCAGCTTGTACTTTAGGCCAAGCATCATAAAGAGGAATTCGTCCAATGCCGTGCCCAGCTTCAACAAACGCGGTACGTGCTGCGGCATTATTGGTGCTTAACCCTCCTTGCATAATTACACTGTATTTTTTGCCGTCTTTTTGTAATGTCAGTGTTTTGCTCCCGAGCTGATACACCACCCATTTATGTGCTTTTAGTTGCTCCGGCGTTTTAGGCTTACCAAAGTGAGCAAAGTAATCTGGCGAGCCACAAATACACGTGCTCATTACAGTCAGCTTGGTTGCCTGTAAGTTTGAATCATCAAGAGCGACCCCTCGTAGAGCAAAATCAAACCCACCTTTAATAATATCAATAACTTCATCGCTTAACTGTAAGTCGATATCGATTTTTGGGTATTGGCGTTTAAAGTCATTAATAGCCGGTACTATCAGTTGCATGCCAACATTTACGGGGCAGCTTATTTTTAATAACCCCTGAGGCTCATTTTTAATGTTTTCTATTTGTAAGTTTGCAGCATTCGCTTGCTCTGTAATAACCCGGCAACGCTCATAATAGGCAATCCCCGCTTCTGTTAATGCCATGGTCCGTGTCGAGCGATTTAGCAAACTCACTTCGAGTTGAGTTTCGAGTTTTTTTAAATGATAGCTCGCCACAGCGCGGGTTAAACCTAACTGTTTTGCCGCAGCCGTTAAGCTGCCTTGCTCAACAATTTGTGCAAAAACCACCATACTTTTTAATTGTTCAAACGAAACTTTCATAGTCACTCCAACTTCAAACTCATTTATACCCAAACTACCTCAAGATGCGAGCGTCGTTGGAATTAAAAGCGATTTAGGCAAGGCATTGATTGCAAGTAATAGTGGTTCTATTGTTAAAATCAATAACGCAGTATAAATCGCTTTTAAACCAACCCGTTGGGCGTTCCACAGAGACTTACTCTCATCGTTGTTACTTCTTAAAAGGGACTGCCATTCTTGCAAAGTAACGCCTTGATATTAAGCCCCTGTGAAACGCTGAATTCTGCATCTTGAGGTGGTTTGGGTATACTGTATCAATTTTTAAATCAATAAAGTTAAATTTATCATCGTTGTTTAAGCTCACCCTCGCGCATATAGTAATTAACAGATTAAAATTCATTTCATCAGAAGGAATATCGTTATGGCTAAAAAAATACTTATGGTTCTTACTTCACATGCTGATTTAGGCAATACAGGTGAAAAAACAGGGTTTTGGGTAGAAGAATTCGCAGCCCCTTATTATGCCTTTATCGATGCGGGTGCAGAAGTAACCTTGGCATCACCTGAAGGTGGTCAGCCACCTATTGATCCGACAAGTACACTAGCCGACTTTGAAACGGATGCTACTAAACGTTATGACAACGACAGTGCAGCAAAAACATTGATGGCTAACACCCAAATTTTAAGCGAAGTAAACGCCAGCGATTTTGATGCAGCATTTTACCCAGGCGGCCATGGCCCACTATGGGATTTAGTTGATAACGCTGACTCAATTAACTTAATTGAGAACTTTATTCAGCAGCAAAAACCTGTTGCCGCGGTTTGCCATGCGAGCGCTGCATTTTTAAATATTAAAGATACAGATGGTAATGCATTAGTTGCAGGTAAAAAAGTAACAGGCTTTAGTAATACAGAAGAAGCAGCAGTACAACTTACTGACATTGTGCCATTTCTAGTCGAAGACGAGCTAATTAAAAAAGGTGGCGATTATCAAAAAACGGATGATTGGGGTGTACTTGCACTAGAAGACGGCCTTGTGATCACAGGTCAAAACCCAGCAAGTTCTGAGCTGGCCGCTAAGAAGCTATTAACCAAATTAGGTTAACTATTCATTTTAAAGCCTTGCTCTAATGCAAGGCTTTTCAATACAACCTTAAGCTAGGTATACTCAGGTAAATGTTATTTTAATTAAGTTTATCTATGCCAAGCAATAGCAACTCATCTCGCATTCCCCCTCTGAGCAGTAAGCGCTTTACCCTCATCGGCATTATTTTACTGTGTACTGTATTACAAGTTGTTAATAGCTTGCCTGGTATAAACCTAAATGGTTTAGGTATATACCCACGCAGCCTTAGTGGTTTGACTGGAATCTTTTTCGCCCCCTTCTTACATGGTGGTTGGGCACACTTAATAAGTAATTTAATTCCCTTTGCAGTACTTGGCTGGTTAGTTTGCCAATACAGTATTAAGCGATTTTGGTTGGTGTTTATTTTTACAGCCTTAGGCGGTGGTTTGCTGGTTTGGTTATTTGGACGTGGCAATATTCATGTTGGGCTAAGTGGCGTATTGTATGGCTTATGGGGCTTTTTAATTTGCTATGGTCTTATGCTTCGCTCCTTCAAAGCAATTGTTATTAGCGTTGTCGTGGTATTTTTGTATAGTGGATTTATCTGGGGTGTGCTGCCTCAACGTCCTCATGTTTCGTTCGAAAGTCACCTCTTTGGTGCCATAGCAGGTGTGTTAATCGGCTACTACTTAGCGAAAAAAGATAAAGTGTCTTTAACCTTTAAACGCTAACGCTCTAAGTAACTAAAATGGTAGCAGCCAATACTGCTACCAAAAATGACTATTGCACACGCCCTGCTGATTTAAAATACCATGGCTTTGCCACGCCCTGAAGCCTCTGAAGCAGCCTGCAACTTACCCTCTTTCTCAATCACAACATGCATATCACCAAAGCGGCGCTCATTTAATGTGTAACCCATTTTTTCAAGTGCGCTGATAACATCTTTAGCTAAACCACTGTGATGGCGAATCACATTTTTAGGCCATAGCTGGTGATGAAATCGAGGGCTGTTTACAACATCATCAGCACTCATATTAAATTCAACCATATTTAAAATCGATTCATACACTGAGCTAATAATCGTCGTTCCGCCAGGTGAGCCTGTAACCATTTTGACTTTATTGTTTTTAAGCAAGATTGTTGGCGTCATCGAGCTAAGCATACGTTTATGTGGCTGGATTTCGTTTGCTTTACCTCCAAGCGCGCCAAACACATTCATCACCCCAGGCTTGGCGCTAAAGTCATCCATTTCATCGTTAAGTAAAAAGCCTGCACCAGCAACCACTACTCCACTACCAAAGCTTAAGTTAATCGTTGTGGTGTTAGACACTGCATTGCCAAACTTATCAACGATTGAAAAATGAGTCGTTTGCTCGCTTTCATGTAAGCCTGGTTTAATGCTCTCAGTGGTTGATATTTTATTAGCCTCAATCGTGCCAACACGTGCTTTCAAGTACTTTGTCGCTATTAGTTCACGTTTTGGCACTTCAAAAAAATCAGGATCACCCAAGTACTCTGCTCTATCCGCAAAAACACGTTTACCTATTTCAGCCAGTAAATGAATATATGCGGTTGAATTATGCTCAAAACCAATGTCTGGCTTAGTCAGCTCATACATTTTTAACCATTGTAAAATTGCAATACCACCAGAGCTTGGCGGCGGAGACGTTAATACTTCATAGCCATTCCAGCTGGCTTTAATAGGAGTACGTGATTTTGCTTGATAGCCTTTTAAATCTGCTTGGGTGATTATACCGCCATGTTGTGCCATAAAATCGGCGATGATTTTAGCGGTTTCACCTTCATAAAACCCGGCTTTACCCTTATCGCGAATGCGCTTTAGGGTAGCTGCGAGCTCTGGTTGTTTAAAGTTTTTGTTTGCTTTAGCGCTGGCAAAGTAATCAGCAAAATTGATTGAGACATCTTTTTTAGCCATACGAGCAATGTAGCGCTCAATACTACTGGCAAGCTTTGGATGGACAATAAAGCCTTGCTCGGCCAACTTAACCGCGGGGTCAACTAAGCTTTGCCAATCAAGTGTGCCGTGTTTTTTATGAGCAAGCCACATACCTGCAACACTGCCAGGCACACCGCTGGCATGAATACCATACACAGAACGATTCTTAATAACATTGCCTTGCTCATCTAGATACATATCGCGATGTGCTGCGCTTGGAGCTGTTTCACGATAATCAATAAAGTCACTTGAGCCCTCTTTATGTATCAGCATAAAACCACCGCCACCTATGTTTCCGGCTTCGGGTAAGGTTACCGCAAGCACAAACTGCGCGGCGATTGCAGCATCAACGGCATTGCCACCTTGCTCTAGTATTGCTCGAGCAGCATCGCTGCTATAGCTATCAGGCATAGCAACTGCAGCCTGGTTCGTTTTTTCTACTGCGAAAAGTGTCAAATTAAGTTGTATTACAATCAAACTAAAAAGCACTAGATACTTGGCACTCACAAACATAGGTCACTCCTTTTATTAACTACTGTTTTTATTATTTATCCATGCTGCACTAATTTTAGGCAAACCACAATTAAACCCTTTTTTGATATAGCACAGCCGGTAACTCACCTTGTTCATCAACATGGGTATAATCTTTAATAAATGTCATTGCTAGTTTTTCCATAACTTTAATTGAAGCCAGATTGTCTTTTAACGCTGTAGCACTAATAGCATGCACTTGGGGTTTTAGAGCAATTAAGTTAGCAATTGCAATAGCCGCTTCACTAGCATACCCCTTACCCCAGCTCGAGCGTTTAAAACGCCAACCAATTTCAATGTCATTATAATTAGGCGATTCAGCAAAAAAGTCCATCGGCCTTACAAGCACCCAGCCAATGAATTCATTTTGTTGTGTAATATTAACCTGCCATAACCCCCACCCCATCTCAACATTACGATACGCTTGCATACGGGGAATAAATACGTCCTTTATCGTTTGCATGGAGGTAACTTTACCGCGCGATAAATACTTCATCACTTGAGGGTCGCTGTCTATTTCAAATAATAGCGGTGCATCATGTTCATCCATTAATTTGAAATCTAGCCTTGTTGTTCGAGGTACATTCATATTATCCCCTGTATATTAATACTGACTTTAACACTACCTATTTTGACTATAATGACTTTACTTAACAATGTAGTTAATAGAAACAAAATAATTTAATAGAGAACAAATATGAAAAAATTAGCCAGTTTAGTTTTAGTAAGTTCAGTTTTACTGTTTGGTTGTGAAGATGCTAAGGAAGTTAAAGAAGACGCTGCCGAAGCGAAAGCTGAAATGAAAAAAGCGCTTGATGATGCCTGGAATGAAGTTAAAGAGTCGACCAATGAGTTTAAAGGGGATTCATTGAATGAGTTACTCGACGAAAGTAAAAAGCTTGGCCTAGATATGTTTGATGACGGCAAAGAAATTGCCATCGATGCATGGCTAGAAAGTAAAGAAGCCGCAGGCGAGTTAACTGAAAAGACTAAACAAAAGGCACAAGAACTTGCCGATGAACTAAAAGAAGCGCGTGAAAAACGCGAGCAAGAAAAAAACAACTAGCTGCCAGCCAGCAACTTTTTGTAAGCACTGTTTGATAATAAGAAGGGTAAGGCTTTAAACCTTACCCTTCTTATTTAAAGGCGCTTAATTAAAGCTCAAAATCTTTTTTAAACTTAATACCAAACTCACTGCGGTCGTTACTACGCATAACACCCACGAAACCAGATTGCTGTAAACGGCCTACATCATAAACTTCATTAAGTACATTTTCGCCGTATAAGGTTACTTCCATATCGCCATAGGCATTCAAATATGAAATATTAAACCCAACCAGTTCACGCGAGTCAATTTGCTCGCTTTGATTATAAACTGACTGGCCTTGCATATCACTGCGATAAGAGTAGTTGGCGTTTAACGCAACCGTAGCGCCATTGTCTAGGTCAATAAAGTAAGAAGGCGCAACCATCACAGTCCAACGCGGTGTAAGTGCTGGCGAATCGCCTTTGCCAATACCTTGTACACCTTCATCTACTTTAGTGATTTCAGAGTCTAAATAACCCACAGCACTGCGAATTGTAAAATCATCTGTTACTGCAACAGTAGTCTCTAACTCTATACCTTGTGCTTTAGATTGACCTGCATTCTCAACAATAGTTACAAAACCACCACCGGCAGTAGGGTCAGAAAACGGTAACGCCAAGTCAGTATAGTCAGTAACAAATACTGCTAGCATCATAGATACATCTTCATGAACTTGGCCTTTTAAGCCCAACTCATAGTTAATGGCTTTTGTCTCATCAAACGATACAAACTGATCAGGACCACCAAATGGGCGTGGTGGGAAACCACCCGTTTGATACCCTTTTTGAACTTGACCATACACATTCAAACCATTATCTAAACGGTAAGATGCGTTTACATCCCATGTTATGGCATCAAAGTCAGCTGAGACAAATTTACGCTCAGGGAAACTTGGGAATAAAGCATTGGCTTCTTTTTCATCTTTTGAGTAGCGCAAACCACCACCAACGCTCAGCGCGTCAGAAAGGTCATAGCTGGCGTTAATATACGCTGCGTATGAATTAGTTTCTTGGTTTACATCAAAATAACCATAGTCACCAAATGAAGGGGTTACACCATCATTTAACAAACCATTAGGTGTGTTCCATGGACTAAATACAAATGGGCCTGAGCTTGTGAACCCGTCCTCATTAAAGTAATAAAGACCCGATACGAAGTCCATATCAGCAAATGTGCCATTTAGTTGGATTTCAAATGAATATTGATCTGCACCACCTTCTTCAGGGAATTCAGATAAATTAAGTGCAACAGCATCATCATCTAGCCCACCTTCGTATTCTGATGTGCGGTAGCTTGAAATAAATTTAGCTGTGTACTCGTTATTAATATCCCATTGCGCAGAGACTGATGTTCCCCAACCAGAATAAGAAGTAGATTCAATGCCTGCTACAGTCGTAGCTAAATCATCAGGGTCTTTTGGCAGCATATCAGCTGTAAGAAGTGGGAAATCACCGTTGCCAGGGTTAGAAGCATCTAACGGCGTTGTAAGCTCAATTGTATAAGGTGATTGTCCTGACTCATTATCAACGGCATCTAATGAGACTACCATTGAAAAATCTGTAGTTGGTTGCCATTTAATCGCAACACGACCACTGGTTTCCTGTTCTTCGCCAATTTCTTTTTCTGGATTAGCTAAGTTAATCGCCTTACCTACGCCATCACGTTGTTTGTAAGATGCACTAGCTGACATACTAAGCTCATCTGTCAACGAGTTATTAAAGTATACATCGCCAGCTATACGTCCACGAGAACCTACTTTAGCAGTCGTCGTTGCAATGCCTTCATCACCTGGTTGTTTAGTTATAATGTTAACAGCCCCACCAAGTGTATTACGGCCATACAATGTCCCTTGTGGTCCACGTAACACTTCTACACGCTCAATATTTGGCAATGACAAGTTAGAGCCCATTTGACGGCCTAAGTAAACGCCATCCAGGTATACACCTACACCTGGATCAGTAGTGATGATGTGATCTTGCAAACCAATACCGCGAATAAATACCGATGCATGAGCAGCATTACCTACCCCATAGCGCGTAATATTTAAATTGGGTACGTATTTACCAATATCTTCTAAGTTGCTCATATTAGCTTTATCAATCAAATTTTCACCGATTGATGTAACGGCTGTTGGAGACTCAAAAATGCTTTCTGTGCGCTTACGAGCTGTGACTTCTATTTTTTCAAAAGCATCCTGCTTTGCAGTGGTTTTTTCATCTTGTGCGTAACTAGGTGCAGCAAAAGCCGTAAGCATGGCAATACTTAACTGAGATAGGTGGCGTATTTTCAATGTATTCTCCAAAGGGTACCGTGTGTGGAAGTGCCTAGTAAATTTCAGGCATAAAAAAAGACACTTAATTAAGTATCTTACCTCTGGAGGGGTATTATATTTCACTTTTGTGAAAAATGGTATAATTAACGCAGCTAAGCTTAATTAATTTAAAAACCTATATCAAAAAATTCTTATAAGCAAAATATCTTACCTATTTGAGGCATTTAACTTTCTTTTTGGTTTTTCATCGCTAACTTGCTCTTTTACTACTAAAATGTCTTTGAAATCAACCTATCTTTAAATACTTAGGATACACAATGAAAAAACTTCCTATTGCTATTGCACTATGTGGTGCTCTTACGTCAGCAGCTTCTTTTGCGGAGGTGCGCATCAACGGTTTTGCCTCAATTGTTGGTGGTAAAACAATGGATGATGATACGACCCTATATGGGTATGATAATGACATCTCCTTTAAAAATGAGAGCGTATTTGCACTTCAGTTATCCGCTGACTTACAAGATAAACTAAGCGCAACAGCGCAAATTGTCGCCCGTGGCGAAAATGACTTTGATGCTGAGTTCGAATGGGCTTATTTAACATACGAATTTACCGATGAGCTGCAACTCAGTGCAGGTAAAATGCGCGTGCCCTTTTATCGTTATTCGGATTTCTTAGATGTAGGTTACGCCTATCGTTGGATAAGGCCACCGCAGTCTGTTTATAACATTCCTTTTTCAACATACGAAGGCTTAAGTCTGTTACATACCTCAACTCTGGGTGATTGGGATTCAACCGTACAAGCTATTTATGGTGGCTATGATGGCACCATTGCAGTTGTATCTGTTAATGGTGATACTGAACTTAACGACATTGCTGGTATCAACTGGACCCTAAGTTATGACTGGTTCAGTGCACGCGCAGCATACTTTGTTGCAGATACATCTATTGCTATTGAAAATGATACTGATACTGGCATTGCCCTTAATAATTTAGAGCAAACCTTGCGTGGTGCTGGCTTCGCTGAGCAAGCAAATGATATTGCTATTGATGAAGACAATGGTTCATTCTTTGCGATTGGTTTCTCTGTTGATTATAACGATATTTTATTTGATGCCGAATACACTGAGTTTGAAGTAGATAACAGCGCATTAGCTAAACAAACTCAATACTACACCTCTGTAGGTTATCGCATGGATGAGTGGACTGTTCACTTCACTTATGAAAATAACGATGATGAACATGATAGCAGCCGCTACAATGCCCTCACTGCTGTTCCTCCTTTGAATCAAGGTATTAACCAAGTACTAGAAGGATCAAAAGCGAAAAGTAACGTATACACAATTGGCACGCGTTATAACTTTCATCCATCAGCTGCATTTAAAGTAGATTTCAGCCGCTTTAAAGACGATATCACTGATACAGAGACCGATGTTGTTGCCGTTGCTGTCGATTTGATATTTTAATTGGAGTTTATGATGAGAAAATTATTTTTAGCCACAGCATTAACTGTTTGCTCATTAAACACGTTTGCGGAAGTTGCAGTGATCGTAAACCCTGCAAATTCAAATCAACTGGATGCAAATGCCATTAAAAAGATCTACCTAGGTAAAAGTAAATCTTTCGATGACGGGGTAAAAGTGAACCCAGTTAATCAGGATGGCAATAGCGTTGCAGATGAATTTAACGATAAAGTGGTCGGTAAGTCCGGTAGCCAATTAAATGCGTATTGGTCAAAGTTGGTCTTTACAGGCAAAGGCACACCGCCAGAAAAGCTAAGCAACGATCAAGCTGTTATTGATTTTGTCAGTAGCAACACCGATGCCATAGGCTATATTGATAGCGCAAAAATCACTGATAACGTAAAAGTTGTCGGTAAATTTTAAATAACGTTACCCTATCAAAAAACCACCTAGGCTTAGGTGGTTTTTTATTTTTACACTGATAAATTTTTATGCCAGGTTCTAGTTTATTCCACCTTAAACTTCGCTGTAGCATCGAGTAAGTTATCTGACAAATAATGAAGGTTCTTGGCAACATCTCTCACTGCTGCTAATGACTGCATTGTGTCTTCGAAAGACATATGCATATTTGACACATTATCAACTACCATTGCCGCTACTGAAGTTTGCTCCTCTGTTGCAGCTGCAATTTGCGAGTTCATACCATTAATTTCAAGTATTTGTTCTGCTATTTTTTCAATAGATATACCCGTATTTTTTGCTGCGGTAGCATTATTTGTTGCCATATCTCTCGCTGAGGTCATAGCATTGACCGACTCGTTTGCAGCGCTAGTTAAGGTATTAAGTAGCTCACGTATTTCGTTGGTAGATTTAGCAGTTCGTGATGCAAGCTCTCGCACTTCATCTGCTACAACCGCAAAGCCACGACCTTGTTCTCCAGCTCGAGCCGCCTCAATAGCCGCATTTAGAGCGAGTAAATTAGTTTGCTCTGCAATGGCCGTTATAACATTTAAAATTTGAGTCACATTTTTTGTATCATCAGCTAACTTATTGATGGTAGTCGCCGCGTGATTGATTTCATTACTAAGTGTTTGAGATTCTGAAACCGCCGTTTGAATTTGGCTACGGCTTTGATCGACTTCTTGCTCTGCTGTTTGCGCAGCACGAGATGCACTAGCCGCAGATTGAGAAATATCACCTACGCTCTGTTTCATTTCTTCCATTGATTGTTTAACGACTTCAGCATCAGAGGCCTGCTTGCTTGTAGCTCTTTCGGCTTGCTCCATCCCTTGCACTAAACGCGTAGAGTTTTCCATTAGCGGTTCACACACAGACATTACATCTAACACTGAACCTCTTAAAAGGGTAATAAAGGAGTTGAAATTAATTGCAACTTGCCCTATCTCATCCTCTGAGCGCACAGTTAACTGTGTGCTTAAAGAACCTTTACCTTCACCTAATAGCCTTAAGTTATCTGCTGCGTCACTGGCAGCTGCACCAATGCCTCGTGCAATCCAAACTGCCATGAGTAATAACAGTGATAAAGATACTAAAGACACAACTAGCATTAAAGTCAGCGCTTTATCAGAACGCGCTTTGGTATTTTTCACTAATTCGAAAAAGCGGTCATCTGCACGCTCTTGGGCGTTTTTAAAGCTCTTAAGTACTGAAGTGTAGATCTGGGTTTTAGTTTGAGCTTGTTGCTGTATTTTACTAAAGTCAGCAGTTCCATCGATCATACCATTGGCTATTTGCGATGAAATTTTTGAATAGTTACCTAACTGATCACGCACTTTACTATCGATATAGTTATTACTTATCGCCGTAATTTTATCGATATTGCTCATTAATTTTTCATAGGTGTCGCTGGCTTTATCAACTAATTCTTGTTCACCAAAAGTAACTGCCTGTGTGTATAACTCATCGAGTTTTTCTAGCAACACAACATTTGAAGAGGTTAGCTTAACAACTTGGTAAGATGTTTTTTCCAACTCATCTAATGACCCGCGGTTGTCATCCATGGCAACGTAATTTATCAATACAATCACCACAAATGCTATAACCGCAATACTGGTGATAGCATGGATTTTTTTTGTGATACTGATATTTTGAAAAGACATGCTTGACGCCATTCGTAGTACCTTAATTATTTTAACTAAAAGTAATATCGGCTATAGAGCCTAATTCATTAGCTATATTTTTAATTTATATAGCTTTTTAATTATATTTTCTGCTTTCAATAATGCTTACCCACAATAAGCTATCCTGTATCAGATAACCGTGCTCAAATTTGCCATGAATAAGGTTTTTATTATTAGTAAACACATTAGCTTATAGTTCGGCATTAAGCAAAAATTGACTTGTTTGCTACGAGTTCATTGCTAATCATTTTAGGCAAATATAGAACCAGTCGATTTCTACTAAACCACTTATTGAGTAGAAATCGAGTCAATGAACTAACTTGGTTTAATAAAGGCGCACTTAGAATATACTTTTCAAGAGGTTGAGCTTAGCTATAAATATATAGGAGATAAAACACTGTATTGAAGCGGATGTCCAAATACTTAATCTTAAAACAAAAAAACCAGTAACATCGCTGTTACTGGTTTTATAATATGGTGCGGTTGGGGGGACTTGAACCCCCACGCCCTAAAGCACTACCCCCTCAAGGTAGCGTGTCTACCAATTCCACCACAACCGCATTTTTAAAGTTTTCACTTTATTTGTTAAACTCTTTGATTTACTTGAGGCTTGTAAATCGTTTAACTCAAATTTTATTACTTAATTAGGTACGTCAGATTTTTCATTAGTAGAAGTCACTGGAACGTCATCTTCTGCAGGAGTAACAGTCTCAACTGCAGGAGCTGCTTCTAAGTTTTCCCACTCATCACTTTTCTTGATTTGATTCGCAGTCAGATTACCTAGGACAATACTTAAAACAAAGAATATTGTTGCTAAAGCAGTCGTTGTTTTAGTCATAAAGTTACCTGCGCCTGAAGAACCGAAAACAGTTCCTGATGCGCCTGAACCAAATGACGAGCCCATATCTGCGCCTTTACCTTGTTGAATTAAAACCATACCAACAAGCGCTATCGCTATAACTAAATACACTACTAATAAAATTTCGTACATCTTATACGGTCCTTTTTGCACTCTCACAGATCGCAGCAAATGAATCTGCTTTTAAACTAGCACCGCCTATTAAGCCGCCGTCTATATCTGATTGTGCAAATAATAATTCGCTATTTTTTTCATTTACACTGCCACCATAAAGGATGGTCAGCCCTTGTGCTAAATCGCTATTTAAATCAGCAATTTTATCACGGATAAATTTGTGCACATGCTGTGCTTGTTCAGGCGATGCAGTCTTACCTGTGCCAATGGCCCAAACGGGCTCGTATGCTACCACAGAATCTTTCAGTGCTGCTAGACCTAATTCATTAATTACCGCATCAATTTGTGCAGCAACTACCTGTTCAGTTTGTCCTTGCTCACGTTGCTGTTCACTTTCACCTACACAAAGAATAGGTGTTAACCCAACCTGCTGTGCACGAGCAAACTTTTTAGCAACAGTGCTATTGCTTTCACCAAATATACTTCGGCGCTCAGAGTGACCAACCAATGTGTGACTAGCACCTAAATCTTTAACTAACTGAGCATCAACTTCACCGGTAAATGCACCTGGTTGATTTTCAGAAACTGTTTGCGAACCTGTTGCTATACCACTTGCTACTAGCTGTGAGATCAACGGGTAAGGTGGAAATATTACAACATCTAAATCGGTTGATTCTACGTTTTTGATTGCACTAGATAACTGTTCAACAAGTTCTAAAGAACCGTTCATTTTCCAGTTTCCAGCTACCATCGGCTTGCGTAATGCCATTTTTCCACTCCAGATTAGAAAGCGGGCGAGATAGTAACTCGACTCGCCCAAAGTTACAAGAGGTTATTGTTCTTAATCAGTTTGTTTGCTCATAGATTCGACAACATCCGCTATTTTACGAGCACTATCAAGTACCATTTTCTCTTCTTCAGCTTCAACCATAACGCGAACCACAGGTTCAGTACCTGATTTACGCAATAATACACGGCCTTTGTCTGCTAATTTAGCCTCAACCTCAGTAACTGCAGCAATAACTTCTGGTGCTTGCGTTGGATCAGTGCCTGCTTTGTAGCGTACATTGATCATTTTCATAGGGTACTTAGTAAACCCTGCACCTAAATCTTTTAAAGTGCGGTTTTGCGCAACCATGGCAGCAAGTACTTGCAGGCTTGAAATAATACCATCGCCCGTACTAATAAGATCTAGATTAAGTACATGGCCAGAACTTTCGCCACCGATTTTCCAACCTTTTTTCTGTAGTAATTCCATTACATAGCGGTCGCCAACTTTACTTCTTTCAAAATCAATGCCTTTGGCTTTTAATGCATTTTCAAGGCCCATGTTTGACATCACAGTACCAACAACCCCGCCACCGAGCATATCGTCTTGCGCTGCCTGGCATGCAATAATATATACAATGTCATCACCATCAAAAACACGTCCATTGTGGTCAACCATCATGACACGGTCACCATCTCCATCGTAGGCTATACCTACATCGGCATTATGCTCTAGGACTTTACGTTTGAGCGCGTCAACATGTGTTGCACCACACTCTAAATTGATATTTACACCATTTGGTTCGCACGCATGGCAAATAATATCAGCACCTAACTCGCGCATAACTGAAGGGGCGATATGGTATGTTGCGCCATTGGCACAATCTAAAACAATTTTTAACCCCTCAAGAGATAATCCTTGTGGGAACTGACTTTTGCAAAACTCAATGTAACGCCCATCAGCACTTTCTAAACGCTTGGCTTTACCTAACTTGTCTGATGCAACACATGTCATAGGCTCATCAAGCATTGCTTCTATTTGAAGTTCAACATCGTCACCTAATTTTAAGCCTCGCCCACAGAAAAACTTGATACCGTTATCGTGGTATGGATTGTGGGAAGCACTAATTACAATACCCGCTTCAGCGCGAAATGTTTGCGCTAGATAGGCAACAGCCGGTGTTGGCATAGGCCCTAGTAAAACCACATCGATACCTGCCGCAATCAAACCTGCTTCGAGCGATGTCTCAAGCATATAGCCCGAAATACGCGTATCTTTACCAATAATGACTTTTTTTGTGCCTTTTGCTGACAGTACACGTCCTGCAGCCCAGCCTAGTTTTAGTGCAAATTCAGGGGTGATCGGGTACTCTCCAACCATGCCTCTTACACCGTCTGTTCCAAAATATTTTCTATTACTCATTAGATAGTCCTTGTTCGCAAGCTTGCCATACAGCAAGCACATCTGCAGTTTCTTTTACATCATGTACACGGATAATTTTTGCGCCATTTTGCGCCGCGATCAGTGCGCCTGCCAAACTTCCAGCAAGCCGTTCATCAGTATTTCTATTTAACAAATTACCAATCATTGATTTACGAGATAGGCCAGCTAATACAGGTAAACCCAAATGATTAAATTCATCAAATCGTTTTAATAGTTCGTAGTTGTGAGCCAGGCTTTTACCAAAACCAAAACCTGGATCTAGGATAAGTTGCTGTGGCTTAATACCCGCTGTTTTACATGCATCAATGCGCTGCTTAAAAAAATGATTGATATCCGCAAATAAATCATTGTATTGCGGGTTACTTTGCATAGTACGAGGCTGCCCTTGCATATGCATCAAGCAAATCGCTACATCTGCAAACTCGGCAGCTACGCTAAGCGCATCAGGCTCTTGTAAAGCCCGCACATCATTTATAATATCAGCCCCTGCATGTAATGCTTGGCGCATAACTTCACTTTTACTGGTATCAATTGAAATTATACAGTCACTAACCGTTGGTTCTGAGTGGGCTCTAATTGCGTTTATTGCGGGGATTACACGGTTTAACTCTTCTTCAAGCGTGACATCAGGTGCACCCGGACGGGTCGACTCACCACCAATGTCTATTATGGTAGCACCATCATTAAGGAGTGTTTGAGCTTGAATGACAGCGCTGTCTGTTTGGTAGTATGAACCACCATCTGAAAAGGAGTCAGGTGTAACATTTAAGATCCCCATAATGATTGGGGTGTCGAGGTGCAACTTACGACCCCGAGGTAAATTAACTGTGGTCATTTTTCACCTTCAATACATCCATTGCATTGATTATTTTCTTTTTGATACAAAAAACCCCGGTGGCCCGGGGTTTTTAGGTAAGCTATTTTAACTATTATTCAGCTTTGTCATCAAGGTTTGTTTCATCTTTTTGCGATGATTCTTGATCTTTATTCTCAGGCTCAGCTTTTACTTGAGCTGGCTCTGGCTTTTTATCTTCTGTGTCACGTCTGTCATGCGCATCGCGAGGCTCGCGAACTGGTTGACGTGCCATTAAGTCATCGATTTGTTTTGCATCAATTGTTTCATATTTCATTAATGCATCTTTCATCGAATGTAAGATATCAATATTCTCTTTAAGAATATCTTCAGCGCGTTGATAGTTTCTATCAGAAAACAAACGTACTTCAGTATCAATTACTTTTGCAGTTTCATCCGACATGCTCATAGCACGGCCACCGCCGCCACCCATGTACATTTCATTCTGATCTTCAGAATATAGTAACGGCCCTAGCTTTTCACTCAAGCCCCACTGCGTTACCATTTTACGCGCAATATCAGTTGCCCGTTCAATATCGTTACTTGCACCAGTAGTTACTTTATCTTCACCGTAAATAAGTGCTTCAGCAATACGTCCGCCATACAAACTTGAAATCATTGATTCGAGCAATTCTTTAGAATGGCTAACACGGTCTTGCTCTGGTAAGTACATAGTTACACCAAGGGCACGGCCACGAGGAATAATAGATACTTTATAAACAGGATCGTGTTCTGGCACTAAACGACCAACAATTGCGTGACCCGCTTCGTGATAAGCAGTCATCTCTTTTTCTTGCTCGCTCATCACCATGGTCTTGCGCTCTGCGCCCATCATGATTTTATCTTTTGCGGCATCAAATTCGGCCATGCTTACTACACGTTTGTTACCACGGGCAGCGTATAAAGCAGCTTCATTTACTAAGTTTGCTAAATCAGCACCTGAGAAACCTGGCGTCCCGCGGGCAATAACAGCCGCTTCAACGTTGTCGCCTAAAGGCACTTTACGCATGTGAACTTTTAAGATTTGTTCACGGCCACGGATATCAGGTAAACCAACAACAACCTGACGGTCAAAACGACCTGGGCGAAGTAATGCTGGATCAAGTACGTCTGGACGGTTAGTAGCAGCAATAACGATAATACCTTCATTACCTTCAAAGCCATCCATTTCTACTAGCATTTGGTTTAGGGTTTGCTCACGCTCGTCGTGACCGCCGCCCATTCCTGCACCACGCTTACGACCTACAGCGTCAATTTCATCAATGAAAATGATACATGGCGCCGCTTTTTTAGCTTGTTCAAACATGTCACGAACACGCGATGCACCAACACCAACAAACATTTCTACAAAGTCAGAACCTGAAATTGTAAAGAACGGAACTTTTGCTTCACCGGCAACCGCTTTAGCGAGCAATGTTTTACCCGTTCCTGGAGGGCCGACCATGAGTACACCCTTAGGGATACTGCCGCCTAACTTTTGAAACTTAGACGGATCACGTAAGAAATCCACCAGCTCGGTTACATCATCTTTCGCTTCATCACATCCGGCAACATCAGCGAATGTTGTTTTAACTTGATCTTCGCTCATCAAGCGTGCTTTGCTCTTGCCAAACGACATTGCGCCTTTACCGCCACCGCCTTGCATTTGACGCATGAAGAATATCCACACACCAATTAGCAGTAACATCGGGAACCAAGAAATTAAGATGCTTGCTAAGAAAGACTGCTCTTCCGGCTTAACACCTTTAACATTCACATCACTTTTTAATAAGTCATTTAAAATGTCTTTGTCATAAATAGGCATAATGGTTTGGAAGCGCTCACCATTAGTTTTAGTGCCGGTGATTGTGCCACTGGTACTTTCGATTGCCACTTCTTGTAAAGAACCATTTCTAGCATCTTTAACAAATTGAGTGTAACTAGTTTGACGATCTATTTGATCGCCACCATTAAAGCTCTGAAATACTGACATTAGCACAACAGCTATAACCAGCCAGAGTATTAGATTTTTCGCCATATCGCTCAAGGTGTTAACCTCTTGTATCCAATTAATTTAAATTCAACTTAACGCCAGACAACTGTACTACAGTTTGTAACCTGTCGCTACTATATATACTTCGCGAGATCGAGCACGTGAGGCGTCGGGTTTGCGTATCTTCACTGTTTTAAAACTATTACGTACATCTTGCAAATATTGATCAAACCCTTCACCTTGGAAAACTTTAACAATAAACGCACCGTTTTTCTTAAGTACTTGATGACACATATCCAGTGCAAGCTCTACAAGATACATGCTTCCGGCCTGGTCAACTGAGCTATTACCACTCATGTTCGGTGCCATATCAGAAAGTACTACATCTACATTTTTGCCACCAATACGATTTAATAACGCATCAAGGACTGCTTCCTCTCGAAAATCTCCTTGTAAAAAATCGACGCCTGCAAGAGAGTCCATAGGTAATATATCACACGCAACGACTTGGCCTTTAGTACCCACTTTATCTGCTAAATATTGTGACCAACTACCCGGTGCGGCACCTAAATCAACTACGGTCATTGCTGGGCGCAGTAATTTATCTTTATTTTGAATTTCATCAAGTTTAAAAATCGCACGAGAGCGCCAACCTTTCTTTTGAGCTTCGTGAACGTAAGGATCATCAAAATGTTCCTTCAACCATCGCTGTGAACTGGCTGAATGTTTTTTATTTGTCATAAATTAACACGCAACTAATTAGTAATATTCTCTAGATGGCGTTAGAATACCCTTAATTCAAGCCATATTCAGCAAAATTTGTAATAACATGAAATTATCGAACAAACAAAAGCAGTTTTTAAAAGGTCAAGCACATTCTCTTAAGCCCGTTGTACTTCTCGGTTCAAACGGCCTTACAGAAGGTGTAGTAGTGGAAATTCAAAGCGCTTTAGAAATCCACGAACTCATTAAAGTTAAAGTACCAACTGATGACCGCGAAACTAAAGCATTGATTTTTGAAGCAATTGTACGTGAAACCGGTGCAGAAAAACTGCAAACTATCGGCCATACAATTGTGTTATACCGTCAAAGCGAAGAGAAGAAAATTCAATTACCACGTAATTAATTTTTTCTTAGTGAAAAAAAACCAGCTTTTGCTGGTTTTTTTATGCTTATAATTTATTCAAAATAAAATTTGTAAATGAATGTGCATTCATTAGGGCGTGTTGACCTTTGTGGATTGAAATTTGTTCAATCTAGGGGCGATTTAATCGCGGCGCGAGGTTTGTAACCTAGCGGGCTAAGTAAAAACCGAGCAAAGCTACCGCGTCCTGCTAGCGCCCCTTACCTACATCCATGTAGGTAACAAAGAGTCAATCGCCCCTAGGAAGAACCCTTTGGGCAGCGCATGTTTGGCATTTATACTGCGTTATCGCCTATTTATGGGGAACAACCACACTGCATAGGGCTGCCTTGCCTAAATACCAAACATACTGCTGCAAAATTAATCACGAAAGGTCAACACGCCCTAGTCAAAATTCATTTTTAAATCACTTAAATGAAAATTTTGTCCCGTTCGCTGTAGTAAAAAATAACGGGAAAACTCAGATTCATGCATTTTATCGACTTTTAATTCAGAAAATAACGCTGCTAATTCCACACTTGTATTACTGTGGCCAACAATGATGATTGTTCCATTCATCGTTAATACTTGCTCACTAAATTGTGCTAAGTCTCTAGGATTATACACCTGTACCTCAACCCCTAAATCTCTAGCTAATGCGTTAGCCGTTTCAATTGTGCGATTATAGTTGGTACTGAACAAAGCCACTGGCTTGTTATTTTCAATGAGACTAGATAGTTGATCAGCTCTGTGTTTACCGGCCTCTGTTAAATGTGGGTTGTTCCCCTTTTCTTTTTCGCTGTGGCGAAATAAGTAAATACTATCAGGGGCTGCATGCGCAAAGCTTGTGCAAAATAACATTAAAAAGCCAACTAAGTGTCTCATCCTTTCTCCAACCGTTGCATGTTTTGTTTTTTATATTCCAGCACCCGGTTGATAAACTCCGTTGTGAGCTCATTAATAAGCCCTGTCTCTGCGTTTAATACTAGGCTAAACCCTATGTTAAGGTGCGGCATTACCACAAGATCGCTGCGATATCCTTGTACCCAGCCGCTATGATAATAAAGCGTCTCATTATCATAATTATAAACACGCCAACCGAGACCATAATAAGCCGCTTTTAGATGCTTTCTCCACACCCTACGTCGTAATTCTTTTTTTGTTTGTGTGTAAGGTCTTGCCTGACTAGCCAATACTTCAGAAGAAAGAATAGTCGGATAAACACCAAGTTGCGCTTTTAACCAGATAGCCATATCGCTAGCACTGGCATTAACACCCGCAGCGGGAAGCACTTTATAGTAATTCTTTTTTAACCTCGCAGTGTGCCACCGTTTACGCCCTCTAACATGAGGATGAGCATAATTACTATCAATCACCATATTGTCATACCCTAAGCTGGCGTTGTTCATTTGCAATGGTGCAAATATAAACTCATTCAACCAATGGGAATAATCCATTTGAGTGCTGGATTTAATTACTTCATCAACTAAGCTAAACATCACATTTTGATAACCATAACACTGACCTGGCTGACATATAGGCTCAACACTTAATAGCTTTTCAACAATATCAGGATAGCGCATCCTTGACTCAATTAAATTATCATATGCATTTGGCACAAGGCCACCAGAGTGACTAAGTAGGTGGTACACTTTTAAGTTGTTTTTATAGCTTGTGTTACTTAGTTCAGGTATATATTTACTGACGGGATCTTCTAATGAAAAGCGCTTCTCATTAACAAGTTTTGCAGTTAAAGACCCTGCAAATGTTTTAGAGACAGATGCCAAACGAAAACGTGTATTTGTGTCAACTCGCTGGCCCTTGTGTAGTTTAGTAACGCCGTAACCTTTCACAAACTCACTGTCTTGACCGTATACAATAGATAATGCTGCGCCTGGTATACCTTTGCTTTTTAACTTGATTGATAAATGTGTGTTGTAATCATCAATCAACTTATCCCATTGAGCATCTTGACTAGAACAAGTGTATGAAATAAGTAATAAAAAAAAACAAAATAATAATAGTGTTGATGACTTCATTTTTATTATTTTAACTATATTAAGAAATTTCTTAGCACATAATAACATGAACTTTTATCAAGACTAACGTACAATATTCGCATTAATTTGTTCTTAAGGGTTTATTGTGCTTATTCGTTTTATTTTTATCGCTTGCTTATTACTTACAACGACTGCATGTACTACAGCACCACCGCCTGTTGCAGACTCTTTGCAAATGCCAAAGAAACCTTTGTTAAAAACCCAGCATTACCAAGTAAGTTATTCAACTGCTCACAATTCGCCAAAAGTAAAGTCTGTTCAGTTACCTGCCCACAAAGTAAAACGCAATCAAACGGTTAAGATTGTCGCAGATAATACGAGTGTTACAGACATCTTATTCTCACAAATTACTGATGCACTCAAGGCGATAAATCTTAATGTTGTTACACAAGGCAAAAGCGATTACACGCTGTCAGTGCATCAACTTGAGCTAAACTTTGTTGAAGATACTAAATACCAGATAGATACGCCTAAAACACCGCTTTCAACATTTGAAAAGATTTCACTACTTTACCCAACACAACAATGTGCAACTATAAATGCAGATGTCAGTATGCGTCTAACACACAGAGCATCAGGCGATGTAGTCTGGTTTGGTAAGTCAGCGATTGACAGTGCGAGCTTTCATCGTGAACCCCTTGTGTATTCATACCAACAAGAACAAATCATTAGCAACGAGCTTGAAATAGCATCGTTTATCCACCAGCAGAATACAGAACAAGCCCGCCGTGCGCGTGCATCTCAAGAGGTGAGTATTCCACCTTACAAAGTAATGAGTAAAATGAGCAGCTTGACTAAATTGCAAGGTCCATGTAACCGCACAGAGATAAGCGCGCTAACCCCAATGATGCAATTTTATTTGAGTAGTATTTTAATCGACAAAATCAAAGTTCAGTAAGTAAAATTATTTGCTACATTTTTTTACAGAAAAAAGGCATTCTTTGACAATATAATACACTTACTTACTCAACCTTAGTTACAGGGAAAGCAATGCTGCAAATTTTAAATAAAACACGTACTTTAATTTGTATATTATTAGTTATGTGTTTTTGGAGCGATGTAAGCTTTGCAAGTAACCGATATTACGCCGATAACACTTTAAAACCCACGAATGGGTTTGCTTGGGACTGGAGTGCTGGAGCCGGTTATTATATTGAAGATTCCTACCTTGTTGGAATGGACTCTTATAATGATGGTTTAGAACTTGATCTTAACTTAGCTATCTCTTACGACCGCTTCTACCTCGATATTGACCACAGCCAACTTAGTGGTGGCGTCATCATTGGTTATAGTTTAATTGAACGATATGACTGGGAGCTGGATATTCTTGGTACTAATGTTCAAGCTGGATTTGATGAGACAGGCTTAGACTTTTACAACACAGGCACAATTGACGAGTTGGAAGGAATTCTAAGCCGCAAATATGACTTTAATACCGGATTGCGTTTAACACGTCGTTTTCAAAACTCTCAAATTTCTGTTGAATATCTTCACGACATTTCTAGTTCACATAATAGCTGGGTAATAAACACTTTTTTTAGTCACATACTCCCCTGGAAAAATTGGGAATTCCGTTCTGGTGTTGGTTTTAGTGCGTATTCGGATGATTTTACAAACTATTATTTTGGTATTTCGCCAGAAGAGTCAAAACCAACAAGGCCTATTTATGAAACGGGCACTTCTGGCAGCGTAATTTTTGAATTTCACGCAGAGTACCCCTTAAATAGACACTGGGTATTTTTAACAGGTGTATTGTCAACGTGGTTCACAAATGAAATATCAAATAGCCCTATCGTTTCACAAGGCTATCAACACAAAGCCATGGTAGGCGTGCGATATGTATTCTAAAACATTAACTCTTGCCTTATGTTTACTAAGCACCAAACCTTTAACGGTAAGTGCTGAACAAATTGATCAGAGTGATTTTGTTGCAATACCTGACACCTGTGTAGCATTGCGTGAAGGGCGAAATTGCTATGCTGACATCGAGATCAATTGGCAACGCCCTGAGATTGGTAATTATTGCCTTAGGGACGCTACTTCAAAGCACATTATGCAATGCTGGCTCAGACAAAAATCAGGGCAGTTTGATTATGCTTTTGATTCAGTCGAAACAATTGCATTTGAGCTAATCAACAGTGATAGCGGCAAAATCATTGCTAAAACACACGTTCAATTACAATGGGTTTATCAAAACCGCCAGAAGAAACGTCGCTGGCGATTGTTTTAAAAAGAGAAGACTATGGATAATTACGGCACTATTTTACTGGTTGAAGATGACACCTCACTTGCTCAATGGGTCGCAGAGTATTTGATTGAACAAGGTTACACGACGCAAATTTGCTCCCGAGGAAATCTTGTTGTCGAACAAGTTAAACAATTCTCACCTGATTTAATTCTGCTTGATATTATGCTGCCAGGACAAGACGGCATTAGCGTCTGTCGTGAACTTAGGCAGTTTTATAACAAGCCAATTATTATGCTTACAGCTCGTGATGAGGAAATGGATGAAGTTATTGGGCTTGAAGTCGGTGCCAGTGATTACATAACAAAACCTGTTAGGCCCAGAGCACTATTGGCACGAATTAAAGCGGCTCTACGCATGAGTCATGACAATATAGAACAAAAAAATGATTCAACTCTTATCGAAGTTGGCGCACTAAAAATTGACACGCAATCACGCAATGTTTTTATTAATAATATAGAACAATCAATTTCCAGCGCGGAATATCTGCTACTGAGTTATTTAGCATCAAACGCCGGACAAGTCGTGTCGCGCGACGCCGTATTTAAAGCCACTAAAGGGCGAGAATATGATGGCCTTGACCGCAGCGTAGATGTGCTTATATCAGCATTACGTAAAAAGTTTAATGACGATCCGCAACACCCTGAAAAAATTAAAACAATTTGGGGTAAAGGTTATTTACTGGTTGCAAGCGCATGGTAGTCAAATCACACCTTTATAGTAGTAGATATCAATGAAGAAGTTTTATCTTTCACTGCTAGGAAGTGCTCTTTTGTCAATCGTTGTGCTTGGTTGGTTAATCGATGCCTTTAGTCAACAAACCCATTCTCCGCAAGATGAGTTTTCTCTGCAAAGCAAACTCTTAATGGGTTTCAGTCAACAACTATTGCAGCTCCCTCCTGCTGAACGCAGTCAATATACGCAGCAACTAGCTTCGCAATTTGAGTTACCCCTTACTTATCGAGCAACAGAGACACTAGCATTGCCGAATTCATTACTTCAGCAGATGAATAAAACAGGAGGATTAATACTCGAAGATCAACAAGGGTTTTACTTGCTGTATAGCAACAATCAGTTAGCACCGTTTCATTTAAAGCTACGATTAGAAAAAACAATCGAGCAAATACAGCAAAATGATATGTTACTTACCTTATTATTTTATGCAGGCTTATGTGTATTTATGGGCTTTATTATTGCCCCACTAGCCAAACGTTTAGGGGTTGTAAATGAGGCTGCAAAACAGTTTGCAAGTGGTAATTTACAAGCACGTATCAAGGTTTCATATTTTACTTATATTAAAGATGTTGAGCTCACTTTTAACCGAATGGCCAGTCAAATAGAAAAGTTACTCGATGAAAATAAATTAATGGCATCAAGTTTATCTCATGATATTCGCACACCAATTGCCTGTCTACGATTTGGCTTAGATGCTACGTTAGACTGTGATGACGAACAAAAAAGGTTGCACTATCTAACACGAATGGAATCTGACTTAGACCAGATGGAATCTATGCTAAAAAGCTACTTGGCATTTGCGACATTAGAACAAAAAGCCACGCAACTTAATTACGCTCACACAGAATTAAACGATTACTTAAAAACCGTTATTGCTCAGCTGGAGCCTAAGATAGCCAAACATAACATTGATGTTGAATTAAATTGTGATGATATTAGCGTTTATGCAGATCTTCATTGGCTCGCCCGCGCAATTTCCAACTTATTGAGTAATGCATGTGACTTTGCAAGCGACCATATAGTAATTAGCGCTAAAAAAATGACACACACAGTGGTTATTACTGTCGAAGATGATGGCCCTGGAATAGAAGAACATAACTGGCACAAAGTATTTACTCCGTTTTTTCAGGAACAAAATCACCGAAATAGAGAAGCGCAAAGTTATGGTTTAGGCTTAGCGATTGTTGCAAAAGTAGCTGACTGGCACCACGGTTCAGTGACGGTGAGTCGCAGTAAACAGCTAAAAGGGGCTTGTTTTACATTGAAAATCCATAACACAAATAAAATGTAACTATTCTGTTACAGTTTACATATGCCAGCGAACTAGTTTTATACTAGTATTCAATGGGTTAAAAAAAAAACGCCACTTTACTTGTATAAAAAAGTATTAAAAATAGACAATCAACATCCCACTATATTGATATAGAACAATAAGTGCTTTTTATTTATATGCATATAAAGTAGATTGTCATCGCCGTTAAAAAATAGAGAAGTAATAATAATTATGAGCGCAGTTAGAGGGGAGTTTAGCTCCCGTTTTGGATTCATTATGGCCGCCGCAGGCTCAGCGGTTGGGTTAGGTAATATTTGGGGCTTTCCCACTCAAACAGCCAGCAATGGCGGCGCAGCATTTTTAGTTGCCTACTTGATTCTTGCTTTTTGTTTAGCTTACCCTGCTCTAATGGCAGAATTAACAATTGGCCGCCATGGTCAAGCTAATGCAGTTTCATCACTGCGCAAAATATCCAATACAAAATCACAAAAGCAATTTGCTTTTATAGTGGGCTTTGGTGGCATTATTTGTGCCGGGCTAATTTTAAGCTTTTACGCAATTGTTGCAGGTTGGATGATAAGCGCGACCTTAGAACCGATTGCCACATTAACCTCAAATCAATCAGTTACTAATTGGCTAAGTGAACAATCTTTATCAAGAAATTTATTGTTTACGGCAGGTTTTATTATTTTAACCGTGGCGATTATCAGCCGAGGTGTGGAGAACGGCATTGAGAAGTGGTCTAAACGTTTAATGCCTGCTCTTCTGTCAATTCTATTTGCACTCATCATTTATGTAATGATGCAAGAAGGCGCTATGACAGGCCTCAAGGCATATTTAGTTCCTGATTTTGGTTCAATTTTAAACCCCGAGTTGCTGGTAAACGCACTTGGCCAAGCATTTTTCTCCTTGTCGCTTGGCACCAGTGTTATGATCATTTATGGCTCATATATTAGCAAAAAAGAAAACCTTGTTTCACTCGGTGCTTATGTCACTTTGATTGATGTATTTATTGCTTTTGTGGCAGGCCTTTTAATCATTCCAGCTATGTATGTAGCGCAAGCCCAAGGTGTTGAAATTTTTAGTGCACAAGGCGAGCTGCTCTCCGAAGACACTTTAGTTTTTCAAGTTCTGCCAGCTCTCTTTGATGGTATGGGTACTATCGGTTTATTTGTTGGCTTTGCATTCTTTGCCCTAATGAGTATCGCCGCATTAACATCGTCAATTTCTATGTTAGAAGCCCCTGTTTCGTATGCAGTAGAACGATTCTCCCTCGACAGAATCAAGGCTACTTGGTTGATTGGCGCTATTATAACTTTGGTAAGTTCCACTATCGTCATTTACTTTGATACGTTATTTGGCCTCGTCATCACCATCACCACTAAGTTTGGGCAACCTTTGTTAGGACTTATGTGTTGCTTATTTGTCGGCTGGATTTGGTATAGAAACTCATTACTTGAGGAGATAAAGCAAGGGTGTCCCGATGTGGCTAACAGTGTATTTTGGAAGATATGGCCTTGGTACATTAAGTTTATTTGCCCACTTGCCATTTCATTAGTGTTCATCAATTCAATTTTTGGTTAATTTACACCTATTAACAAGCGCCCATTAACTTATTGGGCGCTTTAAAATCATATCTTGATGCTCTATACCATCTTCTAAGTACGGCTGCTTTATAGCTGTAAAGCCAAGGGCTTGATAAAAACCTAACAAGTAGGTTTGGGCACCAATATATATCTCTCTGCTGGGCCATAATTTAAAGCACCTTTCGATTGCTTGTGTTACCAACTCGTGTGCAAACCCGTTGCCACGATGCTCTTTACTAATCAGCACGCGCCCTATTGCACTGTACTTATCATCTTTTAAGTAACATCGAGCATATGCGCCAAGGTGTTCGTCAGTAAGCCAATAAAGGTGCTCTGTGGTGCTATTGCAATCTACGTTATCTAGCTCTGGGTATGCGCAAGCTTGTTCTACAACAAAAACATCGACACGCCCTTTTGCAATCAGAAATAATTCTTTTGTTGTCAATTCTGAAAATGACTTGGTTATTAAATTCATAACAATCCTAATAAAAAAGCCCAGACAATGCTGGGCTATTAAACGAGATAAATGTAAGTCTATGCAAATAATCGTTCAAGCTGATCACACAATTGGGATAAATTAACATGGTCATGTTCAATGGTTAAATCTACGTAACCATCACCACGAAACGCTCTATCAAGTTCAATCAATACATGCGTCTTATGAGCCTCAGGGACAAACGACAACTCAATCTCTTGCAAACCAAATAAACTGCGGCTATTTGGTTTATATTCAAGCTCTTGATAACAACCAGATACTGAGCTAAATGTTGTAGCACGCAAATACCCTTTTTCTACATCTGCTTTGACTAAGCTAAAACCGAGATTATCCATTGCCTGCATGAAGGTATTAACTGCATCATTAGGGTAAATATGCAGGTGATCTTTATCACTTGGATCAAGTGCCAGATCAATGTCTAATCCTGTCTCAAGCCAAACGTGCGATTGGTTATACCCGGCATTAATTTCTGTTATCGGCGTTTCTGAATGTAGGCGAGCTTCAAAAGGAATATGTTTTTCTTGTCCTGGCTCTATTGTGCCAATGTCAGTGATCCGCCACTTATCTATTACGTGATTTGTGAAATAACTGCCCTCTTCACCTTCTACTTTTACCCGCGTCATCAAGGCTAAATCGAGCCCAGATATTTCTTGGCTTACGTCACCTGCTGTGATTACAATTTGAGCATTAAACTTTTGCCCAGGCTGAAGGTGCTCGGTTTCTAAAATAGTATCAACTTTTGCTGCACCAATACCGACTGATGCAAGAATTTTTTTAAACATCTATTTCTCCTTAAGCATAGCCGTCTTAATACAACTACACCTAAAATCCTTTGTTACTGCATCTTAACCATATTTAAAAGCTGATGTCAGCGAAAAAATAGCTATTTAATCAGTTTTTACATTAAACAATGCACTATTGCATGTTTTTCATACGAATTATAGATAGTTCAAGTGTATCTTCATTAGTCATACTATTTATTTCAAAAACACTGAGATTTCGCTACACTGTAAAAACAAATGAAGTCATATTAAGTATTATGGAACTAATTTATTTTGCAGCAGCGTTTGTCTGCGGTTTTGTTGTTTACCAACTTAAACTTCCGCCATTGATCGGCTTTCTAATTGCAGGTTTTGCCTTAAACCTTTCAGGGTTTAAAACCACCGAACTTCTCAATTCAATCGCAAACTTAGGTGTAACTCTTCTGCTATTCAGTATTGGATTAAAGTTACGTGTCGCTAACTTAATAAAACCCCAAGTTTGGGCACCCGCTTCTATACACATTATTTTAAGTAGCTTACTCTTTGCTGGCTTTATGCTGCTACTGGGGTATTTAGCACTGCCTTTATTTAAAGAACTTAGTTGGCAAAGTTCTTTATTAGTTGGTTTTGCTTTTAGTTTTTCAAGTACTGTTTTTGCTGTAAAGGTGCTTGAGGAGCGAGGCGAAATGTCCAGCCTGCACGGCAAGATTGCGATAGGCATACTTGTCATGCAGGATATCTTTGCCGTTATATTTTTAGCAATTAGCACCGGTAAATCACCCAATGCCTGGGCTATCGCGTTATTTGCGTTATTACCTTTAATGCGCCCCGTGATGTTTTGGATATTGAACCGCTCGAAACATGGCGAGCTTTTACCTTTGTTTGGCTTTTTCTTCGCTCTCGTTGTTGGCTATCACGCGTTTGAATTTGCAGGATTAAAAGGGGATTTAGGTGCGCTGATCATTGGTATGATATTCGCGCCACACAAAAAAGCAGGCGAGCTTGCAAAGTCCTTACTTAATTTAAAAGAAATCTTATTGGTAGGCTTCTTTTTAACAATAGGCTTGGGTGCAGAATTAACAATAAACTCCCTCTTTATAGCCCTATTAATTATTTTAGTGTTGCCAATAAAAGTTTCTTTGTACTATGTTCTAACCAACGTGTTTAAGCTTCGTGCTCGCACCTCACTGCTCAGTGCTTTTACACTTTCAAATTATAGCGAATTTGGTTTAATCGTCTGTATGGTTGCAGCCACAAGCGGCTTGATCACCGCTGAATGGTTAGCTGTTATGGCAATCGCAGTTTCAATTACCTTTATTATTGCATCACCACTAAATAAGCGTTCTAACGAAATCTACGTTAAAATCGAGGCTTGGTTGTTAAAGTTCGAAAGCCAAACACGCTTAGCAGAAGAACTGCCTGTGAACCTCAACGATACTAAAATCGTTATTTTTGGTATGGGCCGTATCGGAACAGGTGCATACGAAACCATCAATATGACGCACCCAGGCGTTGTTGCTGGTGTTGACATAAAGCCTGAGGTTGTTGACAAGCATATAAAAAGAGGCCGAAAAGCATTGCTAGCTGATGCAACTGATCCTGACTTTTGGCAAAGAGTAAATCATTCAAGTGTTGAAATGATCATGCTGGCAATGCCCAAGCATATGCAAAACATTTTTGCTTTAGAGCAATTAAAAGCATCTGGATATAAAGGTCAAGTAACAGCGATTGCTAACTACCCAGATCAACAGAAAGAGTTGGAAGATATGGGTGTTGACTCTACTTATAACTTCTATTTGGAAGCAGGTAGTGGCTTTGCTGAACATGTAAAGCAAAAACTATTTTCTTAATGTAAAATATTTTATCTTTTTCGATTATCAGTGCCTAAAAGGGTACTGATAATCATTTTCATCATTAATTCATTAACTTAGTAATAAAACACCAATTCTAAGAGTTTTTCCAAGCTTAAATACCGTCAACTACATTTACAAAGCTTTACATCGAAATTGGCATTTGCCAACTAAAACAGAGTAAACTGCATTCGTTGAATATTTGTAAGTATCTATTTTTAACACACAATTTTCGCCCGTGAGTGTTTTGCGCAAGCTAGAAAGCTTCTATTTATTTGTGATTATGAAAGGTTTTAGATGAAAGATAAGTTTACTATACAGCATCAAGCTGTGGCTGATGATTTACAAAGCCCAAAACTAGTTGAGCTTCAAAATCGTCTAGACGAAATTTTAAATCAAGGAATGACAGCGATGACAATGCGCGATGTGTTATTCCATAAGATGCTTGATGTGTACCAAGTCCCTAGCGATCATTTTTTGCGCGAAAGTGAAACTCCACTGCGAATCGACGACCCTGCAATCATTATTCAACTAAAACAGCTTGGGTTTACAAAAAAATCATCGTACCAAATTCATTAAGTAAACTACGAGGCCTACTCCCTCGTATCTTATAGGCTGTTTCTTGCCCGTCACAGCCTATTCTTCCCTCTCTCCTGGTGTTTGTAGTAAACTAAAGCACATACCTGTTTCATTCTACGGCATCCCTAAATGGACTCTAAAATACTTAAGACCGCCATCAATACAACAATGCCTTTTGGGAAATACGCTGGCCGCCCCTTGCTATTACTACCCGAACCCTATCTTGTTTGGTTCAAACAAAAGGGCTTTCCCCAAGGTCATCTGGGTACTCAACTTGCTATGATTTATGAAGTGAAACTCAATGGGCTAGAAGAAATGCTCATGCCACTTTTAGATAGCAAAAAATAACACTCAACATTATGAACTTATTTATTTAAAGACGGTCTATTAAATTGCTACTTGTTGATTTTGGTTTAAACCGTAAAAAGCGCCATAAGGCGCTTTTTTATTTATCTCGTTTAAAGTCTAGGTAACCTGAACTCTGGAGACTAATAAATATATTTNNTTAACCAGAGTTCAGGTTAGGTAAATAAATTGTCACCCTCGCACCACCTAGAGTGGAGTCAGACACCAAATAATCTCCTTGGTGCCAAGAGATGATTTTTGCAACTATAGCCAAACCTAAGCCGAAACCCCCTGTTTTTTTATCCCGACTCTTATCCAGTCGGGTAAACGGCTTAAACACGGCTTCTCTTTGAGCAAACTCAATACCTGTTCCATCATCTTCTACATGAATGGTTATTGTATCTGGCTCTTCTACAAGGCTCACATGCACATGATTTTTAGCATGTTTTAGGGCATTACCTATTAAGTTTTGCATACTACGTGCAATAAGGTGAGCGTCGCATGTGTAGGTATAATATGCAGGCAAAGACGTTGTAAGCGTTATATCAGTCGCATAATCAAGCTTTTTAATCACGTTGTTTGTCAACTCGACTAAATCACATTGCTCAACCTTTATATTCGGCCTTTGGCTATCAAGACGAGCGTAATCGAGCATCTCTTTCACAAGTGATTCCAGCTCAGAAATGTCTGCTTGCATTGTATCAATGTAATTGAATGCTTTTTCGTCAGTAACTTTATCTTCCAGCATAACTAACGCAAACTTTAAACGTGCTAGTGGTGTTCTGAATTCATGAGATACAGATGATGTTAGTTCTTGCTGAGCAGTTAATAAGTGCTGAATGCGAAGCTGCATCGCACTTAAAGTGTCAGTAATAGGTAAAAAGAAAGACTTCGACGACTCTGTTAATTGAAAATCTTGAGAGCCATCAACGGCCTCACAAGCTTGTCTTAATTTTGAAAAATCTCGCCACAACAAAAAGCTCCATAACCCAACAGGCACACCTACCACACTCAATAATAAGAAGTATGGCCAAACTGACGGAAATATGGGCTCTGACACATCAATAGGGCCAACCTGAAGTAGGCACTCACTATCAATTGTGACATACCAGACTAATCGTTGCTGTTGATCAAAAAGATAAATAAAGTGTTTTTCCGACAATTCATTTTGATACGTAATAGGTAATGCCACATCTTTGGTTAGCACGACAGTCGCCCCAAAATGATGCGATACCTGTTCAATACCTTTTGGTGTTTGTGCTAATAACCAAAGAGAGCGCCCAAATTCATCATCAAGAGAAAGGTGTTGCTGACTTTCTTCGTAAGGCCAAAGCTGCTCTATTACGCCACTAACCAAAAAAAGGGAAACTATAATGTACAAATATAAACTTGCAAACAGCTTCCCCATTATCGATTACATTCCCCATGCATCAGAAACAAATAAGTAACCTTGGCCCCAAACCGTTTTTATACGATATGGTTTATCACTACTGTCACCTAATTTTTTACGAATTCGTGATACACGAACATCAACTGTTCGGTCTAGACCATCGTACTGACGGCCTATCATATGTTGATGTACATGTTCTCGACTCAAAACCTCACCTGCATTTGATGCCAGTAACCACAGTAATTCAAATTCATGTGACGTGAGAGTTATTTCGCTATTATTTAATCGCACAATACGGCTTGTTTTATCAATACTTAAATCACCAAACTGAAGTTCTTCCAAGGGCCTGGTTGTGGCTTGTCCACGTCTTAATAAAGCATTGATTCTTGCTAAAAGTACTCTTGGCTCAGCGGGTTTAATGACATAATCATCGGCACCTAACTCCAATCCGATAACTTGATCAAAGTCTTCACCTTTGGCGGTTAGCATTAAAATGGGTAAGCTGAATTTATCTCTGACTTGACGGCAAACACTAAAACCGTCTTTACCTGGTAGCATCACATCTAATATCATTAAGTCGACTTGGTTTGCTTCTAGATATCCAAACACTTCATCGCCGCGCTCAAGTACCGCAACTTCAAGGCCATTACTTTCTAAGTAATCTCGTGTTAATTGCTGTAGTCCTAAATCATCTTCAACAAGTAATATTTTTGCCATTGGCAGCTCCAGAATTAAAAAAAGCTCCACGGAGAACGAAGCCTACGTCGTGTTGTTTTGGCGCGCGTACTTTGTACGTCAATACTTGCCGTTGCTATCTGTTCATCCGTATGAGGGTTGTGCAGGGAGTATAGGGTCTTAATATGAACATGCGCTTTATAATTAAAACTTGCAACTTTAACTTGCTGCCAACATTGCAACTGCTGATTTTGTTCATATAAACAAACATCCATTTTTTTAGGCAACGACAATGTAAACTTTAAATTAAGATCACAGATATCTTGTTGTTCGGAAACCACACAGACTTTTGGTGATACATTGAGCATATCTTTTGTAGCCTTAGCCTGTAACGGCCAACCGACCAAAGCAAAGACGCAAAGGGTATATTGTAGATACTTCATATTAAAAAATATGATTAAATCCTAAAAAAGCAGTCATAGAATACGATTTTTCGAACAACGGGCTGTCTGCTGAGACTGAATAATCATAGTAAGCCAGATGAAAACGCACAGAATTCACCTCACTCAGAGGCCAACGGGCGTCTATTTTAGCATAAGGCTGCAAGCTACTACCAACTGCAATTGCTTCAATTGGGTTTTCTTTTTTACTCACCCCATAGAAATAATCATTTAATTGTGACGACTTGTACCAAATGCCAAGGCTTGGTTTAACATATACCTCACCAATTCTATGCGACATTTGCCACTGTAGCGCACTACGCCATCCCTTATGAACACCAGATACATCAGACAGAGCTTGAGCAGAGAAAACATGTTTTCCATAAATGTAATGGTAACTCAGACCTGCATCAAGTGCCCATTTACGCTTATCAAGATCATTTACTTCTAGTTTTGGCTGTTGCTCTTTGAACTCTACGGATGAGGAGGTAATAAATGAATTAGATGAGGATAAAGCAAATATATTTGCTGGATGCCAATCGACAAAAAAACGCGTTTCAGGATTAAGCTCAGATACAAAATTAATAACGTGGGAAGAGTCAGGGTTAAGAGTATAACCTAGTCGGCCATTATCAAAAAAAAGATGTTCAGCATAATAAGCAACCTCAGGTATTAACACTAAAGGTAGATTTGACCCACCTTTTAAAGGATTTGTCATAACACCAAATCCAGCATTCAAACTTACATGCCATTGTTCAATGGCGATTTCCTGATTTGATTCACCTTCTGACGGTTGAGCAAATGAGATATTCACAGAGCCAAGCACTGTGCCTACCAAAACCAAGATTTTCGCTATCAACTTCATCGTTATTTTTATACGTTTTTATGCTGTTTGTGTCGGTATAATAGCAAGCTATTAAAAACTTATCCCCAGTTGATTACAATCATTCACACTTTTGATACATTCACCCCCAATATTGTACTAATTAGCCAGGCTATTAATTTCCTTTAAAGATTGCGCAATTTTCCAAAGCGCATTCAAAGCAGGATCGGCAAGGTTTTTCTTGAGCACTGCTAATCCGATTTCAAAACCGGCGGGAGCGTCACGTTGGTCACTTATGATATGAACGCGATCTTTAAGAGGACTATTATCCAGCACGATTTTAGGTACCATTGCTATACCTAACCCTAAGCTAACCATTGATACCATAGCTTCATGGCCAGCAACCTGCGCATATATTTTTGCGTTAATATTATGCTTACGCCACCATTGTTCAAGCCTTTGCCGAGTTAACCCTTGTTCAGGTACGATAAACTCTAATTCAGACCAATCGATTGATTCTGCTTTAGTTGTTAGCTTTTCTCTAATTAACGTAGGATTGCGAGGCGCAATGAACACCAAAGATGAATACCCTATACTCGCAAATGCAATCTGATTCGGTAGTTTGTCAGGTTTAGCGGCTATTGCCATATCTTCATGAGAGTCAAGCACCCTATTGATTGCCAGCGCAGGGTCACCAGTATTTAGCTTTAACTCAATATATTGATGCTCTAATCTTAATTGTTCCAACATTTGATGTAAAAAACTGTATGAAGCGGTAACTGAGCAATATATCCCAACCTTCCCGTATATCGTCTGTTCAGGGTCTTGAACATTTGCACGAAAACGATGCCAATTAGTAAGCGTAGCATTTGCATAATCAATAAACGACTCACCTTCACGTGTTAATTTTACACTTCGGTTATCTCGACTAAATAATGCAACGCCAACTTCATCTTCCAATTGCATTATATTTCGGCTCAAAGTTGGTGCACTGATATGACACAGCTCGCTCGCACGGGCAAAATGCAACGTTTTTGCTAACACCAAAAAGTAACTTAATCGCTTATGATCCACGCTCATTCCTATATTTCATTTTATGAAACACTTTAATTCAAATATATCATTTTACGCAAGCACATTATTCACATAGGGTAACACCAAGCAAGTCAGTAAACTTGCATCTAACAGCATTTATATGAATAGGATACTAACAATGGCGAATTATTTTAATACACTTCCTTTACGTGAGCAGTTAGCTCAATTAGCGCAATGCGAATTTATGGACCCAGCTGAATTTGCTGAGGGAGTCGAAGCACTAAAAGGTAAAAAGCTCGTTATTGTTGGTTGTGGTGCACAAGGCCTGAATCAAGGTCTTAATCTACGTGACTCAGGGCTGGATGTTTCTTATACATTACGAGATTCAGCAATCAGTGAGCGCCGCCAGTCATTTTTAAACGCATCTGAAAATGGCTTTACAGTAGGTACTTATGAGGAATTAATTCCTAGCGCAGATGTAGTACTTAATTTAACACCAGATAAGCAGCACACCGCAGTTGTCAGTGCAATTATGCCAATGATGAAACAAGGCTCTACGCTTGCTTACTCGCATGGTTTCAACATTGTTGAAGAAGGTATGCAAGTACGTGACGATATCACCGTCATCATGGTTGCCCCGAAGTGCCCAGGCTCTGAAGTACGTGAAGAGTACAAACGTGGATTTGGTGTTCCGACACTTATCGCCGTACACCCAGAAAACGACCCTCAAGGTAAAGGTCTAGCGCAAGCAAAAGCCTACGCAGCAGGCACGGGGGGCCACAGAGCAGGCGTGCTGAAGTCATCATTCATTGCTGAAGTAAAGTCTGACCTAATGGGCGAGCAAACTATCCTTTGCGGCATGCTTCAAACAGGTTCTATCTTATGTTTCGACAAAATGGTCGAAAACGATATTGAACCAGGCTACGCCTCTAAGCTAATTCAATACGGTTGGGAAGTGATAACTGAGGCACTTAAATACGGTGGCGTTACAAATATGCTTGACCGCTTATCAAACCCAGCAAAAGTAAAAGCGTTTGAATTAAGTGAGCAACTTAAGGTGATTATGCGCCCGCTTTACAATAAGCACCAAGATGACATCATCGATGGTACGTTCTCTCGCGTTATGATGGAAGATTGGGCAAATGATGATGCTAACCTATTAAAGTGGCGTGCAGAAACAGCTGAAACTAACTTTGAAAAAACACCTGCGGGTGATGTCGAAATTACAGAACAAGCGTTTTTTGATAATGGCATTTTAATGGTTGCTATGGTTAAAGCAGGCGTAGAACTTGCTTTTGAAACGATGACAGCTGCAGGTATCATTGAAGAGTCGGCGTATTACGAGTCACTTCATGAAACGCCACTTATTGCTAATACTATTGCCCGTAAAAAACTCTATGAAATGAATAGAACAATCTCTGACACTGCAGAATACGGGTGTTATTTGTATAATCACGCTTGTTTACCACTACTAAAAGACTTTATGAAAGACATCTCAACAGATGTAATAGGTAAAGGTTTGGCTGAACAAAGTAACTACGTTGATAACAAAACATTAATCGAAATAAATAAAGCACTACGTGAGCACCCTGTTGAAATTGTAGGCGCCAAATTGCGTGGCTATATGTCAGCAATGAAAAAAATTGTTTAACCCTGGACAATAAAAGAAGTTTCGCTTGTTAGAAACCAAGCCCACTGGCATTTGCTGTGGGCTTTTTCATACCTAAAACAGCAAATAGCATCCTCTAAAAGCAATTAGGTAACTTCCCCAATTTCTACACATATCATATCGCAGTGGCTTATTATTGTGCTAAACTGAACGCCAACGCAGTAAATTAACAAACATATTATGTTCCTACAACGCACTCCAATCACGCAAAAAATAACACTGTTAGGTATCTGTATCGCATTAATGGTATCTGCATTAATAGGTATCACATCTTTATTCAGTGCAAAAAAGATTATAGAACAGCGTATGATTGAGTCTGAGCTCCCTAGTAAAATCCAAGCTATCAATAACTATATTAGTTTAGAGATAAATCAGCTCAAAAGTGCTGCACAACAATTATCTAGCAATGAGTTTATTTTAGATTGGGCAGCTAAGAACAATGCTAATGACACGATTTTAATCAATGAGTTAAACCGCGTAAAACGCCAATATAACCTTGCTACGGCATCTTGGGCTAACAGAGAAAGTGCCCAATACTGGAATCAAGATGGTTTTTTAAGAGTGTTGAATACTGAGCAAGATGCTTGGTTTTACGGCTTCAAACAAAGTGAACAGCCTTTTTCAATTAGCATTTTTCAAGAAAGTGACAACGACGTAAAAATGTTTGTAAATCACCAGCAAACTAATGGTGTAGGCCTTGCAGGCCTTGCAAAAAGCATTTCTGCAATGCAAGCTTTATTAAACAGGTTTAGAATTGAGCAATCAGGTTTTGTATTCATCGCCGACGATACAGGTTTAGTTAAACTCCATAGAGACGCAAATAAAGTTGCCAAAGCACAAATTGACTCACTATATGGACCAGGTATCGCAAGCCAGTTATTGCAAGAAAATGATTTTAATTTATTAGAAACCACCATTGACGATAAAGCCTATTTCCTTGCCGCAAGTCCGATTAAAGGCACACATTTATATGTTGTAGCGCAAGTTGCTAAGGATGAAGTCTTTTCAGGGATAAGTGATTTACAATGGCAGATAATTAGCTTTGCTATTTTAATTGGATTGATTGCATCCGCAGTAAGTTTTCTACTTGCACGTTCATTGTCATCTCCCCTATCAAAAATGGCTGAATTATTCACTCGTTTAGGTTCTGGCGATGCTAATTTAGCCTACCGCTTACCTGAGTCTGCTCAACCTGAGCTGGCTAAATTAAGCAACGGCTTTAACTTATTCCTGACAAAAATTGAAACAGCGATTGCAAAAGTTGCCAGTGAAAGCCATGAAATACGCCAAAGCTCTCAACATGTATTTGATCAAGCACAGCGTAACTCACAAGCTATTGATAGTCAGAAAGAACAGACTATTACTGTCGCTGCGGCTATTAATCAAATGGGCGCTACAGTTCAAGAAATCGCAAGCAGTGCAGCAACGGCTGCAAAGCTAACACAAGATAGTAAGGCAAATACCGACAAGAGCCATCAACAAGTGAGCCTCAGCCAGGAAGCTATCTCGGCTTTAGCTGGAGATATTGATCATATAACCACCCAAGTTGAGCAGCTTTCACAAAAGACAGCGGCTATTGCGACTATTGTTGATTCTATTCGAGGGATTTCAGAACAAACCAACTTACTGGCTTTAAATGCTGCAATTGAGTCTGCACGTGCAGGCGAGCATGGTCGAGGGTTCGCAGTCGTTGCGGATGAAGTGAGAGCGCTAGCAAGCCGCACATCACAATCAACAACTGAAATTCAAACGATGATTGAAGAATTAACGAGTACCTCATCATTAGTTGTTACTAATATCACACAATCAAAAAATAAGGCTCAAGAGAGTGTACTAGCCATGCAAAACTCTGTTCAATTATTAAGTGCAATTACCAATACGGCAAACGAAATAAATGACATGGCAACGCTTATTGCAACAGCAACTGAAGAACAAAGTACGGTTGTTACTGACGTTGGGCGTACAATTGAATCAATTAGCGAGATAAGCGATAAAGCATTGCAAGAGCAAATGAGTACTGAGCAGGCAATTAGTGATCTAGCCAGCAGTGCTCAAGCCTTGGATAAGTTAGTAGCTACCTTTGAAAAGCATTAACCCTTATCGCTAAATTATGACTTACGCGCTTTTAGTTCTAATAGACTCTGAATTAACAGCGCTTCTTAACTTTCAACTTGTTCAGACCTACCCCGCTCAAAATATAGACTATAATTAATATGTAAATTGATTAGTTGGGGCAGTCAAATGACAACATCAAACGCAAACACATGTTTAGCCATCGTTTTATTTCTAATTTTATTAAGCGGTTGTAACGCCACATCCAATAACACACAACTCTCTGCTCCCCCCAATTTTGCTTTAATGTATAGTTTTAAAACCTTACCCGTCGAGACCCCCTCTGAAATATTTGTATTAAGTGAAGATATAAAGCAGCAGTTAGACAGTGCGTTTCCACCTACAAAACGAAACTTGCAGTCTACCCGAAAGCTACTTAGGTTTTTACTTGAAAATGGCGATGAATCATTATCTTATCAATCAGGCGCTACACTGGTTGCTAGCCAAGCCTATCGAGATCTAAATGCCAACTGCCTTTCATTATCTATATTGGCATACAGCATGGCTGAGCATTTAGGAATGGCCACTCAGTTTCAACAAGTACATATTCCAGAATACTGGGCACTAAATAAAGGGTATAACCTTTTAACAAGCCATATAAACTTGCGTATATCTCAGCCTTTAAATAAAGGCAGTAATATAAAACATGTTTACAATAGCTTAGACTCTGTCGTTATAGATTTTGACCCCAACTCTCGAGGCGAAAAGTTTCAAACAAGTAATATTTCAAAAGCCCGGATTACAGCCATGTTTTATAACAATAAAGGTGTAATTGCTATGCTGAATAAGCAATACGATCTTGCTTACAGCTATTTTGGTGCTGCAACTAAAACTGATAACGACTATTCTAGTGCATGGGGTAATTTAGCTGTGTTATTTAGGATCACTAATCAATTTAAAGACGCAGAGCTCGCCTATAATTACGCTTTAGAGGCCGACAAAAATAACCATACAGCTCTTGGAAACTTGGCTTTGCTTTATAAACTAACAGATCGTGATGAACAAGCGAGTGAAATATTGGACTCACTAGATAGAAAGCGTCAAAGCAACCCTTATTATCATGTTTCTTTAGGCAACACAGCCTACAAAGATGGCGCTTATCGCGATGCAATTAAGCATTACCATAAAGCTAAAAAACTCGATAAAAAACTCCATGATAGCTACTTTGGCTTAGCAAAAACCTACTACCAATTAGGTGATTTTAAGCATGCTTATAAACAACTTCGCTTAGCAAATAAATATGCAGATTTTAAACACGATAAAGAACGATATCAGTCCAAGTTAGCAGTATTAAGAAATATGACGGCCAAAGTTAGTGATTAAAAAAGCATTACTTTTACTCTATACGGTATGCTATTGCACACCAGCATATACACAAGTAACACAACAACAGTTGTTTGATGATTTATTGCACCTAAGCTCTGAGACCTTTAATGGAAGAAAAACAAATTCCCAGGGCGCGTTTAAGGCAGCACAATATATAAATAAACGTTTTCATTCACTTGGCTATCAGAGCCAGTTACAACCCTTTGAGTACCGTAGTGGTTTTTTCTCAAGTTCCATGGGCAATAATGTTATTGCCAACTTGACGACATCTAATGCGCTCGCACCGCAACTGATCATAACCGCACATTACGATCATTTAGGTAGCAAAGGTGGAAAGCATTTTCCTGGTGCAAACGATAATGCAACGGGTGTTAGTGCACTACTTTATCTTGCACAGCAACTAAAAGTCCGCCCGCCTAATTTTAACGTTGCTTTTGTCGCGGTGGATGCAGAAGAAAATGGCTTACATGGGAGTCAGTTTTATGTCTCTACGCTTGACACCTCTTTGCCATTATTAAATATTAACCTTGATATGTTGGGCGTCAAAAAGCGCCAGCCTACTTTATACGCTTTTACTTCCCGTCAGCAAAAGCAGGTAGTAAAAAACCTAACAAACTTAATAGCTACAAATAGTATCAATATAAAAGTGACAAGCTCCACATATCATATGAATCGGTTAATAAAAAATAATCGCATTGACTGGCGCAAAGCCAGTGATCATTATTCTTTTGCAAAAGCAGGTATAGGCTACATCTATTTTGGGGTGGGGGATGACAAGCATCATCATAAATTATCTGATGACTTTGCAAGTATTGACCAAACAATGTACTTAGAAACAGTTCTCTATATTGAAAAGTTTATTCGCAAGTTAGACTTTGCTGACTTTTAAAGGCAACTCCTGCGTCTTAATAAACGCTCGCTTTTGGGGTTTTGTTAACTGTTTTACTCTGTACTCGAGCTTTGTTGCTTCACTTCGATTCCCAACCACAACCTGAAAAACTAGTGTTAAAGGCCCTTTCCCCTTCAAGTTTTTAGCCCCTTTACCAGCCTGATGCGTGGCAAAACGTTTAGCAACATCAGTTGAAATTCCTGTATACCAATGCCCCAGCCTGGTTTGAACTATATACAAAGACCAAATTGCTTCTGGCTCTTTGGATGTATTTTTTTCTGAGGCTAAACTTTTATCGCTCTTTATGGTCAAATCATCACTCCAAACATCGATAGTGTAAATTAAGTGCCAAACAATTGTGCAAAAAGGTTTTACCTTAAGTGACTAATCGGTATCATGCAGTTTATAAAAAATAAGGATCCAAACAAACAATGCAGTCGTTAAAAACTTTTTCTCTTTGGTTTATAGTTGCAGTTACGCTTAGTAGTATTGCTGGATGTTCTAGCTGGGTTTACCGTATAAATATTCCACAAGGTAACTTTTTAGAACAATCAGATGTTGATAAATTACGTATTAATATGACACGAGAGCAGGTTCTTTATGTTTTGGGTAAACCCGTCGCAGAAGATGCATTCGATAAAAATACGTGGCACTATGTATATTCTTTCAACTTAGGTCGTAAAAACGAGCAACGTAAATCGCTTACTATTAACTTTGAGAATGAAAAACTGGTTTCATTAAGCGGTGATTACGAGCAGCCTGAAGAATTTAATACCCCACTTGAGCAGTAATCACAATTACTATACCACCTCAAGGTGCTAGTTTCAGTTGGAATTAAAAGCGATTTAGGCTAGGCATTGATTGTAAATAATAGTGGTTCTATTGTTAAAATCAATAACGCAGTATAAATTGCTTTTAAACCAACCCATGGGGCGCTTCACAGGAACTTACTCTCATCGTTGTTACTTATTAAAAGGGATATTGCCATTGTTGCAAAGTAACGCCTTGATATTAAGCCCCTGTGAAACGCTGAATTCTGCATCTTGAGATTGCTTGGGTATATTACAAAAGCTAACCTTTTTCCGTTTACGGCTTGTCGAGTGCTCGCCCACCAGTAACTTTATTCGCGCGGCCTTCTTCTTTTGCTTTTTCAGCTCGCTTACGCCTTGCATCCTTTGGATCTGCTATCAAGGGACGATAAATTTCTACTCTATCACCTTGCGCAAGCACTTGAGTTAATTTGCATGTTCGATTCCACACTCCCAAAGTTAAAGAAGTAGCATCTATTTCAGGACACTTTTGAAGTATACCTGATTTAATTACAGCTTCTTCTGCGCTCGTACCTTGTGGAACCTCTACAGTTAAAGAAGTTGCCGTTGTAGGCAATGCAAACACAACTTCAACACTAATCATAATCGCGGACCATATACATCTTTCGCTCTTTGAGTAAATGCGTTAACCATATTCTTTGCAACATCATTAAAAATTTTCCCAAAAGCCAGTTCAATAAGTTTACTCGCAAACTCAAACTCAAGGCGTAACTCTACCTTACACGCACTTTCATCAAGTGTTCTAAAGTGCCATTGACCTTTTAACGCTTTAAAAGGACCATCCACCAAACGCAACATCACCGTATGCTCATCAACAAATGTATTCTCTGTTGTAAACCATTTTTTAATGCCTGCTTTAGAAATTTCTAAACTTGCCGTCATCGTATTTGATTGCTGAGTTATTATTTTTGCATCAGAGCAATGCGGTAAGAATTTAGGGTATGCATCTACATCATTCACTAAATTAAACATCTCTTTACTGCTATACATAACTAGCGCACTTTTTTCTATTTGTGGCATACTCACTCCCAACTGTGTGGGCGAATTTTAGCAAGCTTTGCGTTTTTCCCCAAACATTACTGGCGCTTTATTTAAATCGACTTTTACATGTAAATTTAAAAAATCGATGTAAAAAGCAGAGCTTTACGTATAATATGGGCCACTATGGCTAAGAAAAAATCATCTAAATCGACAAACAATACCATCGCGTTAAATAAAAAAGCGCGCCATGAGTATTTTTTACACGACAAGTTTGAAGCAGGTATTGAACTACAAGGCTGGGAAGTTAAAAGTATCCGAGCAGGTAAAGTAAATATTTCTGAAACTTATATTCATCTTAAAAATGGCGAAGCTTTTTTGCTGGGCAGTCAAATACAGCCCCTTAACAGTGCTTCTACCCATGTTATTTGTGACCCTCTACGTTATCGAAAACTGCTTTTGAGCAGGCGTGAGTTAGACCGTTTAGTAGGTGCAACCGAGCGCGATGGATATTCATTGATTGCCACAGCTATGTATTGGAAAAAATGCTGGGTAAAACTTGAATTTCAGTTAGGTAAAGGTAAAAAAATGCATGACAAACGCGAGGACGGCAAAAATAAAGACTGGTCCCGTGAAAAAGAACGGCTAATGAAGCACAAAGTCTAACCAATAAACGCCTAACTCTGTTAGGCGTTTTTATTTACTTATATCATTTTACCCATCAAGTAAAGTTCACATTACATTAAACTTTAGTCTTATTTTATAACACCCTTGTTACATGATATTCCTATTACAGGCTCAAAGCCTAAAATATTTATTATGACAACAAGGACTTAAGGATGAAGCAATCACTTCCATTTACACCCTCAATTTTAGCAAGTATGACACTTGCAATCGCCGCAAGTGGCTATACAGCTAACACATCAGCCGCTGAAGAAGTAAAAAAAGTAGAACGTATAGAAGTAACGGGTTCTCGAATAAAGCGCACCGACATTGAAGGCCCTTCCCCTGTGCAATCAATTAGTCGCGCTGATATAGATAATATGGGTTACGATAACCTGCAACAACTACTTGAAAGAATGCCTGTTGCAGGCAACGGCACCTTCTCAACCCGCGGGAACAATCAAGACTCTACTGCAAATGGCGCAGCAGCAGTTAGCCTAAGAGGATTGGGGGCGGATGCAACACTTGTTTTGATCAATGGTCGACGAGTCGCGATCAGTGCATTCGCTGAGAGTATTACAAACTCATTCGTTGATATAAATAGCATTCCTGTTTCTGCTATTGAACGAATCGACATATTAAAAGATGGCGCCTCTGCTATTTATGGCTCTGATGCAGTGGCAGGTGTTGTAAATGTTATTCTCAAAAAAGACATTGATGGCCTGGAAGTTAATTTAGGCTACGGTGGTACAGATGGCCCTAATTATGAAGAAACCTCTGCCAGCTTAGTGTGGGGTACCTCTAATGACAAAAGTAGCGCCTCAGTCATTGTTGACTATTTTAAAAATACATCATTGTCATCAAATGAGATGGGTCGTTTAGGTACTGCAAATCAAAGTGCCTATGGCGGTCAAGACTTCCGCTCATCACGCGGGTTTCCAGGGTACTTTTATGTCGATGATGTAAAAACCATTGACCCCGACTGCCCTGCTGAAAATGCAACTTCAAGTGGCAGTTGCTTATTCGACTATGGTCCATTTGGTTACATCGCGCCTGCCTCTGAGCGTGTTGGTGCTATTTCACAATTTGAGTACAACTTTGACAGCGGCATTACCGCATTTATGGAAATGGCTGTTCAACATAACAGCTCAATTGCAGCTGGCGCCCCAACTCCCTTAGATGAAGATGCAGGGCTAACTGTTCCTGGTAGTCACCCTAACAATCCATTTGGACAAGATATTAAAATAGGACGTTACAGAACAGTAGATGCTGGACCTCGCCAATGGGATATTGAGTCTGATACTCTTCGCTTTGTAGCAGGTCTTAAAGGCGACATAAATGACTGGGGCTGGGAAGCTGCCGTACAAAAAGGTCGCAGTAAATCACTTCAAACAGGCAATCGTTCACAAGGTTGGGTGAGAACAGATTTCCTACAGCAAGAAATTGACGCTGGTAATTATAATCCATTTGGTGGCACCTATAATGACCCTGCTGTAGTTGATCGTATTACTACAAGCTTAGTCCGTCGTGGTGAATCACACATGACCTCATTCGATGCAAATATTACCGGTGAAGCATTTGAATTTGGCGACAGCGTTGTAATGATGGCTGCTGGTATTGAATACCGAGAGGAGGATGTTAGCGATATTCCAGATGACCAATTTCAACGTGGTTTAATTTTTGGTACTGAATCGGTCTCAGCAGCGGCTGATCGTGAACAATATGCAGCCTATGTTGAATTTTCTATCCCCCTTGCTGATAGCCTAGAGCTTCAACTTGCTGGTCGTTTTGATGATTACAGTGACTTTGGCACCACCACGAATCCTAAAGTGGCATTACGCTGGGCACCTACTGACGAAATCACAGTACGTGGTTCATGGGCACAAGGGTTTAGAGCTCCATCACTAGCCCAAATTGGCTTGGGACCATCAGAAGAAAGTCAGTTCTTTGTTGATTCGTACCGATGCGCAGACTCTGGAGAAGATTGTGGCGTACTGGATTATAATATTCAATTTGCTGGTAACCCTGATTTACAAGCTGAAGAATCTGAGTCATGGAATGTCGGTTTTATTTGGGCACCGACAGCCGAAATTGGATTAAGTATTGATGTATGGAGCATAACGCAAGACAACAAAATTGATGAGCAGGCATTTGGTCCTATCTACGATGCCGAATGTGATAATCAAAACAGTTCTGTTTGTGTCCGCTTATCACCTCAAGCTGGACAACGACTAGGCGTTATTCAAAAGATTCACAGTACGTTTGAGAATGTATCATCACAAGAAGTATCTGGTATCGACTTCTCTGCAAACTATAACCACTCATTGGATGATTTAGGATTGCTTAAATTCAATTTAGAGTGGGCTTATCAAGATAAATTCGAAAAAGACGGTCGAGATTACACTGGCGAATACGGTTACCCGGAGCATCGTTGGATTTTCTCTACTAATTGGGAAATGGGTGAATTTAATACCAATGTAAACATCAGTTATGTTGGCGAGTTTGAGGATACGCCTGATATTGATTTTGATGGTACATTAGATTTTGATAGCAACACATCAAGAATGGTTGACTCTCAAGTCTTAGTCGATTTACAAACAGCTTATCGTATTACAGAATCAACAAAAGTCTCTATTGGTATCAATAATTTATTTGATGAAGAGCCTCCTTTTGCAATTGGTGATGGCGACAGTGATTTATATGGCTACGCATCTGGGGTTCATAACCCTCGTGGACGTTATATTTACACTAAAGTGTCATTCGCTTTCTAACATTAACACAACAAAAAACCCGCTAGTAAGCGGGTTTTTTAATTCTTATAACAAGGGCCTAAATTATAGGTCGCCTTCGTTTTCAGAAAGGAACTTTGCAACGCCTGCAGGGCTTGCATCCATCCCTTTTTTACCTTCAGTCCAACCAGCAGGGCATACTTCACCGTGCTCGCTGTGGAATGCTAATGCATCAACCATACGTAACATTTCATCGATGTTACGGCCAAGTGGTAAATCGTTAACTACTTGGTGACGTACGTTACCTTCTTCGTCGATTAAGAATGAACCACGAAATGCAACGCCAGCTTCTGGATGCTCAACGTCATATGCTTTACAGATTTCGTGCTTAACGTCTGCAACTAGTGCATATTTAACTTCACCGATACCGCCATCTGCAACAGCAGTTTTACGCCATGCGTTGTGCGAGAATTGTGAATCAATTGAAACACCAATTACTTCTACGCCACGCTTTTGGAACTCTTCATAACGCTTGTCAAAAGCAATTAGCTCAGAAGGACATACGAAAGTGAAATCTAGTGGGTAAAAGAAGATAACTGCTTTTTTACCTTTGATTGTTTCGTGAAGATTGTAGCTATCTACGATCTCGCCGTTACCTAGTACTGCTGCAGCGGTAAAGTCTGGTGCCTGGCGGCCTACTAATACACCCATTTTATTCTCCAAATATTTGAGTTTATTTCTAATTGCTTACGCAACGCTTGCTTTAATATGGGATCTAAAAAATAAATACCAAGGGCTAGCATGCATAATTGTCAAAATAGTTTAGAGATAATCAGTTTAAATAGATAATCGGATTTTTCGATTTATTCAATCGGATTTATAGAAGACAGTATTTATGTATTCATTGGCATAAAAAAACCTGCAAAGCAGGTTTTTAATAAATAGAAAATCTCTAATCCATTATATCTTCGGGCATATCGCCACGGATCTTTTGCCAAATTTCACCCGTTTGATGACCATATTTACGCATCATAAAGATAGCGCCATCATGCTCACCTTCTTGTGCTAATTTAGTAAGATCTTTATAGAATTGGCGAGCTAGTTGGCGGGTACCAGGATCTGAAAAATAATGACAGCCTATTTTAGAGTAAAAGCCTCTAAACCCATTAAGAATAAGTACATATATGCGATTATTACCCGCAACAGCTAATTCGTGATGGACTTTATAATCGTAATCAGCGAACGCTTGTGCGCTGTCTTCAAGTTCATCGCTTTGTGAAAGAATCTCTATAACACGCTCTGGGGCTAACTTAATCGCAGCACGCGTATAAATTGCACTAATATTGGTGCGCGCCGAAAGCAGTTGATCAGTAAGCTCTGGCATCTTGTCTTCATCAAGACGTGCGAGTGTTTCAAGAATATTTAACCCAGAGGTTTCCCAAAAGTTATTTACACGAGTAGGTTTGCCGTGCTGTATTGTCAGCCAACCGTCTCGGGCTAGACGCTGAAGAACTTCACGTAAGGTCGTGCGCGTTACACCGATTAATTCTGATAATTCGCGTTCAGCAGGAAGAATAGAACCAGGCGGAAAATCGCCATTCCAAATTGATTCAACAATGTACTCTTCTGCAAAGCCAGCTGGGCTTTTTGCTTTAAAAATTCTCATTCAATTCCCACTCGAGTTATCACATTACTTCACTTTCAAGATTAACTGACTGATTGTACCAGATGATTAAAAACTAACAAGCAAAGTAATTCCCCTGCGCTGTTTTTTTAAATTTCGAATGCAATAATGCTAAGAGGAATGTAAACTCAACGCCCCCGAATTGGGAAAAGTATAATAATAAACGGAGTTTATATGTTTAAACATACATCGATCGCACTTGCAATTTCCGCTAGTTTCTTAGTCACTGGCTGCCTTGAAGTAGAAGACAGTAATAATGACGATATTATTTCTGCAATTGAAAATCAAAATAAACCAACAGTAGAAGTAGAATCAGCCCAAACAGCTACATTAACAGGTACTGTTGAGCACTTAATCAGCAACGATAAAGTTAATAACGCCTTAGTCTCTATCAAAATAGGTAATACTTGGAGTGAACCTAAAGCTGCTACCGATGGCATTTTTGAATTAAGCAATTTAGCGCTTGAGTCAGATTTCGCACTATTAGTATCAAGCGCCGATGACTCGTTTCAAGAACGTGCTTTTTACGGCAATACAGGAACGGGCATTAGCCAGTTAGGTGCTTTAGAGGTAACAAACCAAGAAATTATTGAATTTGAAGTGCTACAAAATGGCACCAACGCCCCCGTTACAGACTTAGATTTTACGTATTCAACTTCCAAAGGACTTGAAGACATATCAAATTGGCAACAGCGTAATGAACATTATGTTAGTTCTACATTTAATGAGCAAACAGGCACTTATTCAATTGCGCGTGCGGTCGGCTTAAACAGACAACTTTTAGTAGACTTAGATATTGATAACGATGCTATTGATGACTATGTACTGACTCGTCAACCTAATCAAAATAATACAATTTTTACCCTAGATTTAGATAATAACAGCAGTGTTTATGTGTCTAAAACAGCCCAGAGCGCAGAGTTTTCTGTTCGCCTTTCTGTGATTGATACTCTTGGTAACACAATCAATGATTTAGATATTGTCGCATACACACAACTTTCAAAAACATCTGCAGCAGATTTTGATAGCACAACGAATGAGTACGTATTTGAATATAAAGGCACTTCAACACTTAATTTGATGCTGCCTAGCTACTATGATTCACAAGGAACCTTGTTTCAAAGTAGCAAGATTACAGTAAAGGCTTCAGACGGTGGTGCAAATATTCAAGGTAGTTACAATAGTTCGGTTAATGGTTTTCATCAGATTGAAAATGGAGCTATATCAATTGTAACTCAACCTCAAAAAGGCTATCAAAGTCCTCAAATTGATGTTGTGAGTCAAGATATAGATTTAACAACACAAGGATTTTACGTATTTTTAGATACACCTGTTGAGCTAATTGAAAGTGAAATTTCACTGACAAAAGTAAATCAGCTAAACGTGATCCGTGGTAATGATAGTGACACTGATTTTGTTGAGCCTGGCGTCACTAGTATTAGTCTTGAAGATGTTGCCATGTCATTAACCGCTTCTTTGTCATTAAGCGATAACTTTATAACAGTACTACCTACTGCCACACTCTCTTCGGGCAATTACCGTTATGAAATAGATAAAGTTATCGAAAAAAGTACAAACGTTGAAAAAAATGTTTCAGCCGGTAGCAGCTTTACTGTTGACCAAGCAGGTGAGTTTAATATCGATGATATCAAATTTGATAATAATAACGGTTTCACTAACGGTGAGCTTATTTTTGCATCAAATACTGCGGGGATCTCAGCTGAAAATGCATATTCATCTAATAACGGTGCAATATATTTACCTAGTTCAATTGAGTCTCTTGAAAGTCTTAAATTAGCATTAATTAGCTATACCAGAGACGGAATACAAACTAATGAATATCAACAGAGAACTATCGTTTCAGAAGGTAATACTAATACCCAACAGCTAAGAACTGTTGCCACAGCTTTGAATGAAAATGTTTTAGGTGAAACATATAATATTCATTTACATACTTCACTTGACGATGGCTCTTGGTACATTTCTGATTTTGATTATCAGACTCGGCGCCTAAATGACAATACTGTATCGAGCAACAATCAAGTAACCCTTGGCTATGAATATAAAGTTAAAGGTAGTGAAGAAGTTATAACTGGAAAAATAACTTTACCAGTTCTATAGCCTTACTTTTTGCGGGTATGACTTCATGCCCGCAATCTACTTACCCACCAATACAACAAGCCCTGACCTTTCAAATTTAAAACAATGCTCTTTACTTTTGAGTCCATTGCAGCCGCTTAAAATAACTGTTTATTTAACCCGAACTCTAGTTAAGAGATGCACAAATAAATAGAGGATGGAGATAGATTTTTTATCTAGAGTTCTGGTTATTTAGCACATCCCTTTACCAAAATTCGGTTATTTAATTACTCCCTTCAGGTTTACACTTGCACCTTGATTGAATACTGGGTCATAATCTGAGACAAAGATTTAAATTGGAAACACGATGAATTGGTTAGCAAACTTAGCGCAAAAACGCACTCCTTGGGTTTTATTGGCATTAATAGCATTCACATTTGAAGTGACCGCTTTATTTTTTCAATATCAGATGGGCTTAGAGCCATGCATTATGTGTATATATCAACGAACAGCTATGCTCGGGTTATTAATCGCTGGGGTCATTGGGGCTATTAACCCTAATAATATGATTATGCGTGTTACTGCTTTTTCTACTTGGGCTGTTGCAAGTATATGGGGATTTTTATTAGCCCGTGAACATATTGATATGCAAACAACCACTGACCCGTTTGCGTTTAGCTGTGAGTTTGAACCTAATTTCCCGCTTCCATTGCATGAGTGGATACCACACTTTTTTGCAGCAACTGGTGACTGTGGCAATATTGATTGGCAATTTTTAGGGCTAAGTATGCCGGCATGGATGGAAGTGATCTTCGCTGCATTTACTGTGGTGTTTTTCGCTGTTATATTTAGCCGATTGTTGATCAAAAAGAGTTTATGATGATTGCATTTTTTTCTAGTCAAATTAAGCAGCTTAATCATCTTAAAGTACGTGAGCGGCAAGAGGTAATAGCAATCGCGTTATCAATGCTCTCACCGATACAAAAAATCAATTTACGCATTGTAAAACTGCTACTTTTAACACCTGTTTTTGCATCTCTTGTGTATATTGAAGGCTGGCTAATGCTCGTAGGATTACTTTTAGCAGGGCTTAGCTATCCCTTACTGACGACTCCTGTTGAGATTGCATTTTCAAAAACTTACTTATCTGAAGCTCTAAAACAACATAACAATTTAAAAGGCGAGGATTAACTCGCCTTCAGCAAGAGTTTCATTCAAAGTGATTTATGAAACTCGTTGCTATAACACAATCTTTCCTTCTAATTTTGCCAATAATTTATTTCCAATCCCTTTAACCTGAGTCAATTCGGTTACTGATTTGAACGCTCCTTGACTCTCTCTGTAATCAACTATTGCCTGCGCCTTAGATTTACCAATACCGGGTAAGGTAATCAATTGATCAATATTTGCTTTATTTATATTGATCATTGCAGCTTTGCTTAATTCACTTGCTGTTGCTGATTTAGTATCAACTGCGTAACTAGGGTTGGCTATCGCTAAGCCAAGTAAAATAACTATTAAACTTAAAAACTTCATGTTTATCCTCCATGCTGTCCATACTTGGACTAAATTAATAGTAAACAATATTGACCTCCCTTTTAACTAATCTCAGCTCTTTAAGTAAGATAAAGGTAGGACCTATTAAATAAAGTAAACTGTCATGAATTTGTCAAATGTACCGATAATAAAAAAATTAAAATGTTAACTTGCAAAAATGCACACAAACAATTACTGTACATAAAAACAGTAACCTAATTCAGTGTGTAATATTACACAAAAGTACGTTAGCAGGAGAGATCATGGCTGTTGTTGTTAAATATGTTGTAGAAAGAAGCGGAGTTGAGCGTATGACGTTTACTACTAAAAAAGAAGCTGATGCGTATGACAAAATGCTCGACATAGCAGAGTCATTAGAGGTTATGCTAGAAAAGGTAGACGTTCCTTTAAGCGAACAGCAAATTGAATCTCTTGCTTTAGAAATGGCTAAAAGCAAAGATGGCTTCATTAATGTGCTTAAAGGCGCAAAAGATGTAGTAAGTAAGCCTACTCAAGCTAAAACAAAGAAAGACACTGATAAAGTTACTGACTTAAAGAGTCCATCTGAAAAAGCAGCCAGTTAAACCAAATATACAATAAAAAAGGAGCTTTTAAGCTCCTTTTTTATTGATTGAATTTCATCTCGTTACAATGACTTTTCAACCTCATCAAACAAATCAGTAATTTCATTGCTTGGTGCTGGTGTTGTTAAACTAACAGCAACAATGGCAATACTAGATAAGATAAAGCCCGGGATAATTTCGTAAACAATACTACTTAACTTTTCACCACCAACCGTGATTGGGGCATAAATCCAAATAAGTACTGTTACAGCACCAACAACCATACCCGCTAAGGCACCAGCAAAGTTCATTCGCTTCCAATAAAGGCTAAATAAAACCAAAGGACCAAAAGCTGCACCAAAACCAGCCCATGCGTTACTCACCAGATCTAAAATTGAGCTATCACGGTCATAGGCTAAGTATATAGCGCACATTGCAACTGCAGCAACGCTGATGCGCCCAACGGTAACTAACTCAGTATCACTCGCTTCTTTTCTTAAAAATGTTTTGTAGAAGTCTTCTGTTAACGAACTGGAACTAACGAGCAATTGCGACGAGATAGTACTCATTATGGCCGCCAAAATAGCTGCTAATAAAAAGCCTGCAATTAATGGGTGAAATAAAAGCTCTGAGAGTATTAAGAATATAGTTTCAGGGTCTTCAACAACAATGTTATTTTCATAGGTATAAGCAGCTCCGAATAAACCAGTACCTACCGCACCAATTGCTGCTGTAATCATCCAAGTCATGCCTATGCGACGTGCAGTGGGCATATCTTTAACACTGCGAACAGACATAAAGCGGACAATAATATGTGGTTGACCAAAATAACCTAAACCCCAAGCCATAGCAGATATAATGCCCAGCGCCGAACCTGCACCAATCCAGTTAAGCATCTGTGGGTTTACACTATTAAGCGTTGACTCTAGCGGCTGTTCTAGCAAAGAATATGCAACTGTTGGTACGAGTATTAACGCAACAAACATAATACAACCTTGCACGAAATCAGTAAGACTCACCGCTAAGAAACCGCCAAACAAAGTATAAAGTACTACTACACCTGTGGTGATATATAACCCCATTTCATAGGATAGGCCAAACGAGCTTTCAAATAACTTGCCACCTGCAACAACACCTGACGATGTATAAAGTGTAAAAAACACAATAATTACCACAGCGGACACGACGCGTAATAAGTTCGATTTATCAGTAAAGCGGTTAGAAAAGTAATCAGGAATAGTAATAGAGTCGTTTGCTTTTTCTGTATAGACTCGTAACCGTGGTGCAACTAGTAAATAGTTTAACCATGCCCCTAACACCAAACCAATTGCAATCCAGGTGCTGCTAAAGCCAGTTACAAACATAGCACCAGGCAGTCCCATTAAAATCCAGCCACTCATATCGGATGCACCCGCTGATAATGCAGCTACAGAAGGTGACAAACTGCGCCCTCCTAGCATATACCCCGAAACATCACTAGTAGACTGTTTATATGCATATAGGCCAATCCCGAGCATAACAATAAAGTATGCAGCTAAAGAAATAATCATTCCTGTTTCCAAATTTGCCTCCGTTTATGAAGTTTTTATCTGGTTTTTAATCCTAATAATGACTCTAGCTTAGATGTATAGAAAAGACATTATTGGTCTAAAAGCCAATTTAGATGATGACTATACCATGGCTAGGGTAAATAACTCTACCTCCAGCTTTTGTCGAATAAGTGATTGAGGTAAAACCTATTTTCATACTACAAACAGTTTTTGTTCAGATAGATGGCAATAAACTATTATATGCCTTAGGCTTAAATAAATATATTTTCATAAATTCAATGCTTTAGTATTATATTTTAAAATATTGTTAATGCTATTTTTCATTATTTATCTTATATTGCCAATGCAATTGTTTAACTTAATCGGATTTGTTGTTTATGTACTTTTACGCTGCGCGCCAACCAATTTTAGATCGCGATAAAGAACTCATAGGTTATGAGTTGCTTTTCCGTGATGGCGTTGATAATGTTTTTCCAAACATCGATGGTGATGAAGCCACCTCAAGACTCATTGAGGGCAGTCAATTTAACTTTGGTTTAGAAGATTTAACAGACGACAAACCTGCTTACATTAACTTCACACTAGATACTTTACAAAAAGGATACCCAACATTACTAGGCAAAGATCAAATAGTTGTAGAAATACTGGAAACTATACAACCTGGTAAACGCTTGCTAGCAATAGTTAAAGATTTAAAAGAGAAAGGCTACACATTGGCTTTAGATGACTATATTCACCAGCCAGTATGGCGCCACTTTTACCCATACATTGATATTATTAAAATTGACTTTTTAAGCTGCGAACTTGATCAAATAAAGCAAATAATAGAAGAAATTAAACCTTTCCCACACATTAAACTGCTTGCAGAAAAAGTAGAGACTCATGAAAAATATCAACTCGCTTTAGACCTTGGATTTAGCTATTTTCAAGGCTTCTTTTTTTCAAAGCCAGAAATGGTACAAAGCAAATCACTCCCGCCTTCACAAATCGCGCTAGCTGAACTGCTTTATGAAACGTCGTCAATGGACATAAACCTAAAGAAAATAACTGATGTATTTGAGCGGGATGTCACACTTTCTTACAAGCTATTACGTTACAGTAATTCTGCAGCGTTTAAGCGACGCGCTGAAATAAGCACCATTAAGCAGGCGCTTATTGTGCTTGGTGTGCAGGAAATTAAAAAGTTTCTGTCGTTATTATTTGCAGCTCAAGTAGCCGCAAATAAGCCTGCCGAACTCATTCGATTATCACTCACTCGCGCTCGCTTCACTGAGTTATTGGCAATTGAGCACAATAAAGTTAAAGATACTGGCATGGCTTTTCTAACAGGGATGATGTCACTTATGGATGCTATTTTAGATGAAAGTATGCAAAGCGTTATGAAAAAGCTCCCCTTGTCGAATGATATCAAAGACGCACTTGTTGAAAATAAAGGTTTGCTTGCACAATATTTGGAGTTGGTAAAGTTATACGAACAAGCCGATTGGCAAAGCGCAAATACTATTATAGATGAATTGGCTTTAGCAGCTGATAAGGTACCTGATTCTTATCATGAGGCACTTTCATGGGCAAACACGCAAATGAAAGTATTGGGTGATGAATAAAACCTAGCTTTAAAAGTAATAAAAGTGCTGGTTTGAACCAGCACTTTTATAATTAAAGGCTTTCTAAGAAATCCTCATCAAAGTCTTCTGGTTCTTTTTCAATTGGCGGATTACCGTCATGTAGTTCATACAATTGACGTTGAAAGTAAATATCTTTCATAAATATATAAGGGTCAAGTGACTCATTAAGTAGACTCTCTTGAGCGATAAGCGAAGCCCTTGCCTCAACCGCTTTAAGTGCAAAAACCAACACCGTTTGTGGCGTCGTTAATGTGATCTCAGGTAGAACAAAATTATCAACAACATCACCAGCTAGGTTACGCGTTGTTGATGGCCCCATACCTGGCAACATTAAGTATGCACCATCACCTATCCCCCAAACACCGAGCGTCTGACCAAAATCTTCATCAATGATATTGAGCCCTAATGAACTCGCTACATCAAATAGGCCAAAGATACCCACGGTAGAATTAACTAAAAAGCGTGCAATACTAACCCCGGCATTACCCGGCTTTCCCTGTAGTGTCGCATTGATAACATCCGTTGGTGCAGTTATGTTGTCAGTAAAATTAACGACACTGCGCCTTACCGGAGTCGGTGTGATAGCGACATACCCAACGGCTGTTGGGCGCAAAATATAGGCATCTAACACATCCATGTTAAAATCATAAACAGGGCGGTTAAAAGATTGAAGCGGATCTCGTTCATCAACTTTTTCGTCAGGTACTTGCGCACATCCTGCAACAACTAGTAACCCAATCAATAGTAAACTCTGTCTTAACATCTTTTATCCTTTAAGGAATTAACTCATTTATTAGTAATGTATGTTGCGTTACCTTGGCTCGCTCTAATACGGGGGAACTTCCTTCAAGCTCACCACTTGAAGGCATCACTGAGGCATCTTTTGAGATACGCGCTGTGATAACAATTTCTTGAGAACTTGAAAGAGTCAAACCCTCTACCATCGAATTCAGATCACTAAGTTGCACTTTAAGTGGAAAACTATAGTCGGTGAGCTTAACTACAGCCAACGGCATCGGTGACCCCTTGGCCGCTTTAGCAAATACAAATAAAGTGCCGTTTTCAGGAAGATTATCAACTAATGCAGAATCTAAGTTTACATCAACCGTAATCCCTTCATCACTTGTGGTTGAACTAGTAATATTCTCTGAAGAGGTCGCTGGGTAAATTTGGTTATTTTGCTCAGCCATTTTTTGCTCTATATCACTAATGCGCTGAGCTATCATGGCATAACGGCTGTCTTGAGTATCCATTGTACTGAGGAGCACCTCAAACGCAGATTTAGCTTGTGCCCAATCTTGACGTTCGTACGCAATCAAGGCAAGCAGTGATATAGCATCTACATTAGTCGGTTCGTCTTTTAAAACACGTGATAACATGCTTGCAGCACGAGTCATGTTAGTGTCGCTACCTTGCATTAAAAGCAACTGGCTATAACTGACCATCACACCTAAATTATCAGGATTAAGACGTAACACTTTATCAAACGACTGCTGTGCCATATCATATTCATTCAGTGACATTGCAACGCGTCCAAGTAGCATCCATGCAACTTGATCGTCACCATTTTGAGCAAGCTTAGTTCGTAAACCCAATGCAAAAGCTTGGAGCTCATTTTGTGTCAACGGCTCGCCTTTTTGCATTACTGCGCGCTCGCCATATTCAGGCAATTTATCCATCGCGGTATACCAGTCTTGTAACTGTTTTTGCGAGCCTGTTGCCGTATAAAAAATCACCGTCAGTACAATTAAAAATGCACTGCCTGTTAATGCCAATATCGCATTGTTCCCTCGGCTAAATAACGACTTCTCGGGAGAGATCTCATTAAGTAAGCGACGTTTCAACTCAACCACTGACTCATCATAGCCTTGTTGCTCAATACGTTGTTCTTTTAAATCAAGTGCTAACTCTTCTAAACGTTGGTGGTAAATGCCTATCAATTCAGAGTTTGCATTATGAGTCACACTTTTTATACGTTCTTTTGTCAAAAAAGGCAAAGCTACAAATACAACAGCTACTAAAGTTAGTAGTACAAAAGAAGCCCACATTAAAATCATTTACTTTTGCTCCTGACGTTGGTTTTGCGCAATTAGTTTTGCCAATAACTCTTCATCTTGATCGTTCCAGTTCTGTTTTATTGCTGCTTTGCGCTGTCGGATAACAATGAACCCAAATCCAATGATGACGATTAAAATGGGTAATACCCACAATATTAATGTCGCTGGAGTAACAGGTGGCTCGTAGTGAACAAAATAGCCATATCGATCAATCATGTACTCAATGACTTCATCTTTGCTCTTGCCTTCTTTTACCAATACAATGACCTTGTCACGTAAGTCTTTCGCAACCACAGCATCAGAGTCTGCTATGTTTTGGTTCTGGCACTTCGGACAACGTAACTCTTTAGTGAGTTCGCCAAACCGCTTGGCTTGTTCGTCATTTGCAAATACATACCTATCTTGCTCAGCTGTCACTGAAAAGCTAAAAAGTAATACTAAACCAATAAATAAATACTTCATGGCGTTAACTCCTGCATAATAGGTGCAAATTTCGCACGCCAAACTCGTGGATTAATATCGCCAGTATGGTGTAACAAGATTGTCCCACTACTATCGACTAAAAACGTTTCAGGTGCACCTGACACTCCTAAATCAAGTGCTAATGTTCTTTCTAAATCAAGTATATTAAACTGATAAGGGTCCCCTGCTCTGCTAAGCATCGTACTCACTTCATCACGCAATGAGTCCATGTCAAATGGACCATCAAAATCGGAATCGTAGCTTTGCACATAATAAAGACCAACGATCTTTACTCCTTGCTCACGTAGCTGAGTTAAATAGCCCAATTCAGCTAAACATGTTGGGCACCAGGTACCCCACACATTGAGTAAATAGACTTCACCTTCAAGATCTGTTTGCTGCCAACGCTTATCGTCTTGCATTAGATCAGGTAAGTTAAAGCTAGGCATTGCCTGGCCAATTCGTCCTGTTTGTAATTCTCGAGGGTTTGCAAAGAGCCCTTGGTACAAAAAAACACAAATTAGTACAAACGCTAATAACGGTAACAATGCTAAAAATTTACGGTTCATAAGGCCTCCTGCTGGCTTTTTGAATCACGTTTTTTGCTGCTACGGTAGCGTTTGTCACCTAAAATCATAAAGCCTGCTAATGAAATAAGTATGCCACCTAGCCACATCCAGCGAACATAAGGCTTATGATAAATGCGTAAAGACCAACCACCGTTACTTAGCTGCTCGCCTAAAGCAAGGTATAAATCACGAGTAAAGCCAGCATCTATCGCCGCCTCTGTCATAAATTGCATACCAATGTCATATTGACGCTTTTCAGCATATAGCCTTGCCACTTTATCACCGTCTTTAAGTACAGATACAACACCTGCATGGCCGCTGTAATTTGGTCCGCGGATGTCTTTAACACCTTCAAATCGATAGTCATATTGATTAAGCGAAACAACCTCTAACGGCTTCATTGACACATCACGCTCTACCGAATACGCCGAGGTTAAAGTCACGCCAGCAATTACAAAAGCAATACCGATATGGCCTAGTACCATTGCCCAGTAACTTACACTTAAACGTTTTAAACCATTTTTTAGGCTGCCATGAACTCGCGTTTTATCAACAATATCAAGCACAGTTGTAAAAACAATCCACACAGCTAAGGTGGTTGCTAACAAGGTTAGGGGGGCTACAACATCGTACCCTAAAAACAGCCAAGTAGAAGTGACCGCGATACTTGCAAGCGCGCACAGTAAAAGTTTATTCTGTAAAAATGCCCACTTGTTTTGTTTCCAACGAAGTAAAGGCCCTATCCCCATTAAAATCGCAAATGGGACAAGTAAAATCGCAAACATTTTGTTAAAAAACGGTTCGCCAATTGAGATACTGCCTAAACCCATCTCTTTGTGAACCATAGGTAATAATGTACCCAGTAAAACAATGAGCGTTGCAACAACTAAGAATATATTGTTTAACCAAAGTGCGACTTCTCGAGAGACAAGTTTATAACGCCCTTCACTTTTCACTTCTGAGACTCGTAATGCATAAAGAGTCAGACCTCCGCCAACTACAATCGCTAAGAATGCAAGAATAAATAAACCACGATCAGGGTCTGTAGCAAATGCATGTACAGAAACAATAATGCCGGAACGTACAATAAAAGTGCCAAGCAAACTAAATGAGAAGGCAGCTATTGCCAATAATACGGTCCATGATTTAAATACACCGCGTTTTTCTGTCACTGACAATGAATGCAATAAGGCTGTCGCAACTAACCATGGCATAAGAGATGCGTTTTCAACTGGATCCCAAAACCACCAGCCGCCCCAGCCGAGTTCAGCGTAAGCCCACCAACTACCAATAGTGATACCAAGGGTTAAAAACCCCCATGCAGTCATTGTCCACGGACGTGACCATTTTGCCCACGTGTTATCAAGTTTACCGGTAAGTAGAGCTGCAATAGCAAATGAAAAAGAAACAGATAAACCAACATACCCCATATACAGTAATGGTGGATGAATAATCATGCCAGGGTCTTGCAATAATGGGTTTAAATCTCGCCCTTCAACGGGGTAGTAAGGTAATAAGAGTTCAAACGGGCTCGACATCAACAGTGTGTAGAGCATAAAGCCAACACCTAAAAAACCGAGCACACCCAATACGCGAGCTCTTAATATCCAAGGTAAAGACTGCGAGCGCATTGCTACAACAGCAGTCCAACCTGCTTGCATAACAAGCCATAATAAAATAGCGCCTTCGTGCCCACCCCATGTTGAGGTAATTTTATAATACCAAGGTAACGTACTGCTTGAATGATAGGCCACGTACGCTACGGTAAAGTCATCTGTTAAACTGGCATAAATTAGTGCAGCAAACGAAATTAAAACAAAAGCAAATTGCCCAACGGCCAAAGAAGGTGCAGCGCGCATTAAACGCAAGTTCCCTGTATGCGCGCCCCACAAAGGAAAAATACACAATAAAACACTTAGCACCATGGCCAGTGTTAATGAAAAATAACCAATCTCAGGAATCATATTAATTGCCACTATCTAAGTTATATTTAGGTTTTTCGTGCTTAATTCCTTTTACAGCCTCTGCTACTTCAGCTGGCATATACTCTTCATCATGCTTAGCTAAAACCTCAAACGCCTCAATTACATCAGGCTCTATCAGCACGCCTTGTGCAACAATCCCCTGCCCTTCACGAAATAAATCAGGCAAAATACCTTGGTAACGAATAGTCACAATAGGCCCTGTGTCTATTAGCTTAAAGCTTACTTCTAAACTGCTTTCGTCACGCACAACAGACCCAGGTACAACCATCCCACCAATGCGCAGTTTCTGGCCGATGAAAGGCTTCTCAAGGTTTGGCCCTTTACCTTCAATAAGCTCGCTTGGCGTGTAGAATAAATTGATATTTTCTTGCAGAGCATACAAAACTAAGCCCACTACTGCACCTAGTCCAAATATGACGGAGGTAACAGCAAGCAGGCGTTTTTTACGTCTTGGGTTCATGATTTTTGCTCCTGTTTGGCTTGCTTAATTCGCTGTTCGCGGTCAGCTTGTTGCTTAACAGATGCCAAAATACGTTTGGTATCATTTAATGAACTCAATAAAATGCCGAGTAGAATAAGTGCGCATGTTCCAAAAGATAACCAAACGTAAAAGCCATACCCACCCATGGCTATAAAATCAGAAAAAGAATCAAACTGCATAACTAACCCCTTTTAATCAACTGACGAACCCAAGGACGATGCTTTTCACGTTGTAAAATTTCATTTTTAAGGCGAATTAATGTCACTGTGCCAACAAATGCTGCGAAAGCAACGATATTGACCATTAATGGCCAAAACATACTTGGGTCAATCGCTTCGGTATTAAACTTTGTGATAGATGCGCCTTGATGCAAGGTGTTCCACCACTCAACAGAGAAATGAATGATTGGTAGATTAATCACTCCAACAATAGCAAGAATAGAGGCCGCTCGACCAGCGGCTTTCTTATCTTCAAAGGCATGATATAAAGACAACACACCTAGGTATAAAAATAGTAAAATCAATTCAGAAGTTAAACGAGCGTCCCATACCCACCAAGCACCCCACATAGGTTTACCCCATGCTGCACCTGTGATCAACGCAATTGCAGTGGCACATGCACCCACAGGTGCAATCGCAATAACAGCAAGTTCAGCATTTCTTAACTGCCAAACCAAAGCAACAATTGCCGCTATGGCCATTGATGAATAGGCGCCCATAGATAAAATAGCTGAGGGAACATGAATAAAAATAATGCGATAGCTGTCTTTTTGCTGGTAGTCTGCTGGCGCATATGCCAACCCCCAAACCCAACCAACAACCATGCACACAACCGTAATAACGGCAAAATAGGGCAGTAACGTATTGCATAATTGATATGCACGATCTGCTTTAGCGTAGGGATGTAACCACTTCCACATATTAACTTACACTCACTTTTAATGCTGACGATATGGCGATTGGTGCGCTCATAACAGCGACGACGAGCATCGCACCAAGGATGGCAAGCTGCCCGCTATAATCCAGTGACATTGAACTGGTATCTATAGCGGACGTTGCAAAAATTAAAACTGGGATATACAAAGGCAAAACAAGTAAGCTCATTAAGATGCCGCCTTTTTGTAAGCCCACAGTAAGACCGGCACCAATAGCACCAATAAAACTTAATAAGGGCGTACCCAATAAAAGAGTAAATACGGTTGCAACCAATGATTGGCTGTCTAAATTTAACAACAGCGCAAATAAAGGGGTCATTAATACTAAGGGCAATCCAGTGATAACCCAGTGCGCGCATACCTTAGCCAAAACTGTTAAAGGCAAAGGATATGACGACGCTATTAACTGCTCTAAACTGCCATCATGAAAGTCATCACGGAAAATTTTATCTAACCCAAGCATGGTTGATAATAATGCGGCAACCCAAATTATACCCGGCGCCATTCGAGCTAGTAGTCCTGGTTCTGGACCTATTGCTAATGGAAATAATGTGATCACAATTAAAAAGAATAATAACGGATTCACTATTTCTGCACGCTGACGGAATGCCAGTTGTAGATCTTTTTTACAAACAGCTGTAAATAATTGTAAGTAAGAATGTTTACGTAACATCAGTGACGGTACTCCAAAGTAACCGTTTGTAAATCATTAAAGTGAGTAGTTAAATCTTGGTGGGTGGTTAATAAAATAGCCCCGCCATTTTCCAAATGACTGGTAAACCTATCTTGTAAAAACGCAACTCCAGATTTATCCAGCGCAGTAAAGGGTTCATCAAGAATCCACAATTTTGCATCGTTTAGCCAGAGTCTAAGCAGTGCGACACGACGTTGCTGGCCAGCAGACAATGTTCGCACAGGCACATCTTCTAGCCCCACTAAGCCAATATTTGCTAGTAACGGATACAAGTCTTGCTCATTGTTATAACCTTGTATCTGTAACCAAAAGCGTACATTTTCTAAAGCCGTGAGCTGAGCGTTTACACCTGTTTTGTGGCCTATAAATAATAACTCACGGGCAAACTCATCATAGCTTTTTGTTATAGAGTTTTCTCGCCAAAAAATATCACCTTCATCTGGGGAAGCAAAACCCGCAATAATGCGCAATAATGATGTTTTACCAGCCCCATTTGGGCCAGCTAGCTGCATAATTTGTCCCGATTTCAAACTGAAATTAAGATCCTCAAACAAGCAGCGGTCTTGTTTGATGCAAGTAACGGACTTAATGTGTAGCAAGATGACGATTCTCTATACCCAAAATTAGGCGTTAGTCTACCATAATGATAGGGTAATACGAATAACGCAATGAAACCGATTAGTGAAAAATTGATTTAAAATAATGAATGAACCAACGCAAATATCTTTAGCTAACTCATTGACTGTAAAACAGTCAACAACCGATGCTGCTCAGCAAAACATTGACTTAAATGGGCAAACATTAAACGCTAAAAACATCGTGTTCGCTAAAGGTTCGTTGCAAATGGATATAATGATAAATGATCACTGGCAAACCTTGCGGCTAGTAACAACGCAATCTCCAGCAAATGCACAAAAAATACCTTCTGCTGAGGTTCAATTAAGTGCTGATGGTAAACAACTCACTATTTTACCAACACAAATATCCTTGGCGCTTAATCAAGTTAAGCATCTACAGGATTTACTGAATTTTATTAGTTCCGGCAGTCAATTAGTCAATAAACCATTAACCACTACCGTTGTTACACATCCAACTGCAAAATTACAGCTCCCACAATTAAACGCAAGTTTGCCAATAAATAAAGAAGTAGCAAGCGTTTTACAAGGTGAACAACCGATTCAAGCAATCATCAATAGCGACCATAAAGGTACTAAGCTCACAGTTTTAAATAGATTTGCTGACAACTTACATCAACAATCTATTAGCCAAAACAAATTAGCGACTTGGCTTGCAAAGTTAACGCCTAACGGACAAATAAAAGCCATTAATAATGCTGTGGAATTGATTATACCGCAGCAAAAAAGCGCATTTAACGCACCCGTTAAAACTGAACAAATACAACAATTGAATTCAACTTTACAGGCTGTAAAAATAACAGCGGTAAATGATAAGCTGCAGCTAAAAACTAATAACCCACAGGTTATAGTAACGTTGAAAAACTCATTAACTAATACATTTAATAGCTTACTTAAGGCACAGTCGGCAAAACTAAGCGCGCAACCACACACGTCCCAACAGCCAATTGTTAGTCCTCTACTTAATGCTAGTAGCCCAATAAAATCTTGGATCCAAAGCAGTTTTTCGGACTTTAAAACACGTATATATGATGCTGTACGTTATTTTGAACAAAAACCTTTTAGCAAATCAGACCCCCTTATAAATAGCGCAGTTCAAAACACAAAATCAATAAGTAAAACTGTAAATACTGTTCAAACTTCGCAACCAATACAGAGTCTAATTCCACAATCACTTATGCGTATAAACTTAGCGGCACTTGCAAACTCACATCCTTCGCCCTTTAAAGCTGATATCAGTAGTGGTACTGCACTACCAAAGCATTTTCATACCTCGCCACCTTTAGTACAGTTTTTTCAACAAATAAAAGCAGGTTTAAGCGCGCTGACTACATTGCCATTGAACCGCCACGCAGCAGAGCATGGCCTTTTACTCAATCAACAACAAAATCAAACGAATACACAGAATAAAACAACATCAACACAGGCAACTTCAACGCAAATTGGCCAGCCAGCGAAAATTGCTAAGCAGACTGAAATAGCGGTAGATACTGGGTTAACAAAAAAAGTAAAAATAATAAGCAAAAATACCGACACAGTCGCTTCTTCCCAATCTTTTGTAGATAAAAGTCCCACTGTAAAAGTTGAAAAGAATAAAAACCTAACACCTCCTGTATTGTCAGCCGAAGCTAAAAACTTAGCATCTGACTTAAGTAAAAGTACAAAAGAAATAAAGCTTGATGTCATTCAACTGGCTACAAAAATGCAGCAACAATCTACCCCGAACACCGCTTCACCTAAAGCTGCGTCATTTACAGTGCCTGCAAACTTTGATACTGCCGAAGCGATATTAGAAGCTAGCCATAACAAAGCTCAACAGCTTAATAATACCAATCCACCGGGGCTAGATACCAAACCAATTAATTTTTCTAGCATAAAAGCCCCCTTGAGTGCACCGATTGTTAGCAGTCAAGTAAGCCAACCTATTGAGGCAAAACTACTTGCGCCCTTACTAAACATTCCAAAAGATGTTTACAAACCGGAAAATGCTTTAATAAATGAGAGTAAACTACCTTTAGACAGGACATCTTTAACCCAAAAAATAGAACAACTTGCACAGCCTAAAATTTCTGAAAATGCAGACCTTAATCGGTTAGTTAATCAAGCTTTTAACCGAATGATTAGCAGTCAAACTATTCAACCTCAGACCGTTCAGCGTGAAGTATTAAGCATTATATCGCCTAACAGCCTTTCTGCGCCTGCATATCAAAATAGTTTCAGTCAAGCTGTTGAAAATTTGAGTGTTGCTATTTTGGCCGGCCCTATTCTTAACACATCAAGTATTGGTAATTTCAATGGCCAAACTTCACTTGATGCTCTTTTGCAAGTATTAGTACCTAGTTTTAAAGCCGTTAATAGTGAAAAGCTTCAGGAGCAACTGCTCCAAGCAAGCAGCCAAGCACTGGCCAGCGAATTGAGTCAAATAAAAACAACAGTGAGTCAAGTAACCAGCACGCCCGTTAATCAACAAACAGATAGTAATGCTTTTGTACAATTTTTCTTACCAATGAGGTTGCCACCTGAGGCCTCACAAACTGAAATATCACTCGGAAAATATAAAAAACCGAGCAATGAAAAGCCTGAAGGTAAAGATGTATGGTTTGTACGATTAAATTTTGATTATGCAGAGCTTGGTCAGTTGCAAATAACTGCCGAGTTAATGGATAAAGCACTGGATTGTAAATTGCTTGCATCCAGTCAAGAGGTAACAGCGATAGCGCACCCTCATCTTGAAAGCTTACGCCACAAACTATCTGCACATGGGTTACAGGTAGGAGAACTTAATTTAAGTCAGGGTGCTGCAAAACACCAAGCATTTTACCAATCTCATGCCATTATTAATATTAAGGTCTGAATATGAGTGATATCGAGCAAAAATCAGCAATTGGATTATTATATGAAGCCGGTAAAGCGCCGACCGTTAGTAGTAAAGGGTTTGGCGAACTAGCTGAAGAAATAATTGCCGCCGCTGAAAAAAAAGGGATTTTGATACATCAGGACAAATCACTCGCTAAAACCCTTTCTCATTTAGAGCTGGGTGAGGAGATCCCGAAAGAGCTTTATTATGTTATTGCAGAACTGATTGCTTTTTCATACGTTCTAAGAGGCAAGTTTCCACCTGGCTGGCAAGATTTTCAAGGAAAGTTAGATATAAAAGCGTAAACTTATTAGACCTGTCCCGTCCTGAAATAGGTTGACGGTTTTAATGAGAGACTTGGTGCGAAAGCGCCAGGTCTTTTTTATGCACTTGATTTGGTGTTTCCATTCCCAAACTCAAATGCGGTCGTATTTCATTGTATATGAATATTGACTCTTCAACGAGTCGTTTTAACTCTTGTATATTGCGACATGTATAGAGTAAGAATTCTTGTTTTAAGATTCCGTTAATCCGCTCCGCTAAGGCGTTTTGATAACAATCATATCCATCTGTCATCGATGGCTTAATTCCCTCTTTTAATAGCGCATGTTGATACACTTCAGAGCAATACTGTAGCCCTCGGTCTGAATGATGAATCGCATCACGTTTATATACGCGCTGTTTAATCGTCATCTCTAATGCTTTGACTACATCGGCTGCTTTCATTTCATCACTCAGCTCATAACCCATTATTTTTCGGCTATACGCATCAGTGACTAACGACAAGTAATGCACACCTTGCGCTGACTTTACGTATGTAATATCACTAACAAAGACTTCCTCGGCCGCCGTAGGCGTATGCTCTTTAAG
>NZ_PDUS01000046.1 GCF_002723455.1 Pseudoalteromonas sp. 3D05 | reverse complement strand
TGGCTACTGCAAGAAAACGTCAAATAAGTTTGACAGATACAAAATACTATCACTGTATTTCACGTTGCGTTCGGCGTGCATTTTTATGTGGCGAAGACCATTTTACAGGCCAATCATACGAGCATCGCAGAGGCTGGGTTGAAGATAAGCTGCTTGGATTAGCCAAGGTATTTTGCATTGATGTATGTGCTTATGCAGTCATGAGTAACCACACTCATTTAGTGCTGTATGTTGATGATAAAAAAGCGGAGCGGCTAAATGATAAAGCGATTGTTATTCGCTGGCACAAGCTGTGTAAAGGCACCGTACTTACGCAAAGATACTTACAAGGTGGGAAGTTAAGTAAAACTGAACAAATCTTTTTTAATCAAACGGTCAAACAGTATCGCGAACGCTTATCAAGTATTAGCTGGTTTATGCGGTTGCTAAATGAAGATATAGCGCGTAAAGCGAATAAAGAAGATAACTGCACAGGCAGGTTTTGGGAGGGCCGTTTTAAATCACAAGCGCTTCTTGATGAAGCAGCATTGGCAGCTTGTATGGCATACGTTGATTTAAATCCTATCAGGGCAAAAATGGCAAACACGGCAGAAGAGTCATCACATACGAGTGTTCAAAAACGATTAGAAAGCGCAGCCGATGCCAAACAACCAAAACAACTATTACGTTTTGCAGGCATCCCACGTCAAATCATGCCAAAAGGATTACCATTTGAACTTAAATCCTACCTTGAACTGGTTGAGTTAACAGGACGTTGTATACGAGAAGGTAAACGCGGGTATATTGAAAGCACACATTTACCTTTACTAGAAAGAGTGAATATATCCCCAGAAAACTGGTTAAAACTGACCACGCAATTTACGCGCGTATTTCATGGCGCAGTAGGTAGGACGACCTCACAAGAGAGTTACTGTGAACACTTGAACAGAAAAAGGCGTAGCAATGTCAGCAATAGCGAAAAGCTACTGGCATAAAGTTTAAAAGTCTTCGATAAAGAATTAAAACTGCAATCATGCAGTTGTTTTCATGCGTGTAATTTAGGTTTAACAGTGATAAACGCTCGCTTAATGAACGATGAGCGAGTGATAATAGAAAAA
>NZ_PDUS01000043.1 GCF_002723455.1 Pseudoalteromonas sp. 3D05 | reverse complement strand
TGGCTACTGCAAGAAAACGTCAAATAAGTTTGACAGATACAAAATACTATCACTGTATTTCACGTTGCGTTCGGCGTGCATTTTTATGTGGCGCAGACCATTTTACAGGCCAATCATACGAGCACCGTAGAGGTTGGGTTGAAGATAAACTGTTAGAGTTAGGCAAGGTATTTTGTATTGATGTGTGTGCTTATGCAGTCATGAGTAACCACACTCATTTAGTGCTGTATGTTGATGATAAAAAAGCGGAGCGGCTAAATGATAAAGCGATTGTTATTCACTGGCACAAGCTGTGTAAAGGCACCGTACTTACGCAAAGATACTTACGAGGTGGGAAGCTAAGTAAAACTGAACAAATCTTTTTTAATCAAACGGTCAAACAGTACCGCGAACGCTTATCAAGTACTAGCTGGTTTATGCGGTTGCTAAATGAAGATATAGCGCGTAAAGCGAATAAAGAAGATAACTGCACAGGCAGGTTTTACTCGCTGCCATCCATGGCGCTCACCCTTCGGGCCGCCTAAGGCATTCAAAGTTGTTCCTTACAATTTTGTGGGAAGGGCCTTTCCTTAAAATAAAAAGCAGTCACAAGCGCTACTTGATGAAGCAGCATTGGCAGCCTGTATGGCATACGTTGATTTAAATCCTATCAGGGCCAAAATAGCAAACACGCCAGAAGAGTCATCACATACGAGTGCTCAAAAACGATTAGAAAGCGCAGCCGATGCTAAGCAACCAAAACAACTATTACGCTTTGCAGGCATGTCACGTCAAATCATGCCAAAAGGGTTACCGTTTGAACTTAAACCCTGCCTTGAACTAGTTGAGTTAACAGGGCGTTGTATACGAGAAGGCAAACGCGGGTATATTGAAAGCACACATTTACCTTTACTAGAAAGAGTGAATATATCCTCAGAAAACTGGTTAAAACTGACCACGCAATTTACGCGCGTATTTCATGGCGCAGTAGGTAGGACGACCTCACAAGAGAGTTACTGTGAACACATGAACAGAAAACGGCGTAGCAACGTTAGCAACAGCGAAAAGCTACTGGCATAAAGTTTAAAAGTCTTCGATAAAGAATTAAAACTGCAATCATGCAGTTGTTTTCATGCGTGTAATTTAGGTTTAACAGTGATAACCGCTCGCTTAATGAACGATGTACAGGTGGTAATAGAAAATAGTAAGTTTTTAGCCCAAGAAAGTAAACTTAATAGCACTGTTTTATTTGCTCAATTAAAG
>NZ_PDUS01000001.1:221598-543339 GCF_002723455.1 Pseudoalteromonas sp. 3D05 | reverse complement strand
GCTTTTTTATTGCTCTAAATTGACTCAAGGCTATGGGGGTTAGTTTAGCTCTGCTTTTCAAGCATCGATAATGCAAGTGCCTCGGCTGCTTTGATGCCATCAATGCCCGCCGATAGAATACCACCCGCATAACCTGCACCTTCACCAGCAGGATACAAACCTTGGGTATTAATACTCTGCATCGTTTTATCGCGCTTGATACAAATAGGTGAAGAGGTTCGTGTTTCAACACCGGTTAACAGACCATTATTAGTAGAAAACCCACGAATTTGTTTATTAAACGCGGGGATAGCTTCTCTAATTGCTTCAATGGCAAATTTAGGCAAAACGTTTCCTAAATCAGTCAGTTTAATACCGGGAGTATAAGATGGTTTTACATCACCTAAATCACTAGAGTCTTTCCCTTTTAAGAAATCGCCAATTAACTGCGCTGGTGCATCGTAGTTACTTCCGCCAAGTTCATAAGCTTGCTCTTCTAATTTACGCTGCAAATCTATGCCTGCAAGTGGATGACCTGGGAAATCTTTTTCAGGCGAAATTCCAACAACAATTGCGCTGTTTGCATTTCGTTCATTACGCGAGTATTGACTCATACCATTGGTTACAACGCGACCTTCTTCTGAGGTTGCAGCAACCACAGTACCACCTGGGCACATACAAAAACTATAAACAGTGCGTCCATTATCACAGTGATGAACAAGTTTATAATCAGCTGCGCCTAGGATTGGGTTTCCGGCATTGTCACCAAAACGGCATTCGTCAATCATTGACTGCTTATGTTCGATTCTAAAACCGACAGAAAAAGGCTTGGCTTCAACATAAATACCTTTGTCATGGACCATCTTAAATGTATCACGCGCACTGTGTCCCACAGCAAGTACAACATGCTGGGTGTCAATTTGTTCACCCGAAGAGAGTTTTAAACCTTTAACTTGGCCTTCATCGAGTAAGATATCGTCAACGCGAGTGCTAAAACGTATCTCACCGCCAAGCTCTTCAATCCGGGCACGCATTTTTTCAATCATGGTAACTAATTTAAAGGTTCCGATATGGGGTTTACTGACATACATGATTTCTTCAGGTGCACCTGCTTCAACAAACTCAGTAATAACCTTACGACCATAATGCTTAGGGTCTTTAACTTGGCTGTATAATTTACCATCAGAGAAGGTACCTGCACCACCTTCACCAAATTGAACATTTGATTCTGTGTTTAAGGTACGTTTACGCCAAAAACCAAACGTGTCTTTTGTTCGCTCACGTACTTCCTTGCCTCGCTCTAAAATGATGGGTTTAAAGCCCATTTGTGCTAGTACTAATCCAGCGAATAAACCACATGGGCCAAAACCAATGACCACAGGTCTTTGGTTCAAATTTGCAGGCGCTTGAGCAACAAATTTGTAGCGTGTATCAGGGGCTGGTTTTACATGTTGGTCTTTGCTGAATTTTTCAAGTAGTGCAGCTTCATTTTCAACATCAACATCAAGTGTGTATATAAGTAAAATAGCGGTTTTTTTTCTTGCATCATAACCACGTTTAAATACATTAAAGCTATTTAACTGCGCCTTTTCTATGCCTAGTTTGGTTAAAATTGCTTGTTGTAGGGCATTTTCGTCATGATCAAGCGGTAGCTTTATTTCGGTTAAACGTATCATATTTAATCTCTGTTAGGTGTCTTAGCAATAACTCTTCAGCTATGCTCACAATATTCGGGTATTTTACGTTAATTTAAGCGCTGATGGCAGTGATTATTTATTGTATTTTTGCTGTGGTTGGGTATGATCTTGCGCTTATATTTTATTAACCTTGAGCACACTGATTATGGCATTTGTAGTCACAGAAAATTGTATAAAGTGTAAATACACTGACTGTGTGGCTGTGTGTCCCGCTGATGCTTTTTATGAAGGCCCTAACTTTCTGGCTATAAGCCCAATCGATTGTATTGATTGTGGTTTATGTGTACCTGAATGCCCAGCAGAGGCAATATATCAGGAAGATGAACTACCGAAAGAGCAAAAAGAATTTACTGAGTTAAATGCTGAGCTTGCCCTTATTTGGCCACGTATTACTGAGGTGAAATCAGCTCCGAGTGATGCTGACGATTGGAACGGTGTCCAAAACAAGCTTAAACTTATTGAAACATAGACTTTTTAAAATACATCTGCGAATTTATTATTATATTTAACATTTTACTCATAAAAATGTTAACAAATGTACCTCGCTCAATTACAATCCACGCGTAAAGTTACTTATTCTGAGTAATCGAATCTAAATGGATGTTTATGCAGTACTATAATCAAATAATAAAAACTCTTCTGATCATCTGCGTGTTGATTTTTAGCGCGGATTCAATAGCCCAGAAACAGCACTTCACTTTAGCCCACATTGAACAGTCGATAGATCTAGATGGTGAACTTGATGAGCCACATTGGCAAAATGCCACTTTGATCCCATTAATTTATCAAAACGAACCGAACGAAAAAGGGGTTCCCCCAGTTAAAACTGATGCGTATTTATATGAGGATGGACAATATTTATATGTTGCGTTTATGGCTTATGACGAAAACCCAGAAAATATAAGAGCAGCATTACGTGATCGAGATACGCTATGGGCAGATGATAATGTTGCCTTAATGATAGATACCTTCAATGATGAAAGAACAGGGTATGAGTTTTATGTTAACCCATTAGGTGCGCAGGGAGATATGCGCATGACGGACACCGATGGCTGGAGTGAAGACCCATCTTGGAATGCGATTTGGGATAGTGCAGGGCAAGTAACCGATGAGGGCTATGTAGTTGAAATGCGTATTCCTTTTACAGCATTGAGATTCCCAACAAACAAAGCTGATATGACTTGGAGCATCGCGCTATGGAGAAACTACCCACGAGAGGTGCTTTACCAGTTATCGAATGTGGGGTTTGATCGCGATGTTAAATGCAGTTTTTGTCAGTTTGACAAAATCACCGGTTTTAAGGCCATGGAGCCGAGCAAAAATATCCAATTAACACCAACAGTTACAGCTCTTAGACATGATGTGAAAGACACTGTACCTGGGGATTGGAATAATGGTGATATTGATACCGAAGCTGGATTAGATTTAAGATGGGGTATCAGCCAAGACGCCGTTATCAATGCAACAATTAATCCTGACTTTTCACAAGTAGAAGCTGATAGTTTAGAGCTTGATGTCAATACCTCTTATTCAATCTATTATGCCGAAAAACGTCCATTTTTTCTTGATGGTGCGTCATATTTTAAAAGTAGTTTATTCGAGCTAATTTATACCCGTACTATTGCACAGCCTAAAATCGGAGCAAAAATAACGGGTAAGTCAGAAGCTCATAGTTATGCATTTATGTATGCGGATGATGAAAATACCAGTATTTTATTACCTACTAATCAGGGCTCTGGCTTTGCAAATTTAGCGGAAAAATCAAAATCCGCCGTAGGTCGTTATCAATATGATATAGGTGATAAAGGCACAATAGGTTTTACAACAACGCATCGTGAAGCTGATAATTATAAAAATAGTGTGGTTTCGCTTGATGGTAGTTATTGGTTTAATCAAACCGACAGCATACTTTATCAAATAGCCAGCTCTGACAGCCAAAACTCGAAATACCTTGTTGATTTCTATGGATTAGAAGACGAGCAGTCTGATCAAGCGTATAAAGTAGAGTTTACCCGTGAGAAGCGTGATTATAAATTATTTGCAAGTTATGAAGATATTGGCGAAGACTACCGCACTGATTTAGGCTATCAAGCAAAAGTTGATTATAAGAAAGCATTAGTAGGTGGTGGGCAATCATGGTACTTGGATGCGAATAATCTAGTGACGGAATACTCATATAACTTAGATTGGGATAAAACGTGGGCGCAAGACGGCACTTTACTAGAAGAAGAATATGAAGGGTATATTTACTTAAAAGGTCAAATGCAATCATTCTTAGAGTTTGGCTTTATCCACCGTAAAGAAAATTACTATGATAATTTATATAACCAAAACATTGGCTATATTTGGGGCGGGTTTAAACCAACTAAAGACATAACGCTTAACTTATACAGTGAATTCGGTAGTAAAATTGATTACACAAACGAGCAATTAGGTGATCAATTTATTATTGAGCCTGAAATGACGTGGGATATAAATGACCACTGGCAGGTGCAAGTTGAACATAGCTATAATCGCCTAGATAATCCTCAGGGTGAGAATGTATTTACTGCAAACTTAACTGATCTGCGGGTATATTATAAATTTAATATGCGCTCTATGCTCAAACTGATTTTACAGTTTGAAGATATAGATAGAAACCAAGATGCGTATTACTATGGCGTAAGCCAATTAAATAAAGAGTATGGAAGCCAACTTGTGTATTCGTATAAGATTAATGCGCAGACCTTATTTTTCCTCGGCTATTCTGATAAAGGTTTCCAAAATGATGGGTTAAAAAATCTAGAAAGAGACCAACGCACATTCTTTACAAAGTTAAGCTATGCATGGCAGCTTTAGTTAACCTGAACTCTGGTTAAGAGATGTACTAATGTATTGATATTAAATCACAAATATATTTATTAGTCTCCAGAGTTTAGGTTAGTTATAAATAAAGCAAATAAAAACGAGCCCTTTAGGCTCGTTTTTATTAATTCAAGTTCTTATAAATTCCTAAAGTAAGCCTCCACAAACTGAATCTGATTTGGCTCTTTTGGGGCTGTTTTGAAGTTAATTGTATTTTGAGTGTGACGAAGTTTCAGCTCGTCGCTAAAGGTACAATCAACAGATTTGAATGGTTTTATTTTTGCTTTAAATAATGCAGAGTTTTGACATTGTTTTACTAATACATTTGCCACCTGAGCACAATAGGCGCCTACAGCATAGGTTTGCAAGGTACTATTATCCAACCCATGCCAGTTAACCTTCGTTTTAATATTTTGGCCACAGTGCGAAGCTAGTTCTTTATCGGCATCAGTTAAAGCCGATGCGAGGTTTTCAATTGCTCGTTCTCTATTAAATAATGCAAGCTTAGATTGAACACCTTTTTCTAATTGCATTTTGTATTGAGCGTATGTGTCTTCACTGATCGCTTTATTACGTTTGTCTTTTAATTCAGATAAATAGATAGCTTTATTGGTATCTGGTAAATATAACGAATAACTACAACAGCTGTAACCTTGCTCACGGGTAACCAACGCACGCTGCTGTCCATCGTAGGTGTATTTATACGCTTGAATACTACCATGTGGGAGTAGAACAGTTAAAAACACCACTTCATCAATGGGGTGGTTTACGCCAATAACTTTGACCAAAGCCTGTGTTTTATCGGCATTTTCGACTATCGTCACTTGTTCACCAAGCGGCGATTCTAACACTATGGGGTACTTTTGTAGCTCGAGAGCAAATGCGTTTGAGCTAAAAAGGCATAAAAGAAAAAGTACATTTTTCATTAGTAAAGTCCATTTTATTAATAATATTTATCTGCACAGTGTAACAACCCTTATTTACAATATGAATACAATTAGCTATTTTTTAAATTTCATTGAAATAAATCACGATGGTGCCACCATTTAACGCACTGCCATTGTGTATGTTCACGCCAACGCCAACATCATCAAACCAGTCAGTCCAATTGGATACATCCCATAAAAAACCAAAACCAAATTCGTAGAAATGATTCGTACCAAGCGGTGCAATGGCATCAGCACCTAAATCAACTCGTTGTGCTTTAACATAAAATGACTGTGTTAAATCAAAAAAAGAAAACATATTAAAATTTGCTTTTATAGCGTTATTTATTTGCCAGCTTTCTGGATTGATAGATTTAAGTGATTGAGGTTGTGAAAGTGCCCAACCATAATAGTATTCAAATTTTAGTTTGTATTCGTAATGACCCCAGTTTCTAGGGAGCTTATAAACGAATGAGGCGCTGGGGTTGAGAATAAGAGCACGACTACTGATATTACTGTAAATTCCATCAGTAATCGGTTTTAGTTGCTGCTTGCTTTGCCGACTGTTATACACGTAATCATTCGTGTAATGCATTAAATGGGCATTAATACGTGTTCTATAAAGCCAATTACTACTGATTGGCTTTTCAATACTTGCACCCAAACTTACACTCAACATTTTCTCTGCACTCAGATCGGATTGCTCATTATCAAATATGTCAACATTGTGCTTTTGCTCTAAATAATTCACTTTAGTACGAAAGGTACTTTTATAGCCACTGATTGGATCGTTGAGATTAAAGTCAAAAGGGAGGCTATATAAGGTTAGCTGATGCCTTAAGGCTAAAGCTTCATCTACATCTAGGTTATTTTGATGCGGGTCGATGAGTATATTTGGATCAAAATTACCATACCCTAACGAGATACTTTCACCGTTAGTTAAAATAAGAGAGCTTGCAAAGGCTGATTCAAGATCTTTTTTTGCGTTTGCAAATGTGTTTGATGATAACAGCGAAAATATACATAGCGTTATTAATAAATACGAAGGCATACTAAAATTAATAAGGTTCGAATAAAGTAAGTGTAATAGGTTTATTGTTTTAAACAATAAAGAATACCAGCCTAAGCTGGTATTCTTTCACTGGTATTAAGGCGTGTAATAAATAGGGGAGCCAGGGCCAACGGGTAACCCTAAAACAAAGACCCATAAATAAAACAGTACAACCCAACCAACAAAGAAGAACATGCTATAAGGCAGCATTGTGGCAACAAGTGTACCAATACCCATGTCCTTTTTATATTTAGTTGCAACAGCGAGGATGAGGCCAAAGTAACTCATCATAGGCGTAATTAAGTTTGTTACCGAGTCTCCAATTCTGTATGCCGCTTGAATTGTTTCTGGCGCGTAACCGATCAACATTAGCATTGGGACAAATATAGGCGCGGTAACAGCCCACTGAGCAGAGGAAGAGCCTAGGCTCAAGTTGACAAGCGCGCACATGAAAATAAACAATACAAACACCTCAGGGCCAGTCAAATTAAGTGCTTGAAGTAGCGCTGCGCCATTAATTGCCAAAATAGTACCTAGATTTGTCCATTTGAAGAATGCAACAAACTGCGCAGCAAAGAATACAAGCACAATGTACATACCCATTGAACTCATGCTCTTACTCATAGCATCAATGACATCTTTATCGTTCTTCATGGTACCGACCACACGACCATAAACAAAACCAGGGATACCAAACGTAACGAATATAAAGACCACAATGCCTTTTAAAAACGGAGAGTGCGCAACAAGGCCCGTCTCTGGGTTACGTAAAATGCCATCAGCCGGTACGATAGTCCACGCCAATAAAAGAGAAACTAAAAGTAAAGAGACCCCAGCCCACTTCAAGCCTGTTTTTTCTAATGCAGTTAATCCTTCTATATTGTTATCAGCTAAATCGGCGCTGGCGTCATCAGGGTTATATTTTCCTAGGCGTGGTTCGACAATTTTTTCAGTAACAAAGGTGCCTAAAAGCGCAATAAGCAATACCGATATCATCATAAAATACCAGTTGGCCTCAGCGCCTACTTGATATGTAGGGTCAATCATTTGTGCGGCTGGAGTGGTAATACCAGCAAGAAGTGGATCGATAGTTCCGAGTAATAAGTTTGCACTGTAACCACCCGATACACCAGCAAACGCAGCAGCTAAGCCAGCAAGAGGGTGGCGGCCTAGGCTATGGAAAATCATTGCGGCTAGTGGTATTAATACAACATAGCCAAGCTCAGATGCTGTATTTGACAATATCGCAGCAAAGACCACCATAAATGTAACTAATCGCTTAGAGGCGCCCATCACCATGCCACGCATTGCTGCAGACAAAAGGCCTGAATGTTCAGCAACACTCACGCCAAGTAATGCAACGAGTACGGTGCCCAGTGGAGCAAAACTTGTAAAGTTAGTTACTAAACCTGTGACGATACGCTGCAGGCCTTCGGCGCTTAATAAACTTACAACCTCAATAACTCCATCAGGATCGCGCCCTGCAGAACCAACCGGACGAGGGTCTATAGCGCTTAACCCAAACCAATCGGCTATACCGCTGAAGACGATGATCGCCACACAAAACATCGCAAATAAAGTGATAGGGTGGGGCAACATATTCCCCAAAAACTCAACAGTAGATAAAAATCGGTTAAATAAGCCCGATTCTTTTTTTGTTTCCGTTGAGTTTGCAGTGTCAACTGCTTTAGACATAGCAAATTACTCAAAATTATAAAAATTGCCGCAATTTACCATTTTTAGACTGAGGTATCACCTATAAACGATGGCTTACTTGTTAGGTACGTTGAATGTGTATTTAATTGACCACACCTTTAAATAAAAGAGGGTAGCGCCTTAACCTATTGCCTATATAATCATCAGCCAATATTTGTTCACAAATCTGGTTAACATCATTACTTGCTTCAAATACCCAGTCAAACCGTTCTATAGCTAATAAAAAACCACGTTTTAAAAATTGTTGTTGCCTGTACTCATCAAGATTATTGCGAATAATGCTGAGCTTACTAGGATCAGCTTTTAAGTTATCAACAACTTGATTGATAAAAAGGGAATGTCTGCGCGATGTTGGACGTTGTCTTCGCTGTACTCTAGGCACTTTACCTCCTAAACATTTGCCAGTATGTTTGATAGCTTTTTGAGAAAGTCATCTTTGTGTTTATCGTGCTCATAATCTAGGTGATATGTGTTATGAAAACCAAAGCGCAATAGCACGCCACTGCCTTTAAGATAAATAGTATACCCATCAATATCAGAATAAGCAGTTAACCCCATGTAAAGCTTACCTTCTTGCGTATTCTCGCCGTGTTGAATGATTTGCTCATAAACAGCTAAAACTTGTTTACCTTCAATTTCGTTTTTCATCATTACTCTCCTTAAAAATACACTGCTCAATACGACTAGTAGGGTGAATTAGTTTACTGAAGGCATGACTTATATTTAAGGTGGATGTTAGTCTTCTAAGTAATTACAATCAGTCAGTGAGCTAAATTGAGTAAATTTAACTCTGCTATCTCTGGCTATTAAGCCGCAGGTAATAGGGGGTCGTTTGTTTTAATAAACAATATCCCATGAGTTAGGCATTGACTCAAGTTTATATTTTTCTGTTATTCGCTTCTAGCCATTTGCTCAAGATTAGTTCATTAATAAAATAACTATTTATCCTTAATTACTTAATAGATTGCCTTATTAAAATGTTTGGTTAGTTTTCTGATAATGTGCTGATTATTTTTTGCATAATCTAAAGCTGTTTTACCGGTGTTATCTTTAGTCTTCACATTAGCTCCATGTAGAATCAAAAGTGACAGTAGTTCTTCATTACTAACACTTGCAATGTACATTAAGGGTGAGTAATCATTTATATCGGCAATGTTAGGGTTGGCACCTCCTTTAAGCAATAATTTTACCCGCGTGCAGCTTTTATCTCTATGCCCTAAATACACTGCTAACGCTAATGCGGTATTTCCTCTGTTATCTTTTAAATTAATATCCAGGCCTTTTTCTAGTAGCTTACTCAGTAGTGGTTCTATATCCACTTCTGGGGGGGAAAGCATAAGCAGTTGTGTTAGATAAGACTCACCATATATATTTTTTTCATTTATGTTTAATGTGTATTCTATTAGTGTGTCGACTAGGGCCCAATTGCCTTGCTCAATAGCGTAACTCGTTAAGCTAATATTATTTAGTTGTAACTTGGCAAGTTCAGGAATTTGCTTGAGTACCTCTTTAGCCTCTTGTGCTGATAATTTAAAGGTCAGTTCTATTAGCAACTCTCTTATCAAGGCTGAGGATTGTATCCAGTCAGAGTTTGTTGCTATTTTTTTCAGGTTAGCAAATGACTTAGCTTGGAGGGCTGTTAATAGGGGGTGGTTCAGTGGTAAAGAAGGTTCATTTTTCTTAATAGTATGGTTGATCCAGTGGCGTTGGGTTGAAACCCGAGCATAGTGTTCAACAACCCCATAAACTCCCTCTTTTCCTTTATTGTTCTGCCATGAGCTGACACCTGCAATATATAATTTACTTTGTTCTTCGATAAAAGCAGGACCACCACTATCATGAGGCCCACTTATGCCTTCAAGCGCGAGGGCGTTGTCTGGCTGATCAAATACGAAGGAAATTTGACTCGTACTTGTATCTGTAACCATGTTAGTGGCCGCTCGCAAGATGGCTTTATCACTTATTAGGCCCGAAAGCCCATTTCCAAAATCACCATTCCCTACGAATGTCACTTTTTTACCGATTTCGTCAAGTCGCGAATAAAGTAAAGCTCGCTCAGCGTTTTCTATTGGCCACTTTACACGCAGCAGTGCCATGTCATAGTTGTTTGTTTGAGGGTCGTATTCAGGGTGGGTACTTGTAAATTCAACTGGGTAATTCTTTCCTAGATGGACAACAAATAAAGGCCGTTGCTGCTGAGGTGATAAGCAATGTGCAGCAGTAAGCACCCACAATGGATCAATAACTGTGCCTACACATCCGTCGTTGTAGGTAATGGCGTTTATATAGCGTTTAGCAAGCTGTTGATATTTAATATCATCGGTATCATGGCGTATAACTATTGCTTTGGCGTTAGTAACAGTTAAAACTGTCATAAAACAAAGTAATGCCTTAAATGAGTATATTTTCTTCATTGCTGTGATTTCCATAATTGTTTTAATCTAAGTGTTTGTTTTACAGATATAACAGTTTATGTGTATCACCATAATTGCTAACATGTTGCAAAACTTTGCTGAACCCTAATTGATATAAGCTTCTTAATCCATGTAGGCGACAATATGTTTTTATGATTTAAATATGATTACTTTAAATATCAATTAGTAACAGGTTGTAGAGTTGTGTTGAAAAAATTTCAAATAGGTCAATACCAAATTGATGTTGAGCGCAATCAATTAACAGTTTCGGGTCAGTCTATTTTTGTAGAGCCAAAAGTAATGGATGTGCTGGCCTATTTGGCATTGAAGCAAGGTGAAGTGGTTAGCCAACAGGAGCTGTTTGATACCTTATGGCCAAACAGCGTATTTAGTTCAGGTTCAGTTTTGCGCAGTATTGCTCAGCTTCGAAAAGCACTGGGCGATGATGCAAAGAAACAGTCAATTATTGTTACTCATCCAAAACGCGGTTACAGCCTTAAACTTGAGGTTGAAAGGCCTACTTATTTAGATGAAATAAACCAGAACCCTCTTACTTTTAAAGCGTTTAAAAAAAGCTTTTGTGTATCTAGATATGTAAACCAAGGTAATAAATTTAAACCTATCACTTTCACGCTACTAGTTATTATCACAGCTGTCACCTTAACATTTAATTTGTTTAACAATGCTCACTTTGGTGCTGAGAAAAAGCAGTTCAACAGTTTAATTCCTGTTTCATCCACCAGGATGCTAGAGTCTCAGCCAAAGTTTTCACCAACAGAAAACAGTATTGCATTTTTACGCAAAGATGAGTTATCTCGAACGCATTTATGGTTAAAGGATTTAGACACAAAGCAAGAGGTCCAACTGGATACAAAAGGCCAGCAACTGCTGTCGTTCACATGGTCAAGCGATGGGCGTTATATAGCTTATTTATGCAAGACAAATTCACATTATGAAATTGGTTATTTGAGAGTTCCAATCTCTTCAGCAGAGCAAATAACGGCACAAATAATATCTCGTTTTGAAAGCGATGCATTGGCGGGATCGATACAATGGGGGAGTGATAATACAGTGTATTATTTACTGCATCCAAAAGATGATTTAGTGGGAATTAAAGCGCAGATACATTCTCTAAATATAAAAACAGCAATTTCCCAGATGTTCTGGCAGCAGGTTGATGATTTTAGCCCTCATGACATGAGCTTGTCACCAGATAAGGAAAGTTTGGCGTTGACAGGTTATGCAGAAAATTTCATGTCTTCGATTAAAATACTGTCAATGCAGAATAAGACACTCACTTTAGTAAAAGATAAATTACCAACTTATACTGAGGTTAGTTGGCATCCTAACGGTGGATCCCTTCTCCTTACAGACTCTGAAAAGTTACAGCTACTCAATTTGAACGGTGAGTCAGATGAAATTAAATGGTTAAACTTTTATAATATCGAAAACCCTACTTTTGATGCTAAAGGAAGGAGGATAACGTTGTCGTTATCGAATGTGGATGTCGATGTTATATTGCAATCTCAGGGTGAAAATAATGTAACTCATACAGTCAGTGATTCTAATTCGATTGATATCGGGGCACGTTTTTCACCAAACGATGAATCTATTTTATATATATCTGAGCAAGCAGGTTACCAGCAAATATTCCAAGAAAGTGAGGAGGGTAAAAAACTTTTATTCGCAAACAAATCAAAAAGTGCTATCGAAAGTCCACCGCTTTGGAGCAGTGACGGAAAACGTGTTCTTGTGAATACAAGCTCTCAATTAATTATTATTGATGTACATAGTGCAGTGCAAACCATAATAGCTAAACCTGATAATGTTGCATATGTTTATGAATGGTTTGACGCTGAGAGTACATTGTTGGTTGATTATAGGTCTAACGATGGGTTAAATATTGCAAATTACAATTTAAACTCACAGGTATTAACACCAATAATCAGTGGTAATATCTTTTATGCTCACTCATCTAAAAATGGGCACCTCATTGTAATTAAAGATAATAAAGTTGTTGAAGTTGAAAAAAATAAAGAAAAAATTATTGTAGACCCTTTGCCCCATCAGCATGTTGTTGCATCCGTTTCAATAGAAGAAGGCATAATTTTTCAATTGAATAGTGATCATGAGAATGGTGGTCAATTAAAAGAGTTATGGAAGTTTAATTCATCAAATAAGAAACTCACCTATCTTGCTACGGTGCCGACGCATTTAGATAAAATTATTGATGTCAGTTCAAGCGGGGATGAGCGTTTATTTTCAACACATGCAATACAAGAAAGTAACATAGTGCTTTTAGAATAATATTACTGCCTGACTAATCTATTTTGATTACGGTACAAAACTATTTAGTGCGATGAAACTAGTTGGCTTAACTTTATTGATTTTCAATGTCAAATATTAGGCAGTATATTAAGGATTCTCTTTGACAATATGTATTCCTATTTTATGATTTACGTTCATTTAATTGTGAGTTTAGAGCATGATAGAAAAAGCGTTACTTTTGAAAACACGGGAGCTTTCTGATCGATTAATCGCTTTACAAAACCCCATTCGTATTTTAGATGCGATCAATTGGGATAAAAATATCAAGGGCTAGTTTTTAAGCAAAAATGTCAGTAAACCCTATTAATTGATAAAGCATATTACCCACAACGTGATTTAGGTTTTGTTTCAAGTGAATCGCGCAAAGCATTTTCAGATATGAACCGCACTATTTTCAGCAAACTTTATCAACTGAACTCTATTTAGCAATACATGAACAAAATGTGCACAAAAAATACTGCTGTTTTAATTATAATCGATTACAGAAATACTGGTGTGTTTTGTGACTTACTTGAAAGCTATGAGGTCACACTAAAGATCTGTTTCATGCAGTTGAGCCGCCATTAACCGAACTTGCAAATATAATAGAAGTGCTGCCATGGGACTTATTAGCTGCTGATATTATAAAGGGCTGGTTTATAATTTTATTTGTGTTGCAACGCAGCTTAGTATGAGAGAACAACTGCATCTGCTGTTAGTTGATAATATATCGATTGATGATTATTGATTAACCTCTCAACCATCTGATTTTTATGAAAAAGACTATCTAAATTAGTGCCACCCTATTTAAGGCTTACGGGGCATGACTGAGTTTTGGCTGTTCTATTGGTGAGTTATCTTTTAAGTGTTTGAAAATAACGATATCCCTTTATTCTTATAACTGTTATTTAACCCAACGTTTTAAAATTGATTTATGCATAAAAAACCTCACTAAATTAGTGAGGTTTTTTTATGTCGCTATTTATGTGCTGTATTAACGTGCGTTCGTGCTTTCAAATATCTTATCTGCCGAGGCTGCAACGAAACCAGTATAGAGCTCACCATCTGGTTTGTTATAACGAAGGGCAAACTCATAAAAACAGCTTGGTACACTCATTTTTGTGTCACTAAACTGAACTGCAAAGTCATCGGCTAGTGTTGATGATTGTTCAAGTAATACCTCAGGAGAGCCTTTTACTTCGCCACCAGAAGTATTTAATGCAAATCCAGCATCTTTAAGTGCTGTATTTACGGCTTCAATATTATCAAACTGGGCAAGTTCATTAATGCTAACTGTAAAATGGTTTGCACGGTAACCCCAGGCAGACATCCATGCAGCGTATTCACTTTCTGCAAGTAGTTTTTTATAGGTATCAGAGGTTACTTGCCAGTGTGTACCTGAATATAAGAAGTTCTCTGCCGTGACAGCACTTTCATCAATGCTGTTAACCATGTCACTCACGATAGCCTGTAGCTCTGGTGAGCATTTTTCTACTAGCAATTCAGAAATAAACACTTTTGGTTGGGTCGTATCTGGATGCTCATAATGTTTTGCATAAAGTTTTTTAGCTTCAAAATGGTACTCGCCACATTCTTTATATCCTAACGCTAAAAAATGAGCTGCTAATTTTTCAAGGCCAATTTTTTCATGGTTAAAAGTGCGCAGTGCAATGTGATCATTTAGGATGTCATCTTTTTGAGTCGAGCCAAGTAACTCATGAACTTTTACGGCTGATGGAGTAACAGCTAAGTAGTTTTGCCATAAGTTTTCAAATAATGTATTTACGTTTGTGTGCATTATAATTCCTTAATTTTTTGAGTATAGCGTCTGCTAATTATTCGATGATTAAGCCCGGCGCAAGGGTCGAAGGTAAATTAACGTGTTCAGCTTCCACGGATGCAACAGGGTATGCGCAATAATCAGCTGCATAATATGCGCTTGCTCTGTGGTTACCACTTGCACCTATACCACCAAAAGGCGCAGCACTAGAAGCGCCAGTGATAGGTCTGTTCCAGTTAACAATACCGGCACGAATACGTTTTAAAAAGTGTTGATAGTCAGCGTGTGAATCGCTCAATAAGCCTGCAGATAAGCCAAATGAGGTGTTGTTTGCTTGTGCTATCGCAGTATCAAAATCGTCATAGCGATATACTTTTATAAGTGGGCCAAAGTGCTCCTCGTCAGGTATATTGCTAATGTCGGTGACATCAATAATACCTGGGCTTACAAATCCAGTGCCTGCTTTCAAGTGTGTTAATTCAACTAATGAGTTTGCACCTAAATCAATTAAAGCTTGTTGTGCTGAAACCATGCCTAAAGCAGCTTGCTCGCTGATCATTGCGCCCATAAATGGTTGAGGCTCAGCAAAACTTTCATCGACAACAATATCCTTCGTTGCGCTAATAAGCTTAGCTAAAATAGCATCACCATTTGATCCATTTTCAATGAATAGCCTGCGTGCACAAGTACATCGTTGACCCGACGTTATAAAACCTGACTGGATAATATCGTGAACAGCTGCATTTACATCAGCAACATCTTTGACGATTAATGGGTTATTCCCCCCCATTTCAAGTGCAAGAATTTTCCCCGGATGGCCTGCAAACTGCTTATGCAATAGATGCCCGGTGTTTGAGCTACCGGTGAAGAATAACCCATCAATATCTTGATGACTGGCAAGTGCTTTACCTGTTTCGACTTCACCTTGAACTAAATTAATTACGCCAGCAGGTAAGCCCGCTTTCAGCCACAATTCAAGTGTAAATTGTGCAACATAAGGAGTCAGTTCAGAAGGCTTAAACACCACCGTATTACCCGCTAAAATTGCTGGTACAATATGGCCATTAGGTAAGTGGCCTGGGAAGTTGTACGGGCCAAATATTGCCACAACGCCATGAGGTTTATGGCGAATGAAGGCTTTAGCACCTGGCATGGGGTTTTCAGTGGTGCCCGTACGTTCGTTGTAGGCTCTAACTGAAATAGCCACTTTACCCGTCATAGCACCCACTTCAGTGCGTGTTTCCCAAATGGGCTTGCCTGTTTCTTTTGCAATAATGGTGGCGAATTCTTCACTGTGTTTTTTTAACAAAGAGGCAAAATTTTCAAGTATGCTAATGCGTTCATCAAGCGGCATATCAGCCCAATTAACCTGAGCGTTACGTGCAGCTTTAATTGCGTTGTCAACTTGCTCTGGCGTTGCGCTTAAGCCTTGCCATAGTACCTCACCATTACTTGGGTTTATTGAGCTGAAGCTATGACCTAGACCTATTTGCCATTGGTTGTTTATCAGTTGATTGTTTTGTGATTCAAGACTCATAGAATTCCTACTTTGTTTACAGGCGAAAAAATCTCGCCGCGTCGCCTTGTTTTAGTTCAAGGGCGTGTGCAACGTCTTTACTTACGATTAATGTATGCTTAGCATGATTATAATGCGCATGTTTGGTAAACGTGGCTCTAAAATCTGCTACTCCTTGATTGCAAATTGCCAACGTATCAGAGCTTTGTTCATCTACATAATCAAGCTCGCCGATAGAAATTGGACATACAATTGAATCCCTTACACTGCGAATATTACCAAGCTTTGCTTCTACCGTAGGGCCTGCATCAAACAGGTCGACGTAACCTCTGTGTTCAAACCCTTCTTTTTCTAGTAATTTAAGTGCAGGTTTAGTTTTATCATGCACTTTACCAATCACGTCTTGCGCTTTTTTACTGAGTAAATTCGCATAGATAGGGTATTTAGGCATTAGTTCGCTGATAAAAACCTTATCCCCCAAACCAACTAAATGATCTGCTTGTGGAAATTCGATACTAAAAAAATGCTCTTCTAACCACTGCCAAAATGGAGAATGGCCGTTTTCATCGCTCACCCCACGCATTTCGGCGATAATTGTGTCAGCAAAGCGTTCACTGTGCTGTGCCATAAATAGAAAACGTGAACGAGATAAAAAACGTCCAGCTAGCCCTTTACGACTATCTTCACGTAAGAATAACGTACAGATTTCAGAGCAACCGGTGTAGTCATTACACATACTCAGGATATCGACTGTGTTATAGACTTTTAAAGTAGGTGAGTGATGGACTGTTTTACCTAAATGGTAATGATACAGAGGAACATTAAGACCCACAGCAGCTTCAATAGCTGTTGTACCAATGACCTCTCCAGTGTTGGTGTCCTCAAGGACAAACAAATAGCTCTCATCAAGCGGTTGGCTAATGTCTTTAGAAAAGCTACTTTCTGCGCGGGCAATTTTTTCAAGTAACAATGTATCGTCAACGGGTAGCGATGTGAAACCATGACCAGATTCAATAGCGATTTGTTTTAACGCTTCAAAATCAGTGTTCTTGATAGGGCGTAATACATGCATTTATTAAAGCTCCATTAGCGCTCTTTAAATAAAGAGCGCTAAATTAAATTAACCGTTTACTACATCAGCTACGGCTTTTTCAAAACGCGAAAGGCCTTCTTTTATATCCTCAAGCGGTATTACTAATGAGGGTGTGAAGCGGATTACATTTGTGCCTGCTACTAAACTCATAAGCCCTTGTTCAGTACTTGCTATTAAAAAGTCACGAGCGCGCCCTTCAAACTTACTGTTAAGAACAGCGCCTAATAAAAGTCCTTTACCGCGAATTTCACTAAACACATCATACTTTTCGTTAATTGCAGCAAAACCGTCACGGAATAATTGTTCACGCTCTTTAACGCCTGCCAAAACGTCTGGATTATTTACTGTATCAAATGCAGCTTCAGCAACGGCGCATGCCAAAGGATTGCCACCGTATGTTGAACCATGAGTACCTATTTTAAGGTGAGCTGCAATTTCTGTTGTGGTTATCATGGCACCAATTGGAAAACCACCGCCGAGTGCTTTTGCTGTTGTTAAAATATCGGGTGTAACACCTAAATCTTGATAAGCGTATAGAGAGCCCGTACGACCTACGCCTGTTTGTACTTCATCAAATATTAGTAATGCGTTGTGTTTATCACACAGGGCACGGACGCCTTTGATAAACTCATTAGTTGGGGAAATAATACCGCCTTCACCTTGCAGAGGCTCCATCATTACAGCACAGGTTTTATCACTAATTAGCTGTTCAAAAGCAGCAAGGTCATTATAGTCACAATGATCGATAGCCGCAGGTTTAGGGCCAAAGCCATCTGAATAGGCAACCTGACCACCTACAGTCACTGTAAAGAAAGTGCGACCATGGAAACCTTTGTTAAAAGCAATAATTTGTGTTTTGTCTTCACCGTGAACATCCAGTGCAAAACGACGAGCAAGTTTAAGAGCTGCTTCATTTGCTTCTGCGCCAGAGTTAGCAAAATAGACTTTATCAGCAAATGTTGCATCAGTAATTTTTTTTGCTAAACGTAAAGCTGGCTCATTGGTCATTACATTTGATAAGTGCCAAATTTTATCGCCTTGTTCTTTAAGCGCATTAACAAGTGCAGGGTGGCAATGCCCGAGACAGTTAACCGCAATTCCACCTGCAAAATCGATAAACTCTTTTCCTGTTTGGTCCCAAACACGAGAGCCTTCACCACGCACAGGAATTACTGAAGAAGGGTTATAATTTGGAACCATGACATCGTTGAATAAATCTCGAGAAACTTGCATTTGACGCACCTTAAATAGCGAATAAGAAAATAAATAAACGTGTATCTAACTATCTTTTAACTGCTATAAGCAGTATTTCATTGTTATTTATCTATTATCTAGCTTCGTTAGTTAAATTTGCAGTGCTAAATTGTTAAAAATGACTATAATAAAAGTCATATTAACGATTAGGGTTAGCAAAGTGATAGGAAAGCAAGATGAAAAGCTACTTGCAATTTTAAGAACAAACGCCCGTGCAAGTATTTCTGATTTAGCAAGAGCGCTGAATTTATCCCGTTCAACTGTACAAAGTAGAATGCTTAAGTTAGAAGAAACAGGAGTTATCAAAGGCTACAGTGTTGATTATGGTGAAGCGTATCTCAATGCAATGGTTGCGGCACATGTGTCAATTAAAGTGAAGCAAAAGCTAACTACGAAAACAAATTTAGAGCTTAAGCAAATTGATGCTATTTCACAGTTATATGCAATAAGTGGTGAATTTGATTTAATTGCAGTCGTACAGGCACAAAACTTAGAAAAGTTAAGTCATTTACTTGATGATATTGGTAATTTAGATGGCGTTGAGCGAACAACGTCTTCAGTTATTTTAGAAACTAAATTTAATCGTTAGTGTAATAGTAAATTAATCACTATACTAAGTTTAAAATATTCATTAAATTTAGTGTAAATAGCTTTTATAGGTACTGTTATTAGTATAATTAAAGCTTAATAATATTAGTGTCAAATAGTGTTCTTACACAAAGATTTGGCTTTTGAGGGCTTATGCAAGTCGGTTTACTAAATTCAATTATTAAGATAACGAAAAACAAGGATGTAGACTCTCTTGAGTATACGATAATCTCAACGATTCAAGAGTTCGTTAAGTGCGAAGAAATATCGATATATAAAGATTTAGAAGTTGCTGGAGAATTGCGGATTGAACGAAGCGCTTCTTTAAAGTTTTTATCTCAAAATGATTTTATTTGGCAAGATAAAGATGTCATCAAAGAGCCCGATGCTGAACTAGTTTCTTGTATCAGTTCCTCCTGCATTATCACTGTTAAATCAGATAACAATAAAGAACGTCGGTGGCTTCCTATCAATGTGCGTGATAAACCCGTTGCTGTTATTGCTATTTTATCGGAACATTTAGAAAGTGAAGATCAAGTGTTGCTGAATGCTTTTTGTCGCATCTTTGAAAATTACTTAGCAATTTTACATGAAAGTGAAACGGATAAACTGACAGGGCTGTTGAATCGTCAAACGTTTGATAAGAAGATCAAGCTACTGATAGAAAAGCAAATGGCGAAGCAGCATCAGAACATCAAAACAGATGAAAAACGCTCTAAACACTCAGGTTCCTCCTCCTGGCTCGCGATTGTTGATATTGATCACTTTAAGCAAGTCAATGATGAATATGGCCATGTCTGTGGCGATGAAGTTTTATTAGTGTTAGCACAAAAAATGAAAAGCTATTTTCGTTCATCAGATTTAATATTTCGATTTGGGGGGGAGGAGTTTGTATTAGTATTTGAACCAACAAATTATGATTTTATCCACGCTAAGTTAAATACTTTTTTAGATTTAGTGAGAAATACAAAATTTCCATTCGTTCCAAATCTATCTTTGAGCATTGGGTTATCTAGGATCAGCCCCTATGACTTCCCTATTTCTGTTGTAGAAAATGCGGATAAAGCACTTTATTACGCTAAACGAAATGGGCGTGACCAATTATGTTTTTATGATGAATTAGTTACAAAAAATTTGATAGATACCAAAGAAAAACAATCTGATATTGATTTATTTTAACTGAAGAGGTGATTTTTTAATTACCTTTTTTGTTGCCTCATCCAGCTTAATGACATAGGCATTACCTCCTATACCCTTAAATTCCTCATCGGTAAATACTAGCGTATTTTCATCGTAAAAGGTTATGGCTTCTTTTTGAGTTACAATTCCTAAGTCAATTTGAGATACGTCACCAGAGAAAAATTTATCACCTTCAAAATTTTCAAATAGCCAGATACTAGTTGAGTCGAGTAAGACGAGTTTTTTTCGGTTTGGGCTTAAAGCTGCTGATGTTATCCAGCACAACTTTTCCATTGTGGTACACGTTTGAAATGAATCAATTAATTGTGCATTAAAGTTAGCAGCATGGTCGCCCACTTTATATACATTGGTTATGCCATCAAATGGTTTAGTTCTGTTTTTTGTAAAAAGGTATAAATGTCTGCCAAATGCAACAAAAGCCTCTAAGTCATAATTTCGTTTATTAGGTGCAACTGGTTGGTCATTGAGTTCAGGATACGTAAATTTAATAATTTCTGCTTGTGTAGAGTCACCTTTTATATCAATGGGGTTTTCAATTTTATAAATAGTCAGCCATCGACGCTCTTGTTTGTTATTGCCAAAATCACCTAAGAAAAAATGGCCAAAGTCATTTTGAGTTATGTCTTCCCAGTCAATATTTTTAGCGTTGGTAACAAGTACTTCTTTTGAGATAGAGCCATCTTCACTTAGGCGGTAAAGTTTTGCATCATCGCCACCATCATTGATGGCCCAAAGTTGATTGGATTTATCAAATTCGATACCGGATATTTCTTTAAGACGCGCATCTACAGTAAGTTTCTTTTTACTGTAAAGGGTATAGATAGATGAACCAATAGTAATAGCTGTAATCAGTACGGCAAATATGATGAGAGACAAGAAACTTTTTTTGAGCATTGGTTTTATAAAAAGATAGTAATATCCCGCTATTATGCTGTATTTAGCTAATAATTACTACTTGGAGGCTTAACCATTAGATTCAATTTGCCATACCCCTGTGCCTGTAGCAGCTACGTGGTTAACGTTACCTTGTAAAACTTTGTTGCCTACATTAATCGACGATTCTGGTCGGCTGACTAAATACCCTTGCACACTGCTGATCCCTAAGCGCTTAACAAGGTCAAATTGTGCGAGTTCTTCAACACCTTCAGCCACTATCTTCAGCCCTAATTTAGTACCTAGTTCGCTGATTGAATTTAAAATTTCATTATATTTAGGATTTTCATTTGCTTGAGCAATAAAGAGCCTATCTATTTTTAAAACATCGATAGGTAAATCAGCCAATGTACTTAAAGAACTAAATCCAGTACCAAAGTCATCAATAGCGATAGTGACACCTTTTGTTCTGAGTTTTTCTAATTCTCTGATTATGCTATTGCTAGCCGTAATCAGTGTTGATTCAGTTATTTCGAGCATAAGTGCGGAAGGTGGTAAGCCTGTTTTATCAAGTTTTTGCATTACCCAGTCATGCAGGGGTCGGTGTTTTAGTTGAATTCCCGAGACATTGACTGAGATTTTTACTTTACGCATACCTGCATTATGCCAAGCTGACATTTGTCTACATGATTCAAGCATAATCCAATCACCAAGCTCTAATATGAGGTTAGACTCTTCAGCAATAGGAATGAATTCAACGGGAGATATCATTCCTTCAACCGGGTGATCCCAGCGAACCAATGCTTCGAAGTAGTCTATAGCGCAATCTTCAACATGAACGATTGGCTGAAATGAAAGGTGAAAGTTTTGACACGCAATAGCTAATCGCAACTCTTCAAGAAGGTAGTGATAACGGCGCATCTTATTACCCATTTCAGGTGAGTAAACTTTAAAAATTCCACGCCCGTCAGTTTTTGCTCTATACATTGCAACATCAGCCATTTGCAATAAAGCATGAGGAGTAGATGCACTGTCAGGGTAGACTGCCACACCCACGCTAGCACTTATTTTTATCAGTTTATTACCTAAAACAAAATCACGTTCTATTTCACTCAATACATTTTGCGCAACGTCTAATGTCTTACTTTCACTATCAATGTTATTGATAAAAATAGAAAATTCATCTCCCCCCAAACGCGCTAAGTTTTGCTCTAGCATACTGGTTGGATTAATATCATTTAGTTTGTGATTACGTAAAACGCTTGCAAGTCGCTCAGCAACTTGGATTAAAACTTCATCACCAAAGCTATGGCCAAAAGAATCATTAACTTGTTTAAAGCCATCTAAATCAATAAACAGCAAGGCACAGTGCATATTTTCAAGTTCGGCACTATTTAATTGTCGGTCAAGATGTTCAATGTAAGCATGACGGTCAATTAACTGTGTTAGTTTATCTTGACTAATACTAGTTTGTGTTTCTCTGGTATATGTTGCGATATGTGTGTTTAAGGCCGATAACCCCTGACTTAACCGAGTCACAGGATTAATAATTTCTAAAGACGGTAACTGAATTTTAAACGAACTTAATAATTTATCGGTTTGAATGTTTAATTGTTCGATTACTTTTTGTTCACGGCGAGCGCGTTGTAGACTCCCCAAATACCAAGTTAACCAAAAGCCCATCAAAATTAAAATAATAAGGTTGGCTGGAGAAAGAAGCGTGGCCACTAATAATGACGAATATTGCACAGTAACAAATTCAGCATCCGTAATTTTTATCAGTAAATAATCATGCTCGTTGGTTGATATTAGACTGTGTCCACTTAATACAGGGTTATACCAAGAGGGTATTTCTAAATGAGTTTGCGCTATGGGAAACGTTCGAATAGCGACATTCGACTGTTTTGGATTAATACTATTAACTTGTTTTGTCAGCAAAATATTTAAGCCGTAACAAAAGACAATTAAAGTAATTAAAGCAATACTGATTACACGAAAAAATTTAGTCATTCTATTAAGCCATTATGACCCCCTATTTTATTATGGTTATAGCGAAGGGAGTTGGTACTTTTTTTCAGTATATAGTGTGTGAGTTCAAGAGACAAACTTTTCACAAGCACGGTATTAAAAAAACATAATTTTAAGAATTAGAGTACTTAATCTACTGTGTTTGTTGAATTTTTCGCTTGTTTCAAATTTAGTTTATTTCACTTTACGAATCTTTATATGTTATCTATTTTGTTTACTGTTAGTTGTTTGATAAGTGAACTATGGTTTAGTTCTTGCAGTTTTCAATTTAACGTAAAAGATAGCCTCATATAGAGCTATTTTGCACCATACTTGTGCGGTGGATTTTTTAATGCACTGTCATAAAGCATAAATATAAGTTTGATTAACTTATAAACACCCCCGGCATATGTTGAGTAGTTGAACTGGCACGGTGGCAAGGATCAATAAACATAAAGTTTAGCTGGAGCCCGCTATGTTGAGTAAACGTTTTTTTAAAACCAAAGAAGAAGCTGAAGTAACGTTCGAATTTAGTCACCCTGACGCACAAGATGTGCAACTTGTTGCTGAATTTACAGATTGGCAGCCTGTTGCAATGAAATTTAATAAGAAGCAGCGCTGTTTTAAATTAAAACAACGCTTACCTAATAATCAACAATTTCACTTTAGATACCTTATAGACGGTACTATTTGGGATAACGATCATCAAGCAGATGGTTACGCTGCTAATAATTACGGTACTGAAAACAGCATTGTAAATACTCAACGTGTATAAGGTAATATAATGGATTTACTTTCGCAGTTGTTTTATCTGCATGGTATTGGTTATGAATACACAAAATATACTGGGGAACAGGTATTTTTTGAACACGATACACGTTCAGCGGCACTTCGCTGTTGTGGCGTAGATACTGAAAACCTTCAGCAAATAGAGCATTTAAATATCTCATTGGATGCAGCAAAATGGCTAGAATATGTGCCTAGCTGCAGCCTTGTTCAAAGCGATGCACCAGCTTTAAAAGTGAGGGTTGATAAACGGCTAATACATCATGCTTGCACTATTTCTTTTGAAAGTTTAGATATTGAGCCAATAGTTTCCGATTTACACACTCTTGAGTGTACTGGAAATTATGCGTTTAATGATGTCGTTTATGTTGAGTTGCAGGTTTGCTTGCCTAAACTCCCTGTTGGTTATCATGATGCTAAAGTTTCTATTAATAGCAAAACAGTCTTGACTGAAATTTGGGCAACCCCTAAACAAAGTTATCAAATTCCTGATAAAAAACGCACAGGCTTATCAATACAGCTATATAGCTTAAAAAATAAAGCAGGGTTAGGGATTGGTGATTTTGCCGATTTAATGGAATTGACTTGCCACAGTGCTGCTTTGCAACTTGATTATATATTGCTTAATCCATTGCATTTACTTTTTGTAGACGAACCCGAAAGAGCAAGCCCTTACAGTCCAAACAATCGTGCTTTACTTAATCCATTATATATTGCGGTGTCACTTAGCGAAGATGCACATGCTAACGCTTCGTTGAATCAACTTCTTAAAGAATCTGAACACTTTAATACCGATAGTCAATATATTGATTATACCTTGGTTACTCAATACAAATACCAACTACTTAAATGTTTGCATAACAAGTTTATAGCTGATGGAAGTGATGAGCGAAAAGCTCAATACGCACTCTTTTGCCAAGAACACCGCACAACGCTGGCAACCCTTGAACAACAAGATTCCGAGTTTGCTTACTATCTACAATGGCAAGCGCATACTCAGTTAAAGCAATGTCAAAACGTAGCGAGAGACAGCGGGATGGCAATTGGTTTAATCAATGACTTAGCCGTAGGATGTGCCGGCGATGGTGGTGAGTTTTCAACCCAACAGCAGCTATTTGCTAAAAGTGCACATGTAGGTGCTCCGCCAGATCCGTGGGCTGAGCAAGGCCAAAACTGGGGCTTACCTGCCCTGAACCCAGTTAAAGTAGGTGACAATAATTTCGCATTTTACCGTGCACTCATTAAATCTAACATGGAAGATGTGGGTGGATTGCGTATTGATCATGTAATGGCCATACGTAGATTATGGTGGTGCTTCGAGATTAATGGACAACAAGAAGGGTGTTATGTGTATTACCCTTTTGAATACTTACTGGCAATTGTAACCATCGAATCGCACTTGAATGAATGTATTGTGATTGGTGAAGACTTAGGGGTTGTACCTCAGGAGGTAAAAAAAGCGCTGGCAGAGAAAGCAATTTTTTCAAATAGCTTATTTTACTTTGAGAAAGATCAATATGATGAGTTTTTACCTGCCGACGCTTTTGACCCCCATTGTTTATTAATGATTGCTAATCATGATGTCCCTCCATTTTTCGCTTGGTGGGAAGGCCGCGATATAAATTTAAAGGTTCAATATCAATTAATAGATGAACCGCAACAAGTGAAAGATTTAGAAGTCCGTCAAGTTGAAAAACAACGAATGTTACGATTTTTAGAGCAAAGTGGTCATCATGGCTATACGCTTAATACGCAAACTAAAGATATATATACCGCATTGACATTAAGTCTAGCACAGTCACCAGCTCAACTTTTCGCAATTCAATTAGATGACTTGGATCAGCAAATACTCCCTGTGAATATCCCCGGTACAGATAAAGAGTACCCCAATTGGCGAAGAGTGCTTTCTAAGCCATGTACAGAAATACTAAAACAACATGCTAATTTGCTTAATGAAATAAATTCAATAAGGACGTATTAAATGAACAGTTCTGTTCAAATTAAATCAGTATCCGATCAGTATAATCAACAAGTATCTGCGTTAGAGCGTGGTTGTTTTAAAGACCCATTTAGTTTTCTAGGTGTACATACTGATTCAAATGGTAAGCAATGTATCCGTTGTTTTTTACCCGCAGCCAAAAGCGTCAGTGTTAAATCAAAAGGCACAGTAATTAATTGTTCACGATATATGGATTCGGATCTATTTATTGCACACCTTAATTCTGTACTGAGCGATGACTACGAACTAGTTATTAAATACTCTGATTGCACCGTTTCGCAGCGTGATATATACAATTTTCCAAGTGCCTTAGATACGCATGCAATGTATTTATTTAATGAAGGTACGCTTGAGCATGCGTATCGTCATTTAGGCGCTCATTTTATTACTCTTAATGATACTGATGGAGTTCGCTTTAGTGTATGGGCCCCAAATGCAAGCAGTGTTTCAGTCATTGGCGAATTTAATCACTGGCAACGAAATCACCACTTTATGCGTTTTAACCCAGGTTCAGGGGTATGGGATATTTTTATTCCAGCCCTTACAGCAGGGCAGTGCTATAAGTTTGCTATTACAACAACGAGTGGTGATGTACTCGAAAAAGCCGATCCATTTGCATTTAAAATGCAACAAGCGCCCGGTACCGCTTCTGTATTGCAACCACAATTAGGTGCCATCAAGTTAACTGATAAAATGCTAAAGCAAAAAGCGAAGCGAAATGCTATCGATGCACCCATCAGCATTTATGAAGTTCATTTAGGTTCTTGGCAACGAAAGATTGATAATTGCTACTTAAACTATACTGAATTTGCTGAGCATCTCATCTCTTATGTTAAAGAAACGGGGTTTACTCACATTCAATTAATGCCGGTAAGTGAGTATCCGTTTGACGGTTCTTGGGGTTATCAACCAGTTGGTCTATTTTCGCCAACAAGTCGTTTTGGCAGTGTTGATGACTTCAGATATTTCGTGCAACGCTGTCACGAAGAAAATATTGGGTTGTTAGTTGACTGGGTTCCGGGACACTTCCCAAGTGATCCGCACGGGTTACATTGTTTCGATGGCACACACCTATACGAACACGCAGATGCAAGACAAGGGTTTCACCCTGATTGGAACACGTATATTTATAATTATGATAGGCCTGAAGTACGCAGCTTCTTAGTTGCAAACGCGATGTTTTGGCTTGAGGAATTTGCTATAGATGGTTTGCGTGTTGATGCTGTTGCCTCGATGTTATACCTAGACTACAGCCGTGAAGAGGGACAGTGGGTACCTAATTGTTATGGTGGCAGAGAAAACCTTGGTGCAATCGAATGTTTAAAGCAAGTTAACCTGCGTAGTTATGCAAATAACCCCGGTATTATGATGGTTGCAGAAGAGTCAACTGCGTGGCCAGGAGTGACCCGCCAAGTGGATCATGATGGTTTAGGCTTTGGTTATAAGTGGAATATGGGCTGGATGAATGACAGTTTGCATTATATGCAACGAGACCCACTCTATAGACAGCATCATCACCATGAAATGACATTTTCTATGGTCTATGCATTTAGTGAAAACTACATTTTACCGTTAAGTCATGACGAAGTGGTGCATGGCAAAGGCTCATTAATTGAAAAAATGCCAGGAGATGATTGGCAGCAATTTGCAAATTTACGCGCATATTATGCCTTTATGTGGGCACACCCGGGTAAAAAGTTACTCTTTATGGGCGGAGAGTTTGCACAGCGCAAAGAATGGAACCACGACCAATCCCTTGATTGGCATCTGTTAGAGCACCAAAGCCACAATGGTATTCAAAACACTGTTAAAACATTAAACGAAGTTTATACGTCTACACCTGCTTTGTATGAATTAGATTCAGAGCCAGCGGGTTTCAGTTGGATTGATAATCAAAACGCACAACAAAGTATTTTTAGTTTCGTTCGTTATGCTAAAAAAGCGTCAGATTATGTGGTGGTGGTGTGTAACTTAACACCGAATGTTTACCAGGGGTATCAAATAGGTGTGCCGTCAAATGGGCATTTTGAAGTGGTGCTTAATACCGATGATGAGTTACTTTTTGGCTCCGGGGTTAAGGTGAGTGATGGTGTAATTGCAACAGAAGCATCGCCGAGTCATGGTCATCAAAACAGTGTATTAATAACGTTACCACCGCTTGCGACAGTTTATCTGAAAAAGGTGTGCAATGAGTCTATCAATTGAGTTAAGCCAAGGGGAAATTACCTCTTTAGGTGCGTCAATCAAAGAAAATGGCGTCAACTTTGCTGTTTATGCCCCATTGGCAAAGCAATTGTATCTCTGCTTATTTGATGCTAGCGGGCATACCGAAGTACTTAAATTAGCGATGAACAAAAATGAAGGTGGAGTGTGGAGCTTATTTATTAGCCCACTACCTGTCGGTACGTTATATGGGTATCGAGCGGAAGGTGAGTATCAGCCTAGTAAAGGCCTACATTTTAATAGTCAAAAACTTTTAATAGACCCATATGCAAAAGACTTATTTGGTGAATTTACTTGGAGTGAACGTCATTACAGTCAAATGCCCATTGGTACATTAAGTGCTGTGAATAATGCCATTGATATGCCAAAGTCAAAAGTGACACAGCTACAACCTTATCAAGGTGTTAAACCGAATCATAACTGGGGAAAAACGGTCATTTATGAATGCCACGTTAAAGGGGCAACTGCGCGCCACCCTAGTATACCAGAGCATTTAAGAGGTAAATATTTAGGGTTAAGCCACGCTGTATTTATTGAACATTTGCGAGATCTTGGTGTGACAACACTTGAATTGTTACCAGTGCATAGTTTTATCAGCGAACAATTTTTAACAGGAAAAGGCTTACAAAACTACTGGGGCTACAACACGTTAAACTTTTTCACCCCCCATAAAGATTACCTTGTTGATGATGAAATAGCTGAATTTCAACAAATGGTCTCAGAACTGCACAATGCTGGGATCGAAGTCATACTTGATGTGGTTTATAACCACACTGCTGAAGCTGGAATTGACGGCCCCTTGTTATCATGGCGCGGGTTAAATAATCCTGGTTACTATCGCGCTGTTGAAGGAGATCCTAAAGTTTATATTAATGATACAGGCTGCGGCAACACACTCAATATTGACAATCCATATAGCTTAAAAATGGTCCTAGATAGCTTACGTTATTGGGTAGAAATAATGGGAGTTGATGGCTTTAGGTTCGACTTAGCTTCAATTTTAGCTAGAACCGCACACGGTTTTAATCAGCAACACACATTCTTACAAGCAATTAATCAAGACCCTGTTTTATCAAAAGTTAAACTGATTGCAGAGCCATGGGATATTGGCCCAGGTGGTTACCAATTGGGCGCGTTTCCTGCACCGTGGCGTGAGTGGAATGACAAATACCGTGATGTTGTAAGGCGTTTTTGGTGTGGTGAGCAAAACATGTTACCTAAATTAGCTAAGCGATTACATGGCTCATGCGATTTGTTTGATCATAATTTAAGAGGCCCGCTTAATAGCATCAATTTTATTACAAGCCATGATGGTTTTACGCTTGCGGACTCGGTCAGTTATGAAGAAAAACATAATGAAGCCAATGGTGAGCAAAATAGAGATGGGCACAGCGCTAATTATTCCTTCAATTGTGGTGTTGAAGGATTTAGTAATGACCCAAAAATTACAGCTGTTCGTCTGCAACAGCAAAAAAATATGTTGCTCACATTATTATTATCAAAAGGCGTGCCAATGCTTGCATCCGGCAGTGAAATGGGCCATTCACAAGGGGGTAACAATAACGCTTATTGTCAAAATAATCGCACGAGTTGGCTTGCTTGGAAAGACTTTCAACGACGACACCCGCTAACTCGATTCATTGATGACGTTTTACGGTTACGTAAACAACATTGCGTATTTAAACACCGCGAATTTTTACATGACACAGATAAACGATTCGCAGTGCATTGGTTTAATGAACTGGGCATGCCAATGCAAGAGGATGATTGGCATGATGGCAGTAAGCAATTTTTGATGTATAGCTTGCACGACGAACAATTAAAATCTGCATTATTAATTATATTAAATGCAAGTGACGTAACGGTAGATTGTACGCTGCCAGAAGCCGAAGAAGGTGATTGGCAGCTAAACATAACAAGCGTTGAAGCAGGTATTTTAAAAGACACAAAACAATTTGGAGTTGCTGCGCATAGCAGTTGGGTATTTTCAGCTAATTTAGAAGGCGAAGGTCATGGCTAAGAACAGTGAACAAATATGTGTTGCAAAGGGTTGGCAAGATGCTCCTTTGATTGATGAAAGTACATTGGAAGACGATTTATCGCGGCACTTTTACTACACTTTGGGGCGTGACAAAGTGGGCAAGTCTCAGTTGTATTTATACAACGCACTGGCGTTTACTATTCGCGATCGGTTAGTTGCTCGGTGTCGTGCTACCAAGCAGCAAATGAACAGTGAAAAGCGTCGTAAAACAGCTTACATCTCGCTTGAGTTTTTAATGGGCCGAGCAATGGGCAATGCAATTTTAAATCTAGATTTAGACGACCAAGTTAGCCAAGCACTGCAACAATATTGTACTAATATTGAAGATGTCGCCCAAGCAGAGCATGATGCGGGGTTAGGTAATGGCGGATTAGGGCGCCTAGCTGCTTGTTTTTTAGATAGCTGCGCAAGCCTTGCATTACCCGTTGTAGGTTATGGTATACGTTATGAGTACGGTATGTTCAATCAAGCCATTGAAAACGGCCACCAAGTAGAGCAACCGGATAACTGGCTTCGCGAAGGGCACCCTTGGGAGTTAAGCGCGCCAGAGCAATCTAAACGGGTAAAATTCTTTGGTCACGTTGAGTGTTACACAGATAAAAATGGTCGTGAACACCGTCAGTGGTTAAATACACATGATGTACTTGCAGTTCCTTATGACGTTCCTATTCCAGGCTATAAAAATGATATCGTAAATACCTTACGTTTATGGAAATCAGAGGCCACCGACGAATTTGATTTAAGTGAGTTCAATGCCGGTAGTTATTCTGAAGCTGTTGCCCATAAAAATCTAGCCGAACAAATTACAATGGTGTTGTACCCTAATGACAGTAGTGAAAATGGTAAGGAACTAAGGTTACGCCAACAATACTTCTTATCGTCTGCGAGCCTACAAGACACCATTGCTAGTTGGGTATCACAGCATGGCGAAGACTTTAGAGATTTTGCTGATTATCATGTTTTTCAGCTTAATGACACACACCCAAGTATTGCTGTTGCCGAGCTAATGCGCTTACTCATTGATGAGTATGAGCTCGATTGGGATAAAGCATGGCAAATCACAACTGCCACAATGGCGTATACAAATCATACATTATTACCTGAAGCGCTTGAAAAATGGTCAGTATCGCTATTTTCTCGTTTATTACCGCGCATTTTAGAAATCATTTATGAAATAAATGCCCGTTTTTTAGCTCAAGTGGCGCAAGCATGGCCAGGGGATGTAGCTAAACAGCAAGCACTTTCACTTATTGAAGAAGGCCCTGAGCCGCAAATTCGCATGGCGTATTTAGCTATCGTAGGCAGTTATTCTGTTAATGGTGTCGCCGCGTTACATACAGAGCTGTTAAAAGAAGGGTTGTTTAAATCATTCTTCGAGTTGTGGCCTGAAAAATTTAATAATAAAACCAATGGGGTAACACCAAGGCGTTGGCTTGCTCATTGCAATCCCAAATTGACCCAGCTTATTAGTGACAAAATTGGGTGTGAGTGGGTGGGGGAGTTCGCTCAAATTAGTCAATTACGTCGTTACTTTGATGATGAACAATTTCATACGCAATGGCAGCAAGTAAAGCTTGAAAACAAACAGCGCTTAGTTGATTTAGTCAAAGAACGCTGTGATGTTGAATTTGATAAACATATGTTGTTTGATGTGCAAGTAAAGCGAATACATGAGTACAAGCGTCAACTATTAAACGTACTGCATGTGATTCACCTTTATGACCGTATTCGCCGCGGCGATACTGACAACTTAGTACCTCGTTGTGTACTGTTAGGTGGTAAAGCTGCACCGGGTTACTACATGGCAAAACGCATTATTAAGTTAATAAATAATGTGGCAGAAGTCATTAACAAAGACCCACTAGCCCAACCTTATTTACGTGTTGCGTTTTTACCTAATTATAATGTGACTGCAATGGAAACTATTTGTCCTGCAACGGATTTATCGGAACAAATATCAACTGCAGGTAAAGAAGCATCAGGAACAGGCAATATGAAGTTCATGATGAATGGTGCATTGACGATAGGTACCTTAGATGGTGCTAATATCGAAATCAGGGATGCGGTGGGCCAAGATAACTTTTTCTTATTTGGTGCCAAAGCACAAGAAATAGAATCTATTAAGCAAAACTATAACCCTTTGCATATCATTCACTCTACACCTGATTTACTTAATGTAATGCAACTACTTGAAAGTGGGCACTTTAACTTATTTGAACCAGGCTTGTTTGATGACATTATCGGCGCGATTAAAAGCCCGCACGATCCTTGGTTAGTCGCTCATGACTTCGAGAGCTTTGTTAAAGCGCAGCGTGATGTAGAGGGCGCTTATCAAAACCAACAACACTGGACACAAATGAGTATCTTAAATACGGCAGCAAGTGGCGTATTTTCAAGTGATAGAACAATTGGCCAATACAGCGATGAAATTTGGCATTTGACACCTTTAACATCAAATAAAACGAACATCAGCACAGATTAATACGGAGATAAATTATGCCAAGTTATGCAAATCGTTACATAAGTAGTTTAACAAGAGAAACCTACGCGCTTATTTTAGCAGGAGGGCGAGGATCGCGACTCCATGAATTAACTAATTGGCGCGCTAAACCTGCTGTTTATTTTGGTGGTAAGCATCGAATTATAGATTTTCCGCTGTCCAATTGTATTAATTCAGGTATCAGGCGAGTGGGTATTGCGACACAATATAAATCGCACTCATTAATACGCCATGTTAACCGTGCTTGGGGTCATTTTAAAAAAGAGCTTGGCGAATCGGTAGAGATATTACCAGCATCTCAGCGTTATGGTGACGAATGGTACTGTGGCACTGCGGATGCTGTTTTTCAAAATATGGATATAATTCGTCATGAATTACCAAAGTATGTGATGATTTTGTCAGGCGATCACGTCTATCGTATGGACTACGGTGCATTATTAGCAAAACATGTTGAAACTGGTGCAGATATGACAGTTTGCTGCATAGAAGTTGATTGCGAAGAAGCGGCAGACACCTTTGGTGTGATGACAGTCGACGAAGAAAAGCGTGTAAAGCGTTTTGATGAAAAACCAGCGTCTCCAAGTTCTATTCCGGGTAAACCTGGCACGTGTTTAGCGTCAATGGGTAATTATGTATTTAATACCGATTTTTTGTTTGAGCAATTGAAAAAAGATGCTGAAAATGAAGGATCTGGACGTGACTTTGGTCATGATATAATTCCATCAATTATTGAGGAACATAACGTTTTTGCTTTCCCATTTAGAGATCCCGCACATGAAGGTCAACCTTATTGGCGTGATGTAGGTACACTTGATTCATTTTGGGAAGCTAATATGGAACTTGTTATGCCAGAACCACAATTAGATTTATATGATCCAACGTGGCCTATCTGGACTTATCAAGAGCAATTACCACCGGCTAAATTTATTTTTGATAATGACGATAGAAGAGGTATGGCTGTTGATTCAACCGTATCAGGTGGCTGCATAATTTCAGGTTCAGTAGTCAGAAAATCCTTGTTGTTTTCTAATGTTCATATTCGTTCATATTGCGAAATTGAAGAGTCAGTCATTTTACCTGGGGCAATTATTCATCGTAACTGTAGAATACGCCGTGCCATTATTGACCGTGGCTGTGAAATTCCTGAAGGTGTGGAAATTGGTTTTGACGAAAAAGCGGATAAAGAAAATGGCTTTAGGGTGTCTAATAAAGGTATTGTGCTTGTTACAAGAGATATGTTGACAGAGCTTGCCAAAAAAATAGAACGCCAAGAGCAAGAAAAAAAACGATTAGCTTAAGTTGTAGGAAGTAAATAAATAATGCATGTATTGATGGTTGCGGCCGAAAATGACGCGTTACCTAATGCCAAGGTTGGGGGAGTTGCTGATGTAATACGCGACTGCCCAAACGCATTAAGTAATAAAGGGATTTTTGTTGATGTAATAATTCCAGATTATGGGTTTAGTCAACTAGACAGAGAACGGTTAGGGACACTGAACGTGGCATTTGCAGGTCAAAGCCATCAAGTTGATGTATGGCAAGTACATATTGCGAATTCATCATCAAGGCAACTGGTTTTGTCGCATCATTATTTTAGCCAACACAATGGCAATGTGTATTGTAATGATGAACCTGGTCGACCTTTTGCAACAGATGCGACTAAATTTGCGTTCTTTGGCGCGGCGGTGTGTGAAGGATTACTGCAAGGGATTATTCCATGCCCTGATGTTATTCATCTACATGATTGGCACAGTGCATGTGTTGCTTTGCTATTAAAGTTTGATAAACGTTATGAAACTCTGCTGCAAACAAAACTTGTGTTCACTGTGCATAATATTGCATTACAAGGGATCAGACCCTTTAAAGGCGATGAATCAAGTTTAGAGGCTTGGTTTCCATCACTTGGTTATGATGGTCATGTGATATGCGACCCACGTTATCCGCATTGTTTTAATCCAATGCGTAGTGCCATAAACCTCGCTGACAAAGTTCACTTAGTATCACCTAGTTATGCTAAAGAGGTAGTATTACCTAGTGAACCAGATAAAGGGTTCTTTGGCGGTGAGGGGTTGGAAAAAGACTTACAAAAAGCGGCTGATATGGATAAAGTCGTGGGTGTTTTAAATGGTTGCGAGTACACACCAAACGATGAAAATCCCCCTAGCTTCGAAGCCTTGTATAACGCTATAGAAACAGAACTGTTTATATGGCTAGCTAAAAATAAGCAATTAGAGTCAGGTTATTATATTGCACATCAACGTTTATTATCGTTTATTAAACATGATGACAAAGGGCCACTGCTGACAAGTGTAGGGCGCTTAACCGATCAGAAAGTATTATTATTACGCCAACCATATAACAACAAACTACTTGTAGATGAACTATGTAAAGAGTTGTCAAAGTTTAATGGCAAGATCATTATTCTAGGCTCTGGTGACAGTGAATTAGAAGATGTGTTTACTCAAGCCATGGCAAGAAATACTAATCTTTTATTTTTAAAAGGTTATGGGCAGAAGATTGGCGAATTACTTTATCAACTAGGGGATTTGTTTTTAATGCCTAGTTCATTTGAGCCGTGTGGTATTAGTCAAATGTTAGCTATGCGTGCGGGACAGCCATGTTTAGTTCATCAAGTTGGTGGACTTAATGACACGGTGACACATTTAGAAAACGGCTTCTGTTTTGATGGCAACACGCTAGAGCTGCAATGTAAAAATCTACTGAATTGCTTTATTGAGACTCTTACACTATATAGTAAAGAGCCAAAGAAATGGCAGCATATTGTTAATAATGCGCGCAATGCCCGATTTACCTGGGATGATGTCGCACAACAATACATAGAGACTATGTACAAATAGGCTAAAAAGATTACTTTTTATAATTTTACTAGTTATAATGTTTGGATACATAAAGTGATTTAATGATTTTTTACTATTTATTTTGTAAGTAGTAAAAAATCCAGAAGAAGGGCAATCTAGTGCAAGTATTTGTTGCGCGTCAAGCAATATTCAATCGTCGCCAACATGTTGTTGCGTATGAATTGTTGTTTCGTAATAGTACAGACAATTTTTTTCCTAATATCGACGAAAGTGTCGCTACTGCAAAGCTTATTATGGAAAATCAGCTTAACTTTGGCACTCGTCACATTACTTCAGGTAAGAAGGCATTAATAAATATTGGTCCCGATTCATTAAAAATGGACTTATGTACATTTTTACCCTCCAATGATGTTGTTCTTGAACTACTAGAAGATATAGAGCCAACAGAAGAAAACTATCAGCTTTGCCGTGACTTGTTTCATAAAAATTATATTTTAGCACTCGATGATTTTGTCTACGAGCCCAAGTGGGATCGTTTCCTAAAGTTTATAAAACTAATTAAATTTGATATTCAAATCACCCCACTTAAACAATTAAATGGTTTAATTACAGAACTCAAAAAACATAAAAAAATTAAACTGTTAGCAGAGAAAATAGAAACCATTGATGACTTTCAATTAGCGCATAAAATGGGCTTTGATTATTTCCAAGGCTACTTTTTTGCTAAACCTAAATTAATTGAACAAAAAGACATTGATATGAATCATGCGCTGGCTTTGTCTATTTATGCGCAAGCGATGAAAGAAAACCCAAATATCAACACGATTGCAAGCTTATTCCAGTTAGACACCGCGCTTGCGTTTAAATTGTTAAGGTTGATAAATAGCGGTGTCTTTCCGGTGCAAAAAGAAATTGAATCCATCAGGCAGGCTTTAGTTTATTTAGGGCATGAGCATATTCGAAAATTTGTTAGTTTAATTATTACTGCACACGTGTCTAAATCTAAACCCGCTGAATTAGTAAAGATGTGCATCATTCGCGCTAGATTTTGCGAACTAGTCGCTCAGAAAGTGGCACCTAGCCATGCTAACAGTGCATTTTTAACCGGTTTATTTTCTTTACTGGACGCTATCTTAGACAGGCCGATGGCACAATTGCTGGATAAATTACCTTTCCCAGAAGAGATTAAATTGGCACTGATGGCGGAAAAAAATACACTTTTCTATATATTAGAAACAGTTAAAGCGTATGAGTCTGGAAGCTGGTGGGCATTGGAAAAAGCAGTGGTGTTTTTAAATACTTCAAGTGATGGTTTACCTAAGTTATATGAAAATGCGTTAAGCTGGTCAAATACTCAAAAATATCATTAGGGTCTATTGACCTTTGTGGATTAAAATTGGTTCAAACTAGGGTCGGTTTAATCGCGGGGCGAGGTTTGTAACCTAGTGGGCTAAGTTAAAACCGAGCAAAGCTTGCGCGTCCTGCTCTCGCCTCTTACCACCACTCATGTAGGCAACAAAGAGTAAGTCGCCCCTAAGCAGAACCCGAAGGGCAGCGCCTGTTTGGCATTGATGCTGCGTTATCACCTATTTATGGGGAATAACCATACCACATAGGCGGCTTGCCTAAATACCAAATAGACTGCTGCAAATTTAACCTTAAAAGGTCAGCAGACCCCAGAGCACAGTAATGAGAAATAAAAACATGGATGTAGTTCGTGGCATCGCCGTTTTAGGTTTGATGTACATGAATGTTTATTTTTTTGGTTTATTTGAATTCGGTTATGTGCCGCAACCAACCCCTCCTTTGTCAGATGATGTAATCCAGACTGTAAACCTCTTTTTCATTGATGGCCGCTTCCGCACTTTGTTTTGCTTATTATTTGGCGCAGGCCTATATATACAATGGCAGCGTTATCAAAATATTACGATACTTAAGAAACGATTAAAAGTGTTGGCAGTATTTGGCTTGTTGCATGGTTTTTTACTTTGGGCGGGTGATATTTTGTTTATTTATGCCTGCGGGGGTTGGTTGACGTGTAAATATTTAAACGCGGACAATTCAATCATTATAAGGCGTGCGTGGCAGTTTTTGTTCATAGGCGCATTGATGAGCATGGTATTAATGCTAGTGGAGCCTTATATTGTTATCAATCGCACTGATAGTGCATTTTTACAAAGTTATGAGCAAACATTGTCGAGTTTAGGCAATATACTGGGCACAAATGCACTGATGTTTGTCATTATGATTATCGCTGTCCCGTTAATTACGCTTTGGATGAGCGCTGCTGTAATGCTGGTAGGCGTGTATATCTATAAATTAAAAGTTTTCGATGATGGCTTACCGGCTGCCTCAGTTCGCACTGTTGGATGTATTGCTTTTTTACTGTCCTGTTTGAGAGTGCTATTGGAGTACCAACATTTTCAATTGGCACACGTGCTGAAAGAGCCGTTAAATTGGTTAGCGGCATTATTTACCGCCTTACTATTAATTCACATCATCGTGAAAGCTGTACATAAAGATAATTGGATCACAATCGGATTTATGCGGTTAGGTCGAATGTCTTTAACCGCTTATATTTCTCAAACGGTTTGCTTGTTTTTGCTTTTCAAAATAGTGTATCCACACTGGGTATTAAGCTTTAATCGGATTGATTATTTGTATTTAGTTACAGTACTTGCGCTGATCCAATATTTTAGTTTTTGGCTTTATAGTTGTTACTTTAAACTAGGGCCACTTGAATTAGTATGGCGAAAACTGTCAAGGTAAAGTTTGTGGGCTATGCTTAAATTCTGGTATATAAGATTAAGCTGCGATATGAAAATTCTGGTGTTAATACTGTGTTTAAGCGTGAGCTCACAAGCCGCGGCAAATAATGCGATTTCAATCTTATTTGTTAATCCATCAATTGAGGGAGAACCCTTTTGGGCCAAGGTTCAGGCTGTAATGGAAGTCGCAGCAAAACAATATAATGTTAACCTTGATGTAATTTATGGTGAAGGTAATCGTTATATCCAATTAGCCGAACTTAAGAAATACCTCCAGTATCGAGCCACCCCAGATTACGTTGTCTTGCTCAATTACCCCGGGGGTGCTGAGCAATCCATGTCATTGCTTGAAAAATTTAATGTAAAGTTTATTACTTTAGAGCAAACAATAACCGGCGAAGAGCGTGCAGCAATTTCAGGCCCTCAAGAGCAGTTTAAATTTTGGCTGGGTGAAATTTATCACGATAACTACACAGCAGGCTTTATGCTAGCAAAGGCATTAATTGAAAAAGCAACTGCAAAGGCGCTCACACCTCATGTGGTCGCTATTAATGGCCATTATGGTACAGAGTCTGATGCGCGAAACGATGGGCTCAAAGCTTATTTGCAGCAGCATGACTTAAGCCTTAGCCAAACAGTGTATGCTGGCTGGTCTAAACCAGAGGCGATGGAAAAAACTAAAAAGTTACTTAAAAGGTATCCAGATACAAATATCATTTGGAGCGCATCTGATTTAATGGCATTAGGCTCTTATACAGCGGTAAAAGATAAAAATGCTCATCCTTATTTAATAGGTGGGTTTGATTGGCTCAGAGATAATTTAAATTTAATAAAGCAAAACAAAATCACTGCCAGTGTAGGGGGCCACTATATGATGGGAGGTTGGGCACTCACTACTTTGGTTGATTATCATAATGGACATCCTTTTTGGCAAAACAACACCAAGGTTGAATTTGAACTGGGTGTAATAACACAAGACAATATTCACCAGTATGATTACCTTATAGACATTGCGGATTGGACTTTTTTAGATTTTAAACAGCTCTCCTTATTTCGCACTAAACAGGCTAATTATGTATTTGATGTGTCTCAATTACGTAAAGACAACAGCCAAAATGAAAATTAACCGCGCAAAAGTTTTAGCGCTGGTTTATACCTAAGTCACCCAAGATATAGAATTTAGCGTTTCACAGAGGCTCGATACTTAGACGCTACTTTGCAACAATGTCAACCATTTAAATAGCCTCTATGAGTTAAGTGCTGTAAAGCGTCCTTAAGGTGGGTTTTAAAGCAATGTATACTGCATTACGGATTTTAACAAAAGAACCTCTATTATCTAAAATCAATGCCTTGCCCAAATCGCTTTTAATTCCAACTGTAACTCGCATCTTAGGGTGGTTTGGGTATACAATATCGGCCTTTAAAATTAAGACGAATTGGCCATGACAGATTTAAAACGATTAAATAAATTTATAAGTGACACTGGTTTTTGCTCGCGACGTGAAGCTGATAAGTATATTGAAGACGGTCGTGTCACTGTTAACGGTCAACGCCCTGAAATGGGTGTAAAAGTTGCGGTCACTGATGATGTATTAGTTGACGGTAAATCACTTAAAAAAGTGCCTAAACGCGCGTACATTGCTTACAACAAACCCGTAGGCATTACCTGTACTACTGAGCGTAAAATTCAAAGTAATATTGTCAAAGCAGTTAATTATCCTGATCGAATCTTCCCTATTGGTCGTCTTGACCGCCCCTCTGAAGGACTTATATTTTTAACCAACGAAGGGGACATCGTTAATAAAATTCTTCGCGCTGGTAATAACCACGAAAAAGAATACGTAGTGACTGTTGATAAACCGCTGAATCGCCAGTTTGTTAATAAGATGGCCGGGGGGATTCCCATCCTTGATACAGTCACAAAAAAATGCAAAGTCACCCAAACCGGCGCTAAAGAGTTCACTATTATTTTGACTCAAGGCTTGAACCGCCAAATACGTAGAATGTGCGAATACCTTGGCTACGAAGTAGTCACATTAAAGCGCACGCGTATTATGAACGTGACGCTAAAAGGGTTAAAAGTAGGGCAATGGCGTCATTTAACTGAACATGAAATGGCGTTAATTAATGACTCAATTGCGGATTCTGGCAAAACAGAAGAACGCTCAATTGATGAAAATAAACAAGCTACAGCCGATGTTAAAAAACGCGACTTTCAAAAGCACGTTGAAAAAGCTAAGTCACAACAGTCAGCAACAGCCAATAAGACCTTTAATAAACCTCGTGCAACTGCAAAACGAAGAACAGGCACACTCAGTTTAAAAAAGTAACCATATGAACTTTGAAAAGGCCAAGTAATGTGAATTACTTGGCCTTTTTTCGTTAACTGTTCTTCGGCACCTCAATTCTAAACAGTACAGTATAAAGCACTGGCACAACGATTAAGGTGAGTATGGTAGCAAAGCCTAAACCAAACATGATGGTGACCGCCATTGACTGGAAGAATACATCAAATAACAGTGGGATCATGCCTAAAATAGTAGTGATAGCAGCCATAGCCACGGGGCGGACACGGCTAACACCAGAATCAAATACGGCTTGATAGGGGTCTTTGCCTTCACTGAGTTCGAGGTTTATTTGATCAACTAACACAATGCCATTTTTTATCAACATGCCGCTTAGGCTCAATAAGCCAAGCAGAGCCATAAAGCTAAATGCGGCATTCATTAATAATAGACCCGCGCTGACACCAATGATGGCCAATGGCACAGTGGCCCAGATCACGAGTGGCTTTTTAACAGAATTAAATAACAACACCGTCACTGCAAACATGGCAAGGTAACCTAGAGGCAGTGAGCCAAATATGGCTTTTTGTGCCTTTGTTGCTGACTCATATTCGCCGCCCCATTGCAGCTCATAGCCGTGAGGGAGTTTTATAGCTTCAATACCAACTCTTACGCGAGCAAACAGCTTAGCAGGCGTTTCATCACCAATGACGTCGTGGTCTGCCATAACGGTGATGGTGCGCTTGCGGTCGCGGCGCATTATTAGGCTGTCTTCCCATTCAACAACAAAGTCATCCACCACTTGGGTAACGGGCACAAACACGCCAAGTACCGGGCTGTATATCTGTAAGTCGCGCAAGCTTTCAACATTCAAGCGCTCTTCTGCAGGGGAGCGTGCGATGATCGGTAATTGCTGAGTGCCATCTTTATACACGCCGACTTTTTTACCAGACAAACTAGTCAGTAATAACTGATCTAAGTCTGTTTTAGCAATACCTAAGCGCCGCGCTTTTTGCTCATTTAGTTGAGGGCGAATTAGTTTTGAGCGCTCGCGCCAATCATCACGAATATTAAACGCGCCAGCATCTTGGCTTAAAACTTCTTTCGCTTTTTTTGCAAGTTTTCGAAGCACGACTGGGTCTGCACCAGAGAAGCGTGCTTCTATTTTAGCATCGGTCGATGGGCCAATTTCCATCCGCTTGATTTTAAGTTTGGCATCAAACACATGGCTGTACTCATAGTCACGTACTTTGGCAATCATAGTGGAGACGGCTTCACGGTCTTTTACCCGAATAATTAATTGTCCATAGGCTGGGTATGATTTTTCAGGTGCATAGGTCAACATAAAGCGTGGCGCACCTTGGCCTATGGTTGAGGTAACTTCTTCGACCAGCTCATCTTTTTGTAAAAAGGCTTCAAGCTTAGCAACGCCATCCATTGTCGCATGAATATCAGCGCCTTGTGTGTGCCAATAATCTACGTAAAACATGGGCGTATTTGATGCAGGAAAGAATGCTTGTTTAATGAATTTAAAGCCAAATACCGAGCCTACCAGTAATACCACCATTAATAGCAAGGTCGTTTTACGAAAACGCATTGCATTGCCTAATAGGCTTTTATAAATATTAAATATGAAGCCTTGGTAAGGGTCTTCTTCGGTATTTTGGTTTTTAAACTCAGACTGTTTAAACATTAAATCAGCAAAAAATGGCGTTAGCGTTATAGCTGTTATCCAACTTAAAAGTAATGAAATAAGTAACACCCAGAATAAGCTGCCAGCAAATTCACCACTGGCGTCAGAGCTTAAACCAATAGGTGCAAAAGCAGTGATTGCAATGACTGTTGCGCCGAGTAAAGGCCATTTTGTTTGCTGCACAATATTAGCCGCGGCTTTAACTTTGGTTTGCCCACGCTTTAAGTTGATTAATATACCTTCGGTGACAACGATGGCGTTATCGACCAGCATACCCAATGCGATGATCAAGGCGCCAAGTGAAATGCGCTGTAAATCAATAGCGAACAGCTTCATAAAAATGAATGTACCCAACACGGTAAGCAATAATATTACGCCAATCAAAACGCCACTTTTAAGCCCCATAAACACCAGCAAAACAATAATGACGATGGCAACGGCTTCAACTAAGCTGATAATAAATCCGCTTACAGACTTTTCTACTTCAACGGGTTGGTTATATACAGTATTAATCTCCATGCCATGTGGGCGTTGGTATTCTAGCGATGCTAAATGAGCTTGAATATTATCGCCAACATCCACCACATTTACGCCAGTACTAAAAGAAACACCGACTAATAAAGCTTGTTGTTGGTTAAACCGCATTACATTATTGGGTACTTCGGCGTATTCGCGATATACCGTTGCTACATCACCTAAGTAAATAAGCTCACTTGCGCCAGGTTTTGAAATAAGTAGATTTTCAAGCTCAGACACATCCTTAAACTCGCCCGTAGGGTGAAGCCGAATTGATTCATCACCCACGCGTACTTTACCTGCATTAGAGACGGTGTTTTGTGATTGTAATAACTGATAAATTCGATTTGGAGCAATCCCTAGTTGCGCAAGTTTACGGGTAGAAATTTCGACCATAACTTGTGCTTGTTGTTCTCCATTGACGGTTACTTTACTTACGCCTTCCACTAAGACTAGCTCACGCTTTAGGTAATCAACGTAATCTTTGAGCTCATCATAAGAGTAACCATCACCCGTCACTGCGTACATTACACCATATACATCACCAAAATCGTCCAGTACGGTGCTTGGGTATACACCGCTTGGCAAAGAGGATGCATTGTCACTAATTTTGCGGCGCAGTTCATCCCAAATTTGGCGCAAGTCTTGTTTTCGATAAGTGCTTTTCATTTCTACGGAAATTTGCGATTTACCCGGTGATGAAATACTTGTTACGTAGTCAACGTAGGGTAATTGTTGAATTGCGTTTTCAATGGGAAAAGTGACTTCTTCTTCAACTTGCTGCGGTGATGCCCCCGGATAGAGTGTAATCACCATGGCTTTTTTTAGTGTAAACTCAGGGTCTTCTAACTGACCAAGGCCTAAGTAAGATACTGCACCACCGATCAATAAAAGCAGTGCAAACATCCAACTAACCACTTTGTGCTTAATAGCAACCTCTGCAAAGCTCATTTTATAGGCCTCGCTCTTTTTGCCATGGACGAACTTGCATGCCTTCTTTTAAATAATGCACACCAGCTGCTACCACGGTTTGACCTTGTTCAAGCCCAGAAAGTACTTCTATACCACTCTTGTGTAATTGGCCCACTTTAACAGCGTGCTTATTAACTTTGCCTGTTTGTTGATCATACACCCAAACATAACTGCTATTAGCTTGTTCTGTTGGCTCAGAAAAAACAGCCTCTACGGGTAATAAAATATAACTCGATTGTGAATGTGTAATTTTACTTAAATCAATATCTACTCGGCCAGTCATTCCTGCAAGCAGGTTGAAATCTTTTGGCACTGGCAATGAAAACACCACTTTATATGTCAATGTGGCAGGGTCAGCTTGTGTATCAAATTCTTTGATTGTGAGGGTGTATGATTTATCAGGGTAGCCATCAAATACAACGGTTGGTTGGTAGTTCGCGTCTTTATCGATACGAGCGATAAGCTTCTCTGGTACTTGAATAACAACATCCATTAAATCGCGTGTTTCTAAGCGCAAGATGTTTTGTTTAGCTTGAATATTCTCATAATTTTTAACAAATACTTTTGCAACGGTACCACTAAATGGTGCACGTAATTCACTGTTATCGAGATTAGTTTTAGCTATTTTTAATGCTGATTCAGCAACTTGTTTATTTGCTAGTGCCTGATCAAGTTCTGATTGACTGGTGATGGATTTATCAAATAACTTTTTGACCCGCTGTAGCTGTGACTGAGCTAGTTCAAAACGAGCCTTGCGTTCATCATACTGGAGTTGAAAGTCCTCTGGATCAAGTTTTGCGAGCAGTTGACCTTTTTCTACATGTTGACCTGCTAAGGCGGGAAATTCAAGTAATTCGCCATTTACCCGAAAGGCCAAATAAGAACCCTGATTAGCAACAACTTCAGCAGGGAAGCTACGTATTGTTTCATCCGAATTAACGCCAATAGCAAATAATTTCACTGGGCGAACAGGCTGCTCTATTGTCGTATTCTTGGCTGCTTCTTTACACGCAACTAAACTAAGCATGAGTGATGATAAAATCAAAACTGACAACAGTTTCATGGTCTTCTCCGTGGCTATGAAAACATAAATTAGATGCAGCATACGCCGCAAACATATAAAATAAAAATTATTAAATTTTAAAAAGATCATAAATAAAAATTATGGTTATTAACAAGGATACAAAATGAACCTTGTTCAGCTAAAAATGTTAGATGCGATTGTTTCAACGCAAAGCTTATCTAAAGCTGCAAATGAATTGCACAAAACGCAGCCCGCGCTAACGCTTGCTATAAAAAAACTAGAGCAAGAGCTCGGTTTTGAGTTGCTCGATCGTACACAATACAGATTAACTCTCACTGAAAAAGGAAAGCTGTTTCACCGGGAAGCGGTCCAATTATTGATTGCTCAATCACATTTAAGTCAGTTAGCGAGTGAGCTTGCATTAGGAAATGAGTCAAATTTTAAAATCTGTTATGAACAGCTCTGTCATGCGCCGTTATATAACGATATTATCTGTGAAGCATTTACTGAGTTTCAAAGTACTGAGTTTAGCGTAAGCAGCGGTAAGCGATTTGCGTCTTTAGAGCAAGTGAATAAAGGTCTAGCTGATTTAGGAATAGGGCCTTGGTTTGACCTTTTTCATGCGACTGGTGATTTAGAAAGTCTACCCATCGGAAAGTTAGATATTGGCATTGTGTGCGCAAATAACTTAGTACCAAAACAAATTAACTACGAGCAACTACAGCACTATCCTTGCCTTGCAATGTTTGAAAGTGAAATGAGCTTTGACTCTGAGCGACTTTCTTATTCGAAAGGTTCAGCAATTATGAAAATTGACGACATTGCTACCTTAAAATCTTTTTTAGTCTCAGGGGCCGGTTGGGCAATGATCAGTATAGGTCACTGCCAAGCAGAGCTTGACGCAGGTTTATTACAACAGGTTGAAGTGCTAGACAGAGAGCACATGTTCAGCGCTCAAATTCGCGTTTTTAGGCAGCATGCAACGCATCATGGCCCTGTTGCTCGAGCAATATGGCAAGGTTTTAAACAAGCAAGTGAACAGTTTAAAAATGAAAGATAATCAGGCAACCAAAGAAGAAAAAATTTTTACTGTAATCGCAAACATTCCACCAGGTTGTGTTGCAAGTTATGGGCAGGTTGCAGCGATGGCTGGACTTATTAATAATGCTCGTTTGGTCGGGCGGCTATTAAAACTAATGCCAAAAGATTCAACTATCCCTTGGCACCGCGTGATGAATAGCCAAGGGAAAATCTCTTTTGCAGAAGGTACAGCGCAATACATAAAACAATATCAGTTATTGCTCGCTGAAGGGGTTGTGTTTAAAAATGGCAAAGTCAATATGCGGATATATCAGTGGCAATAAATTAAGTTGCTAATAAACGTATTGGCTGATTGCAATATAATGGCAAACACATCCTAACATCACAAATACATGCCAAATTGCGTGGCTGAATTGGCGGTTTTTGGCACTGTAAAAAATGGTGCCTAAACTATAAAATAGCCCACCACTGAGTAACCACCACAGTGCATTGATATCCACTTTTAAATAGAGTGGGTATACAATAGCGACAGCAAACCATCCCATTAATAAGTAAGTGGTTAGTGACACTCTTTTATTTTGATTTTTTACAAATAATTTATAGCAAACCCCACCTAAAGCTAAAGACCAAATAAATACCAAAGTTAAAACCGAGACTAAACCAGACAAAGAAAGCACTAAAAATGGTGTGTAAGTGCCTGCAATTAAAATATAAATAGCGCAATGGTCACACTTTTTATAAACAGCACGCGCTCGCTCAGATGAACTACTGTGATAAAGCGTTGATGCTAAAAATAATAAAAAAAGGCTCGCACCGTACACCAGTGCGCTTGCACCTTGTACTACGTTTTCAGATTTTACTAGCAGCTGCCAAAGCACATAAATCGAAAAAATAACGCCAGCACCATGCGTCACCACATTTAATTGCTCTTCTTTTTTTGAATAAGCAGGGATAACACTCATATCACACTCTTAAGGGGGAAAATATAGTTTCAGTGTACAAGTGTACGCTGAAATTTTCAATACAAAATAAGAGACAACATTTTGGTTAATTTAACTAACTGTGATGGTTAAAAAAACCATGCCCTGAATCTTCACTGAAAGTGTATTTATTTATATCTATATATATCAGTGAGTTAATTTTTATTTTTCAGTTGGCACAACCTTTGATTAAGTTATAGCGACTAACTTAATAACTCAATAAGGAATACCATTATGAAAAGCTTAATGAAACTATCTGTTGCGGCACTATTGGTTGTTGGCTCTACACAAGTAAGTGCAAATGATGGTCAATTAGACCTTACACAGACACTATCAAATAATATTGCTTCATATATAGAAAAAACCAGTAATGAATTGCAAAAAAACTTAAAGCAATCATTATTAGTTGATTCACAAAATATGTTAAATAACCTGATCTCAGAGCAGGCAGATAATGTAACTAATGTGGCTAAAACCAATACTAAAGAGCAAGTTGTTTCAGTTGAAACAGCAAAAGTAGAGGGTTAATCAGATGAGCAGTGAACTAGGATTATTTGTTTTAATGTTAGCACCTGTTCTTAGCTTATTAAGTGCTTACGCTTCATTTGAACTGTTAAGAAATATCGCTCAATGGTTAAATGTAGGCTGATAGATTAAAACAATTTTTGATGTTGATCTTATACACTGCAATGCACGTAAAGTAATGCATAGTTGAATTAATGTAGTAGGGCAATATGATACGTGCAATCTTCCCATTACCTGTGTTTATTTTACCTGGTGGGTATACGCGACTTAGGATATTTGAAGCGCGCTATTTGGATATGGTTAAAGAGGCGCTAAAAAATGATGCCCAATTTGTTCTTTGTGATTATGATTCGCATACATTCAGTAATGTTCCTGAAACAGGCTGCCTTGTAAAAATAGTCGATTTTGATCAGGACGATCAAGGCAATTTGCTGATTGATATCCGCGCTCAGTCAGTTGTTACAATTAGTAATGTTACTTTCAGTAAAAATAAATTGCGCTATGGCGAAACTGCACCATTACAGGGGCCAGGCTGGCTTAGTGATCCTCGACCATTGAATTCTGACGATCAAATCCTTAGAGAATCACTTGAAAAATTGTTTACAGAAAACCATGAACTCGCTTCACTTTATAAGTCCACGTGCTTTGATGAACTTCCATGGGTTATAGCTCGTTGGCTTGAACTAATTCCAATATCTCATAATAAAAAACAACAGCTTGCGTTCAATTCAGGCTTTGCGAATATTCAAAATTTCCTCCATACTGTAATTAATAACGAATTTACCTAAAAATGTGATCTTATTATTTATCTCTACGTATTGGATAGAAGTGAATATTAAGGGGAACTAACAATGGTAAGTCAACAACCTTCTACGCGTTGTAAACCTAAAACAGGTAACTTCACTGCCATGGCGGATACACCGAGCAAAGAACTTGCAGATTCATTATTTGCAGTTGCATCAAGCAGAGACAAAAAAGCATTTGCTTATTTGTTTTCTTACTTCTCTCCAAAGATAAAGCGCTTTGGCATAAAACAGTTTAATTCTGAGGCTCAAGCAATGGAGCTTGTGCAAGAAACGTTAACCTCAGTTTGGCGAAAAGCGCACTTATATAACAATGACAAAGGCGCTGCTACGACTTGGGTTTACACAGTCATGCGAAATGCATCATTTGATATGCTTAGAAAAATGAAAAGCACAAAGGAAGATTGCATAAGTGAAGATATTTGGCCATTGATTGAACAAAGCGAGACTGAAAACTATGAGTTCAGTGACCACTTAGAAGATAAACAGATTAAGAACTACCTCGAAAAACTACCCCAAGCTCAACGAGATGTTGTCCGTGGCGTGTATTTTCAAGATATGTCGCAAGAGCAACTGGCAGACCAATTAGGCATACCAGTTGGTACAGTAAAATCCAGACTTCGTTTAGCGCTACAAAAACTTCGCAACGAGATGGGAGAAAGTCATGATTAAACACCATCCAACAGATGAAATTTTATCTCAATTTGTTTCAGCAGATTTGCCCGCAAGTCTCAGCGTAGCAGTTGCCATACACGTGGACATGTGTCCGTGTTGTAAAAGCAAAGTAGCTGCAATTGAGGCTAAAAATGCTGAACAAGTTTTTGCTGAGGAGTCTATCAATGACTTTTTAGTTGAAGATGAGCTCGAAGGGATCTCAGACTTACTTGATGCCATTACAATGGACGAGTCAGTTGATGACATGTACGAGGTTGAACCTCAATTGATTAGTATAAACGAGCAAGATTATCAATTACCTCGTAGCTTATCGCGTATTCCTCATAGTAAGTTTATGCAAATGGGTAAGTTATCTCGTTCTCGTGTTGCTATAGATGATGGCCCATTACGTTCAAGCTTGCTACATATTGCGGCAGACGGAGAGATACCTGAACACACACACACAGGTTTTGAGTTAACACTGTTGCTTGATGGTGAGTTTAGCGATGAAACTGGAAAGTATGTACCAGGTGATTTTATGATGCTCGATGGTCGTCACAACCATACGCCAATTACGAAAGAAGGATGTTTGTGCTTTACTGTTGTCAGTAGTGCTCTACACTTTAATAAAGGATTAAGTAAGTTACTCAATCCAATAGGCAATTTTATATACTAGGATAGGTATGCAAGAACAGGTTATAAAGCTAGGCATTAGTGCATGCCTAGCAGGTGAAAAAGTACGTTTTGACACAGGTCACAAAAGATCAAACTTTTGCATGGACGAACTTGGGAAGTACGTAGAATATCAACGTTTTTGCCCAGAGGTCGCAGTAGGTTTACCGATACCTAGGCCTACTATCAGACAAGTCAGAGTGGGCGACACCATTAAGGTTTGTAGACCTGATGGTACAGGTGATGTAGGCCCAAAGCTTACTGAGTATGGAAAAAAAATCGCTATGGAGCAGGCGTCTACTTTAAGCGGTTTCATTTTTTGCGCTAAAAGCCCAAGTTGTGGAATGGAGCGTATTAAAATTTATAACGAAGCGGGTACAGGTAATACTTCTGAGGGGGTTGGTTTTTTTGCAGAGCAAATAATGGCTCATAACCCGTTATTACCATGTGAGGAAAACGGCCGTTTAAATGATATGCATTTGCGCGAAAATTTTGTTATGCGCATTTATACGTTTAAAAATTGGCAGCTACTTACAGAGCAGCCAATTACTGTGCACCGTTTGACGCAGTTTCATGCAAAATACAAATATTTATTAATGGCGCATAATTATCAGGCTTATAAAGACCTAGGCAATCTACTAGGGACATACGACGGTGATGATTATGAAGCACTTGCAGATAAATACATTTTGGGTTTGATGACTGCGCTTAAGAAGCCTGCGTCACGCAAAAATAACAGCAATACCTTGATGCATTTACAGGGCTATTTTAAAAAAGTGCTTTCAAAGGTAGAGAAGAAAGAATTACGTGATGCCATTGATGAATACAGAGAAGGCATTGTCCCACTTTATGTACCCTTAACCTTGGTTAAACATCACCTAAAAGTTCATCCTAATGGGTATTTAGAACAGCAAGTTTATTTTAACCCCTATCCTAATGATCTAAAATTACGTTTCGGAATTTAATGGACACAATTTTTTGGTTTAGGCGCGATTTGCGCCTTTTTAATAATTTTGCACTATACGATGCAATCGAAGCAGGCTGTAAAAATGCCCTTTTTTTCGTTACCCCAGGTCAATGGGAGCAGCATAAGGTTGCGCCAATACAAATTGATTTACTAAAAAGGCGTGTAACATTTTTAGGTAAGTTATTAAGCGAACATGGTATTACACTTCATGTCATCGAAAGTACTAATTACACGTCTTGCATAAAGGATCTGTCAGATTTTTTATCATCAAATAACGTAAAGCATATTTACGCTAATGCAGAATACGAAATAAATGAGCACAATCGTGACACACAGTTTATTTGTGAAGCGGATAAGCTAGATGTGTCTGTTCATATGTATGATGGTGATTTGATAGCCCCTCCTGGTTCTGTTACCACAAAAAATGGTGAGATGTATAAGGTGTTCACACCATTCAAAAACGAATGGTTAAAACAGCATCATGACACCCATTTTTATTTTAAAGAAATGCCTAACACGTTTTCTGCGGTTCAATTTCAAGATAACGATTTGCTTAAAGGTGACGGTAGCTCAAATAAGTGGCCAGTTGATGATGAGGCCTTAAGTCAGGTTATCCATCGTTTTATTGATGAGAAACTTACGAACTATAAAGAAACACGTGATTTTCCTGCAATAAAAGGCACATCCGGTTTGAGTCCATACCTAGCACTGGGTATTGTCAGTACCCATCAGCTTATTGCCCTTGTGCAACAACGTCATGTTGATGTGCTATCCAGTGCAAAAAGTAATTTATTTACATGGGTTAATGAATTAGTTTGGCGCGAGTTTTATCGCCACTTATTAGTCGCTTTCCCGTCGTTAAATAAATATAAAAACTTTAACGAAAAGTACGACGCGGTTAAGTGGCGTACGAGTGAGGCCGAATTTCAGTCTTGGTGTGAAGGTAAAACAGGCTATCCATTAGTGGACGCGGCGATGCGCCAACTGAACGAGACGGGTTGGATGCATAACCGCTTGCGAATGGTTGTGGCAAGCTTCCTAACAAAACACCTATTGATTGATTGGCGCAAAGGTGAGCGTTACTTTATGCAGCACCTTATCGATGGTGATTTAGCATCTAACAATGGCGGCTGGCAATGGGCTGCGAGTACAGGATGTGATGCTCAGCCTTATTTCAGAATTTTTAACCCGATAACGCAAAGTGAGCGATTTGATCCGAAAGGCGAATTTATCCGTAAGTATATACCAGAGCTTGAAAATGTTCCTGATAAGCACGTTCATTTTCCGCATAAATATTTAGCGAGTATTGGCCGAGAAGCCGATTACTGGCCGGCAATAGTGGATCATAAAGCTGCAAGAGAAAGAGCACTAGCCGCGTTTAAGGTATAACGAAGGAATAAAATGAGTACGCAAAGAGTTGAATCATTCGTTAATATATATCAACAGCTGAATAAGCATAATCTTCACCTTTTAAGTGATATATATGCGCCTAACATTCACTTTTCAGATCCTCTTCATGAGGTTACTGGTCTTGATGATTTACACAATTACTTCTCAGATTTATATAGTAATGTTCTAGAGTGTGGTTTTGACATAACGAGTCACCATTGCTCAGGGGATGATGCGTTTGTCTATTGGATTATGAAATACAGACATCCAAAACTAGCAAATGGCAAAGAGATTAGCGTCAATGGACATAGTCACCTTGTGTTTGATGGCGATAAAATAGTTAAGCATCAGGATTACTTTGACGTAGGGGCACTTTTGTATCGTAACATTCCTTTGGTTGGTGCTGTTATTAAACTTATAGACAAAAGGGCAACGAAGTCATGATAACGTTAATTACAGGCGCCACATCTGGGATTGGTGAGGAGTTAGCCAAGCAGTATGCAGCGCAAGGCGATACTGTTATTGCATGTGGTCGTAATACCGATAAGCTGGCAGAGCTTGCGACACATCAAAATATCGAGCCATGCAAATTTGATGCGACTGATTTACAAGACATTAAGAGTGCGACAATAGCTTATACCCAATTTGACCGTGTAATTTTAAACGCGGGTAATTGCGAGTATATAAATGATGCGCGTAATTTTGATAGCAGTTTATTTACTCGTGTCATAAACACAAACCTTTTGTCTGTCGGGTATTGTTTAGAAGCGTTACTGCCAAAAATAAAATCGGGTGGTCAACTTGTGCTTGTCAGTTCAAGTGTGACTTATTTACCTTTGCCTCGTTCAGAGGCCTATGGCGCTTCTAAAGCGGGTGTAAGTTATTTAGCTAAAAGTTTAGCTGTCGATTTGAATGATGTCGATGTCACTTTGGTCCATCCTGGATTTGTTAAAACGCCACTGACTGACAAAAACGATTTCCCTATGCCGATGGCTGTTTCTGCAGAAAAAGCAGCTGACTACATTATATCTGGTGTTAAAAAGCGTCGCAAAGAGGTTCACTTTCCCTACCGATTTACACTTATTTTAAAATGCATGCGCATTTTGCCATTACCATTATGGCTTAAATTAGCAAAAGGATTATCTCGTTGAAAAAAATTGCAATTATTGGCTCTGGTATCTCAGGCTTAAGCTGTGCTCATCTACTACACAAACAATACGATGTTACGGTATTTGAAAAGAACGACTATATTGGTGGTCATACTGCAACTGTTGATGTTGATATTGAAGGGACTAATTATGCTATCGATACGGGCTTCATTGTATTTAATGATAGAACCTACCCGTACTTTGAAAAGTTACTCAGTCGAATTGGCATCAGCCGCAAACCTACCCAAATGAGCTTCAGTGTTCACAATGAACAAACAGGCTTTGAATATAACGGACATACATTTACAAGCTTATTTGCTCAAAAGCGCAACATTTTGCGTCCTCGCTTTTACAAATTATTAGCTGATATTGTCCGTTTTAATAAGTTATGTAAATCACTACACAGTAAAAATGTATACGAGAAAAAAACGCTGGGACAGCTTTTAGATGAGCATAGTTTTAATGACTTCTTTCGCTACCACTACATACTCCCTATGGGCGCCGCCATTTGGTCTACCAGCATAAAAGAAATGAGTAATGTTGAGGTTGAATTTTTTGTCAAATTCTTCTTTAACCACGGTTTATTAGATATCACTAACAGACCCCAATGGTATGTAATCCCAGGCGGTTCAAGAGAATATATTGCGCCTCTTATTAATGGTTTTGAACAGCAGATAAAACTTAATAGCGATATCGCTGAAGTTGAGCGCCTTGATGATAAAATTATTATCCATTTAAAAAATGGTGAGCAACAGCAGTTTGATAAGGTCGTCTTTGCATGCCATTCTGATCAGGCTTTAGGGTTATTATCATCCCCTAGTATCGATGAGAAGAGGGTTCTTGGCGCTATTCCTTATTCTGAAAATTCAGTGATTTTACACACTGACACATCAATCTTACCCAAGCGAAAAGCAGCGTGGGCGAGCTGGAATTATTTATTGAACGACAGCACAGATAAAGCCGCTGTAGTTACTTACCAAATGAATATTCTTCAGGGTATTCAAAGCGATACTCAATTTTGTGTAACTTTGAACCACAAGCAAGGTATTGATAAAAGTAAAATTTTACGTGAATTTACTTATCACCACCCAGTCTTTAATGAAGCCTCAATTGCTGCTCAACAACAAAAGCACAGTATAGATGGTGAAAATAACACTTATTTTTGTGGGGCTTATTGGTATAACGGTTTCCATGAAGATGGGGTTAGAAGTGCAGTCGATGTAGCTCGCCAACTAGGTGTTGAATTTGAATAGTGCTGTTTTTACAGGCGATGTGCGTCACCGCAGGTTTGCTGTTAAATCACATGAGTTTAAGTACCCGCTCTACATGATGTGGGTTGATTTATCACAACCTTCAATGCTTAATGGTATTCACCCACAATTAGGCACATCAGGATTTAAAGCATTAAAATTTAAGCAGTCTGACTATTTGAAAGATGGCACAGAAGAGCTTAATGGAGAAATAGTCAAACGTGCACTAGATAAAATTAATGAATTAGGTGTAAACGATGAGTTTGCAAATGTGTACATGCTTGGCCAGCTTCGTTGTTTAGGTATTTATTTTAGTCCGGTTAATTTCTTTTTTTATGAAAAACCTGATGGCCAGTTAAGCTATATGGTTGCTGAAGTAAGTAATACGCCGTGGAACGAACGGCACTACTACTTAGTAGAACTTGAAAAGAAAGTGAACTTTAAAAAAGTTTTTTCCGTATCACCTTTTATGAATTTAGATATGGATTACCACTGGGCAACGCGTATCAATGATGACAGTGTTTTAATCCACATTGAGAATAAAAAAGACAATAATGTGTTGTTTGATGCAACACTTAGGCTAAAACGGCAATCGTTAACTAAACAAAACGTATCTGCTATTTTTAAACAGTTCCCTGCAATGACTTGGACTATTTTTAGAGGTATTTATGTTCATGCATTTAAGTTGTTTTGTAAACGAGTGCCATTTATCGGTCATTCAGGAAGCGGCAGTTAAGTCTGCTTCAAACTAGTTAGGTGATGTAATGGAAAAAGTATCCAGTTTGTCAAACAGTCAACCCAGTGGATGGCTTATAAAAATTTATAAAAAACTGGTGTTTGGTGCATTTAATAGCATCGAAACTGGTCGTATATCTTTAATCGATGGCAACGAAGTTAATCATTTTGGTGATGATAATGAAAAAAAACTAGCGGTTAAAGTGATTGTTAATGATCAGGCAATGTATAAGTCATTTGCGCTTTCAGGCAGTGTTGGTGCTGGTGAGTCTTATATTTTGGGTCATTGGGAATGTGATGACCTAACAAAGCTGATTGAGATTTTTGCTATAAATCAATCACAATTAGATGCCTTCGAGAAAAAATTCGCCTTCTTTAGCAACATCTTTTTTAGATTTAATCACATTCGGAATAAAAATTCTGAAGATGGTTCTAAGAAAAACATTGTTGCTCATTACGATTTAGGTAATGATCTGTATTCTTCTTTTCTAAGCACTGAAATGCTTTATTCAAGTGCAGTTTACCCTTCACAAAGTGCTTCTCTCGAACAAGCACAAAGCCACAAACTTGATTTGATTTGCCAGCAAGTGGATTTACAGCAAGGTGATAAGGTAATTGAAATAGGCACGGGGTGGGGCGCTTTTGCAATACACGCAGCTTCTCATTATGGTTGTCATGTTACTACGACAACTATTTCGGATGAGCAACACGCTTACGTGGCGCAGAAAATAAATGAGCTTGGATTAAAAGATAAAATAACCCTACTAAAGCAAGATTACCGATTACTAGAGGGTAAATTTGATAAATTGGTTTCGATTGAAATGATTGAAGCTGTAGGTCATGAATACTTACCCAGCTTTTTCAAAAAATGTAATGACTTGCTTAAAGATTCGGGTGCTATGTTGATTCAAGCAATCACCATTGCAGATCAACGTTACAAGCACTATTTAAAAAATTCTGATTTTATTCAGCAATATATTTTTCCCGGTGGTTGCCTACCTTGCATTGATGAAATGAACAAACAAATTAAGCATCAGTCAGATATGGTTGTGCACAGTGTCAAAGACATTGGTGTGCATTATGCTAGAACTCTCGCTGACTGGCGCACGCGTTTTATTGCAAGCTGGCCTGAAATTGATAAAGCAAAGTTCGATCAGCGCTTTTATAGATTGTGGTTATTTTATCTTGCTTATTGTGAAGGGGCATTTAGAACGCGAGTAACAAGTACTGTGCATCTTGTTGCTAGAAAGCCACGTTTTACCCATTCAGGTGATGGCATTGCGCTCGATTATTAATTTTGTTTTATTTCAAGGGGTCTGGTTTTTGGCCTTACTCCTCGAAAACAAAGCATTATTACCAACTTTCGGAATAGTTATTTTGATGCTTTTTCTTTCCCAACAGAAGAAGCAGGATATGTTTTTACTGGTTATCGGGCTTTGTATTGCCTTGGTTTTTGAGTTTGTAATGGTTAAATTTGAGTTGCTAGGTTTTAAAACCTATCCATTTCCGCTTTGGTTTGTGTTGCTGTGGAGTGCTCTTATTTTAACGATTAATACATCGATGCAATTTCTAACACGGCTACCTTGGTATGTAAGTCTTTTTGTATGTGCCTTGTTTGCACCAGCAAGTTATTGGGCAGGCGCTAGATTTGATGTGATTACAGTTGCACAGCCAATTTGGTTTTTCTGGTTGGCGTATGGCCTGTCATGGGGTGTAATGTTCAATTGTATTTTAGTAACAAACAAGCTCATAAAATCAAAGATAAATAGCACGGCTATTCCCCCTGACGCTGAGAAATATTCATCCATTGTCAAATAAGGATTTGTTATGCGCGTTTTACTTATTTTTTTGTCTTTATTCTCACTTGGAGCATTTGCAAACTCTGCTGCTAGTACTGACTTTAAGTTAGTAGGAGAAGGCCGTTTTGAGTATTACTTTTGGGATGTTTATGACGCTAAACTGTTATCACCCACAGGGAGTTATGAGTTTGGGCAACACCCCTCGCAACTATCTTTGACTTATTTACGCGATTTTGCTGCGAATGATATTGTTAAAGCAACCAATGAGCAATGGGAACACCTAGGCAAAAAAAGTTTAATAAATAAATACGATGATGCTTTACTAGTGTTATGGCCTGATATTAAAGAGGGCGAAACACTTACTTTTAGAACAGACGATGTAGGAAATGGCACGTTTTATCACAACGATAAGAAGCTAGGTGGAATTGAAGATGCTACTTTTGCAGATGACTTTATGGCTATTTGGTTATCACCTAATACATCAGAGCCTGCTATGCGCAACCAATTAATAGGGAAGTCCAAATGAAACTACTGAATACTGCAATCTTACTTATTTTGTGTTTGTTTTTAGCCAGTTGTGCCGCTCCTGATGTTGAGCATTACAAAGGTAGTTCGCCAGAGTTTATTTTTAAACAGTTTTTTAATGGCAAACTTAAAGCGTACGGTGTAGTACAAGACTTCAAAGGAGAGTTAACCCGCAAACTTGTTGTTGATATGGAGGCTAGCTGGGAGGGCAATGTTGGTGTCATCGAGGAAGACTTTATTTACGATGATGGTGAAACTCAGCGACGTGTGTGGACTATTACACTAAATGACGACAATACTTTAACTGGAACAGCCAGTGATGTATTGGGTATTGCTAAAGGCGCGAGTAGTGGCAGTGTATTTCATTGGACTTATTCGTTAGAGCTTTTAGTCGATGGTAGCCAGATTGAGGTTAATTTTGATGATTGGATGTATCAGGTAACTGATTCTCGGTTGATAAATCGTACTTCAATTGATAAGTTTGGCATTGAGGTTGGTGAAGTAACCCTTGTTATAGAAAAAGTTGAATAATTTTAAATTTAAATATGGTTATATTTAGGCATTATTTTGCTTTGAATTGTTGTTTATTGTCGCTTTTTGACGACAATAGTTATAAATTTTGCACATTTTTTAATAATTTACGCAAAAATGGCAATTTGCTGTTGCCATCAGTTTAAAAATGCATAAAGATAGGTTTTGCGAAGGCAAAATAATAACGAATAGGAATTTAACAAATGAATAAAGCTCAATTAGTTGAAAAAATCGCTACTGATGCAGAAATCTCTAAAGCAGCAGCTACACGTGCACTTGATGCATTCACTGGTGCAGTGACAACTTCATTAAAAGAAGGTAATTCAGTCGCACTAGTTGGTTTTGGTACTTTCTCTGTAAAAGAGCGTGCTGCACGTACAGGCCGTAACCCACAAACAGGTGCGGAGATTCAAATTTCAGCTGCCACTATCCCAAGCTTCAAAGCAGGCAAAGGTCTTAAAGACCAAGTTAACCCTTAATAGAGTTATCTGAACAAATAAAAAAGGGCTGTTAAGCCCTTTTTTAGTGTCTGTTAAGCTTTAAGCGCTTTGTCTCCCCTGCCAATACCAACGGCTCCAGAACGAACAACTTCTATTACATCAGTTTCATGTCGTAATGTATCTAGAAAAGACTCTATTTTGTCTGTGCTACTTACCAGTTGCAAAGTATAGCTGTTTCTACCCATGTCTAAAATAGCACCTTGAAATACATCCACGACACGAGTTACAGCAGCACGTTTAGTTTCATCTTGAGCAAAAACTTTAACTAACAACAATTCACGCTCAATATGCGCCATTTCTGTAAGATCAATGATTTTTAGAACATCAACTAGTTTATTAACTTGTTTTGTAATTTGTTCGACTATTCTGTCATCACCAAGTGTTGTAATTGTAATGCGTGACAGTGAGTGATCATCGGTTGTGCCTACTGTCAAACTATCTATGTTATAAGCACGTTGCGAGAATAAGCCTACTATACGTGATAGTGACCCAGGCTCATTTTCTAATAAAATTGATAAGATACGACGCATTATGCTTTTACTCCTTTACGCAACCACATTTCATCTACTGCACCAAGCTTTATTTGCATTGGGTATACATGCTCTTTTTCATCAACACAGATATCAAGGAATACTAGCCTGTCATTAATAGACATTGCTTTTTCAATAGCCGGCTGTAATTGATCCAAAGTGTCTACGCGAATACCCACATGGCCATAACTTTCAGCTAATTTAACAAAATCAGGGAGTGAATCCATATATGAGGATGAATGTCGGCCGCTGTACATCATATCTTGCCATTGTCTTACCATGCCTAAAGAACGGTTATTTAATGAAACAACTTTAACAGCAAGATTGTATTGTAAGCAGGTTGAGAGCTCTTGAATATTCATCTGAATCGAGCCATCACCGGTGACACAAATAGACTCTTTGTCAGGGAATGCTAACTTGACCCCCATAGCAGCAGGAAGACCAAACCCCATGGTGCCTAGGCCGCCAGAGTTAATCCATTGGCGCGGATTTTTAAAAGGGTAGTATTGAGCAGCAAACATTTGGTGCTGACCCACATCTGAACTGATATATGCATCGCCGTTAGTCGCTTTATATATTGCTTCAATTACCGCTTGAGGTTTTATTTTTTCACCTTCAGTACTGTAGCTTAAGCATTTTTGCTCTCGCCAACTTATAATTTGTCGCCACCAATCTTCTTGCGCGCTACGGTCAATATTGATTGAGCTCTTATCAATTGCCGTTTGCAGTTGTTCAAGGACTGTGGCTAAACATCCTACAACAGGGATATGTGCTTTTATTGTTTTAGAGATAGAAGTGGGATCAACATCAACATGGACAATTGTTGCATTGGGACAAAACTTCTTAACATTATTTGTTACTCGGTCATCAAAACGTGCGCCTAATGCCAAAATAACATCAGCATTAGCCATCGCTTTATTTGCTTCCAAACTGCCATGCATGCCTAGCATACCAATAAAGTTAGGGTGAACGCCTGAGATACCACCTAAGCCCATTAAAGTGTTTGTTATCGGTGCATTTAGTGACTCTACCAGGTGTGTTAGTTGCTCAGATGTATTAGAAATAACAATACCGCCACCTGAATAAATAACTAACTTCTTAGCCTCAAGAATCGCATTTACGGCTTTGCGTATTTGTTTAGAGTGACCTTTTGTGTTCGGGTTATATGTGCGTAACTCTGTTGATTCAGGGAACTTAAAATCATATTTAACAGAAGGGTTAAGCATATCTTTTGGCAGTTCAACAACCACGGGGCCTGGTCGTCCAGTGCTGGCAATATAAAATGCTTTTGCCAATATAGCTGGTATTTCCTCTGCACTTCGACAGTTAAAACTGTGTTTTACGATAGGGCGTGAACAACCGACAATATCGGTTTCTTGGAATGCATCATCACCGATTAAACTGGTAGGTACTTGACCTGACAAAACCACCATAGGGATTGAGTCCATGTAAGCTGTTGCTATGCCGGTAATACAGTTTGTAGCGCCAGGTCCGGAGGTTGCCAGTACGACACCTACTTCTCCTGTTGCACGGGCATATCCGTCAGCCATGTGTGTTGCTGCCTGTTCATGACGCACTAAAATATGTTCAACATCATCTTGTTGAAATAGCGCATCATATAAATCTAAAACGGATCCGCCTGGGTAGCCAAAAATATATTTAACCTTTAACTCTTTTAATGCCCGAACAACTAGCTCAGAACCATTATATTGCTGTGTACTCATCCTCATTCCTCTATGTACCTAGGGTCTGTTGACCTTTGCAAATTTAACCTTGAAAGGTCAACAGACCCTAGTATTTTTTTGGTCTTTTATTTACCAAGTCGTATTTCAATGCATAAAAAAACCCCCGTTATTAGCGGGGGTTTTTAAAAAGCGTTTTCACTTTTCAATACATCCCCGCTGGACTTAAGACTAAGACCAGTACGAGTACATTTCCAAAGCGAATTTGATGTTTCATTTTAATTTCTTTTTATAAAATAATTGGGTAATAAACCTATACGAATAACGTATATATGATTTTTTGTTCTAATAGGTTATTTTTAAGGCTTTTGTAGTTCAATGTCAACCTAAGAACGTGTTTAATTTGCATTGAAATTTCTTTATTGAGCTTTTTATGGTTGTTTTTTAAATTAAAAGTAAGGAATAGTATTTTTATATGCAGTCTTTATGCATTTCTATATCTTTGCCAACGTTTCATTAATGTGAACATGGTTTTACTTTGCTATTATTACATCATAATCTGCAGTAGGAATTTTTATGAAACGTTTATATGTGATAGTAATTGCCGTTATCTCATTGTTTGTAGGGCATGTAAGTGCTAAACCACAACATTCTAGCCCAACCGATATAGGGGTAGTTAATAAAGAACGAATTCTTTATTGGTTAAACAAGCGAGGTGAGCTGAATGAGTTGCATAATAAGGAAGCTGCAATTGCAAGCTTTATAGGCACCCCAACGCAATATTATCCAAGTAGGCTGCAAAAGAACATTCCTCCCTCGCTAAAAAAAACACAGCATCTTAATAAATCATTTGCTTCTTCACTAACACCAAATGACATCTCAACTACTGTAAAGGTATTGGTTATTTTGGTCGATTTCCCTGATTTACCCTACGACGAAAATGGCTTAGAGGAATCAGATACAGCGATGTTTTACCCTTTGTATGATAAACAGCATTACCAACACATGTTATTTTCAACGCAAGGTTATGATGGACCGGATGGTCAAACTCTCAATAGCGCTTATCAGTATTATCAACAAGCCTCAGGTAATACGCTTTCATTCACTGGTGAAGTATTTGGTTGGGTACGTGCGGACAAAAATGCCAAAGCTTACGGCGAAAGGGTCGGGGATGATAAAGACATCGATGCACCAAGTTTAGTTAAAGAAGCCGTCGAAAAAGCAGTTGATAAGTTTAATATTGATTTATCGCAATACGATTTAACAGATTTAGATGATATAGATGGTGACGGCATTACAAATGAACCCAATGGTATCATTGACCACGTAATGATTTTTCATGCAAGCGTAGGTGAAGAAGCTGGAGGCGGAGTGTTAGGGTCAGATGCGATATGGTCACATCGTTTCTATGTTTATAATGATCAGTTTCAGCCGAGTAACTTGCCAAACAGTCCTATCGATCTGTTTGGGTATACAATTAATCCACTCGACGCTGGTATTGGTGTTGTTGTGCATGAGTTTGGTCATGATTTAGGTTTACCAGATGAGTATGACTTAAATAATTCAGATATTGGAGAACCGGTTGCATCGTGGTCAGTCATGTCTGGGGGCAGTTGGGCGGGAAACCCTAGGGGGTCTGAGCCCGTAATGTTTAGTCCCTATGCATTGGAGTATCTGCAAAACCGTTACGGTGGTAATTGGTTAAATCAACTTACGTTTGATCTAAGCGAAGTGAATGCACAAACAAATCAGGTGTTACATCACACAAGTGCGACCACAGACGACTTGAATCAAATTAAAGTTAAACTCCCTGCGAAATTAAAATCATTTTTTTCAGCTGTTGAGGGTAAGTTTCAATACTACTCAGGCAATGGAAATAACTTAATTAATACAATGAGGAAGTCAATTGCTATCCCTGCTACGAGTGAACAAACGTTACTTGAATTAACCACTTTTTATGGTATTGAAGATGATTATGACTATGCTCAGGTAATTGTAAATGGCGAAGCGATTTCATCACAATACACAAAGACTAATAACCCATATTATTTTAATTTAGGGCCCTACATAACGGGTGATTCTTTATCAAATAGCGATGCAAAGCTTCCTAACAATTATTTAATACATCAATTTGACTTGTCTGCTTACGCTGGCGAAACGGTAACATTAGAGCTTCGATATGTAACTGATAGCTATGTTAATTATTTTGGTATTGTGTTTGATGACTTAAAATTAATACAGCAGGGGGAAGTGGTTTGGGAAGATAATGCTGAACTAAAGACTAACTTTGAGTTAGCTGGCTTCTCACGTGTCGGTGCTTATATTTACGATACAGCCAAACATTATTATTTACAGTTAAGAAACTACGAAGGGATAGATAGCGGCTTGCAAAAAGAGCAATACTCACCGGGTTTGTTACTGTGGTTATCTAGCACCGATTATGAAAACAACAATACTTCAGAACACCCAGGTGAAGGCTTTATTTTAGTGGTAGATGCTGATCAAAATATGATCGCAAGAGGTACAACGCAAAGCCCTGCTAATACAGAAATTCAATTAAGGGATGCAGCGTTTAGCCTATATGAGCAACGCCAAGGCTTAGGTGATAACAATCTTGCCGCTATCAGTGAATTTAATGATGCTACTGATTATAGTTTTTCAGTGCAGCCACAGTCTGGCGTTAAATTGACACCATTTGGCTTTGGCTTCTCTATTGCTGATCAGGCTGTAGATAATTCAACGATTGAAGTTGATTTAAGCTACTTAGAAAATCTGGGGATAACCTACACGGCAAATGATTTGGCTGTCACATTCGAGGTTAGTGGCTTACAGCTGTCACCAACAGATAGTTTTGAGTGGCAATTTGGTAATGGCGTTAAAAGTGAGGAGTTAAACCCTACCGCAATCTACACGGAATATGGACGTTATTTAGTTACCTTTAGCCGACTCACGGAATCAGGTGAAAAAACGGTTGAGAGCCAAGAAATCCTGCTAACACAGCCTTTAGGTTTCAACGATTTCGAGGCTTCAGTAAATGAAAGTAATTTAACTGGTTTTGTCACTGCGTCGGGTGGTTTAGCACCTTATACCTATCAATGGGATTTTGGCGATGGTAACACCGCATTATCTGATACTGTTACACACAACTATCGTTTTAGCGGCAGTTATGCGATTACAGTAACGGTTACAGACAGTTTAAATCAAACGACAAGTTCTACAAAGAATGTGTCGGCAGTTGTGCCTTTATCTGTCTCAGTCGATTTCACGGCTACTAACTTAGTTGCAGCGTTTAGTGCTCAAGCGACAGGTGGTTTTGGTGACTACACCTACAGCTGGGAATTTGGAGACGGCTCAACAAGCGTTAGTGAATCACCAAGTTATACCTATGACAGTGCGGGAAGTTATCAAGTAATACTCACCGTAACAGACTCTAAAACAAACCAATCAGTAAACAAAACGGTGACTGTTTCAGTAAAAGAAAAGGAAGCCAGCTCAGGAGGTGGTTCGCTTGGTTGGGCTTTAATATTTGTTTTAGTATTCGTTAGTAGACGCACTTGGTAAAGTTTTAGTCATAAAAAAGGCCAGTTATTAAACTGGCCTTTCAAATTTTAAATCTATGTTTAAATTATAAATGGTCAATTACTGATTGTGTAAAGTCAGTTGTTCCGTGGCTACCACCTAAGTCACGCGTTGTACGATCCCCAGATTTAATTACCTCAGCAACAGCGCTACGAATACGCTCTGCTGTATCAGCCATTTCTAAATGCTCTAACATTTGAATTGACGCTAAAATCACAGACGTTGGATTGGCAAGGTTTTTACCCGCAATGTCAGGCGCGCTGCCGTGAACAGCTTCAAAGATTGCAGCATCTTCACCAATGTTAGCACCTGGTGCCATACCTAACCCACCAACAAGGCCCGCACATAAATCTGATAAAATGTCGCCGAATAAATTAGTTGTAACGATAACATCAAATTCTTCAGGGCTCATTACTAGTTTCATACACGTTGCATCAACAATCATTTCTGTTGATTCAATTTCAGGATAACGTTCAGCAACTTCGCGTGCTACTTTTAAGAATAAACCTGACGTAGACTTTAAGATATTGGCTTTATGTACAGCCGTTACTTTTTTACGGCCTTCACGCACAGCAAGGTCATAAGCAAAGGTTAAGATCTTTTCAGCGCCTTCACGTGTGATCATTGACATTGCTTGTGCTTCAGTACCATCTTCTGAAACGACTTGACCAAGGCCAGAGTACATCCCTTGTGTGTTTTCACGAACTGTAATGATGTCGATGTCTTCGTAGCGTGCTTTTGTACCAACAAATGATTTTACTGGACGAACGTTTGCGTATAAACCAAATTGCTTACGTAAAGTAACGTTAATTGATGTAAAGCCTTCACCCACAGGTGTGGTTAATGGCCCTTTGAGAGTAATTTTATTACGCGCAATGGTATCGATAGTGTCCTGAGGTAATAATTCACCTGTTTTTTCTAACGCGGCTAGACCTGCATCAACGAATTCGTAATCAAAATCGCATCCTGCGGCTTGTAATATCTCAAGAGCTGAATCAATGATACTTGGGCCAATGCCGTCGCCTTTGATTACTGTGATGGTTTGTTTAGCCATGAATTTTTCCTATTAAGCGGTGACGTAAATACATCGCATGTGTTTTTGCGACTGCTTGTTAGATATTTACGTTAATGAGTTTGAAAATTTAAGCGGCTTTTATAGCAATTTATTCAAGAGATTTCCACTAAAACCCGCTAAATTAGGCAATATGTCTAATAAAGTGCGTCTATTATACGCTAGATGACAAATGTAATGGTGGCAATTGTGCATAAAAATTCGTAATGCTCTCCCAGCCAAGATCTTTTAAAATACTATCTAGCGTTTGTTTTTGCCAGCTGCTGTTAGGCATGTGGGGCTGATAAACGTTTAATGTAATGACTTTAAGCGCGACCCATAGTTTTGCTTTTGCTGAAAGGTGCTGTTTGGTCTGTTGCTCGGCATCAAGTAGCGCTTGTGTCCATGGGTTATCATCCAGTAGTTGTAACAAAAACACGCTTAACTCTTCTACATTATGATTATTTACGCCAAATAGCCAAGAAATTGGTAGGCTAATATTCGTTTTTGGGTCTTTTTCACACAAGGTTTTGCGACTCAATTTATTACTAGAGTGGGTTAGTAGATAATTTATATACGCATATAAAGGAAGTGATACTTGTTCAAACTGTATTTCAGTTTGTTTACTTAATAATAAAGACAATAAGCGCGTTATGGCTGTTAAGCGCACTTTTATGTGTTCTTTTAATGGATGACGTTGTATATCAACGAGCTGCTCAAAAAGCACTCGTTGAATAATTGCAGGCGCGTTATCAATTCCCACCATGGTTAAGCAATGGCGTAAATCCTTTGCGGCCAAATGTTCTTTATTATAGGGTTTGACAGCCTCTTTTAAAATATCAATTGTCTTGGTGTGGCCGTTTAATAACTTTTCTAAATTACGATACGAGTATTCTTTTTGTATTTTCAGATTACCAATCAGCTGAAGAATATTATCTTGCTCATTAATCGGATCACTATCCACTGCAGGTATGTGTTCATTAAACCAAATACTAAATAAAAGTCGTTTATCTTTTGTTGGACGTTGTTTTGCATTGCAATCTAATTTTGCAGCAACACCATGCCATCTTGCTCTTTTAGTATCGTTTAAATCAATTAGAATATGTTTATTATGTGTTTTGCTGCATACATACGTGAGTGACTGTTCTGCTATATTAACATGACTACCAGGTAGGTAAGGGCCAATATTTTCTACTAACTTTTTAAGTGCATTTTGTGCGAAACTATTTGGCGTTCTAATATATATATCAGCAATCGCTTTATATAGATTAACGTGGTCATTAGCCGCCCTGTAAGTAATATTCATAGCAATAATATTGGCCAACGCTACGAGAGTAGTAGCACCATCGTAAATCATTATTTTTGGCGCACTCAGCAATGCTTGTTTGTATTTGTTTAATGGAGCTAAAATTCGGGCTATATCGGTAGAGGGCAGGTTAGCTGACTGCAATAATTTTACAGCAAGTTGATGACGTGCCTGCCACTGTTTTTTTTCTTCGTTATTTAAAGGCTGTTGAGCGGCAAGTTTGTTAGTTTGAGTTTGAACGCATAGGTAGTTTGTTAAGCAAACGGCTATGAGTTGTTGGCTAACTTGTGAATTGTAATTTAAGCTTTTGCAAAGTGCCGCTACAATAACACACTGATTAACAACTAAGTTTGTAGTGTAGCCAAAATCAGAAACATAGAGGCATAGTTGAGCCTGTAATGCATTTGGATGGGTTTCATATAAATTATAAAACTGTTCAGCCTGCTTAGATAAAAGTGGGTATATTGAGGGCCATTGGCTTTTATTATAATACAAACGTAACATTTCATGGGTTTGTTTAAATAAGTTGGCTAAATGCTGGGGTGTTGGTTGCATAGTACTCGTTTAACTTTTCTGCATAAAGGCGTCATGAGCACTTGGGCCCCATAAAACTAATTCACCATTATTAAATAGAAGTCCGGTGCATTCATCCATGGTTGTTATACCATCTGATTTTATATGTTGAGTACGATAAAACACAATTTGCCATACATCATCGCCACTGCGCTTTGCGAAAGTAAGATCTGGGCTACCTAAATAGTCTAAAACAGTATTCAAAGTTGTTGGCTTTTTGATGCTTAATTTTGTGATGTAACGTTTATTAAATGCTTCTCTGTCTTGCCATATCATGGCTTGTGGGTCATCTTTGTAAAAGGTAATCACTAACGCAGCTATAAGTGCGTAAACACCCAGCCCTAATATGATATATCGAATAACCTTTTTAAACATTTTGCACTCTTAAAGATGATTAAAATAATGCGTTGCTTTAAAGCAATACTTGAATAGATACTACGCAATAATTACTAAAGTATACGCGTAGGTAAAACCCAGAACCAGTTTAACCATTTAACAAAGTCTTAATTGTTTTAAGCTAAACCCTAGATGTATATCAGTTCGTAAACTCACAAGTTGCTTTGATATAATATAGTCTTGCATTCCTGCATCCAACTTATTTCTTAGCGCTTGTGAAATAGTTTCATCGGAAATTGCATCGGCAATATTTTGATGCTTCCTGATTACCTCTTGTGCAGTTTTGAGGCCAATGCCTTTAATACCGGGAATGTCGTTGGTCTTATCACCAGCAAGTGCCCAAAAATCGATTAACCTATTCTGTTCAACGGCAAAGCGCTCTAATATGGCATTTCTTTCAATATATTCTTTCTTAAAATAATCGTAAATGTGAATATTTTCACTCAACGCCGGTAAAAAGCCTTTATCAGTAGATACAATAGTACTTGAAACACCATGTAATGCAGCTTTATGAGCTAGAGTTGCAATAATATCGTCAGCTTCATCGTTATCGGGTGCAAATACAACAACCCCAATTTGCTCAATTGCACTTATGAACTGTGTTAAGTTCTCTTTAAGCAAGGTCGGCATTGGGGCACGACTATTTTTATATTGTGGGTAAAAGTGATAACGCCAACTTTTATTGCCATCAAAAACAGCGATGGCATGGGTGGCATTCGTTACACGGAGCAACTTTTTACACGCATGTGCCACGCGTTGGCAACAAGTGGTAATCATTTGCTGTTCACTGTATTTATTTTGATTACTATCAACAGCATAGATGCGCCTTATTAAATTAAGCGCATCTATTAAAAGTAATTGTCCTGACACGGTTTTCTCTTCTAAGCCTTTATTTCGTAACACGGGACATACTTTGAACCAGGAAGTTTCATTCTACCTTGTTCAACAAATGCTTTAAGTAACTTATCCATGTTTTTCATGAGCGCAGGCTCACCACTAAGAATAAATCGACCATGTTGTTTAATTGCTTGAATACCTTCATCTTTAACGTTTCCAGCCACAATTCCAGAGAATGCACGACGAAGATTAGCCGCCAGCAATTGTTTAGGTTGATCAAGGTGTAAATCAAGTCCTGACATGTTTTCGTGGGTAGGAGCAAACGGTTGCTGAAAGTCATTATCAATTTTTAGTGTCCAATTAAAATAATAAGCATCACCTACACTTTTTCTATAATCACGTACTTGAGACATAGATGATTTTAACTTAATTGCTACTTGCGCAGGGTTATCAACAATGACTTCAAACTTTTCTAGTGCTTCACTTCCTAATGTTAACTCAATAAACTTACATAACTCTTTGAAATAGTCTGCACTTTCTTTAGGGCCAGTCAGAATAACAGGTAATGATTGTTTCTGATTATCTGGGTGCAATAAAATACCTAATAAGTACAGCAGTTCTTCAGCAGTCCCAGCACCACCAGGAAAAATAATTATGGCGTGAGCTGTGCGGATAAACGCCTCAAGACGTTTTTCAATGTCTGGCAGTATTACCAATTCATTTACAATGGGGTTAGGTGGCTCAGCAGCAATGATACTTGGTTCGGTTAAACCTAAATAACGGTTATCGGTATTACGCTGTTTGGCATGACCAATGGTGGCTCCTTTCATAGGTCCTTTCATAGCGCCTGGGCCACAACCTGTACAAATATTTAAACCGCGTAAGCCTAATTCATAGCCAACTTGTTTCGTATACTTATACTCGATTTCATTAATAGAGTGACCACCCCAACAAACAATCATACTAGGATCAGAGTTAACTCTTAACGCACCAGCATTACGCAGCATGTCAAATACCATGTGGGTAATTTTTTTTTGTTCTGTTAAGTCTTTTTCGTATTTTTGACAAATAAATAGTATGTCGCGAATAACTGAAAAAATATGTTCATGGATCCCAGTGATTATCTGACCATCAACGAAGGCTGTTTGAGGTGGGTTTTCGAGCTCAATTTTAATACCACGTTCGCGGATTAACAGGCGAATATCAAAATCTTGGTATTTATCATATATCTCAGAGCTTGAGTCCGTATGGCTGCCGACATTTAATACAGCGAGTACACAATTTCTAAATAAAGTGTACCGCTCACTTGCAGAGGATTGCTCTAATAAATCAACTTCTAATTGCGACAGTAAATCTAACACGCCTGTAGGGTTTAACTGAATTAACATAGGCATTCTCCTTGCTGACTGTTATTACTTTTTATGTTAAGAATTGATACATAGCTTGTCTCGGCCAGATTTTTTGGCTTTATATAAAGCGTCATCAGCGCGATCAAATGCGATTAGCGGCGTATCTCCTTTTTTGAATTGAGTGGCTCCAACTGATACGGTGATCTGTACGCTCTTGTTCTTAAATTTGAACGGAATCGATTTAATTGCTTGTCGAAGTTTCTCAAGTGGTGCTGTTGCATGCTCCACAGACATCCCTGGCATAAGTAATACAAACTCTTCACCGCCGTAGCGCGCGATAAAATCCGATTTTCTAATCGACATTTGCAGTGCTTTAGCAATCACCTGCAGTGTTTTGTCACCAGCACTATGGCCATATTGGTCATTGATTGATTTAAAGTGGTCAACATCAATAACAACCAAAGTAAAATCAGATTCTTGCACAGAGAAAAGGTGAAATTCATGGTTAAACCTTTCATCAAATGCAGCACGGTTTGGTAATTTAGTTAGTCCATCAAGTAAACTTTTAAATCGTTGTTCATGCAATCGTTTTTTGTATTTAGAGAGTTTACTTTCTAAACTACCAACACGGGTATTTATATCATGGAAGTTTTTAATAAGGGCTTGTCGGTCTTCTTGCTCAAGGCGCTCTTTTGCAATTAAATCGTGACTTAGCGATTTTAGTTCATTATCTACAAGTGCTTTTAAAGATGAAATAGATGTCGCATCTTGAGTCTGTTTTGTTAAATTTACTATTTTGCTTTCAATGCGTTTATTAAGCGTCTCGAATTCAGTACTCATAGACTCTGAATGTTTGCTAGTCGCTACAATTGAATGATGGAGATCTTCAAGTGTCTGATTGAGCGATACTAAAAAACTTTGCGCAGATTGGCGTTCATCGCTAATGTTTGTGGCAACAATTCTAATTATTTCAATTGCTGAGGTCAGTAAATCTTCAACTGAATCTGTTTCTGATATTTTATTCTTAATGGCCTTAACATTGTCAGCGGCTTCATCTTCAAAAACAAGGTCATTGGCCAATGTTAAAAGCTCTTTAGCTAACCTAGGTTGAGTAATTGAATCCTCAGTATTTTTGACAGAAAGTTTAACGTTTAGGGCTTGGTTATATATAGATACCAGCTTATTTAGAATCGGTATAAAATCGTTAGTCGATTGAATTTCATTTAATTGGTGATCCAGCAAATGGCGTAACATGCGGCGGGTATCATCAGGTAAACCTTTGGTTTTTTGTAATAACTTACCAGCGGTTAAAACACTCGTGTGCAGCTCTCGTTGATGCGATAGTTGCTGTGCTTCTTGGTTTTTTAAAAGGCTCAGGATTTCAGCGATCAGTGGTGCTAAATTCTCAAAGTCGACACCTTTACTCAGGGCACTTCTAAATTTGGCTAAACGGTTATCCAATTCGATATCCATACCTTTGCAACTTAATGAAAGCTTAGCTGCAAAATTTGTCAAAGTATCTACTTGTTGCTTTCGAGCAGTTTCAAGTACCTTTCTGGTATCGATAGCTTGTTTAAGCTTTTTATTTAAAACTTCGAGCTGGCCTGACACTAATACTTACCGCCATAAAATTTAATCATTTATAAGCGTAAGTTTACAACAAATTTGGCACAAATGTAGGTGCTAAGTCAAAAACTTAGTATTTGATGTTGTTTTTTATTCATCGAACCTAAACTGTGGTCATCTTATCGCTTTTATTACACATCATTTCACTTCATTGATAGGCTCTTGCTTATTAAATTTTAAATTAGTAAGAGTTCCCATGAAAAAGTTATTAGCCATGTCGCTTGCGACTGCATTCTCGTGCTCAGCTTGGGCTGATGTGAATTATTCATTATCCATTTCAGAGCCTGAGCATCATTTAGGCAATGTTAGCGTTGAGTTTCCTGTTTCAGCTCAGGCCCATTTAGATATTAAATTGCCTGCATGGCGAACGGGCCGCTATGAAATTTTAAATTTAGCGAATGGTGTACGCTACTTCGACGCAAAAGATGAGAACGGACAAACTCTTAAATGGGAAAAAATAAATGCCAGTACGTGGCGTGTTCATTTAAATGATCCAACCAGTGTAAAAATTGATTACCAAGTCTATGCCAATGAGTTAGGTAAACGAGCTCGCCATATAGATGATAGCCATGCTTTTATCGATGCATCAGGTTTTTTTATGTTTAGTGAATCATTTCGACAGGAACCTGTTACCGTGAATCTAGACGTACCTAAAGCATGGCGATCTGTGTCGGGTATGGACAATGCTGGCTCAAAAAATAGCTTTAAAGCAGCTGATTACGATGTACTTGTTGATTCGCCGATTGAAACAGGGATTAATAAGCTTCATAAATTTGAGGTAGACGGACGAGATTACGAATTAGTTATTTGGGGCGAAGGTAACTACGATGTTGACTTGATGCTAACTGACCTTAAAAAGCTGGTTAAAACAGGAAATATTATTTGGGACAATTACCCATATGAACGTTATGTGTTTATGATCCACGCCACATCGGGTGCTGGTGGTGCAACTGAGCATTTAAACTCAACTATAATCCAACGTCCTCGAGATAGGTTTGGCTCGCGAGATGATTACCTTGCTTTTATTAGCACCGCTGCTCATGAGTTTATTCATACTTGGAATGTCAAAGCATATAGACCAGAGGGTTTGATGCCTTACGACTACACAAATATGAACTTTGATAAATTGCTATGGATTGCGGAAGGGTCAACAAGCTATTTCGAAGATCATTTACTCGTGCGATCAGGTATATCAACCACCGATGAATTTTTCAAAACCTTGAGTAAAACAGTTAATCGTCACTTGGCTACGCCAGGGCGCGAAGTACAAAGCGCGAGTGAAACTAGCTTTGATAAATGGATTAATCAGGGGGGCGATCATGCACGAAATTATGGCACGAATATTTACTTAGAAGGTGCATTAATTTCGATGGCGTTAGATATAGATTTGCTTGAAAAGAGCCAAGGAAAACAAAGTTATCGTGATGTACATCGCGCTCTATATAATAGCTACAAAATGCCTCATGGGTTTACTGCCACTGACGTAAAAACAATTTTGCAGGATTTAACCGGTCGTGATTATAGTGATTGGTGGGCTAGTAATGTAGATAGCCCAGCTGCTATTGATTTTGATAAGTTGTTAGCAAAAGTAGGTTTAAATCACACCCGTCCAGCGGGGGCAAAGCCGCAAGCGAGTATTGATAGTTTTGCCAAGAATACGGGCGAGCTATTAACGCTTACTCATGTTCGTCGTGGTGGGGCTGCTTGGCAAGCTGGTTTAACGACAAATGATAAAATTGTTGCTATTGAAAAAAAGCACGTAGGTAAAGATTTAAAAGCAAGCTTAGAAACGTTTAAAGCAGGCGATACAGTTTCGATTGATTTTATACGTCGAGATGCATTGCAAACGACGACAATAACGCTAAGTGAAGGCTTTGATAAAGCGAAAAAGATAACAGCAAATGCTGATGCAACAGAACAACAAATGGCGTTATTTAAAGCATGGATAGGTGTAGAACACCCCATAAGACTAAGTAACCAGAACTCTGGAGGCTAAGGGAATAGTTCGTTATTAATATCAATACTTTAGTACATCTCTTAACCCTAGTTCAGGTTAAATAATTAACTTGGTTTTTCAAATAGAAAGGAGCTCAGGCTCCTTTTTTGTTTGAAATGTTCTTGGTGTATTTCGTTTATAAACTCGCTGGTTGCTTTTTTATTATTAATATTGGCTATTAATTGTTGATACTTTCTTTTGAAAAAGGCTTTTTTCACCTGCTTTTCGCTTCTAACATGAATGTCACTCTCTTGTTCTGTAGATTGAATGACAGGAAAGGGCATAAGCGAATAACCACATACACCTGTTTCCCAAATATGCTGTAAATCACAATCAATAGGTCTGCCAAATTTTTCTGTTGCTGCCAGTAGCTGTTTCGCGCCATGATAACTTATTGCCGTAGCGCAGCACCCTGACATCAGCTTTTTGTGTACCACTAAAGAGTAGCCATCATCTAAAGTTTTTTGATAAGCAATGCGTCGCTTTCGCCCTTTATATGCGCAAAGTTTAATTAATTGCCACTGCATTTCTAAATTATTAATACGGTTAATTGCCGCGTGTATATCGCTTGTTAAGTTAAAGTCATCTTCAAAAATTAATGCATAATCAAGCTTTTGATCAACAATTGCTTGCCATGCTTTGCGGTGACTTAAATAACAACCGATTTGCCCTCTACTTAATGGGTAATGGTAGTTTTTTTTATTTAAGGTTTCACAGTAATGCTTATTAATCTGGGCTTGTGACAAGGTCGCACCATCAATTGCATCTATTTTGGTGAAGGAAAGTTCGTGCTTGTTAAACTGCATTACGCTGTTTGCCAAGCGTTGCGGTGAACGCTCAAGGTTAATTAAAAAAATAGGTGGCATAAAACACATTCAACATAAGATAAGATTTTGCAATATGTTAATGAGGGCATGTGACACATCTATGGCAAGTTTATGTCATATTATTTGCAATGAAGGTAAGTTCATTTCCTTTTGACGTTATATTATAACTATTAGTCGCAGAAAGATTGACCTGTTCAGTGATTGGCGCGTACCCTATTTCTGACATAATAAAAAAGGATTAAAAAAATGCGTTTAAAACCTCTTATTGCACTGTGTGCTTTGGCATTTACTGGCACATCGTTTGCTGATGAAGGTATGTGGCAACCACATCAACTCCCAGAGCTTGAATCTGTATTAAAAGCGAAAGGGCTTGAGATTGATGCAAAATCAATTTCTAAATTAACCGAATTTCCAATGAATGCAGTTATAAGCTTAGGTGGGTGTACTGCATCGTTCGTATCACCTAAAGGCTTAGTGGTAACTAATCATCACTGTGCTTATGGTTCTATTCAATACAACTCTACACCAGAGAACAATATTTTAGAAAATGGCTTTTTAGCTAAAAAAGCTTCTGATGACTTACCAGCAGCCCCAGGTTCGCGCGTCTATGTTACAGAAACTGTGACCAACGTGACTGATAAAGTCATTAAGGGTACTGAATCGCTTAGCGCAAAAGCTCGTTACGATGCACTTGAGAAAAACCAAAAGCAACTGGTAGCTGACTGTGAAGCAGATGATAATTACCGTTGTAATGTATATTCATTTCATGGTGGTTTAGAGTTTTACTTAATAAAATCATTAGAAATTAAAGACGTTCGTTTAGCCTATACTCCAGCAATGGGTGTAGGTAAATACGGTGGTGATATAGATAACTGGATGTGGCCGCGACATACTGGTGATTTTGCATTTTACCGCGCTTATGTTGGCAAAGACGGTAAACCGGCTGAATACAGTGAAGACAACGTGCCATTCGTGCCTGATTCATATCTGAGCGTCAGTGCAAAAGGCGTGCAAGAGGGTGATTTTGTCATGGTGACAGGCTACCCTGGGCGTACCAATCGCTATCGCATTGCTGCAGAAGTTGATTATGTATTTAATACCAGCTACCCAAAAGCCCGTATCCATAATACGAAGTATGTATCATTAATTGAAGAAAATGCTGAAGATGGTAGCAAAGCGCGCATTGCGTATGAAAGTACTATCGCAGGGTATAACAATTATATTAAAAACTACGGCTCAATGATCGAAAGCTTTAATAAAGGCACGATGTACGAGCGTAAAAAGCAGTTTGAACAAGCGTTAACAAACTGGATAAACAACGACCGAAGATTAAAAAGGCAATACGGCAGCGTATTGGCTGAACTTTCGGCATTAGTTGAACAGTCACAACAGCATAACGAACGTGATCGTATGCTGGGATATGTACATCGTTCACAAATGATCAGCACAGCTCGTCGTTTATATCGTTTAGCATATGAAAAGCAAAAACCGAATAGTGAGCGTGAGTCTGGTTATCAAGAACGTGACTTACCAAGACTAGAAGCAGGCTTAAAGCGTATGACTCGTCGCTTTGATGAAGGTGTTGATAAAGCAATCTTATTGCACTTTTTAGAGCTGTATGCTGCACTGCCGAAACAAGAACGGTTTGCTGAAGTTGATCAAGCATTTGAGTTGCAAAATGGCTTTGATAAAACAAAACATAAAGCACTACTCGATAGCATGTACGCGAAATCATCACTTAATGATGAAGACACTCGTTTAAAATTAGCTGAAAAGCCATTTGCGCAAATTAAGAAAAGTGATGACCCATTTATTCAGTATGCTGATGCCATCTTTAAGGTAATGAAAGCCCAAGAAGATAAAGACAAAGCACTTGCAGGTAAACTTCAAGCCGCACGTCCAAAGTTAATGGCAGCGATCATTGCATTTAATAAAGCGAAAAATAAACCTGTGTATGCTGATGCAAATAGTACGCTTCGCGTAACCTATGGCACAGTGGGTGGTTATTCTCCACAGGATGGGTTAGTTGCAACACCGTTTACGTCGCTTGAAGGATTACTTGCTAAAAATACCGATGTTGAACCGTTTAATGCTCCTCAAAATTTGCAAAAGCAAATTAAAGCTAAATTATATGGCGACTACACTGGCGGCATGAACACAGTACCTGTTAACTTTTTATCGAATGTTGATACTACCGGTGGTAACTCAGGATCGCCTACGCTAAATGGTAAAGCGGAACTTGTAGGTTTACTGTTTGATGGCGTATACGAGAGTATTATTGGTGACTGGGATTATAACCCTGCATTAAATCGCTCAATTCATGTTGATTCACGTTATATGTTGTGGGTAATGGATAAAGTTGATAACGCGCAAAACTTGCTAGACGAAATGAAGATCGTTAAGTAATAGCAAAAATATATTTTTATCCAAAAAGCGTTGATATTAATCAGCGCTTTTTTATTTATTTCAGTTTCTTATAAAAATCCTTCCTTATCCTATACAACTCATATTTTACATTTTTGTTCATTTATTAATAAAAATTGTTTTACTTTAGTTACTGGTATGTTAAAAAGTAACAGTTGCTTTTTTATTAATAGTTACAAAGTAACAAAAGGGTCGGCGGGCAAAAGCATTGTATAAGCCATGTAATGTCTGCTGTAAATTCAAGGGGTACGTTAGTTGTTGTTTTACTAGCTCACTGGTTTATGAAAATAAAGAGATTATAAAAATGTCAAAACTAGTCATCGATACAGGAAAAAATCAGACTAAACGAACAAGGTTAAGCCTTGCAGTTACTTATGCGTTAATGGGTTTAAGCCCGCTATTTGTTTCATCTTTTGCATTGGCTGAAAATGACAGCGCTGCCAATGCGGATGAAGACATAGAGGTCATCGAAGTAAGCGGTATACGCGGTAGCATTAATAGCGCGCAAAACCTTAAGCGATTTGCTGATACAGTGAAAGATGTTATTACCGCGTCTGATATTGGCGCACTGCCTGACAAATCGGTGACAGAAGCTTTACAACGTGTGCCTGGTGTAACAATTGAGCGATTCGCTTCTTCGGATGATCCTAAGCATTACGCAGATGAAGGAACAGGTGTTTTAGTTCGTGGCCTAGACAGGGTCCGCTCAGAAGTAAATGGCCGTGATGCATTTAGTGCCAATGCAAGTGGGGGTCTAAGTTATGAGGACTTTCCTGCCGAGTTACTTGGTGCGGTTGAAGTGGTAAAAAACCAAACTGCTGACTTGATTTCGGGTGGTATCTCAGGCACGGTTAATTTGTTGACAAGAAAGCCTTTTGATTCTGATAAGCAACTTATTTCTGTTAATGCAAAAGCAAACTATGCTGATTTTAGAGAAGAAGTAACGCCGTCTTTCTCAGCTTTATTTTCTGACATGTGGGAAACTAATTCAGGTAAGTTTGGATTTTTAATTGCCGCTTCACAATCTGAGTATAAAACCCGCGGGGATGGTGTTGGTTTAGGTAACTTTCATTCACGAGGTGATGCTTTTATCCCAACGCTCGATCAATGGGGCGGAATCACAGGGGTAGACCCTTCTTCACCCGTAGATGGCCCAGCGCTTCCTAATCAGCCTGCTGGGAGTATCTGGCATGTGCCTGTTGCCATCCATATGAGCACAGCAGATAACGACCGTAAACGCCAAGGCTTAACCTCATCTTTACAGTGGGCAAACGATGACGAGACCATCGTTGCAACGGTTGAGCACATTCGATCTAAAGCATCTTTAGAATGGAATGAACGTCAAATAGGCCAGGCTGCACAGGGCTTCAAAGGGTTCATGGGATCATCTCAAAATTGGCAAGATGATGCTGCTAATGGTTATCCGCTTACGACGAGTGATAATTTTGTCACGTCGGGTATTGCTTTAGGTGTAAGCCCTGAAACCCCATTCTTTTACCGAAGTCGTTGGAACTACAATGAAAATACGGTCAATGACACCTCATTTAAATTGACTTTAAAGCCTGTTGATAGGCTGACAATCGACTTTGATTATCAAATGATAGACTCAGATAAGCACGTACAAAACTACAGCATGTCAGGTCAAACCCGTGGTAACCATGTACATGTAGTTTCACCATATTTTTTAGATATGCGCGGTAGCAGACCAACCGTTGAGTTTTTGAGTGACAATATTATGACTGCGGGTTGGTCACCTAATGAAGACTGGAATGGGCCTGTACCTAATTTATTTTTAGGCAGTGGCATGGAGCAAGTGGAGCATAATACAGCTGAAGCAGATAGTTACAAAATTGATTTTAAATATGAATTAGATGGTAATGTAACTAGTATTAGTGCCGGTGCATATATGTCAGACAAAGATCTGACAGTTAGAGATACAGCTTACGAGGGCTGGTCTGCTATTGGTACACCTTGGGTGCAAGATGACCGTAATGCCGCAGCAGCAGTGAATCGTCCAGAACTATTTGAGCGTGTTGATTTTTCAGATTACTACAATGGTCAAGTGTTAGTTGGGAATGTAAATAACTTTCTATTCCCTAAGATGGACCTAGTAAAGAACTATGCAAACTCTCTTCGCCAAGGTTGTAAAGATGGGTGGCATAATGCAACTAACAGTGCAGCAAATAATGGTATGTGTACAGGTACCTATGTTCCTTATGAAGATAAACTTGACCGCGTAGAAGGCCCATTTGCTGCTCATAATATTAGTTCGAGTAATGAAAAGCGAACAGAGTTCTATGTGCGCACAGATTTCGATTTCGAGTTTAACGATATGCCCATTGTAGGTAACGTGGGTTTGCGTTACGTCAATTACAAGCTGCAATCGACAGGAGCAGTTGTGCAACCTGCAACGATTAAGCGAGGTGAAGAAGGGACTTCTTTAAACAATGTTATGCAGCAAGATGAATACAAACGTTACTATGATCTTGCTAATGGTGAATCCACTTTAAGTACAGTAGATGGCACTGACTACAGTACAATTCTGCCAAGTTTAAATCTTAGTTTTGGTGTATCAGAAGACGTTGTTGTGCGTTTTGGCGCATCAAAAGCATTGTTTTACCCTAACTTGATGGATGCTAGAAATATTAGCATTATCAATTTAGATTATAATCGAAGATTACAAACACCGGGCGCTGATTATGATGAAACAAACAACCCTGTTGTGGGGATTGACGATATTGAAGTAACGGCACTGTCGGGTAACCCTAATATAGAGCCGGAAGAGTCTATCAATACAGATCTAACCACTGAATGGTACTTTGCAGAAGCAGGCTATGTCACTGTTGGTTTGTTCCATAAGAAATTAGACAATATTATTCGTAATAAAGCATTTAATATGGCGCGAACTTTTAATGGTGAGCAATACGATATTTCAGCCTATGGCCCAGCCAATACGGGTTCAGGAACAATTCAAGGTGCTGAATTTTCATACTCACAATTTTATGACATGCTGCCAGGTGCTTGGAGCGGTTTAGGCTTACAATTTAACTTTACCTTGATCGATCAGGATGGACTGGAAGATCCAAATGAAGTCTCAGCGGGTACATTGGCGTTTGATGAAAACGGTAATCCAATTACTGATACTCGTAATACATTCCGTGTATTCAGTGGGCTGCCATTGCAAGGCTATTCTGATAAGAATATGAATTTAGTCGGGATGTATGAATACGACAAAATATCAATGCGTGTCGCTTACACATGGCGTTCAGAGTATTTACTTACCCTTCGTGAATCTGAAGAATATGTTCCAGCATATGCAGAGGCATCAGGCATGATGGATGCAAGCATTTACTACAGCATAAATGACCATTGGAAAGTGGGACTTGAAGCTAGTAACTTATTGGATACTGAAACCAAGACTCGATACCAAATGGATCAAGCGGGCACCAAAACTCAAGCTTTAAACTTTACAACAGACAGACGTTTTGCGTTAAGTGTTAGAGCAACTTTCTAATGGACTGTCCTTGTCAAGGCTGCTCGTTAGCTATTAGCAGTCCTGACAAGGTTTATTTCGTCAAATGGAATTGTGAGTAATATAAGGATAAAAATGTCTGAATTGAGCAAAGGTAGTGGCTGTATAAAGCAATTACAACAAACAGGTTGGGATATATTTAAAGAACAAGTTAGTTTACCTGTGGCTGTTATTAAACAAGATAAAATTAAAAAAAATGCAAAATGGATGGCAGACTTTACTGCTAAACATAACATGTTGCTTGCCCCTCATGGTAAAACAACCACGTCAACAGAGTTGTTTAAAATACAACTAGATGCAGGTGCATGGGGGATAACGTTAGCCACAGTTGCGCAAGTTATAAATGCATTTGAAGCCGGTATTACGCGTGTGATTATGGCAAATCAGTTGGTTGGTAAATTTCATTTTGAACAAATTGCAAAATGGTTAGAAAGTAGCAAAGTTGAGTTTTACTGTTTTGCAGACTCAATAGAAAACTTAACAGACATAGGTGAATTTTTTGCTGAGCGTAATTTGAGTGTTAATGTTTTATTAGAAGTGGGTATAAAAGGTGGGCGCTGTGGCTTGCGTTCAGCAAAAGATATATCAAGTTTAGTTGCTACCTGTGAGCAATATACCAGCCTAGAATTGATGGGAATTGCTTTTTATGAGGGCGTTATAGGTGGTGAAAACGCTGCACAGCAAGTGAAAGTTTTTGTTGATGAAGTAAGCACCCTGGCAAAAAGACTGCAAGTTGAAAATCGCTATAACACAGATAAACCTATTATCACGGGAGCAGGTTCAGCATGGTACGACATTGTAGCGAAAACACTTTATGACAATTTATGCTCGGACAATTTCAACATCATACTTAGACCCGGCTGCTATCTTATCCATGACACTGGCATTTATCAAAAAGCGCAGCAGGCAATAATGGCGAGGAGTCAGATAGCCTATGATATCCCTGGCGATCTAGAAAATAGTTTAAGTATCTGGGCGTATGTTTTGTCACTCCCTGAGCCTGGCCTTGCTATTATTGGTATGGGCAAACGTGATGTTGCTTTTGATGCAGGGCTTCCAACAGCGGAGCTTATTTACTCAGTGAAAACCAATCAATTACGTGCTGTAAACAGTGCATTTAAAGTTGAAAAGATAATGGATCAGCACTGCATGTTACGTTACTCAGACGATCAAGCACTTCGAGTGGGCGATATGATGAGTTTTTCCACGTCTCATCCTTGTTTAACCTTCGATAAATGGCGTCAAATAGGTATTGTTGAAGATGAGTGGGTTATCACTAAGACCATTTCAACACAATTCTAGAAAGGTTTCTTATGGATATAATAAGTAAAATAAAGGAAGGCCTTGGACACTTCAGTCCAGCTGAAGATAAAGTGGCCAGATTAATTTTGTCTGAGTTGAATTTCTCAGCTACCGCATCAATCAGTGAACTAGCAGATAAGGCACAAGTCAGTCATGCCAGTATCACTCGCTTAGCTCGAAGCTTGGGCTGCGAAAACGTTCGTGATTTAAAATTTAGACTAACCCAATCCGCGGCCATCGGAGAGCGTTTTACTAATTCAGAAATTATCGAAAAAAAGCAATTATCTCATGTATATACATCTATCCATGAAATTTTAGAATTAAATGCTGGTGCCATTGATGAAGCAATTGTTGAGCAAGCGAGTGATGCTATTTGTCATGCTAGGCATTGCTTAATTTTTGGTGTCGGTGGCGGCAGCAGTATGTTAGCCCAAGAATGCCAAAACCGCTTTTTTCGCCTTGATGTACTTTCTAATGCCTACAGTGACCCTATGATGATGCGTATGACTGCCTCAACAGTAAATAAGGGGGATGTGGTCATTTGTTTATCTTTAAGTGGCGTTTCACCCGATGTGATGGATGCTGCAAAAATTGCAAAAGAGTATGGGGCTGTGATTATTACTATTTGTCCTGATAGTGAGCTTTCAGCACTCGCTGATTTTCAATTGCCAATTAAAACACAGGAAAGCGATTATATTTTTAAACCAAGTGCCGCAAGGTACGTAATGATGGCAGCTTTGGATATTCTTTCAAGTGAGGTGGCGATGAGAAACCAGCGCCGCTCAAAAGAGAAATTACGTCGCTTGAAGATCCAACTTGATCAACATCGAGACAAAAATAGCGATATGCCACCTGCCGATAAGCGTTTTCCGATAGGGGATTAAGAACGTGCAAAACACATCAGCCGATTTAATTATTCAAGGAGCTCGGGTCTTTATTGATAAAGAAAGTCCAATAGAGCAGCTCGATGTTGCAATAAAGAACGATCTTATTTTAGCTATAGGCAAAAACCTAACTATAGACACGAGAAAAACGATTCCCGCACAAGGTTTGATTTTAGCGCCAGGGTTTATTGATGTTCATACCCATGATGATCTCGAAGTGCTAAGAAACCCAACAGTGTCAGCCAAGTTAAGTCAGGGTGTGACAACAGTCATTGCTGGCAATTGCGGCATAAGCGCAGTGCCAACAACGGCTATTAGTGCTGTGCGAGATCCTATTAACTTACTTGGTGGGCAAAGTGAATTTGTTTATCCTGATTTGCTGAGTTACAAAAAAGCTTTCGCAGAGGTAAAACCCAGTGTGAATTTGGCAATGCTAATAGGTCACATCAGTTTACGCGCACAAGTGATGGATAATTTAGAGCGAGAAGCAACCGTTGATGAAATAAATGAAATGAAAAGAGCGTTAGCTGTTGCTATGAAACAAGGCGCGCTCGGTTTAAGCACAGGGCTTGCTTATTACAATGCAAAAGAGGCCAGTCAGTGTGAAATTAATGAATTAGCTAAGGTTGTTACGCCATTTGATGGGCTTTATACCACTCATTTACGAAGTGAATTTCAGGGAATAATAAATGCTATGGATGAAGCATTTGCGACTGCTAAACAGGCTAAATTACCTTTAGTTATTTCTCATATAAAATGCGCGGGACAAGAGAATTGGGGTCGTTCAAAAGAAGTGCTCGCTCACTTTGAACAGCAAAAGCAGCATCAGCATATAGGTTGCGATTGTTATCCATATTCTGCAAGTTCAAGTACCTTAGACCTAAAGCAAGTAAACGACGATACAGAAATTTTTATTACATGGTCTAAATCGTTTCCTGATATGGCACAGCAAAGCCTAAGTGATATTGCAAAGCAATGGCAAGTTTCGCAACTTGAAGCAGCTTCCCGTATACAGCCAGCAGGGGCTGTTTATCACTGCATGTTGGAGTCAGATGTGAAAACATTTCTAGGTTACGAGCACAGCATGATTGGCTCGGATGGTTTACCGTGTGATCCTCATCCACATCCAAGGTTGTGGGGGACATTTCCGCGCGTGTTGGGTCATTATTGTCGTGAAGAAAAATTGTTTTCATTAAATCTTGCTTTACACAAAATGACAGCGCTGCCAGCTGAGCATTTTAAATTGTGTCAACGCGGCAAAATTGAGATCGGATTTTTTGCTGATCTGGTGTTATTCGATCCAGAAAAAATTATAGATAATGCAAGTTATAGCAACCCCCAATTTAAAGCGAGTGGAATAGAGATGGTCTGGGTAAATGGGACTTTAAGTTACCAATCAAGTGATAACTCAACTGAGTATTCAGGATTTGGGCGAGCTGGACAGTTTTTGAATCGACATAACCATAGTTAATGAGGAACGTATGACAATAATAAGAATAGGTGCCGAAGGTGGGAAAGGAACAGGTGGCCAGCATTTACCTTTTTCACGGGCTGTAGAAGCGGGTGGGTGGCTTAAAGTATCAGGCCAAACACCGATGAAAGACGGTGAAATCGTAGAAGGAGGCATTGTACCTCAATCACGTTTAGCAATAGAGAACTGTATTGCAATTATGTCTGAAGCCGGTTACGGACTAGAGCATGTGACACATGTTTCTGTTGTGCTCACTGATGCCCGATATTTTCAGTCTTTTAACAAGGTATTCGCTGAATTTTTTGGGGCACATCCACCTGCACGGATTTGTATGGTTGCAGACTTGGTTGTCGACTGCAAAGTCGAGGTTGATGTGACCTGTTACAAGATTAGCTAACACAGCCAGGGGAGAACGTATGTTTGCAAGTCAATCTTATTATCTGTTCGCATTTTTCATATACTTACTGGTCATGATTTTAATTAGCTGGTATGTATCGCGAAAGCAAAAGAATGCGAGTGATTATTTATTGGCTGGACGTAAAGTGCCCCTTTTTCTTACACTCGGTACGACCGTTGCAACTATGGTCGGCACAGGCTCCTCGATGGGGGCTGTAGGCTATGCATATGAAAATGGATGGGCTGGTGCTTTGTATGGTGTTGGCGGTGCTACGGGTATTTTACTACTAGCGTGGTTATTTGCACCTGCTCGAGAGCAAGTATTCTCAACAATGAGTGAAGAGCTTGCAAGCTACGTCGATAATCATAAAAGGGTCAAACAGATTTTAGCTGTTGTGATCTATTTGGCGAGCATAGGTTGGCTTGGCGCCCACCTTATTGGTGGTGGTATGTATTTGTCTTGGTTAACCGAGTTGAGCAATACACAAGCTAAATTACTGATAGGGGTTGGTCTTGCTGTATTCATTATTTTAGGCGGTTACTCAGCAGTTATTTGGACTGACTCACTCCAAGCCATTATATTGTTTATAGGTTTTATACTAATGGCATACTTTTCAATACAGGCTATTGATGGCGTTAATTCATTTAAAAAGAGTGTTCTTATTGCTGAACAGGGATTATTTTCCTATAAAAATGTGGGTTTATTACCTGCTATATCGATGTTTCTGGCTGTATTAGTAGGGGTATTGGCTACGCCGTCATTTCGTCAGCGAATATATGCTGCAGATAGCGTTAAAACAATTCGTCGCTCTTTCATTCTATCAGGTATCTTATATTTAATTTTTGCATTCCTACCCGCTTTAATTGGAACCAGTGCCTACTTAATCGATAGTTCGTTAGATAATGCATCTTATGCATTTCCATACATTGCATTAAATGTTCTACCTGTTTACTTAGGTGGTTTTATTTTGTTGGCAGGTATATCGGCAACCTTGTCCAGCGCAAGTTCAGATGCAATCGCTGGGGTCAGTGTATTAATTAGTGATATCTATAACAGGGGCAATAATGTTGTACAAAACGAGGCAACACAATTGCTAGTTTCTCGGTTCGCTATGTTAGTGACGATTTTAATTGCCTTATTATTAGCTCTTTGGTCAAACGATATTGTTAGTTATATCACTAAAATGATTTCTATTTTAATGAGTGGTTTATGCGTGATGGGGGTTTTAGGGCGATTTTGGCCTAGTTACACATGGCAGGGAGCTCTTGCCACTCTACTTGGCGGAGCTTTTGCTGGTGTGCTAGTGGGGGCAAATAACCAGTGGTTGCAATTATTTGGTAATCCAATTATTCCTTCATGTGTTAGTGCATTGTTGTTAGGTATTGTAACAAGTTTGCTTACGCAACAGCATCAGATGCTTGATTTATCTAATAATAAAAGTGAGCAATCACAATGAAGAAAGCATTCCTAAGTAATATTAAAAGCATCGTTTTTTTTGGTGAGTGCATGGTGGAACATCGTGCTGATGCCGATACAAGCTTTGCCGGTGATACCTTCAATACTGCTTGGTATTTAGCACAATTGATTAAACATGACTCTATTCTCGCTATTTATTATGCAACAGCTATTGGTGATGATACTGCAAGTCACAAGTTGAGTGACTTACTAAAAAGCTCAGGCATAAAAACAAAATATATAGCGACTCGACCAGGTATGAATTTAGGGCAATACTGGATCAAACTTGACAACCGTGGTGAGCGCCAATTTGATTTTGACCGTTCTAAAAGCCCAGTTAAACAGTACGTTGAGCAACACCCTGCTTTATTGGAGGCTCTGGGAGAAAAAGAGTTTGATGCAATTTATCTTTCGGGGGTAAGCCTCGCAGTTTTATGTGATGCACAAAGAGAACTGTTGATTAGATCACTTATTCAATTCAAACAACGTGGCGGAGTAATTATCTTCGATAATAATTACCGTCCTGCATTATGGGGCGCCTTTGAAGCTAGAGGCTGGTTTAAAAAAATAATGGCCTTAGCAGAACTCGTCTTTTTAACCGATGAAGATGAATATAGCGTATATGGAACGACGAATGTAGATGAGATTATACAATGTCATTTTAGTCAACCCAACCACCCTGATACTTTAGTTATTCGATGTGGAAGTGCCCCATGTATTGTTGTAGATAAAGGAGGGGATAGTATATTGCGAATCTCACCAGAGGCACTTGTTAGTAGCAAAATTATCGACACAACAGCTGCAGGTGATGCTTTTGCGGCGGGATTTTTATCCGCTACTTTTAAAACAAAAGATTATGATGAGTCAGCCAAGTTTGCCCACCGCCTTGCTGCTAGGGTGATTCAATACCATGGTGCACTTATTCCTAAAAAAGTGCTCACAGACCTTATTGCTCGGGAAAGTTAAATGCGTTGTTACAAAGCTATATTCATTTTATTGAGTTTATTATTTTCAAGTCTGGCTTTTAGCTCGGTTCATCCTCATTCGGACTTACCTCTTATGCCCATGCCTAAATACATTTCTCAAAATGGCGCTGAGCTCAATCTCGGCTCAGCTTTTTCGGTGTATATCGAGGGAATGAGTAAATCACGACAAAACTTTCAGTTGCAGCGTCTGCAATTACATTTATCGCGAATAAATCAGGGCGCTGTAAAAATATCACCAGGAAATAAAGAGCTTGCTGATATAGAAATTAGCATACATCAACCAGAAACGACTTTAACTGTCCCTCAATTTGGTGAAGATGAAAGCTATACTATATTAATTAGTAACAGCGGGGTGAACATACAGGCTATGAGTGTATTTGGTGCCCAGCATGCGCTGACTACATTAATACAACTTGCAAATACAGGGGAAGCTCGCAGAGAAAAAAAAGGCATTTCTTTGCCAATACTCAGTATTGAAGATGAACCTCGTTATGCTTGGCGTGGCTTATTAATAGACAGTGCGCGACATTTTTTATCACTGCAAACCATTAAACGTCAGCTAGATGGTATGGCCGCGGCAAAGCTTAATGTTTTCCACTGGCATCTAACGGACGATCAAGGCTGGAGAATTGAAAGTAAACAGTACCCACGTCTGACAACTGCAGCATCAGATGGCGATTATTACAGTCAACAAGAGATCAAAGAGGTTGTCGAGTATGCGAGTTTACTTGGAATAAGAGTTCTTCCTGAAATTGGCATGCCAGGCCACGCCAGTGCAATAGCGGTGGCTTATCCTAAATTAATGACCAAAAATAAGCACTATGAAATGGAGCGCCATTGGGGAGTTTTTAAACCTTTACTTGATATTGCAAATCCAGAAGTGTATGAGTTTATTGATACGCTGATTGGCGAAATGGTGACTTTATTTCCAGATCGCTTTTTTCATATCGGTGGCGATGAAGTTGACCCAGAACACTGGCTTGAGGATTCAAGAATTAACAACTTGATGCAACAATACAAGTTGCAATCGGGGGCTGATTTACAAAGCTATTTTAATAGTAAAGTTCAGCCAATCATCGCTAAACATCAACGAGTAATGGTAGGCTGGGATGAAATATTTCATCCTCAACTACCTAACAACATTGTAGTGCAATCTTGGCGAGGGCACGATTCTTTAAACACTATTGCTAAAGCTGGCTACAAAGGATTGTTGTCAACTGGGTTTTATATCGATCAACCACAATATACAGATTATCACTATCGTAATGACCCTCTTTTACTCCCCCCAACAATCGATTTAACACAACCTAAGAGGTTGGCAAAACAGTTTGTTATAGAACGATTAAAAGGCAAAGCTGTGAAGGGTGAGCTGCTGTTATTAGGTTCGCAACTATTGATTAAATTAAATAATAATCACCATCAACGAGCTGTACTTACAACCGAGTCATCTTCTACTCAACATCTATCAGCTAAACTAGATAGTTGGATGGGCCCACTGACTTTTGAATTTAACTTTATTAAAAATACAGGTTTTGTATTGATTGGTAATAGTCGCTACCCGATCAAAATTGAGGATTCACTATCACCAGCCCCCGTAACTATTACGCAACCATTGTCAAAAACACAGGAAGCCTCAATTTTAGGGGCTGAGGCTACAATTTGGAGTGAAATGGTAACTGAAGATAATATTGATTTACGAATATGGCCGAGGCTATTTGCCATTGCTGAGCGTCTTTGGTCACAAGCGCGAGTAAACAATCCACAATCGATGTATGAGCGGTTAGAAAAAGTTAACGTTTTTGCTGATAAGGTTATTAACCTATCACATAACAAGCAGCAGCGGTCAGGATTTAAGGCGCTAATAAACAGCAAGCTTACAGAACGCGAGCAAATAGGGACGTTAAATTTACTCAACACCATGGCACAACTACTTGAACCAAGTCACTATTACACTCGCCATCATATTAAATTTTTAAATGACAAATACCATCAAAATGCACCACTTGATTCTTATGTTGATTTTTTAGCAGTGGAAAGTGACCAAATACGTTATTTGAATCAGCAGGTAAATGCATTTATATCAGGCAATAAAAAAGCATCTGAAAACATATACAAACAACTTTTAACATGGGAGAGGGCATTAGCTCTTGAGCATGGCTTGCTGAGTAAAAGCGAGCAATTGAAACTATTACAACCGGTTTTTGAAAAGTTAACGCGGTTTATAGCACACTCTAAAACCGTACTTGAGGTGTGTAAAATCAATAAGGCGGTTAAAGAAATAGAAGATGAGCTACTGACATTAACGTCTTTGTCAGATGAGCTTGTGATAGCCGGTATTTACCCAGTTCGAGATTTATATTTACACTGCGTTGCTGCGCAGGATAAGGAATAAAATGAAAGCGATAATTCTATCAAGTTTACTATTTAGTTGCGCCGCCAATGTAATGGCGGGTGAAGCAATACAGTCTAAAATTATGCATGTGTCAGAGGACTATATTAGTGACGGTTTATTCACACAGGGTATTGAAGGTCCAGCTGTTGATAAAAATGGTGTTTTATATGCCGTTAATTATAAACAACAGGGCACCATAGGCAGAGTTGTTGGCAAGAATAAAGTGGATACATTGCTTACCCTAGAAAATGGTTCGATTGGTAACGGTATTCAATTTGACGGCATGGGTAATATGTATATTGCTGATTATGTGAATCACAATATCCTCAAGGTGTCGGTTTCTGCCCTTACAAATGGGGGAGATGTGTCTGATTTTGTGCACGTATTTGCCCATGAGAACAGCATGAATCAACCGAATGATATTGCAATTATGGGTAATGGTATTTTATTTGCCAGCGATCCAAATTGGGCAAATAATACGGGCAACTTATGGCGAATAAATCAAGACGGTAAAGTAACGTTACTTGAATCAAATATGGGCACAACCAATGGCATTGAGGTTAGTCCTGATAACAAAACATTATATGTAAATGAAAGTGTGCAGCGAAATGTCTGGCGTTATGATTTAGATGAAGTTGGCAATGTATCTAACAAACAATTGCTAATCAATTTTTCTGACTTTGGTATGGATGGTATGCGCTCTGATAAACAAGGAAACCTTTATATTACGCGCTATGGGGCAGGACAAATTGCGGTTGTTTCACCACAAGGAAAGTTAATCAATACCATTGAACTTAATGGGGAGTTTCCTACTAATGTAGCGTTTGGCGGCGAAAATGGCAGGGTTTTGTATATTACCATGCAAAAACGAGGCGCCATAGAGGTCGTTTCTTTAGCAACTACAGGTCGTAATTTTTAAATGTTGTTAAACCAAGATTAAACGACGAAACCCAAATCATCAGGAAAGTAAAACTGACTCTTTGGAGTATTACCTATAAAGGACATAGTATGCTCAGTTGTTCAAGAACTAGACGCGCTCAGAAAATTGATTATAATTTGACTTACACTTTTGGTTTATAAAGTAACCATAATTCGTAAGTCAGGATGGTAATGTCTAATAAAAATCAGCGTGATTTAGAAAAAGAAAATCTGCACTTAAGAGAGCAATTAGCAAAAGTCTCATTTGAAAGAGACAAATATAAAAAGCTATTTGAGGTCTCAGGTGATGCTTTATCAATCATCGATTTGAGCTCAGGGAAGTTTATTCAATGCAATGATTCAGCAATCAAGATGCATGGCGTTGAGAGTAAGAATAACTTCTTAAATTTATCCCCATCAGACATTTCACCACCTATACAACCATGTGGTAAATCTTCTGAAGAATTAGCTACTAGGTATGTCGAAAAAGCTCACTCTGATGGGCCACAGTTATTTCAATGGACGCACTCTAAAATTGATGGTACTGAGTTTCCTTGCCTAGTCTCTTTAAGTGCAGTGCAAATACAGAATAAGAACTTAATACTGGCGATCGGAAGAGATATCTCTGATTTAATGGAAGTTAAAGATCAGTTAGAAGCTGCACACACTAATATCAAGCACTACAAAGCGGCGTATCAAAAAGAAAAAATAAAATTTGAGAGTTTTGTAAACTTAGCACCTGTTGGTATTGCAGTGAACTCTTTAAAGGATGGCGCATTTCATTATGTGAATAATGAATTTAGCCACATAACAGGGTATACGGTCGATGAAATTAATGCCATTGATTATTGGCAAATCACCCCAGACAAATACAAAGAACAAGAAGAAAAGCAGCTGTTATCTTTAGTAGAGACCGGGCGGTATGGCCCTTATGAAAAGGAGTATATTAATAAAAGCGGGGTGACATTTCCTGTGCGCCTTTCCGGTATTAAAGTTATGGATGAAAATGGCGATGATCTTATTTGGTCAGTGGTGCAAGATACATCAGAGCAAAAAAATACCGAGCAACAATTATTAAATGCAATTGAAAAAGCAGATTTATTGGCATTAAGAATTCAATTGGCCAATACATCTGCACAAATTGGTGTTTGGGAGTGGGATCTCATTACGGGCAAGCTATTTTGGGATGAGCTTATGCTCACACTCTATGGGTTGAAAAAAGAGCAGTTTAAAGAGTCTTATGATGATTGGGTTAAAGCTGTACACCCTGATGACATTGAGCTTGCGAATGCGCAGTTAAAAGATTCAATTGAAAAGGGTGCTCTCTACGAACCAGAGTTTAGGGTCGTACACCCAGACGGAAAAATAAGAACTTTGAAAGCGAGTGCGCGAGTTATACGCGATAAATGGGGCACTCCATTAAAAGTAATTGGTGTGAGTTATGATGTTACTGATAAAATACAAGCGATAGAAACGTCTGAAAATGCAAGAGTGGCAGCTGAGAACGCCTCTAAAATTAAAAGTGATTTTCTTGCGAATATGAGCCATGAAATACGTACACCAATGAACGCAATACTTGGTGGGCTGCAACTATTAGATAATGCAGAGTTATCTACAGATTTACGAAAAATATTAGTCAATGCCACCTCATCTGCTAAAAGCCTACTCACTATAATCAACGATATTCTGGACTATTCAAAAGTAGAATCTAACAAAATTGAAATAGAAAAAATGCCATTGTCTATTGTGGATATTCTAAATTCAGTAAAATATGATCTAGATGCATTGATAAGCAATCAACAAATCGATTTTAAAATTGACGTGAGTAAAAATTTCCATGATAACTGGCTAGGTGATCAGGTTCGAGTAAAGCAAATTATCCTAAATTTAGCTTCTAATGCGGTCAAGTTTACTAATCAAGGCTGCGTAAAAATAGCCGTTGATTGTATAGAACATAAAAGCCAAGAAACAATCCTAATTAAAGTAGAAGATTCCGGTATAGGCATGAGTGAAGAGGCTCAAGGACGTATTTTTGAACGTTTTTCTCAAGCTGATACATCTACAACACGAGAATACGGAGGAACTGGGCTAGGCATGTCCATAACTATTAGTTTGGTTAAGTTGATGGGCGGAGAAATTGCAGTAAATAGTATCAAAGGTAGAGGGACCATAATCGACGTCACTTTGCCATTGGAGAAAACGCATGTTGCACCAAAAAAAGTAAAAGCTCAGTCGTGTACTCCACCTGCCTTAAGTGGGAAACGTATATTAATTGCAGAAGATAATAAGATAAATCAAATGCTAATTAAAACGATGTTGCAGGAAACAGAATCAAGTTTAGTTATTGTCGAAAATGGTATGTTGGCCGTAGATGCGTTTAAAAATCAGCCATTTGATTTGGTTTTAATGGATATACATATGCCGGTTATGGATGGTGTCGAAGCCCTGAAATCAATAAAAACGTTAAACAATTCAATCCCCATTATTGCCTTAACTGCAAATGTAATGGTTGAAGACGTCAGACAGTATCTTAAGCTTGGTTTCGACGCCCATGTGCCTAAACCTATCGAGTTATCAAGGTTGTATGGGACGCTACTAGAGTACGAATAACTCGAATATTAACAATGAAAAATAAGCTTGCCTACCATGGATACAAATTGATTACTTATGGGGCTGTTCCCTCGGTGTTTGTAAAATCTTTGCTTTTTCATCATCAGATAAAATTATCCAATCAAATATTTCGTCATTTGAACGACCGCACCCAGTGCAGTGACCTTTTAATCGATGGCACTGACCAATACAGTCAGTCTTAAATTTAGCTGTGACAGGCTTTATATTTTTCATGTTAACTTATTTGTGTTGAAAGCCAGAATATCTGGCTTTCAATGACAATTGAGTCATTAGTTAGCTGCAACAGGTTTACCTATTTCTAATGACGTAGACCAAGGCTTAGAGCGAGATAAAGTTTTACCCGTATGGATTGAAATCACTGGTTTCGTTTCATCAAGCACAAAGGTTGTGCGAAGTGAATCAGCCGACTCTTTTTGTTGCTCATACCAGTTTTTAGTCGATAAGCACTGTCGAGTAAAATCAACTGCTTTTTGATGAAGTGCAACTGCTTCACTTTGCTCACTGTACTCATCTTGGCATCGGTATGTCATTGTATCTTTATCAAGAGCTGTGATTTGGCATTCATCACCCACTAAATTATATTTCGCAGTCCAGGTTTCCATATATTTTGTGTTAACGCGTGCACGTTTTAAGCCTTCAAAACGATTATCATAGGCAGACAGTAAACCGCTTATTTTTTCGCATGGTGTGAGGCTGTCAATTTGGGCTTGTTGCTCAGCAGTTAAGCTTGTACAGCCAGCTAAAACCATGGCGGTAAATATTGCAGACAAAGACTTTTTCATAGTGCGCTATCCTTTTGTAATAGCCGTTCCTGAATAATAGGCTAAAGGATACCTAAGGGCTTGAAAAAATGCTATTAAAGTAATGAAAATAAAATAGTGAAGCGTAGATAAAAAAGCTTTTTAAAATTGTAAACTTGAACGCTAATGCGGCGCACGATAAAACTAACATCTTAGCTCGTTATCATTTAGCTAACTAAGTAAGTAACGCGGCGCCGCGATTATTTTGTTCTAAATTAAATCAATAACAACCCTAAAAGCTCAACAGACATTTGAGTGATTACAGTTTAGTGTTTTGCACATTTTTAACTTTTACGCGCCCAGAACCATCAGCAACTAGCTTAAAGCTTTGCGCCTGATTAACATAAATACCACCAGATCCATCTGAAATTGTAACTGAGCCTGTTGTTTGTTCGACATCAATATTGCCAGAGCCATCATGAATCAAAACATCTGCGTTACTATTTGACAAGTCGATGCTGCCAGAGCCATCATGTATTTCAACCTTGCCTGTTATATTTGTTGCATCAATAGAGCCTGATCCATCTTCAATTGTCAACGGGCCAGAAATCATGTTTACCACTATTTTTCCTGATCCATCGTGAATAGTCGTATCGGCGGTATTTTCAATTTCAATTGCACCAGAGCCATCGTTAATTTCTAGCATAAACGACGACGGTACAGAAACTGTTAAGTCGATACGTGTTTGGTTTTCATAATTGCTATTGGATTTATTATTACAATTATTAGCGATCAGTTGGGCTGTTTTAGCATTTTGCTCTAAAGATAGGCAGTAATTATTGTGCGGTTCATACTGATAAATTTCTGCTTTAACGGTAACTTCATCCGTGTCACTACCAATAATGTTTAAAAACCCTGAACCACTTTCTACAGCTAAAGTAGTGAGCTTTGATTGTGCTAAACTCAACTGTTTAGTCTCTTGTAATGTCATATCGTTATTCCAAGCCAAAGCTTGAGTAGACAGTAATCCTGCGATTATCAATGTAGCGTGTGAGAGTGTTTTTAACATTTTTATTCCTTTTTTATTTGGGCGATTTTTAAATTAGACGCATATAAATATTAAAAGGTTTAAAGCTTTTTTAAATAATGTTTATTAAGACATTGCAACGGCCTATAAGAAGGCTAAAGCATGTGTAAGGGCAAGAAGCTAAGATCAGCAAGCCTTAGTAAATAGGTTTAAAAAAACCAAAACACCGAATAATTTCAGCGTTTTGGTATGTTTAAGTTTTACTTATGGCGACCTTGCAAACAGCCTACCACGTCTTTTAGCTCAAGGCCTTGGCGTTGTAGTAACACGATTAAGTGATATATCAAATCGGCAGATTCATTAGTCAGCTCATCGTTATCGTGCTTCATCGCGGCAAGGGCGACTTCAACGCCTTCTTCCCCAACTTTTTGGCAGCTGCGGCTTAAATCTTTGGCAAATAATGACGCTGTATAGCTTTTCTCTGGGTCGTCGTTTTTACGCTCAACAATCACTTGCTCAAGTTGGGCTAAAAAGCTGAGACTTGGTTTTGCAGCATCGCCAAAACAGCTTTGTGTGCCTAAGTGACACGTTGGGCCAAGTGGGTTGGCAAGCACTAAGATTGAATCGTAATCGCAATCAGTATGCACCGAAACTACCTCTAAGTAATTCTCTGAGGTTTCACCTTTGGTCCATAAACGGTTTTTTGAACGCGAATAGAAGGTCACTTTTTGCTTTTCAAAAGTCACTTCCAGTGATTCTTGGTTCATAAAACCTTGCATCAAAATAACCCCAGTACGGGCATCTTGCACAATGGCGGGGATCAATTCGCTTTTAGCGAAATCCACTTGAGTGAGGTTTTCTTTAGTTAGTTGCATAGTCGTGCCGCCACTTGGTTATCTGTTAAATACTGTTTTAATTCGCCGATGTTGATCACGTTTTTGTGAAAAACACTGGCTGCGAGTGCGCCATCAACGTGGCTTTGCTTAAATACATCAACAAAGTCTTGCATGGTACCAGCACCACCTGAAGCAATTAGGGGGATATCACATAAAGCGCGCATTTTAGCTAACTGCCGGTTATCGTAGCCGTTACGAACGCCATCTTGGTTCATGCAGTTAAGTACGATTTCGCCTGCCCCTAAATCTTGCACGCGTTTAACCCATTCCTCAGTTTTGTATCGTGTGCGGCTTGATGCATTAGGATCGCCAGTAAGCTGATACACTAAGTATTCGCCGGTGACTTCATCATAAAAGCTATCAATACCAACAACAACGCATTGTTTACCAAATTCATCATGTAACTCTTTGATAAGCTCTGGGCGTGCAATAGCAGGGCTGTTAATGCTGATTTTATCTGCACCACGTTCAAGTACACGTGCTGCATCAGCAACAGATTTTATACCACCAGCAACGCAAAACGGAATATCAATATGACGGGCTATACTTTCCACCCAATTGACATCGAGTAGGCGTTTTTCAACGCTTGCGCTAATTTCATAAAAAACCAGTTCGTCTGCGCCAGCTTCACTATACGCTTGTGCAAGAGTGAGAATATCGCCAACAATTTCGTGGCCTTTAAATTTAACCCCTTTGACTACTTGGCCATCTTTTACATCTAAACACGGGATTATGCGTTTTGATAACATGCCAGCGCCTCCTCAACATTAAATGCGCCATCAAGTAGTGACTTACCTAAAATAACGCCGCCCACACCCAGCTCTTTTAGTTTTTTGATGTCATCAAGTGAGCTCACGCCGCCTGATGCCTGTACTTTTATATCGCTGTTATGGTTCGCTAAATCTTTATACAGTTCAAACGAAGGGCCGGTCATGGTGCCGTCTTTACTGATATCCGTACATAAGAAATCAATCACGCCAAGGGCAACATAAAAGTCGATGAGTTCAAACAAGCCAAACTCTGATTCACTTAACCAACCGTGTGTCGCGGGTGCCCAGCCGCTGTCAGTTTTATTGACATCAAGGGCAATCACAAAGTGTTTAGCGCCAAACTTTTCAATCCAGCTTTTCACTTCATCGCGTTTTTCAACCGCCATAGAGCCAATTACGACTTGGTTAGCACCGGCTTTAAGCCAGTCACTTACATCTTGTTCAGTGCGAATACCGCCGCCCACTTGATAGGGTACGTTTAGTGCTTTGGTGGCCGCTTGAATGTGTTGCCATTGTTTCTTACTTGGATCGCGTGCGCCTTCTAAGTCGACAAGGTGTAATTTACCTGCGCCGCTTTGTGCATATTCTTGTAATCGTGCGCCAAGCTCAAACGGGTAAAATTGAGCGGTATCGTATTTACCTTGATATAAACGCACGATTTGATTTTGTAATACATCTAATGCTGGAATAATCACGTTAAATTCTCTTTTAATTTTGTTTGCCAGCAGCCTATAGCTGCCAGTCTAAAAAGTTTTGTAATAACCTAGTGCCGACTTTTGCGCTACGCTCTGGATGAAATTGCATGCCCGCGTAATTGTCGTTAGCTACAATTGCTGAAAACGTTTGGCCGTATTCGCCGCTAACCAGTGTCGCGTCGTTAACGGTATGGGCAAAACTATGCACAAAATACACTTGGTCGTTTACATCAAGGCCTTTAGTTAATGCATGTTCGCGATTAAGCATTAAGTTGTTCCAGCCCATGTGTGGTGATGTTAAATTACCTACATCGAGCGCTTTAACTTGGCCAGGGATTTTACCTAAACATTGCACGTTACCTTCTTCAGTGCTGTCGCATAACAACTGCATGCCCAAACAAATGCCCATGAGCGGACGCTGGTATTCATTAATTGCTTGTTGCCAGCCACCTTCAACTAAGCGTCTCATTGCGACAGAGGCATGGCCAACACCCGGTAAAATAGCACGCTCAAAGTTTTTCAGTTGCTCGGGTGAGGTGATCACTTCTGGCGTTTCGCCAAGGCGTTCAAAGGCAAAACGTACTGAGTTTATATTGGCACAACCGGTATTGATGATGGCAATCATAAACACCCCTTAGAGCTGGCTGTTTGCTGGCTTGCATCAGCGGCAATCGCCATACGTAACGCGCGCGAGAATGCTTTAAATAAGCCTTCAACTTGGTGATGACAGTTACCGTCACTAACCGATAATATTAAACTAATTGCAGCGTTATCACTTAAGCTTTTAAAGAAGTGCTCAACCATTTGCACATCTAAGTCACCGGCCTTTTCACGGCTAAAGTTGGCGTTTAATACAAATGAGGCACGCCCAGATAAGTCAATCTGTGCTTCTGCTTTGCATTCATCCATTGGCAGCGCAAAACCATAACGGGCAATTTGCGATTTAGTACCTAGCGCTTCTTTTAAAGCAAGGCCGAGCGCAATACCAATGTCTTCAACTAAGTGATGCTCATCTATGTGTAAGTCACCTTTAGCTTGAATATCGAGGCCGATATTAGCGTGAGTGCGAATTTGATCCAGCATGTGATCAAAAAAGCCAAGGCCTGTGCTTATCTCACCATTTTTACTTTGGTCTAAATTGAGTTTTACATCAATTTGCGTTTCTTTGGTATTGCGGGTAACACGACCTTTACGATCTGCTGTAGTGAGCTTAGTGACAATGGCGTTCCAATCACCGTCATATAAAATGCCTTCGCAGCATAAGTTTTGCGCAAGGCCAATATCCGTTTGGCGGTCACCAATAACAAATGAACGAGCTAAATCGACTTTACCCGAGCGCATAAGCTCGGTAAGTAAGCCTGTTTTAGGCTTGCGGCAATCACAGTTTTGCTCGTCAAAATGTGGGCAGATTAGCACGTCGTCAAACTTAATCCCTTGGCTAGATAAAATATCCATCATTTTATCTTGAGCGATATCAAAATCAGCCGTCGGGAAGCTGTCTGTGCCTAGACCATCTTGGTTTGACACCATAACCAAACGGTAGCCCGCAGCTTGCAATTGCAGCAGGGCAGGGATCACATTCGGTAAGAACTCTAGCTTTTCAAGGCTATCGACTTGTTTGTCAGTAACAGGCTCTGAAATGATAGTGCCGTCACGGTCAATAAATAAATAAGGGTTACTCATGATACTTCCTGCTCTACTAAGTTGGTTGCTTGGCTTAGGCCATCTAACCATATTTTGACTTGTTCTAATTCTTGCTCATTACCGATTGAAATACGTAACCAATCGTTCTCACCGTATAAGGTAAATGCACGCATCACTAAGCCTTGATCAAGTGCGACATTAAAGCTGTTCTTATTGGCAAGCTTTAAGGTAACGAAGTTACCTTCACCACTTAGCACGTTCAATACCGCCGGTGAAGCGTTAAGCCACTGTTTTAGTTTTTCTTTTAAGGCATTTAAAATGCTTACTTGACGGCGCATTGAGGTAACTGCATCAGGGCTTAAGGCATTTGCTGCAATGCTTGCGACAACGGTTGATACTGGGTATGGCGCTATTACTTTACGAATCGGTAATAACACCGCTTCTTGTGCTAGGGTAAAGCCTGTTCGCAAACCTGCCAATGCAAATGCTTTAGATAGCGTACGAAGCACAACAATATTTGCGTAGTCGTTGATTAGTTTACTGGCGCTTTGCTCTGGGCAAAACTCAATATAGGCCTCATCAACAATAACCAGTGCTTTACCTTCAAGGGCTGTAGCAATGGCTTTAATTTTATCAAGTGAGGTTAAGCTACCCGTTGGGTTATTAGGGTTACAAATAAACACTAACTTAGAATTAGCCACAGCGCTGACGATATCATCCACTGAGCCTTCAAGCAGTAGAGCTTGGCTTAAACCATTAATAGCGACATTGTGAGTATCAGCGGTCACTTTATACATACCGTATGTGGGTAAAAATAACGCGATGCTGTCTTTGGCTGGTTCACAGTATGTGCGTACCAGTAACTCAATACCTTCATCTGCACCACGTGTCATTAATACTCGCTCGGTGCTAAGCTGTGCATACTCTGCATAGCGGTTTATCACGCTAGCAGGCTGTGGATCTGGATAACGGTTTAAATCATCAATACTAATATCAATGTTTTTCACATACGGGCTTTCGTTAGCATTAAGCCAAGTAGTGCCTGTGAGTTTTTCACTTTTAGCTGAGCTATACGCTGCTAATGCATCAATATTAGCGGGTAATAAAGTATTATTACTCATAATTCAGTCTCTTTATTCATAGCTTCTAAACGAACCTTTACAGCATTTGCGTGGGCATCGAGTCCTTCAGCATCAGCCAGTGGTAAAATGGCTTTTGATAAGTTTTTTAAGCCACTTTGGGTAATGGTTTGAACTGTATATGTGCGGAAAAAGTCGAGTAAGTTTAAGCTCGAATAGGTTGCACTATAGCCGTAAGTGGGTAATACGTGATTAGTTCCAGAGGCATAATCACCCGCTGACTCAGGGGTATAATCACCAACAAACACAGAGCCCGCATTTTTAACTTTAGCTAAATAAGGATTAGCATCAGCTAATTGCAAAATTAAATGTTCAGGGCCATATTGTGCAGAAACATCAAATGCTTGTTCAATTGATTCAACCAAAATTAGCGACGAGTTAGCCAATGCTTTTGCGGCGATATCTTGACGTGACAGTTTAGCAAGTTGACGCTCAATTGCTTGTTGGGTTCGCTCAATAGTCAACTCACTATTACTGAGTAGAATAACTTGAGAGTCAGCCCCATGCTCAGCCTGTGATAATAAATCAGCGGCAATAAATTCAGGGTTCGCACGTTCATCGGCAATCACTAATACTTCAGAAGGCCCTGCTGGCATATCAATTGCCATACCGGGTATTGTTTGAGCTACTAATTGCTTAGCCATAGTGACAAAGCTATTACCTGGGCCAAAAATTTTATTCACTTTTGGTACAGAGCCAGTGCCATAAGCCATGGCGGCGATTGCACCGGCGCCGCCACTTTCGACGATTGTATTGATTCCGCATAATTTAGCCGCATATAAAATTGCTGGGTTGATTTGCTCATCGCCTTGTACCGGTGTTGCTAAAACCACTGTTTTAGCGCCACTTAATTGGGCTAGTACACCTTGCATGATCACTGAAGAAGGTAACGGTGCGCTACCACCGGGTACATAAATACCCACCGCTTCAATTGCTTGATATTTAAGTTCGCATAACACACCAGGTTGTGTGGTTAACTGAATATCTTTTGGTAATTGGGCTTGGTGAAAGCGTTTAACATTTGCATAGGCTGTATCAATGGCATACCTAAGCTCAGGACTCAGTTGTTGAGCCGCATTATTTATTTCTTCAACAGGCACTAATAATCGTGGTGTTTGGCGATTATCGAATTCTTTTGCCATGTCGAGCAAGGCATCATCACCTTGTGCTTTTACATTTGCCATAATAGTTAGGCAAATTTCTTCTACTTTCGCACTCGCACTAACAGCAGGGCGCATTAGCGCCGCTGCTTGTGCGTCTGCGGATACCTCATTCCAGCGCAGCATTGAGTTACTCCATCATTTTTTCAATTGGCATCACGAGGATAGAGTTTGCGCCTAACGCTTTTAATTGCTCCATCGTTTCCCAAAATAATGTTTCGCTGCTGACCATGTGAAGTGCTACATATTCATCAGAACCTGCTAACGCAAGAAGTGTAGGTTGGCCTGTTCCAGGAAGCAGGTCGCAAATTTCATCAAGCTTATCTTTTGGTGCGTGTAGCATGATGTATTTGCTTTCTTTAGCTTGCTTAACACCGCGCAAGCGTGGCATAAGCTTTTCAATAAGAGCTAATTTGTCAGCGTCTTGCAGATCTTTATTTTGTATCAAGCATGCGTTTGACTCTAAAATAGTGTCGCCTTGCATTAAGCCGTTTGCTTCAAGCGTTGCACCAGTAGACACTAAATCACAAATTGCATCTGCAAGTCCTGCACGTGGCGCTACTTCAACTGAACCAGTTAACATTACAGTGCTGGCGTTAATTCCTTCACGTTTTAAATATTGCGTTAGAATTTCAGGGTAAGTGGTGGCGATGCGTTTGCCTTCAAACCAGCTTTTATCTTGTGGGCCTAACTCTTGCGGCCATGCTAGGGCTAAACGACAAAAACCAAAATCAAGCTTGGCAAGTTTATTAACGTCACTTGGTACGCCTTGGCGCTCGCGTTCTGCTTGTACTTCTACTAAAACGTTTTCGCCCACGATACCTAAGTCACACACGCCGTCCATAACAAGACCTGGGATATCGTCATCGCGCACACGTAGCACGTCTATTGGCATGTTTGTAGAGTGTGCAATTAAGCGCTGCTCACGTAAATTAAGTTTAACACCTAATTGTTTAAGTAAGTCTTGGCAATCTTTAGAAAGGCGGCCACCTTTTTGAATGGCGATACGTAGACGGTTGCTGTTACTCATTATTCATTTTCCTTTAATTTAAAAACTAAAAACCCCGAGGGAACCTCAGGGCGAAAATGAATCTAATATGTTGATTCGCCAGAGGTTCCTTTTAGGAATAACCTCTCAGCGAAAGACCTGACAGGTTATTCCGATGAATGGTGGTGATGATGTACTGTTGTCAGGTTTAAGCGCATTTTATAAATCCTATAAACTTTCGTTTTTTGTAAGTCTAAATTTTACAAATAAGAAACAAAAGTTGTTAATCTGTTTAAGTAAATTTCATATATAGAAAAACATATTTTTATAAACACTGGCAAGTCTTTTTTGAATTAATTAAAGAATAAGGTATAACAGCCGATACTAACTGTATTGATAGGAGGTACGTATGGACATGATGATCCCTTTTCTTGGGAAGATATCTCGGTTAGATGTCGAGCACAAAGGTGCATTCTACATTGCTGGTTTAAAGGACTCTAAAATATCGCAAATAGAACTCGAAAAGCGAAAAAAAGCTGCTTACGAGCGAAAAAAAATGTTAGAAAAAAACCAGCCTAAAGAGCAGGGAGATGCTGTGACAACGGATGAGGATGGTCAAAAGCACCTCGATACATGGGCTTAAACTTTTAAAATAGTAGGTAGCTCACAGAATGACTCTGCTATGTTTATAAAGTAAGTTAAAAATAATGTGATAGTAAGGTTTTATATGGAAAAGCCCAAGCTCCCAGAAAATGAAACAGCTAGATTAACAATGCTAAGGTCACTTAACCTTTTAGATACGCAACCAGAGGATAGTTTTGACCGCGTAACGCGGCTTGCACAGTATATCTTCAAAGTACCTATTGCCCTTGTTAGCTTAGTTGATGAGCATCGACAGTGGTTCAAGTCGTGCATTGGGCTTAACGTAAATGAAACATCACGAGATATATCATTTTGTGGCCATGCAATTTTAGCTAGCACGCCACTTATTGTAAATGACACGCACCAAGATCCTCGTTTTGCAGATAACCCATTGGTGGTGGGAGATCCTAAAATACGATTCTATGCAGGCCATCCAATCATTCTTTCGGGTGGTGTTCATATAGGCACAGTATGTATAATAGATACTAAGCCACGTAATTTCTCCGCTAATGATATACAAGCATTAAAAGATTTAGCGCTTATCACACAACGCGAATTATCAATAATGCGCTTAGCAACGCGTGATGAGCTAACAGACATTCCAAATCGAAGAGGGTTTAAACTACTCGCTGAACGTTACCTCGATTTATGTGTTCGCCAACAAAGCAATGCAATCACAATATTCATCGATCTAGACTCTTTAAAATCAATCAATGACCATTTTGGACACCCTTGCGGCGATAAAGTACTTCGTACCTTTGCATCGATTATTGCCCGATCGTGTCGTAAATCGGATCTATATGGGCGCTTTGGTGGGGATGAATTTGTGATAATGTTGACACAAGTGACGCATAAACAATGTCAATTACTTATCTCTCGAATCGAAGAAGCGTTTGCTACTGAACCAACATTGCAATCGTACACCGAAACACTCGGATTTTCATACGGTATAGCAGAGTTTGATCCTGCTGCTCCTGTTGAGCTTGAGAAATTATTAGAGACTGCGGACAGCAAAATGTACGTGTGTAAAATGGCAAAACGTAATGTAGTCTAATAGGTGATTTAATCATTTGGAGTTTATATAAAAATTTGTCTCATTGTTTGCCAAGCCTTAAGTTAGGGTCTGTCTACCTTTCAAGCTTGAATTTGCAGCAGTTTGTTTGGTATTTAGGCAAGGCAGCGCCTATCTGGTGTGGTATACCCCATAAATAGGCGATAACGCAGCATCAGTGCCAAACAGGCGCTGCTATTTGGGTTATGCTTAGGGGGATTATTCTTTGTTGCCTACATTTATTTAGCTAAAGGGCGTGAGCAGGACGCGCAAGCTTTGCTCTGTTTTGACTTACTCCACTGGGTTACAAACTTCGCGCCGCGATTAAACCACCCTAGCTTGAACAAATTTTAATCCGCAAAGATAAACAGGCCCTAATCTAAAATGCGTAATGGGTATTTTTTTTGAGTAGAGTTTAGCTTTATTTTGTCCGCATGTTTTTCATAATTCAAACATACTTTGAGGTTATTCTGTTACTTAAGTTGTATTCGCTTGCTCTGTACACGTTGCTTTTGTAAAATCCGTCTATCATTTTTCGTCGAGCGGACGTTATTATCAAACAGCTCTTTAGTGCAACGGGTCCTTTAGCTTTATCTTTAGAGGGGTACACACCGCGTCAACCTCAAATAGATATGGCTGTCGCTGTGAGTCAGGCATTAAAAAATCGTTCTCAATTAGTCGTCGAAGCGGGGACTGGTACTGGTAAAACTTATGCCTATTTAGCACCTGCATTAAAGTCTGAAGGTAAGACAATTATTTCGACGGGGACTAAGGCTTTACAAGAACAGCTCTACCATCGTGATTTACCCCAATTAGTTAAAGCCCTGAGTGCATCTAAAAAAACGGCCCTATTAAAGGGACGCAGTAATTATCTGTGTTCTTATCGACTCAATCAGCATGTTGCGCATGTGCCTACAGATGACTCAGATGTCATGCATCAATTGGCAATGGTGGCTAAGTTTGCAAGTGAGACTCATACAGGTGATTTAGCTGATTGTATTGGTATTGAAGAGGATGCCAAAGTTTTACCCTATGTTAGTTCAACAGCTGATAATTGCTTAGGCAAAGAATGCCCAGACTTCCAAGAGTGTTATATTCGTAAAGCCAGATTAAAGGCAATGGATGCAGATGTTGTGGTCGTTAATCACCATTTGTTTTTTGCAGATATGGCAGTTAAAGATACCGGGTTCGCAGAGCTTATTCCCACCGCAGATGCCTATATTTTTGATGAAGCACATCAATTAAGTGAGATTGCCAGTGATTACTTTGGCGAAAGTGTAAGTACAAAAAAATTAGTTGATTTAATCACTGATCTTCGTGCTATTTATCGTTCAGACATACCTGATATGCTGCAATTGGGAAAAACACTTAATAAATTAGAGACCAGTGTTGCTGATCTTCGATTACAATTTGGTGTGGACGGTAGCCGAGGCGATTGGCGCCAAATGCTTGCTGACAAAGATGTATGTGCAGCACTACACCGAGTTATTAGTGATTTAGATTTTCTATATCAAGTACTCAAACATTGTTTAGATCGAAGCGAAAAGATTGAGCATCCGTTTGAACGCACACTTGCTTTTAAAGGCCAGCTAGAGCGAGTTTTTGATATAAGTCAAACGGGTTACAGCTACTGGTATGAAACAACACGCCGATATTTAACAGTGCATGTAACACCGCTTAATGTGTCAGTGAAATTCGCGCAAATGATGAAAGATACAGGTGCAGGCTTTGTGTTTACCTCGGCCACTTTATCTGTTGATAATGAGTTGGATCATTTTAATGCAAGCTTAGGGCTTAAACCGGAACAAAGTATGATGGTTGATAGTCCGTTTGATTATCAGAATCAAGCTTTATTGTGCTTACCGCGTTACTTGCCAGAAACGCATGCTGCAAATATGCCTCATGCAATTATTAAATTAACATTAGATTTGATAAAAGCAGCAAAAGGGCGATGCTTTGTGTTGTTCACCAGTTACAGAATGATGCATTTAGTTGCTGAGGGGTTAAGCACGCAAATTGATTACCCCATTTATATGCAAGGACAAATGTCTAAACGAATAATCTTAGAAAAATTTACCCGACACGGCAATGCAGTGCTACTCGGTACCGCGTCGTTTTGGGAAGGCGTAGATGTTAGAGGTAGTACACTTAGTTGTGTTATTATTGATAAGCTTCCCTTTGCAGCACCTGACGACCCATTACTTCAAGCAAAAATGCAAGATGCTCAAATGCAAGGATATGATCCATTTGCTTATATTCAGCTTCCACAAGCGGTTATTGCGCTTAAGCAAGGTGTGGGGAGATTAATACGCGATAATCGCGATAAAGGCGTTTTAGTAATATGTGATAACCGTTTAGTTACTCGTCAATATGGGCAAGTATTTTTAAAAAGTTTACCGCCAATGCGCAGAACTCGAAGCATTGAACAAGCGAGCAAATTTTTAGAACAGATAAATTAGAGATTATAAATAATGAGTAAATCAACTAAAACAGCAGCCATCAATTTTCTAGCGCTCGATGCATCTACAGAGGCGCTTTCAATTGTATTAAATGTAAATGGTGAAGTTTTTCACCATTTTGAAGAGTGCCCACAACAACATAGCCAAAAAATTCTGCCGCTTGTAGACTCATTATTAGCGAAAGCAAAGTGTAACCTTAAAGATTTGGATGTTATTGGCTTTGGTCAAGGCCCAGGCAGTTTTACAGGGGTTCGTATCAGTGTCGCTATTGCTCAAGGCTTAGCATATGCTTGTAAATTACCACTTGTGGGCGTCTCAACACTGCAAATGATGGCACAACAAGCGTATCAGCAAACAGGCGCTACCCACGTTTTTAGTGCCATTGATGCGCGCATGGGGGAAATTTATTTTGCTGAATATACATTAGGTGAAAACTCTACGATGGAACTCGTTGCAGAGGAACAAGTCTTAAAACCTGAGCAATTAATGCTTCAAGGCAAGCAAGGGGTTGCAGTTGGTACAGGTTGGCAAACATACTCAGAAATATTGTCTGAATGCTCGCAGATAACCATTGATTCGACTATAACACTGCCAGATGCGTTATTTATGTCAGCCTCAGTTACGGGGAATTTTGAGTTAGGTAATACAGTTGAAGCAGCCCAAGCGCAACCTAAATATGTTAGAGACACAGTTACTTGGAAAAAGCTTCCTGGAAGAGAATAATAGTCAACAGACTCTGATGTTTTCTCATTACATCGACATTAGTTGTTTTTTGTAAAGCGTAGTTTAATTTATATACTTGCAAGGATGCACAATATGACACATAATTATTCAATGCGTATTAGTGAGAAACCGCTATGACTTTACCCATTGGCTCAGGTTTTTTTACAGGTGATATACCTGGCAAAATTACACCAAAACAGAATATAGCTAATAAACCACAAAGTTTATTAGAGAATTCTGCTACTCTCGATAAAAAGCCAGAGTTTGTAAAGTCTACTCAAGCCGGTATTGAACTTGCTCAACAGCTTCAATTTGCTAGTACCAAAGCTTCGGCTGATTATCAGCAAACCATCTACGATCAACCAACTCCTAAAGTTAGTAAAGCCATTTCTACCTACTCAGAGCTTGCAAATCTTGAGCGACGTGCCGAGGTACAAAATCTTATTGGTGTTGATATTTACGCCTAATTTAGATTCACTCATTGTGTGCTTGTCAAATTGAAATCCCCCAAAAATCTTGATCCCGATAACTTTATTTTTTGTAATTAAATGGTTAATTAACGTTAATTTTTTGTGGTTGATTTGCTGTTTAAGGTTGTTAAATTCCCTGAAATAGGTATTGTAGTAAAAAAATAATAAGAATTTATCGTGCTGTTTTCCAAAGTATTTCATCAGTTTAATCAAAACGCAGTTAAGGTGTCATCAAACACTGTTATTTTGTCCTTACGTGAAGGATATATTGCGCTCATTCCATTTTTTATTGTCGCTTCTGTTATTACACTTCTAAACCAGTGGTTTAATTTAGCTGACAAAGGTGGTGAACATGAATATTTGAATGATTTTAATCAGCTAATATGGGCCCTTTTACCACTGATCACGCTTATCTCTTTTAGTTATTATTTATCAAAAAACTTACGACTGCATACAATCGCTGCTCCTGTTTTAGTTCTTACGTGCTTTTCAGTTAGTACGGGGTATATAACAGCACAGATGGAAAATGTATTGGTAAATAATCGTTCAGGTGTATTGTACTCAATCCTTATGCCTATTTTATGTTGTTATTTACTGAAGTACTTTTCTTCTTTTAGCGCCTTAAAAATTGTGGGTATTAGTACGATAAGCTTATTTTTAAGGAAGCACTTAAATTTAATATTTCCTTATTTACTCGTAAGTATTATCACACTAATGTTAATTCCTTTTATCACTAACTTAGGTGAGTTCTTCGTTGCTTACTTGATAAATTTAGATCAGAGCCCGTCAATATTAGATAAGCTCAGCTTACAAATGATTAGTGCCAACTTATTATGGTTTGTGGGTATCCATGGCGATAATGCTTACCATATCTTAACGCCGGTTACGTACACAGACTATGATGTATTTAATGGGTTAAGTAGTTACAATTTTTTTAGTACTTTTGTTTTATTAGGCGGAACAGGGTGTCTTTGGGGGCTTATTGTTGCATGTTTTATGATCAAAAATGCAGAGCATGAACGCAGTATAGCCCGTATCTCTATGCCCCTTGCCGTTTTTAATATCAGTGAGGTAATGATTTATGCACTGCCTATAGTCTTTAATCCATTTTTTTTAGTGCCATTCTTACTGACACCTATTCTAAATGGTGTAATTTCATATTCGCTGATTGATAGTGGTTTACTGATATTAAATACAAATGAACATATTCCATGGTTTACACCTGTTATTTTAAGCGGCTGGATGGTGACGCATAGTTGGACCGGGGTTGCCCTGCAACTTGGCTTGATTTTAATAAATGCGATTGTTTATTACCCGTTTGTTTTAGCCAATAAGCATCATAATATTACAGGGAAGGCATTGGATATGCTGGTTAAACGTTATAGTGCAGGAGAAAGCATTGAAGGTCAGTCAGAGCAATCATTTGCACGTTCGCACTCGTTAAATCAACTAGAACAATACAGTTTAAAATCTGTAACTGATGCGCTTAATTCAGGTGCTCTATCCTTGTATTATCAACCTAAAATAGATCCAAAAACGCAAGACATTGTCGGTTTTGAAGCGTTACTAAGATTGATTCAGGCCGATGGTGTGGTGGTTGGACCTTGGTTTTTAGAAACCTTAGAACAACATAATTTGATGTACATTATTGATGATTTTGTGATTGATCAACTTGAAGTTGACTTAAGTAATTTTGTAGCTCAAGGGTTTAAGCCTAATATCAGTTTTAATATTTCGCCACAAAACTTGTTAGCAGGGGGCTATAAACGTGTCGTTAACGCGTTTGCTAGATACCCAGATCAGGTTGAAGTAGAAATACTCGAATCTAGTTACATAGAAGACTTTGAGGCAACTGTTAAGCTTGTTAATTTTTTAAATAAACATCATATAAAATGTGCGATGGATGATTTTGGCACGGGATATTCTTGTTTATCTGTTTTGTCTAGACTCAATGTTAACACCATAAAGTTAGACAGAAGTTTATTACCAGAAGGTGATAATAATAAATCAGTCGTGTTATACCAACATTTAGCTAAGATATGCGAAGAGCTTGGCTTTAATGTTGTTGCTGAAGGAGTTGAAAGCCAAATGCATGAAGAGGTTGTTAAAAAAGCCCAGATACATTCTGCTCAAGGCTTTTTATATAACAAAGCATTGCCCTTTAATGTGGCAATGGCTTTGTTAAATCCTAAGAATTAATTTTTGTCGATGTAATGAATAAGTTTATCAGCAATATCTGTATTATTCATCGAACCGGCGAAATCATTCGCTCCTTTGCCATAAGCAAATATTTGAACATCTACAGCGGTATGGCCGCCAGTAGTCCAGCCAGTAAAGCTTGCTTTGCTAATAATATCTTTTATTGCAAGGTTTAATGGCTTTACTCCCATTTTTTTGGCTTGCTCTAATTTGACTTTGTTCTCAGGGGTGAAGGCTATTTTAGTATTTTCTTCCCATACAGGCTGAAGATTTGAAGCGTCGAATAGTAATTTAGTGAGCTTACCTGCCGTTGCTTTAACACCTTTTATTACTTCGGTTTCCCACTTATACTGACCATGAGCACCCAATGTTAAGCCTCCGGTAGAATGGTCAGCTGTAACAACCAATAATGTGTCGGGGTTCTTATCAATATAAGCTTTAGCTAATTCGATTGATTTCGCAAAATCATCCATTTCTGCCATCGCACAAGCAATGTCGTTAGCGTGGCCACACCAATCAATTTGACTGCCTTCAATCATTACAAAAAATCCATCACTTTTTGTATTATCGAGTAAATTTAAGGCTTTATTGGTCATTTTAGATAAGCGATTAGGGTTTTCATCAAGAGCAAAAGGCATACCAGATGGAGCATAAAGGCCAATTGCAGGTATTTGTTTGATATTTGCTAATTCACTGAAGTTGTCACTGTACTGGTAGCCGGCCGCTTTAAATTCAGCGACTAAATCACGATCCTCACGAATAAAATATTGTGTGCCGCCACCGAGCATTAAGTCAACGGGCAGCTTCCCAGCAACTTTATTATCGATGTAGTCATTAGCAATTTCATCATAATTACGTCGAGATTCATTGTGGGCAGCAAAACTAGCCGGGGTGGCATGATTTATTTGTGACGTTGCAACGAGTGCCGTGATCATGCCTTTTTCTTTGGCTATTTCTAGCATGGTTTTTACAGGCTTTTTATTTGTATCAACCGCGATAGCTCCATTATAACTTTTATGACCAGAGCTCAGTGCAGTCGCACTTGCAGCGCTGTCTGTCACTACAGTATGGTCGTCTGGGTAAGTATGGGCCATTCCAGTTAATATTGAATCAAAAACTGTTTTTTCAATTTCTTTGGTCGTTGGATCATCTTTATAGTATCGGTATGCTGTTGTATAAGCAGGGCCCATACCATCACCAATCATATATATTATGTTTTTTGGAGTTTGTTCAGCATAAACTGCGCTTGAACACATTAACGCCAATAGGCTTAATTGTTTTTTCATTTTTGTACCCTGTCCATTATGTGTTGTTATTGTATACCTACTGTATTATAAATAAACGTCTTTTTCGGTGAATTGGCTTAATTTAAAGAGGAGTAACTTAGTGCAACCTTTTTCAATCCAAAGTGGCAAATTAGCCCTTCGTGGCCTAACATTTGGCGATGGGGACGAAGTCGTCATTGCATTGCATGGTTGGCTGGACAATTGTCACAGCTTTATTCCAATGCTTGAAGGCGTAAACTTGAACGAAAAATGGTATTGCATCGATTTTCCAGGACATGGTTTGTCGGATTGGCGCAGTGAAGACGCACATTACTATTTTGTAGACTACGTTGACGATGTTTATAATTTGATTAACCAAATTGGTGCAGAACAAGTCCATTTGGTAGGTCATTCTATGGGCGCTATGGTTGCTGGCTTATTCGCAAGTTGTTTTGCAGAAAAGGTCAAGTCAGTAACTATGATAGAAGGGGTTGGTGTTATTACAACGCCAAGTGAAGATGTTGTAAAGCAGCTTAGACAAGCGATTCTAAAGCGTTATGAAGTTAAAGGCAGAACGCAACGTGTATATAAATCAAAGGAACAAGTATTTAAAGCGCGTGCGATGTCGAGTGACTTACCGCATACACTTATTGCTCTTTTAATGAACAGGAATCTGACAGCGACAAGTCAGGGGTTTATGTTAACAACGGACCCTAAGCTTAAAAATCACTCAGGTTTTAGATTTGATGAACAGCAATGTATAGCTGTTATAAGTAAAATAAATGTACCCTGTCAACTCATTATAGGTGATGATGGTTATTCCTTTGTTAGCGAGAATATCGAGAAATATAAATTATATTTCAAAGGTTTAAATGTAATTTCAGTTAAAGGGGGGCATCATTGTCATATGCAAAGTGCGCAGCAGTGTTTAGTGCAAGTTCATGAGTTTATGCAGCAAAATGGTGCATGTTAATTGTATATCTGCCCCAAATGTGGGATTATTTACTCATTAGAGTATTTGCTCGATTGTTAAAGTGCCTTACATAGTTTAAGGTTTAATAAAAATAAATTATAAATAGAACAGGAGCTAAGAGTGGAAAAGATCTGGCTTAAGCGCTACCCAAAAGGTATGCCTGAAACTATCGACCCTGAACACTACAACTCGTTACTAGAAGTGTTTGAGAAGAGCTTCTCGGATTATAAAGATTTACCCGCATTTACTAATATGGGTAAAACACTAAGTTATAATGAAATGGACAGCGCAACAAAACGTGTTGCATCCTATATCCAAAATGATTTAGGGTTGAAAAAAGGTGCTAAGGTCGCGGTTATGATGCCGAACCTATTGCAAACACCGGTCACGATTTTGGGTATTTTACGTGCAGGTTGTGTTGTTGTTAACGTAAACCCACTTTACACTGTGCGAGAACTCGAACATCAGTTAAATGACTCTGAGTCTGAGGCAATCTTTATACTTGCAAACTTTGCAGATACCTTGGAAAAATCGCTATCTAAAACCAATGTAAAGCATATTGTCGTAACGCAAGTGGGCGATATGGTAGGTGGCCTTAAAAAGCACATTGTCAATTTAGTTGTGAAGCATATTAAAAAAATGGTTCCTGCTTACAGCTTACCAAACCCGATCAAGTTTTCAGAGGTTTTGAAGGGCGATGAAAGCCGCTATACCAAACCAGATGTGAACTTGAATGACTTAGCTTTCTTGCAGTACACCGGTGGAACAACCGGTGTATCTAAAGGGGCAATGCTAAGTCATGGCAATATGGTAGGAAACCTAGAGCAGGTTTCAGGGTGTTTAGACAACGTACTGGAGCGTGGCAAAGAAGTGGTTGTTACGGCTTTACCGCTTTATCATATCTTCGCTCTTACAGCTAACTGTTTAACGTTTATGAAATATGGTGGATTAAACTTACTGATCACCAACCCGCGTGATATGCCTGGTTTTGTGAAGGAGCTTAGCCAGCATAAATTTACAGCCATTACTGGTGTAAACACATTATTTAATGGTTTGCTAAATACACCGGGTTTTTCAGACTTAGACTTTAGTCATCTTAAAATGTCTTTAGGTGGCGGTATGGCTGTTCAGCGACCTGTTGCTGAAAAATGGCAAAAAGTAACACACTCTAAGCTAATGGAAGGCTATGGCCTAACCGAATGTGCACCACTTGTAACAATTAGCCCTTATGATTTAGATTCTTACAATGGGTCAATTGGATTACCTGCACCAAGTACTGAGCTAAAGCTTATTTTAGACAATGGCGAAGAAGCAGCTAAAGGTGAGCCAGGTGAGTTGTGGGTAAAAGGCCCTCAAGTTATGTTAGGTTATTATAACCGTCCTGATGCTACAGCAGAGTGCTTGAAAGATGGCTGGTTTGCTACAGGTGACATTGCGACCTATGATGATGAAGGCTTTTTCTACATAGTGGACCGCAAAAAAGATATGATTATCGTATCTGGCTTTAATGTTTTCCCAAATGAGATAGAAGAAGTCGTGGCAATGCATGATGGCGTACTTGAATGCGCTGCGATTGGTATTCCTCACGACGTTAGTGGTGAACAAGTTAAAGTTTTTATTGTTAAAAAAGACCCATCTTTAACTGAAAAAGATATAATAAAGCACTGTCGTGATAATTTAACTAATTACAAAGTTCCAAAACTCGTTGAGTTTAAGGATGAGCTGCCAAAAACAAATGTTGGCAAAATACTCAGAAGAGCTTTAAAAGATTAGCAACTATAAAAAAACCGGCAACTGCCGGTTTTTTTATTGTAGGAGCACAAGTGCAATACCAATTGATCCAAACACAAATTCAATTAAACACGTTTGTTGAGCAAATTCGCAACAAACCGTTACTGGCAATTGACACAGAGTTTATGCGCAGACGTACTTTGTACCCTGAAGTAGCGCTTATTCAAGTCTATGATGGTGAGCATTTAGCGCTTATTGATCCTCTATCCGAGTTATCATTATTTGATTTTTGGGAAATCTTGCGTGATGAAAGTGTATTAAAAATACTTCATTCACCATCAGAAGACATTGAAGTATTTCAAAAATACGCTGGGTTTGTTCCAGCCCCTTTATTTGATACTCAATTTGCACTGCAATTACTAGGTCATGGAAATTGTATGGGGTTTGCCCATATGGTTAAGTCATTACTTAATATTGACATTGATAAAAGTGAATCAAGAACTAACTGGTTGCAACGCCCACTAACAAATAGTCAGCTTGATTATGCAGCCGCTGATGTGTTTCATTTATTACCTTGTTTTGACATTATCATTGAGCAAATCAATGCTGCAAATTATTTTGAGTTAGTGATAAATGAAAGTAACTTGGTTGCTCAAAAGCGTGCTTATCAAACTCCAGATGAGTTATTGTATAATGATATTAAAAATGCATGGCAGTTAAAGCCTTCTGAACTAGTTGTTCTAAAAGAGCTTGCTGCGTGGCGAAAGAACAAAGCAATACGCAAAAATCTTGCACTAAATTTTGTGCTAAAAGAACATAACCTTGTTGAGATTGCTAAGCGTAAGCCAAATAGCCTTAATGCTCTGCGCAATATCCCAGAAGTAGAGAATATTGAGGTTAATCGCTCAGGTGTAGAAGTTTTAAAATGCATAGAAAAAGCGAAAGTAGTGCCTGTGTCTGATTACCCTGAGCAATTAAAAAGGTTAATCGACTTTCCTACGTATAAAAAAGCGGCAAAAGACATTAAACAAACAATTACTAAAGTTGCAAAAGAGCAGGGCATTCCTGAGGATGTCATGGCATCTAAAAAGCAGATTAATCAATTAATTAGTTGGAATTGGAAGCTCACACCTGAACAACGTAAAACCCATTTGAAGCCTGATTTACTTAATTCTTGGCGTTATGAGTATCTTAAAGATGCCATCAAGGAATGGGATGTTTAAATAGACTGAGGAACTCGTTTTACATTAAACGAGTTCCATTAGTTCAGTTTAGTTTTGCATGGCTTTTAAGATTTTATCTAAGTTTGCTTTTGATTTAGCAACGCTTTGCAATGGACTCATACCCGCAGGAAACTCCTCTTGTTCTATTACCAACCATTTTGTGCCTCCATCGGTAATAAGAGAATTGATAATTTTTTTCCATGGATAGTTGTTTTCACCAAATATAGGATTTAAGCCGTCATCTTTGTGGGTGCGTACTTTTAAATGAGCTGCATAGGTTCTGCCCGCGTATTTTTTTATAAAATAAACAGGTTCTTTACCTGCATAATGTAGCCAACCTATATCAAGTTGCAGTGGCAATTCATTAGGTGTATTGCTGGCTAATGCATCCCAATAAGTTTCATTATTAAATTGTTCAAACTCTTTGTTGTGATTATGAAAACCAATATACATATCATATTTTTGTGCAATCTCATTAAGTTCTTTTAGTTGTTTTACTAATGGCATTATACCTGTAGGATCCCATGCTCGCTCATCCCACGGCACGAACAAATTAGTCACGCCAAGTGTCTTATAAAATAATAAAGTCTCCATTAATTGGGTGTTTGAAAGTTTATCAAAACCTATATGTGCACTACTGGCAACTAAGTTTAAATCATTTAGTTTGTTTTTTAATGCTCCTGGGTTATCTGCATAGGGGCCAAAGTCACCAGCAAACTCAAGTCCTTCAAAGCCCATATCCGCAAGTGCTGTGACGGTTGCATTAAAATCAGCTTTTAAATCCTCCTTAACTGACCACAATTGCACGCTTACCTTAGCTGACTCGAACGTACTTGCGTTACTTGTGAAGGGGAGCATCATAAGCAGGAGCAAACTGTACGCAATAGAATTAATTAAGAAGGAATGAGAGGATTTAAACATAAGACTACACCTAAATATAAGCAGGGAATAAATCCCTGCTTGGACTGGGCTAAGAAAAAAGAGGACTCAGATTACAAATTAGTCAGTATAAGCATATTGGCTTAGACCAAGTTCATTTAACACGCTATCTAAGTGTTGCTTTGCTTCAGCTGAAGGACCTGGGTAATCACCTGCAATAGGTACATTACCAAGATAGCCAATGTCTTTACATCCTTGTGGTGAGCAAAAATAGGCACCAAGAACCAGATTCTTTAAACGTAAAAAAGCATTGCCAATTCGCTGAAACTGCTCTGGCGTAGTGTCATCGAAATACGCAATATCATTCAATATTGCTGTTTGTTTTTCACGGTTTAGCGCAACAAACTTTGTTTTAAATCGCATAACAGATTCATCATCAATCCAAGCGAGGCCATGTAAAATAGTAACGCGATCTTTTTGTTGGCCGTTATAGGGTGAGCTGACCCACTCATCGATAACACTAGGAACATTTACCTCGGTTGCACTTGGGTTATCACCTTCTCTAGGTACAATATAATTCGCTAAAACAGCCACTAGCGATAGTTGTTCTTGCGTTAATGTAAGCGGCCAAGGTGATTCAGGTGGTATAACTAAATTAGGATCAGTGCCATAGCCTTTCGCAGTGATGGGCTTTATATCTAGAGTAGGCCAATGGCCTTTTGTACTAATCGTTTCTTCAAGCGCTTTACTGCAACCAGCTGAGAGCGACACTGCTGAGCCCGCAGCTAGTAATCCAAGCCATTTAAGGGATTCTCGGCGTGTCATTCCGGAAATATATTTGTAAGAGTCAACACGATCATCATTATGCATATCAAAGTACTCCTTGTTCTATTTGTTTGGAGATCCAAGTTGAGTTGCGCATGGCTAAAGTCATAATTGTTAGCGTACAGTTTTTGTGTGGGTTAGAAGCAAAAGTTCCTGCGTCCATTACAAATAAATTTTCACAATCCCAAGTTTGGCCCCATTGATTAGTGACCGACTCTTTAGGTGAGCTGCCCATACGGGTTGTGCCAACTTCGTGAATTATTTCACCTCCTTTTGAAATTGCTTTTTCAGCAGGGGGTAATTTACCAACCTTAGCACCCATGTTTTCAAGGATTTGCTTTGCTGTTTTTAAACCATGCTCAATCTGTTTGAGCTCTCTATCAGACCATTTAAAATGAAATTTAGAAACTGGAATACCCCATTTATCTTTAGTATTTTCATCAATTTCCATGTAAGAGTCATCGTTTGGTAGCATTTCACCGCGCAGTGCTAGTCCTACATATGAACCATAAGCATCACGTACTTGCTGTTTAAGCTCTACACCAAGACCCCGTTTATCGCCTGAAACACCTGAACCTGGCTGGTTGAAACCACTGCTTATTTCAAAGTGATATCCTCTAGGAAAATCAAGTTCACCTTTTGCTTGAGCTTTATGGCCCCACCAAGGAATAAATAAATGGTTTCCTGTATGGCCGTCTTCATTATAACGAGGTCGACCTTTTAAAGCTGGGATTTGAGCACCTAACCACGCACCCGTTGAGTCCATCAAGTTTTTACCAATTTGACCACTCGAGTTAGCAAGACCTTTAGGGTGCTTTTTGTGTTTTGAGTTCAGTAGAATACGCGCTGATTCGCAGGCACTTGCAGCAAGTATAACAATATCAGCATTTAGTGATTGTTCAGTCATTGACTTTTTATCAACATAAGTTACACCAGTCACTTTACCATCATCATTCACTGCAACAGACTTAACCATAGCATCCGTTATAATTTCTAAGTTACCAGTTGCTTTAGCCATTGGTAGTAGAGACGTGGTTGTTTGAAATGCAGCGCCAATAGAACACCCAGAGCCACAAGGTGTTGCATAAAAACACGCCAAGCGGTCATCTTTAGGACGCGTTAATACTGCTCTATGCATGGGGACTGCTGGGATCCCAAGCTTTTTCGCTGATGCTGCAATCAATAACTCAGGAATTCTGGGGGTTGGTGGTGGCTGCAATACACCTGGTGCTGATGGCGGCATATCATCAAGACCTGTGTTTGTACCACAAATACCCACTAACTCTTCAGTTTTGTCATACCATGGTGCTATATCTTCGTAGCTAAACGGCCAATCTGCACCGTTTCCGTCTTGGCTTTTGCCTTTAAAATCGTGCTCACTAAAACGCAACGAATAACGGCCCCAGTGGTTTGTTCGGCCACCAAGCATGCGTGCGCGCCACCAATAAAAGTCAGTCCCTTTGGCATTTGTATAGGGTTCATCAGGTACTTGCCAGCCGCCATCAACGGTTGCGTCATAAAAGCCAAAGTTTTTATCTTTATTACCAGCGCCCATTAACGGGGCTTCACTGTTACGACGAAACATCGGGCTTTCCGTTTTTGGGTCGTAATCACGACCTGCTTCAAGTAACAATACTTTGTGGCCTAACTTAGTTAATGTATACGCGGCCATTGCACCGCCGGCACCTGAGCCAACAACGAGTACTTTATGATTGAATTTTTTCATCGTTATAGCTCCTTAATTTTTATATTTTTGAACCAGACTTTGTCACCATGATCTTGCAGGCCTATATGGCCTTGTTTTGAGGTTGCAAAGTTAGACCATGTAGCAAATTTACTGTTTTTTACTAATGTGTTCCAAGGGCTGCTGCCTATAACCATACTGACGGTACTCACGCCGTTCTGCCAAACTTGCAGATGATTATCGAGCATTTTTATTCGTACAGTATTCCATTGCATTGCTGGTTTATGTGCAGCAGTCGGTGCTGAAAGTAAATCATAAATTGACCCCGCTAAATGCGAATCTATTTCGGTATCCGCATGGCGTTCATTATCAATAATTTGAATTTCTGGGGCGTGAGAGTAAATATAACTACCTAGCTCATCAGCAAGAACAAATATGCCGCTATTACCCACTTCACTAATTTTCCAATCAAGTTTTAGGTCAAAATTCTTATAGATTTTTTTTGTTAAAATGTCACCACCACCTTTAGTAAGCAGCATTGCGCCATCATCTATTTTCCATTTTGAGCTAAGTTCATCACTTTTAAAGTTACGCCAATGAGACATATCTTTGCCATTGAATAGTAATTGCCAGCCTGTGGCGTGTTCTTCTTTTGTTAATTTATTATCTTGAGTCTGTGCAATTACAGTGCTACTGAAAAGCAGTGCAAGTGACATAATCGAAATTGATTTAAGCATATGTTGCCCCTTATATTGTGTGCTATTTATTGCTATTTATTGCTATTAAACGCATTTCTTTACATTTTTTTGTTTTGTTATAAACAGGTGAAAACCAAAAAATACAACAATCAGTACAATTGGAAAGATTAATAGGTTCTCTAAAACAGCTTGCCCAGCAACGATTTCAATTTGTTCTACTGAGATATTGCTCGCTTGTGCATGTTGTTTGGCGTCATCTATCCAATAACCTATCACTGGATTCCACAGACTCATTGCAAACATGCCAGCCCCGCCAATTAATGACATCCCTAATGCGCCAGTTTTTGGTGTATATTCGGCAACACAGCCAATCATGGTTGGCCAAAAATACGTGACACCAATGGCGAATAGCGCTGCGGCAAAATAAATTGCACTTCCTTGAGCTTGGCTCATTAAAAAAATGCCGATTGTTGAAAATACCGCTGAGCCTAGTAGCACGCCAGATGGACTAAAGCGATGAACAATTGGACCTGCAAAATAACGACCCAGTGCCATAAGGCCAGTAATAAGCGCTAAAATAACCATCGGGGATGCGCCTGAAGACCCTAATATCTGTTCAATCCATTGCTGAGTGCCAAACTCTGTTACCGCAGTTATCGTCATACAAATGATTAAAAATATATACAAAGGTGAAACGAGGTTTCTCACGTTACTGCTGGTGGAGTTTTGCTGTGCATCAAATTTAGGAAATTGCGCTGTAAGCATCATTGCGCCATAAATAGCGGTAGGAATTAATATCAAAGCGACTTGCCATTGCCAGTTGAAGCCTGATGCTGACATTGCACTTGAAGCTAATGCGCCTATAACGATACCGCCGGGAAACCAAACATGGAATCGGTTCAACATCGTTGTTTTGTTATTTGGATACATTTGCGCAATAAGCGGATTACAGCCGGCTTCAACAGAGCCATTTGCAAAACCAATTAAAAAAGTTGAGATAAGTAAGGCCCAAAAACCATCTGCGGATATTGTTAGTAACAAGCCGAGTAAATGACAAGCAAACGCCAGTGCTACTAATTTTTTAGCCCCGATTGCGTTATAGATGATACCACCGAGCATAGTCGCTATCGGAAAACCCAAAAAGGCCATTGCATTGACCCAACCGAGTTGTGTATTCGTTAAGCCAAACTGCTCGCCAAGTTGCCCTAAAATACCAGCACGAATCGCAAACGTCATTGAGGTGACAATTAATGCGATACAGCATAAGCGAAAAATGAGGCTGTGATTATTATTGTTATTCATTGTGTTGTCCTATTTAGTTAATACCCAATATCCGTTTATTACGGTGGGGATTGGTATTCATTGCACTAAAATCATCAAACGCTTTTGTTGCAGGCGTTATTAAATGTTGTTCAATAAACGGTGCGCCTTCTTTAGCCCCTTGTTCAGAATCTTTAATACAACACTCCCATTCCAAAACAGCCCAGCCATCAAACCCATATTGCGTTAATTTGCTGAATATTGATTTAAAATCTATTTGACCATCACCGAGCGAGCGAAATCTCCCTGGTCGCTCTTGCCAATCTTGGTAGCCCCCATAAACACCACTGCGGCCATTTTGATTAAACTCTGCATCTTTCACGTGAAAAGCTTTGATCCGCTCATGATAAATATCTATAAATGCAAGGTAATCCAGCTGTTGCAATACTAGGTGGCTCGGATCATAGAGAATATTTACTCTTGGATGATTGCCTGTTGCAGCTAAAAAGCGCTCAAATGTAATGCCATCATGTAAGTCTTCACCTGGGTGTAACTCGTAGCAAACATCTACGCCCATTTCTTCAAAGTAATCAAGTATCGGTAGCCAGCGTTTAGCAAGTTCGTTAAAGCCTTCTTCAACTAGGCCTTGCGGTCGTTGCGGCCAAGGATAGAATGTATGCCAAAGTAGCGCACCCGAAAATGTTACGTGGTTTTTAAGTCCTAAATTTTTACTCGCTTTGGCAGCAAACATTAATTGTTTAATCGCCCATTCAGTTCTCTTTTCTGGGTTATCACGCAACTGCTCTGGTGCAAAATTATCAAACATTTCATCATAAGCAGGATGCACAGCAACTAACTGTCCCTGTAAATGGGTTGATAACTCGCTGATTGTAAGCCCTGCTTGTTTAGCAATGCTAGTCACTTCATCGCAGTATTCTTGGCTTTGGGCTGCTTTTTCTAAATCGAATATCTCAGTATTTGATGTTGGCAGTTGAATTGCTTTATATCCAAGCTCTCCCGCCCATCGGCAAATATCTTTAAAATTATTAAATGGCGCTTCATTGCTTATGAATTGCGCTAAAAATATTGCTGGGCCTTTTATTTTTTTCATACTATCTCTATCCAATTTTAAATGTGTGCCATTTAGTCTCTTCTTTAGAAGCCGCTACTGCATTTTCAATAAATGCCATGCCTCTAATCGCATCTTTTATACCTGGTACATCGAACTCAACATTAGTTGCTGATTTCCCATCTTTTTTGGCGTTTATTTGATTTGCAAAGTTGACGTATATATTGGCAAAAGCTTCGAGGTAACCTTCTGGGTGGCCTGCAGGTGCACGCAGTGCGTTTTGTGCTGCTTCACTTTTAAGCGCAACCCCTGCACGTAATAATGTTGTTGGTGCGTTATGACTTTTCAGCCATAAGCTGTTTGGCTCTATTTGGTTCCATTCTAAACTTGCTTTATCACCGTATATGCGAAGAGATAAATTATTTTCTTCACCAAGCGCTACTTGGCTCGCAAGTAACACGCCTTTACTATCGTTATTAAAGCGCAGCAAAACAGTGCCATCATCATCCAGTGTTCGCCCTGGCACAACCTGATTCAGATCAGCACAAAGTGCGTTAATTTCGAGGCCGCTAACATATTCTGTTAAATTAGCTGCATGAACGCCAATATCAGCAATACAACAACTTATTCCTGCTTGCTGTGGGTCTAAACGCCATTGGGCTTGTTTTACCTGTTCGTCTTCGGTTTGACTAAGCCAACCTTGCGAGTATTCAACAATGACTTTACGAATAGTGCCTATCTCGCCTTGGGATATACGATATTTCGCTTCTTTGATCATTGGGTAACCGGTATAGGTATGGGTTAATCCATATAAACAATCACTGTTATCTAAACTTTGTTTTAAGCTCAATGCTTCATGGAGATTTAATGTGGCAGGCTTATCTGATAAAACGTGAAAACCACTTTCAATGGCTAATTTAGCGATAGGAAAATGAAGATGATTGGGGGTTACAATAACCACAAAATCAATGCGTTCATCAACAGGTAGTTTTGCTTCTTCAACAAACATTTGTTGATAAGTGCCATAGCTTCTACTGGAATCGATCCCCAGCATGGCTGCTGTTTTTTTTGTCAGTTCAGGGTTAGAACTAAAAGAGCCCGCGACAAGACTGATCATTCCATCGAGTCTAGCTGCAATACGATGAATGCCACCAATAAATGCGCCTTCAGCGCCACCAACCATTCCCATTCGGATTTTTGTGTTATTCATCTAAAATACCACCTCAATAGTAATCTATTGAATTTAGTTAACATCATGTTATTAATAATAGAGAATGGTAATCATCAGGGGTAATAAAAATTCGGTTGACAATGCAACAAAATCGGCGTTTTATATATTTAGTTTTAAGTTGATTTTAGAGGTTTTGTGCGTTGGATATTCAGCAAATTATTGATAGAGCAGGTGTCAATCAATTAATATCAGCATTTGATATGTTGCCTGATATTTTGTTTTGGGTAAAAGACACTGAAAGTCGAGTTCTCTTTGCCAATCAGCATTTTATTGAACATCAGGGTTATAAAACGTTTGAGCAAATAGCGTTAAAAACTGATTATGACTTTTCACCAAAGCATTTAGCGTTTCAATATGTAAATGATGATAAGCGAGTGATGTTGGGGGGAACTGTCACCGACAGGCTTGAATTAAACCACACATCAAATGGAGACTTGGCTTGGTTTTCTACATCTAAAAAGGCTATTTATTTAGATCAAGAAATTGTTGGAACTTATGGTGTTACACGTCACCTTCAAAAGACCTCTAAAGCTTTGTCCCATGTTAGGGCAATAGAAGGGCCAGTAGATTATATTCGCGAACATTATTCACGCCCTATCAACATAGAACACTTAGCTGACCTTGCTCATTTATCTGTGAGTGCGTTAGAAAGGCGCTTTAAAAAACATTTAGCTAAAACACCAAATCAATTTATTAACGAAATACGTTTGGAAAATGCACGTAAATTATTAGTTGAAACACGCTTACCAATTTCGCAAATAGCTTACCAATGTGGCTTTGCAGAGCCTAGTTATTTTAGTAAACAATTTAGACGTTTATTTGGTGAAGTACCTTCACAAATGCGTGAAAACATTAATCGTTAGCGTAATGTCTAGCCAGTTGAATAGCCCCTTGCTCTGGTGAATATTTAGCATTACAAAGGTAGCTTTGTACATTGCTGGACAAGCATGGGCTAATTTTATCTGCCACTCCACCGACTAGAGTGATATCTTTAAATCCGAGCCTTACTAAATGTTCGATGTAACGGGTTGTATAATCCGCTGCTTTTTGAATAATGGATTTCGCAATAGGGTCTTCACGCATAGTAAATACCAGCGGTGCGAAACGAGCGAAATAAGCTGGTTTTTCGTTCATTGCACGTTGAGTTAACAGGTGTGCATTAGCAAACTTTGTTTGAGCTAAAAATGCCTCAACTAATGGCGTACTTGGATAAAGGCCATCTAGCACTTCTAAAGTATGGCGAAAAAGAGCAAGGCCAATCCAGCTTCCGCTGGCACCATCGCTCAACAGTAGTCCGTGACCTCCAAGCTCTGTTACTTGATTATTTTGAATGACACCAGCACAAAAACCTGTACCAAGAATGATAATAGCGCCGTTGTTATTTCCGTGCGCACCAAGGCAGGCTATATGTAAATCTGTAGAAAAATTGAATTGTGCAAACGGATGTAACCATTTGGACATAGCAACTTTGGCGTTTTCAATGTTTGCTCCTGCAAGCCCGGCATAAGCATTGATAGAAGGCAGAACAGAGGCTGGTAAATTTGCTTCTTTGAGTGCTAGCATGGTCGCATCAACAATAGATTTTTGTGCTATTTCTACTGACGTTGCAATGTTTGCAGAGCTACTTTGTGCTTGCGCGAGTAAATCGCCTTTTTCGTTTTCGAGTCTGACACGGCATTTTGTTCCGCCACCATCAATACCTAAAAAAAACTGTGGTTTTTTATTAATCATTCAATGCCTGCTTTTCAGTAGTATCTAAAATTTCACTTATCAATAATGGATTAATATACCCTTTATTGTTGAGTACGCCTGAGTGTGTATGAAGTGATACTAAATTGCCATCCGCTAGTTGCCATAATTTACCTGCGCTTTTAGTAGTTACACCACCACCTATCACAATTTCAATTTGATTTTGAGCTTCCTCAATAAGTTGTTCTAATTGATAAAGGTTATGCAATATAGGCTGGTTAGCATTCCAATGATTTCCATTAGTTAGCACGCGGTCAATACCTAAATCAATTAGTTGCTTTATCGCTTGTTGTTTATCATTAATACAATCAAATGCGCGATGAAATGTTGTTTTTAAACCGTTCTTTTGTGCGCATAACACAAGCTTTTGGGTTGTGTTTATGTCTATTTCTGATTTAGATATTGCACCAAATACTACACCGGTTGCCCCTAAATCTGCTGCACGTGTTATTTCACGAATCATCTTGTTTAAAATTTTGTTATTGGCAACAAACGTGTTTGCAACAGGTCGTATCATTACGAGAAGCTCACCGTGTGCTGGTATTTGTTGCGCACACAGTTTGATCGCAGTACTGTCTGGTGACAATCCATCAAGGTGCATAGAGCTGCACAACTCAACTCTATTTGCTCCTGCGATAAATGCACTATTAAGATTAATAGGGAGCGTTAATAGGTTGTCGGAATTTAAACAAATTTCTAAATTTTTACCTGTCACTACATTTCCTAAAATAAATTATTTAGTTGCCATATATTATTTACCACTTAGTCAGACACCAAAAATAAACTATAAATCTCTTTTTAATTAATGATTTATATGTATTTTTATTGAGTGTTAATGTTCCTGTACTAATAAATAAACTCATTTCTATGGTTTAAGAATATAAACCAATTCAAATTGAAATAGATATTAAAATATACTAAACGCCGATTTTGTATCATTGTTAACCGAATTTCTATTATCGCTTTTAATTGTAAAACCCTATTCTGGAATTGTGATTTAACAACAATTTAACCTTGAACTTAATTATTTGGTTTTTAGGTTTAACTAATTGTTTGACCTTATGAAGGCTTACACAGCACAAGAACACACACCGTGAATGGAGATAAACATGAACAATAATAATAGTTTAGGATCGCCAAACCTTGCTCGGCGGTTTCGAAAGTCAGCATTAATGTTAGCGATAATTGCAAGCTCGAGTAATGCATTGGCGCAAAATGAAAATAACGAACAGGATGATGACATAGAAGTTATAGAGGTGCGAGGGATTCGCTCTTCAATGGCAGAAAATCTAGCGATTAAACGTCTTTCAAACTCAATTGTTGATGCTATAACGGCTGAGGATATTGGCAAATTTCCCGATAAAAATGTAGCAGACTCCTTGCAGCGTGTACCCGGTGTTGTGATCTCTAGAAGTGGTGGCGAAGGGGAAAATGTGAGTATTAGAGGGCTTTCATCTGATTTAACACTTACCCAGTTAAATGGTAATTTCATCGCATCGTCTCCGGGCTCTCCATCACGTTCCTTTAGTTATTCCTTATTGCCATCAACCATGGTTAAGTCTGTTGAAGTGTTTAAATCATCGGAAGCTCGCTTAGATGAAGGGGGAGTGGGTGGTACTGTCATTCTAAATAGCCGAACACCTTTAGACATGGAAGCTAACTCTGGTGTATTGAATGTTGAGTATACTTACGCTGATGTTACAAAAGAATATGAACCCAACTTTAGTGGTGTTTACTCTTGGAAGAATGAAGATGAAAATCTGGGTTTTTTACTTGGATATACTAATCAAGAGCGTACAAACAGATCGCTTACAGGCAATATGTCAGGCGGCGGTGGGTGGCGCTGGGCAACGGGCAGTGATTTGCCTGCAACGGATAGTAATGGCAACGAAATAACGGATAGCACTAGACGTTTTGATGCATTAGAAGATGCATATGGCAACACATACGATGGTGTTTGGGCACCACAAGTTGCTGGTGTTGGAATTACGCAAGAGGCCCGCGAGCGAGTTGGAATTCAAGCAACTTTTCAATGGCGCCCATCAGATAATTTAGAACTTACCTTTAATCACTTCCACTTCGAACTGGGGCAGGATCGCACGACATCTCAATTGATGATCCCAGAATGGAAATACAACCCCGATTACTTAACAGGTGTTTTACTCGATGAAACCGGCACTATTGTAACAGGAATGGACTTTACAAGCGGGGCAGGTGGCAGTGAGGGAAATTTAGAATTTCCTTGGATTATAGGAAGCTATACAAAAGAAAAAGACACCTCTGATACCTATGATTTTGCATTTGAATATGCGGGCGACCTGTTTGACTTAAGCGGTAAATTTGGTCGAACAGAAGCGAGTGGAGGGCCTTCTGAGTCATTTAATGCAGCGTATAAAAGTGGACAGCCAGCAAGCCGAAGTGATTCAGGTGTTAATGAAAATGCCGCATCGTTTGCAGGTTGGCGTTTAGGTGAGCGTGTATCACTTTATGCCGATCCTGCTCTACTAGCAAATTTACAGGCTGGCGTTGCAGGGGACCCCGATCCGGGCTCAACAGGCTCAAGCTTTATTGTTAGCGACTTAGTTGAAGACTATGCGCAATTAGATTTAGATCACCACATAGCTTATGGCATCGTAGATACAATTCGCGTGGGTGTTAAGCATCGAAAAGCAAGTTTGCACCGTGAAACCAATAATACATTCTTTATTACGCAAGAAGGCGCAAACCGTATTGAGAGTGGAGATTTAGACCCATTCAGCCAAGGAGCGATTGACGAAGTTGCTTACCAATGGATTGGTGGAATGCCAAGCCTTCAAGACGTACTTAATGCAGAGTCAGAGCAAAACATTGCAGGTGGCTTTGAAGTTAATACGATGCCAAGTATTAACTGGCAAAAGTACCGCGATCTAGTTACTAGTGAATACGCTAAGTATACTAGGCGAGAGCCAGATTTTGTGTTTGATATAGAGGAAGAAATCACAGCGGCTTATTTACAAGCTGATTTTTCGTTTGGTGATTTCCGAGGAAATGTGGGTGTTCGTTATGTTGAAACACAAACCCAAATTATGTCGTCAGATAAGATTAATTATTTTTTAGATGATATTAACGACGTAACTGGCGAAGATATCTTAGGCGATGAACGTTTAGTTGATGTAGAAACAATGACCACGCGCAGCGTAAAGGACGAACGTTTTCTGCCCAGTTTAAATCTAGTTTGGGAAGCCAATGATTCATTCGTTGTTAGAGCTGCTGCAGCGAAAACAATGTCACGAGCACCATTTAATGATTTAGGTGCGCCAGAGCAACTTACTTTCATATCGCAAGAGTGGGCTGATGATCGCCTTGAGTTCAGAGGTAACCCCGTGGATCAAGGATGGAGTGGTTCAGGTGGTAATAAAGCGCTTGAACCATTTGAATCAGTGCAATTAGATTTATCGGCTGAATATTACTACGGAGTTGGCTCCGCAGTGGGTATCGCTATATTTAATAAAGATGTCGATAATTTTATAGTGCCTTTAATTATTACCTCAGAGCGCCCATTTGAAGGCTTTACCAATCCATTTACGGATGAAGAAATTGTCTCGCCCGGCAATATTACTGTTTCCCCATTTACGACAACCGCCAATGGTACAAATGCAACGTCACGCGGTGTCGAAGTGTTTGCCCAACATTCATTTGAAAATGGTTTTGGTATCAATGCTAACTATACATTAAATGATACGAACCAAGCCGATGTTAGTGTGGATGGCGAGAAAGTTGGTGAGTCTGCACTTGTTGGTAGCGCAGACGATCAATTTAATTTTTCAGCGTACTTTGAAAATCAAGACTACAGCGTTAGAGCGTCTTACAACCGTCGAGGAAAAATGGCATTAGGCCTTGCAGATGGCTTAACGGTTTCACAAGAACCTTATCAGCAAGTCGATTTGAACGCATCTTATAACATTATAGAAAATCTAATTCTGTCGGTATCGGTGATTAACTTAACTAAAGAAGAATCGCGAACTTATTATGGCGACGATAGTAAAGACCGCCTACGCAGCAGTAGTTATAGCGGACGAAGATATTATGCTGGCATAACTTATCGCTTTTAAAACCATATAAATAAGTACGTATTTACACACTGAGCAAGATTAATTGCCTACGCCATAAAAATAACGACTTGGGCAAGCTAGTGTGTAACCGATACCTGAACTTTAAGGCATTATTATGAATAAATTAAAAATTTTTAAGCATCTGAGCACAGGAATTCTCACTGCTGGACTTGTCAGTGGCTGTGGAGGAGGAAGTAACGACCCTCAAAAAGAGGATGTTCCTGTTACACCTGATGTAACCTATGCTGAAATTGCTGGCTCAGTAGTAAAAGGTATGATTGCAAACGCAGACATATCAGTAAGCGCATTAAATGGCACTGAGCTAACAATCAGCGGTACTCAATTTACAGACAATGAAGGCAAGTTTTTTGTTGAGTTAGCATCAGCCCCAGGTTTTGGAATTAACACTACAGTTAAGCTAAATGTTGTAACAAGCGAGAGCTCGACAATGTTATGCGATGCTTTGCAGTGTGGTGAGGCAGACTTTGCACAGTTAACAGCAGAAGGAGCAATTGCAGGAAACACCTTTACCACTTTAGGTCAATTATCTGTTGATTATGGTAATACAAACAATGGTGAAGAGGATGCAATACTCCAAGCTAATGCACTTACCACACTCGCAACACAATTATTAGAGCAACAAATAAGTGATGGTAAGAATGTATCAACACCAGAGTTGATGGTATTAGCCCAAAGTCAGGTGTCTGATCTGCTATTAAGATTGTTAGGGTGGAACACAAGCAATAGTAATGTATTTACGACCCCTGTTATTGGCGCAAATAAACTTGAAAACTTTATCGTGGGTGAAAACTGCGAAGAAAATGACTCTGGTGAGCAGGTTTGTTCAATTGAATATGCTGATGAAAAAACCATTAAATTATCTTTACTTAATGCATCATTTGCTCAATTTAATGACACCCAAACATTAAAAACTGTTTTAGATTCTGCCCAGCAGAATATTCAGTTGGCACTTGCAGAGGATAGCGTTGCTTTAGAGACGCTTCGTCAAACAGCCTTTGATGCTATCAGTATTCATCCGTTAACAGAACAACTTGGATTATCGGCTGATGCCATTGTAGATGTATCACTGTCATTATTTGATGAAGCCGTATCAACGGGACCATTACAAGAGGTGACAACTCAAGAGAATTTAACAGGGGCTGTTTATACAGCACGAAATGCAATAAGTGATGCAGAGGATGCAGCAAAAGCATTTGATTCGAATATTGACACTAAATGGCTTGATCACAATGATTGGCTAGGCGCACCAACTGAAGAGTCGCCTTCGTGGATACAGGTTGATTTTCCAAGCCCTCATGCAGTGAGCAGTCTGTTTATTACAAGCGCTAATGATGCTCCTGAGCGAGATCCAGAAAACTTCACAATCTTAGGATCGAATGATGATGGAGAAACATGGGCAAACCTTGCCAGCTTTGTCGGTGCATCATTTGATGAGCGTCTCATGCGACAAGAGTTCAGCTTTACTAATGCCCAAAAATATAAAAGCTATCGTATCAATATCACAAAGAACAAAAATAATGACGGCTTAGTGCAGTTGTCAGACATTCAAATGGTTGGGCCGGTGTTCACTAGTGTTGATCATACCAATGTAATAAATGGTGTTGCTACGGCTAGGTACAGCATTGGCGATGCAGAAAACCAAGATAAGGCATTTGATAACGACCCATCGACAAAATGGCTCGATCATAATGATTGGCAAGGAGCACCAACCGAAGCGGATCCATCATGGATACAAATGGATTTTGACAGTGCTGTTGCAGTAGATACATTAGCAATAACAAGTGCAAATGATGCGCCAGAGCGCGATCCAGAAAACTTTACGTTATTTGCTTCAAACGATGGCGGAACAACTTGGCAGAAACTTGCAAATTGGGTAGGTGAATCATTTGATGAACGAGCGCAAAGAAGAGCCTTCACATTTCAAAATCAATTAGCATTTACAAGCTATCGATTAGAAATAAGTAAAAATAAGAATAATGATGGGTTGTTGCAAATAGCAAATATCGACTTAATCGGCCCTGTGCAGCCAGGTTTAGATCACAGCAAAGCGGATGGCGTAAAGTATAGTGCGCGCTATAGTATTAGCGACAGTGAAAGTGCAGCTCAAGCCTTTGATAATGACGTGAATACAAAATGGCTTGACCACAACGATTGGCAAGGTGCACCTACTGATGAAGACCCTGCTTGGATTCAAATCCAGTTACCACAGGCAAAAGCAGTGAATGCATTATCAATAACCAGTGCTGGCGATGCACCAGAGCGTGACCCAGAATCATTTAGTATTATGGGCTCTAATAATGCTGAAGATTGGGTTAATTTAGCTTCGTGGGTTGGTGAAACATTTGAACAGCGTTATGAACAAAAAAACCTCACATTTAGTAATACCTTAGCTTATAGCTATTATCGTTTGTCAGTAAGCAAAAATGCTAATAATGATGGCTTAGTACAAATTGCTGAAATCGCCACGGTTGGTCCTGATTATGCCTACACAGACTTAAGTCGCTTACCTGATGCTAGTTACAGTGCTCGCTATAGTATTGGCGATGGTGAAAGTGCTGATAAAGCGTTTGATGGTGATGTGAATACAAAATGGCTTGATCATAATGATTGGCAAGGTGCACCGACTGCTGACGACCCTTCATGGATCCAAGTAGATTTTACTCAAAAACAAGTTGTTAGCGGTTTAGCTATTACAAGTGCAAATGATGCGCCAGAGCGCGACCCTGAAAACTTTAGTTTACTGGGCTCAAATGATGGTGGACAAACATGGGAAGAAATTGCTGCTTTTGTAGGAGAAAGCTGGGATACCCGTTTTGAACGCCGTACCTTTGATTTCAGTAATGGTTTTGGCTATTTAAGCTATCGTTTGAATATCAGTAAAAACGCAAACAATGATGGACTCGTCCAAATCGCAGAAATTGAGTTACTAGGGTTAGAGCAGTAATTTAAACAGACCAAAGGTCAGAGCTTATTCTGGCCTTTTTTATTATTGATGAAAAGCTAGGTTAAAGAATGAATACTAAACGAACATTTTTAAAACAATCAATTACAGCTTTACTCGCGTTCGGTGCCTCAACACTAACGAATAAAAGTCTGGCAAATATGCCGCAGATAGCCGTTAATACCAACAAAACAAAAATACGCAATATGCCTATTGTCGTGTCAACTTGGCAACATGGTTTAGCTGCAAATCAAGCCGCTTGGCAAGTGCTTATTCATAAAGGCAAAGCTATAGATGCAGTTGAAGCAGGTGTTAAGATCCCTGAAGCCGACCCAGATGTGATGACGGTTGGCTATGGCGGATACCCCGATCGAGAAGGTAACGTTACACTAGATGCATGTATTATGGATGAAAATCAAAACTGTGGTTCAGTGGCTTATCTTCAAAATATTAAACACCCAATTTCAGTTGCGAGATTAGTGATGGATGAAACACCGCATGTTATGTTGGTTGGTGAAGGCGCGCTGCAGTTTGCTAAAACACAGGGATTTGTAGAGGAGAATTTACTCACAGCAAAAGCAAAGAAAGCGTGGCAAGATTGGCTGGTGGAATCTAAATACGCACCTGTTATCAACATTGAAAACCACGACACAATAGGTATGTTAGCACTTGATAGCTATGGTGACTTATCAGGGGCATGTACCACCAGTGGTGCAGCTTTTAAAATGGCAGGGCGAGTAGGTGATTCACCTATAATTGGGGCAGGGCTATATGTAGATAATGAAATAGGCGCAGCAACAGCAACAGGAATGGGCGAATTGATGATGAAAACGGTGGGGTGTCACCTTGTAGTCGAAATGATGCGCCAAGGAATGTCGCCAACAGATGCATGTAAGGCAGCTGTTGAACGTATTGCAAGTAAGTTAGGTAATTATAAGCAATTTCAGGTGGGGTTTTTAGCATTAAATAAAGCGGGAGAGTATGGCTCATATTGCATTCAACCAGGCTTTAATTATGCGGTTAAATCAAAACAAGAAGATACATTGAATAATGCCAGTAGCTTGGTTTAGCCCGAGTAATAAATAATTTAATAGCCGAGCTAAACTCTACCTTTAAAGGGTCTAATCGTATGAGTTAAGGTGCATTTCGTTGTGATGGAGAGTTTTTAAAGTCGCCGACCATCTCATTTGGATTAACCTCTTGTTTATATTGGTGTGTTGCTGATGCCCACCACATTAACTGATTAAATGTGCGGTTGTAATAGTTCATCCATGCGCTTTCCTCATCAGTATTTGTATGAGTACCATCCTCTTTAAACACGTCTTGTGCTTTAGGAATATGAATCATTGCAGAGACCGATAAGCAACCAAGTTCAGCTAAATACGTACGCATACCAACCGCTGCGCGCATACCGCCCCATTGCCCCGCGGAATAAGTAACAATCGCGCTCGGCTTGTAGGCAAATGATGAACTGGCAAAATGATTTAGTAAGTTAGCAAGTGCAGGACTCATTGAATGATTGTATTCAGGGCTCACCATAATATAGCCATCAGCTGTGGCAATTTTTTCTGCAAGAGTGTTAAGCGGCTCGGGGGCTTTACCTTTAGCATAGGCAAATTGCGGTTTAAACACGGGGTCTAACGGGTAATCCAAAGGATCAATTAATTCAAATTGATGTCTAGGGTAACTATTTTGTAAAAAACGAAGGCATGACTTTGCAACGCGCAACCCTAAACGAGCAGGTTTTGGCGGCGTACTGTCGCGCACAGTGCCTAAAAAAATAAGAAACTTCATCCATTTTCTCCTGAACGATATTTTCAGTTCATTAAAAATCGCCATTTATTGTTTGGGTATATAGCTTAAGTGATAGTGAAAAAATTACCTTAATAAAAAAATGCTTAAATCCGAGCTTAACGGATTAGTAAGTATATGGGTAATTATATTAAGTGTATTTTAATTTTGGCCAGTGAAGTCATCAAGTAAGCAATAGAATAACGTCAATTTTGGCTAATTGAGTGGCTTATCATACTAAAATTTCCCAGCTCAACATATATTACGTGGTTGTAAAAAAAGTTAGTAAACACGTTAGCTAGCAAACTCAACTGATATAATATAACGTTGCTAAATCGTATCAATTAAAGAGCTATAAAATGAATAAGAAACTGCCCGTCACAGTTTTGTCTGGCTTTCTTGGGGCTGGTAAAACCACAGTGCTAAGCCATATCTTAAATAACCGAGAAAATTTAAAAGTGGCCGTTATCGTAAATGATATGAGTGACATCAACATCGATGCCGCTGTTATTAAAAACGAGGTATCGCTCAATCATCATAATGAAAAACTGGTTCAAATGAGTAACGGCTGTATCTGCTGTACCTTGAGAGAAGATCTATTGATAGAAGTAACAAAGCTTGCTAATCAAGGGCTATTCGATTATTTAGTTATTGAGTCCACGGGTATTTCAGAGCCTCTACCTGTTGCAGAAACCTTTACATTTGCTGATGAAAATAATATCTCTTTATCAGATGTAGCAATATTAGACTCGATGGTGACAGTTGTTGATGCAGTCAACTTTTTGCATGATTATCAGCAAGCACAATTGTTACACGATGTTGGCGAGTCCTTAGGCGAAGAAGATGAGCGCAGTACTACGGATTTACTTGTCGATCAAGTTGAATTTGCTGATATTATTTTGATCAGTAAGACTGATTTAGTAAGCACTAAGCAAATTTCTCAACTAACCGCTATCTTAAAAGCCTTAAATACACAGGCTAAGATTATTCCTATATCGGCTGGAAACGTTGCTATAGAAGAGATTTTGAATACCGGACTATTTGACTTTGATAAGGCACAACAAGCACCTGGCTGGTTAAAAGAAATGCGTGGTGAGCATATCCCAGAGACGCAAGAGTATGGAATAAGCAGCTTTAATTATGTTGCACATAAGCCTTTTGACCCTAATAAATTTTATAAATTTCTTCACACTACTGAACAATATGGCAAATTGCTTCGCTCAAAAGGTTATTTTTGGCTAGCAACACGCCCTGATTTTTGTGGGCAGTGGAATCAAGCGGGGGGTATTGCTGATTACGGTTTTGCTGGCATGTTTTATAAAGCCCTAGCAAAAGCTCATTGGCCGACAGATAAAGAAACACTTGCTGAGATCAATGAAAAATGGCAAGAGCCATTTGGCGATATGCGCCAAGAGTTGGTATTCATAGGGCAATCATTAGATAAAGCAGCGATGAAAAATGCACTCGATGCCTGTCTTTTAGACGATGATATTTTGCACAAAGGTAAAGAGCACTGGGCATCGTTAAATGACCCATTTCCAGTGTGGGAGGAAAGTGTATGAATTCCCTTGCAACAGTTAAAGTAGCTGAGAAACAATTAGCGCGACGTGCGGCTGTAGGTACTGAGCCCAGTATATTTGCAGCTATTTACCAACCTGAGGTAAATATTGTTATTTGGCAAAGGCATCTTGCAAACACGCTTTGTGCGGCAGTCGATGAGTTAATAAATAGCAAGCAATTAAAACCACTTGAAATAGCCGTTGCACCTGAGAATACGTACGATGAGCTTACTCGCATTTTAGGTAATTCTGAGGCGGCATCAATTTTGAGTAAAGATATTGCGTTGCAAGTTGACATGTTTTGTTCCTTGTTTGATTTAAAACGAGCTGGTTTGCGATTAACCATGCTAGATAAAGCAATGTGCCCACGCTTTCACGTTGATAAAATACCGTGTAGGTTAGTTTCAACCTATCAAGGTGTTGCTACTGAGTGGCTTGCACATGAGCATGTTGATCGTGCCAAATTAGGCGCTGGCAATAATGGTCTGACAGATGAAGAGTCGGGGTTATTTAACAAACCTGAACAAGTACAAAAGTTAACGAAAGGTGATGTTGCACTATTAAAAGGAGAAAATTGGCAAGATACAGAGGGAGCCGGCTTAGTTCATCGCTCTCCGGCGGTTACACACAACAGCCAGCGTGTTTTATTAACGTTGGATTTTATGTAGATCCAAAGAGCTTGCACAGTATGACAACAAAAAGGGCGCAATAAAGCGCCCTTAAATTCATAGATGGTTTTATAAAAAGCTACTTTTTCTCTTCGTCAGGCAGCGTGACATTAAGTTCTAGCACTGCTAAGTCATCTTCATTTTGGTCGAATTGAACTTGCACTGCATCTGTATTCACGTTGACATACTTGCGTATAACATCAAGGATGTCTTGTTTTAACTGTGGTAAGTAATCCGGTGTACCACGCTGTGAGCGCTCGTGCGCAACAATAATCTGCAATCGCTCTTTTGCCAATGATGCGGTGTTTTTCTTTTCTGAGCGGAAGTAGTCAAGTAAAGACACATTAACCTCCAAATATCCGTTTAAATAACCCTTTTTTCTCTACATCTAAGAAGCGAAAATCGACGGTTTCACCTAATAATCGCTCAATCGCATCTGCATATGCAAGGCCTGCGTCAGATTCAGAGTCTAAAATTACCGGTTGACCTGAGTTTGATGCGCTCAACACAGCTTGCGACTCAGGTATTACACCCAGTAATGGGATAGAAAGAATGTCTTGCACATCTTCAACCGAAAGCATTTCACCCTTCTCAACACGCTCAGGGTTGTAGCGAGTAAGTAAAAGGTGCTCTTTAATATTTTCAAGCCCTTCTTCAGCACGTTTTGATTTACTGTGTAGAATGCCTAAAATACGGTCTGAATCTCGAACAGATGACACTTCTGGGTTTGTTGTAACGATTGCTTCATCAGCGAAATACATTGCCATCATTGCACCTGCTTCAATACCTGCAGGTGAATCACACACAATATAGTCAAAATCTTTTTTCAGCTCGTTAAGCACGCGCTCAACACCATCACGTGTTAGCGCATCTTTATCGCGAGTTTGTGAAGCGGGTAGTAAAAATAACTTCTCTACACGCTTGTCTTTTATAAGTGCTTGGTTAAGATTTGCATCACCATTGATTACATTTACAAAATCATAAACTACTCGGCGTTCACAACCCATGATTAAATCAAGATTACGTAAGCCAATATCAAAATCGATAATAACTGTTTTATAGCCTTTAAGTGCTAAGCCTGTGCCAATTGCAGCACTTGATGTAGTTTTACCTACACCACCTTTACCAGATGTAACGACAATTACTTTTGCCATAAGATTTATCCTTTAACCAAAGCTGAAATTTCTAAAGATTCGTTTTTTTGTTGTATTTGCACAGCCTGTCCCCAGTGTTCACCCTGTAAAGAGTCACTGATCCAGTAATTACCATCAATTGAAACAAGTTCAGCCTCTAACTTTTGGCAAAAAATGTGCGCTTCTTTTAAACCTTGCGCGCCAGCAATAGCGCGACCACGTAATGTTCCATATATATGGATATTGCCGTCAGCAATTACTTCTGCACCATGGCTAACTGCGCCAAGTACAATAAGATCTCTGTCTTTCGCGTAGACTTGTTGGCCCGAGCGAACCGTGCCATTGATTACTTGTGCAGGTAAATGAACGGCTTTTTCAACAATTGACGTGTTGGGCTCCTTTTTAACAGGTTCACTCTTAACGTCTTGTGAATAATTTAAAACAGACAGGCCTGCTGACTTAGCGAGTGCATGTTGTTCATCGGAGCCATTACACACACCAACAGCATTGAAGTTTAGCCGCTCAATTAAAGATTTAAGATGTGCAAAGTCTATTTGGTCTTTGTTCACTTCAATTAAGTTAACAACGATAGGTGCGCCTTCAAAAAATCGTGGGGCTTGTGATATTTTTATGTAAAGTTGTTCTGCTAAAAGGTTTATATCAGTGCTGTACAGATGCAACACTGATAGCGTAAATAGATTTCCCTTTAACTCAAATATTTGGTCCGACATATACACTCAATTGTATTGTTTGATAAGAAATTAAACCTAGATATACACAGGCTAAAATGGCCTAAATTATATGGATTAAGTTGAAATTTCTAATCTATTTTTTCTAACTTATTATTACTCTCATGTTATAGTGTGCGGCACTGTTACGCAAGAATTTATAGGCTCATAATGCTCACTGCGGTATATAAAAGTAAGAAAAAAGCGGATACCTTTCTTTTTGTCGAAAAAAGAGATGATTTTAGCAAGGTACCTGAACCTCTAATGGGTATGTTTGGTAAACCCGTATATGTCATGCTAATAAATTTAGCAAAACGGGAGCACTTAGGTGTTGCTGATCTAAACGCAGTTAAGCAAGCGTTAACAGAAAATGGGTTTTACTTGCAGATTCCACCACCACAAGATAATTTACTTGCTGAGTTTAAAAAACAAAATGGAGTTGAGAGTGACTAAAAGAGTATTAACGAAATTGGCTGCTATTATTTGTAGTGCGTGCATAAGCACATCGGCACTGGCCAATACACAAGAAAAATTTGATGCATATGTTGCAGACCTCAAACAAGAAGCAACACAAAAAGGCTATGACAAACAGCTCATTGATGCTGCGTTTGCAACGGCTAAGTTTAAGAAAAAAGTAATTTCTGCTGATAAAAACCAGCCAGAAGTAAAAGAAACCCTTGAAACATACTTACCAAAACGTGTACCGCAATGGAAAATAGACCGTGCTCGTAAACTGTATGCTGAAAATAAAGAAATTTTAGAACAAGTTGCAGACGAATTTGGCGTACAAGCGCGCTTTATCGTTGCACTTTGGGGCCTTGAGAGTAACTTTGGTAAAATACAAGGCGGTCATAATGTTATTTCATCAGTTGTCACACTTGCATTTGATGGTCGTCGCGAAACTATGTACAAAAACCAACTATGGGCTGCGTTGGACATTTTAAAAGCAGGGCATATTACACTCGATAAATTCAAAGGTTCGTGGGCCGGTGCAATGGGGCAAACGCAATTTATGCCAACCTCATTTAATGCTTACGCGGTTGATTATGACAATGACGGTCGCAAAGACATTTGGACCACACAAGCTGATGCCTTTGCGTCAATCGCAAACTATTTAAAACAAGCTGGTTGGAATGACGATTTAACGTGGGGACGCCAAGTTAAATTACCTGATGGCTTTGATAAAAACTATGTATTAAAACGCGGAACGCGCACGCGTAAGCAGTGGCTAGAGTACTGGGCCGATTCAGAGCGTTCATTAGCTGATTGGCAAGCGCTTGGTCTGCGTAAGATGGACGGCACAGATCTTCCAAATGTCGATGTGACAGCGGCCCTCGTCATGCCAGATGACATGGGTGGGCGCATGTACCTTGCATATGATAACTACAAATCACTCATGCATTGGAACCGTTCATACTACTTCGCCACCAGCGTAGGTTACTTATCAGACCGCATTGGTTATCCAGCGATTTAGTAAGTTAATAGATGACTAGTTGCTAGGTAACTAGGTGCTAGGGTGTTTGCACAAAGCGCGAGTATATCTCGCGCTTTTGTTTATAAAGAATATAAGCGAGCTAGGAGCGGTAAGCTTTAAGTCGTAAGTTCGGAGTTAAATTTGGCAACGTAGGTTGGGTAGAGTGCAACGAAACCCAACGAATAAATACCTTATCAGTCTGCATCTAGGCTCAGCATTAACAAGTGTTTTTTCATTTGCATTGTGTGTTTAAAGCTCTTTAAGTGATTTATTTACAAAGAGATTAAGAGGCGCTGGGTTTTAGGGTAGACATTAAAATTTATAAGTAACAGGGTAGAAAATAGACTGCTTTTCGACATAACCACAGAGTCAAAATCTTGATGTCTAAACTAATACAATTTATGACAAAAAGCATTTACTTATAGCTTTTATTTTAATGAATTTAATATTTCAATAGCTTCCTCTAGTGTAGAGCCTACTTTACACTTATTAAATTCTAAATATTTTGGCGTTACTCTCTTGATTGCATCTTTCAGGCTGTTTTCTGTCAGAAAAATATCAAAGTATGGCAGTGCAGCTGTAGCATGGTGAATATCAAAATAGTGATTCACCTTGATTTTTGAGTTCTGTTCAATTATCCAAGTTGTTAATAAGGTCGAATAAGTGTTCAGTGTCGGCAAAACATTACCCAGCTTATTTTTGTATTTTAAGATATTTAAGGCAATGAGTGCAGTTTCAACATCTTTGTTATTATAGGAAGAGTCAAAAGCCTCAATGAAAGCATTTACTACTAAGCCCCTTTCAAGTTCTGAATGAAACTCACAAGATTGATTTTTAAGTGTGTTTTTATATTTATCACTTTTTTTCGCATTCAGCATATCAGTTGGGTCTGGAAAGTTGCTGCTATCTTCACTTTCTTCTAGAATAATATTAAGAAACATTTGGTCTATTGACTCAGATTCAAAAATAACTTGCTGAGCTTCTTCGTCAAAGTGGCCATTGTTTTCAGTTTCTATAACAAACTTTCCAAAGCTATATGGTATAGATGTCCAAACATGTTGGTTATTTACCTCTGAATTAAAATTTAGTTTTTTATCTGCAACATCTTTAATAAATGATATTACTTCCTCAAAGATGCGCTCTTTATAAGTTCTAATTGAAATATTATTTGAAAGTTGGAGAATTAGGTTAAAGCTTTCTTCTAAAGTTCTTCTATCTCTTTGTTTTACTAATTCATTTAGTACATATTGAGAAATTGGAAAAATAACTTTTTTTGATTCAGCAAGATTTAGGATTGTTCTATGTATTTTAATCTTCTTTGGGCATATACTTTGTTTTAGTTGAACATCCCTAAGTATCAACCAATATTTTGTATCAAGATAAACTTTAATTTTATCTTTTAATTTAAGGTGTTTACTAATGCATCTTTTACGATATGAATTCATATTATCTTTCTTTAAAGTCCGATTCTACTAATTTTGTATTTTGTATTGTCAGAACCTAGAACCATAAAGCTCGCTAACTTTACTCTCGTTCCTAGCAAACCCTATTTCTTTAATATTTTATCTTTAAAGTCGAGTACTTTACCTATACCTGAGCCTAACTTCATTAAGCTTTGCAGTTGTTCTGGGCTTAGGCGTTGTAATTCGGCTGACCATTTTGTTACGGTCTCTAACAAGTCGTGAATTTCTTGCATTTGTTGCTGAGCGAAACGTTCATCATCGTTGTGGGCTTGCTCTATAATATTGTCGCGTAGTAAGCTGAGGGTTGGATCTATCTCGCGTTTTTTGCGCTCTTCAAATACGCGGTTGGCCATGTCCCAAATTGTACCAGCTGGAGCATAATATTCTTTACGGTCGCCGGGAATATGCTGCACCTTAATGAGGCGCCACGATTGCAATTCTTTTATTCCCATACTGACATTACCCCTAGAAATGCTTAAGGCATCTGCAATTTCATTGGCCGTCATAGGTTCTTTAGTAATAATAAGTAACCCGCACATTTGACCAATTGTACGATTAAACCCCCAACGACTGCCCATTTCGCCACAGTGCATTACAAATGCGTAGTTTTTGTCTGATAATGTCATATTTTTTAAGTTTCAATAAACAATGAAACTAATGCTAGCACGCTTAAACTGTATAGCAAGTACTACCGTGATTGATAATATGAGCTGCCTGATTTTTGTGCGACCAAAGTTTGATTTAGATTAAATCACATTCCTTTATATTGGCGTAAGCTATACCCATAACGATGACAACTCTCACAAGGAATTAAATATGAAAGCTGCTATAAATACTGAATTCAAAGGACGCTTAGAAATTACTGATTTACCTATTCCAACGGTTGGTATAAATGATGTGCTGGTAAAAATTGCAGCATGTGGTGTTTGCCATACGGACTTACATGCATGCCATGGCGATTGGCCTGTTAAACCTAAAATGCCTTTGGTTCCAGGCCATGAAGGTGTTGGGGTGATTGAAGAGGTAGGCAGTAATATACATCATCTGAAAGTGGGTGATAGAGTGGGTGTGCCGTGGCTTTACAGTGCGTGTGGGCATTGTGAATTTTGTTTAGATGGAAAAGAAACACTTTGTTTGTCGCAGCACAATACAGGTTATTCAATTGATGGCGGCTATGCTGAATATTGTCTCGCTCATGGCGATTACGTGGTAAAAATACCTGATAATGTTGGCTTTGCTGAAGCAGCCCCATTATTTTGCGCGGGTGTGACCACTTATAAAGCATTAAAGGTATCAGAGGCAAAACCGGGACAATGGGTTGCTATTGTAGGTGTAGGTGGCCTAGGTCATTTAGCTGTGCAGTACGCTAAGGCCATGGGGTTTAACGTAATTGCAGTTGATACGGGGAGTGAAAAGCTTGCTTTAGCTGCCAAGCTCGGCGCAGATATAACCCTTGATTTTAAAGAGTGTGTGCCAAGCGAAACAATTTTTGAAAAAGTAGGGGGCGCGCATGCCGTAGTGTGTACGGCGGTTTCAAAGCCAGGTTTTGAGCAAGCGTATAAAAGTGTAAGGCGCGGTGGTAAATGCGTTTTAGTTGGATTGCCACCAGAGGAAATGCCTTTGCCAATATTTGATACAGTCTTAAATGGGGTTTCAGTTGTGGGTTCAATTGTTGGCACGCGTAAAGACTTACAAGAATGTTTAGAGTTTGCAGCGCAAGGTAAGGTGCGTGCCATTATTGAAGAAAAACGCCTCGATGACATTAACGAAATTTTTGACGACATGTTAAAAGGCGATATTAACGGTCGAATTGTAGTTACTATATAGAAAATAATTCAGAGCGCACACGATGTGCGCTCTACTTTGATAACTTACAGTTTATAACTCAACGTTAATTTTGCATTTCGCTCTTCACCAGGCATTCCACCCAAAAACATCGCTTTTGAATAATATACTTCATTAAAGAGGTTATTTAGGTTTAACTGTATGCCCCATTGTTCGGTGTTGTAACTCAGTGCAGCATCATAAACGGTGTAACTCGCTACGTAGCCATCTGGAATACCGAATGATGACGAGTTAGTGCTTCTGTCATCAACATATTTAACACCGACACTAATTTTTAATGGCTCTGTTAGTTCAAACCATTGAGCGCTATAGGTAACCCATGTGCTTGCTGTGACATAGGGAACGCCTTTTTGACGAGTATCAAATGAGCTTGAGTTAGGGTTTTTCTTATCGCGGGCATCTTGATAAACACCGTTAATATTGACTTTCCATTGCTCGTTTAAATACGCATTTAAATCAAGTTCCACACCACGGGTTTGTTCTTCACCATCAAAATAACTTTGTGGTACCGATGCAGGCGATGTAGCTTCATCATAGTCAGGATTTGCATATTCTAAGTTAGTACGTGCGGTATCAAACACGACTAATGAAGCGAGTAATTGATCATCAAAGCCCTTCATCCTAATCCCTAAATCAGTACTGAGCGACTGCGCGTCTTCACGGTCAGCTTCATTTCCTTTTACTGAACCTAGAACACTGTAAGCTGTGCGGCCTTTTGAGTGATTTATAAACAGTGAGATGTCATCACTTGGTTTATAAGTAGCGCCTAAGTTATAGGTTAAACCATTATCGGAGGTGCTGGCTTCTGGTGTTGCAGCTGCAGCGCTTGCACGATAACGGGCGTCTACACCAAAGTGTTCATATTTTTGTGTAATTTCGTTATAGGCAAAACCGACACGGGTGGTAAATGTGTCATGAATATAGGCCACATGTTGTAAACCTACGCCCCATGCTTGAACTTTCTTATTGTAGTTACTGGTTTTAAGTGGGTCGTAATCACTAAATTGACCTTCGCCCCAGTTTGGTGTGCGAATGTCAAAAATATAAGGTAACGATCCTTGGTATGTAGTATCACCGTTTTTATCTTTGAGAATATAGTCTTTATCCCAAATAGAATATTGTGTGAAGCGGACATCACGGTCTTCGTAATTAGCATTAACTAATAGCTCATTATCTATATCACCTAGGCTAAAGTCATAGCGTAAATCAGCAAAGTACTGCCATGATTTTTCGTCCGCTTCAACTTGGCGATATTCTTGGCGACGTGCAGCAAACGGATAGAGCACATCATCAATAACTAATGGGGCGCGTGGGTCTGCATTAATAACACCTCTGCGGTTCCAATACACATAATTGTAAGCGCCGGTTTGACGGGCAAAGCTAGATTCGTAATTACGATATTGCAGTTGTTGGTTTAAAAATAAATCATCCGTAAGGTAATAATTATGCGTTAATTTAAAACGCAGTTCTTCACCTTTATTATCCTTCGCCATTGGGGAAATTATCCCGTTGTGGCCAAATGCATAAGGCGTTAAACCATCTGAACTGGCTAATGAATCAGCGAGTTGTTGGCGTTGTGCTTGGGTTAACTGTAAACCAGCCAATGATTGGTCATTTACTAGATCATCGCCAGTTACCTGACTCGCTGTTTTGCCACCAACCGACTCTGCATTAAAAATACGGATAGGGTGGCCGATAGAGTCAACAGCAATGGCATCTTTTATATAAGCCGCTGAGAGCATGATGTCTTGTTTGTCATCGAGAACATATTTTAGTGAGCTATATATTTCATCACGATCGTCTTTTAAATCACGATAGCCGTCACTGCGTGCTGTTTTAGCGTTTACTCGGTAGGCTAGGTTATCTGTAATTGCATCTGTACTATCAACTGCAAGTGAGTAAGTGTTCCATTGACCAACCTCAGCTTGCACTGAATGCTTTGCTTCAAACTGTGGTTTTTTTTCAATAAGGTTTATAACACCACCGGCACTGCCCATACCATATAAACCCGTGGCTGGACCTTTAAGAACTTCAACGGCCTCAACATTGGTAAGCGAGCGAGTTGGGTTAAAGGTATTGCCTAAACCTGCACCGCCGTACATACCGTCATACGTGTAATTTGCACCTAAGCCACGAATAACCAAGTTATCACCAATACCATAGTTATTACCTGCTTGGGTAACACCGCTGATATTACGCGCTAAGTCTTGAAGGTTATCAACCCCTTGTGAATTTATTAATTCTTGATCCACCACCACAATTGGGGCAGGCGTTTCCATTAGAGACATATTAGATTTTGTTGCTAAGCCGGAATTTAGCACAACATGGTTTTGCTTTTGATAAACAGTGATGTGTTCTAGTTCAGACTCTTGAGCTGATAAAGCATTGAATGAAGTTAAGCACGCGAGCGTAATTAAAGAAAGTTTATGTGTTGTCATACATAGTCGCCATTAAAGTTTTTCGCAATGATAATGTGTTGCATTTGCATTACAAGTAAAAATTAACTTTTATCAAAATTAAATAGGCTGTCTACATTTTTATAACGGCATGTTTTATATATATTTACTTTTTATGAGCAGAGGGGATGAATAGTTTATTACGTGGGGTGAGGGGCCCCACGTTTAAATGAAAATAGCACTTTGGTTTACTTAATGTGTTCGCCGCCTTTCATAATGAACTCAATGTGTTCTAAGTAAGTAATATCATCTAGTGGGTTTCCTTTCACTGCGATTATATCGGCGGCAAAGTTTGGCTTGATCTGACCAAGAGATTGCTCAACCTTTAATAATTTGGCACTGTTAATTGTTGCAGACTGTATCGCCTGTAACTCAGTCATGCCTAATTTTACCATTCGTGAAAACTGTTTTGCATTATCGCCATGCGGGTAAATAGCTGCATCAGTGCCAAACACCATGTTTACACCCGCCTTAACTGCTCGAGAAAAACTGTCGCGTTGTCTTTTAGACACTAAGCGCTCTTTGGCAAGGTTTTCTTCTGCAACACCGTTTTGTTCACCGTAGGTTAGGGTATACTCAGTATTATAAATATCCATTGAAAACCACGTACCATGTTTTTTAGCAAGGGCGATGGCTTCATCATCAACGTAACTTACGTGCTCTACACTGTCTACTCCTGCTACAATAGCGGCCTTAATGCCACTGGTTCCATGTGCGTGTGCTGCAACGGTTAAACCTCGCATATGGGCTTCATCAACAATTGCATTCATTTCATCTTGGCTATATTGTTGAATACCCACTTTTGTGCCTTTAGAAAAAACACCGCCTGTTGCGCAAAATTTTATAGCATTGGCACCGTATTTTATATTTTCGCGTACTTTTGCTCTAACAGCCCAAGGGCCATCAGCAACACCTGTTGCTGTGTACTTTAGTTCTGGTGGTAGCCGATTATTATCACAGTGGCCACCAGTAACACCTAAGGAGGGGCCTGCTGCCCATATTCGTGGTCCTATTATATCGCCTGCGTTTATACCATCTCTAACGGCAATAACACTGTAACCGTCAGCGCCTACATTTCTAACTGAAGTAAAACCAGCATGCAGAGTTTTTTTGGCAAAATAGGCCGCTTTAATTGCTTTGCGTGGAATTGACTGACCAATTCGCTCGCTGCGCGGTACGGTAGGGTCGCTGGTTAAGTGCACATGCATATCCATTAAGCCTGGAAGCAGCGTTAATTCATCAAGCTTAATATGATTATCGCCTGGTTTTAAATTTGGCTGTTTGGCATATTCAACATGAGTAATTACGCCGTCGTCAATGCTTAAAAGAGGTTGATTTTTTAACTGGCCTGTTTGCACGTCTACCATTGCTTTAGCAGTTATATAAGTAGTAGCTTGTGCCATCGGACTACACAATAAAAACGCACTTAAGCTAAGTGTGATTACTTTTATATTTTTCATTATTTTAGTTTTTGCCGCTTGTTAGTACGTTTAATTTAGCAATGCACACCAAACAAGTAAATAAAATGTCAAAGCTAATACAAAGCTTGCCATACAATGTACTCAAACCGCATAATCAACTCTCTCTCATTCAAGGAATAAATTATGAAAAAAGTAAAATTAACCGTGTTAAGCGCTGCTATCGTATTGTCGCTGAGTGCATGCAGTGGTCAAAATAAGGAAAATACTCTCAGTGTTAATAACGAAACACCTCCAAGCACAGAGCAGGTTATGAATGAGAGCAAAAAATTAACCCAGTTATTGACGCACTATTTTGATGATGGGCTAGCGTTTAACCCCATTGGCGGCACATTTATAGGGCGTGCTGAGTACAATAATCAATTTATCGCACCATTGACGCAAAGTAATATCGATGCTCAACGTGACTTTTATAAGTTGTACCAACAAAAATTGAGTAAAATTGATAAGTCAGCTCTACAAGGGCAAGACTTATTAAGCTATGAAATACTTGAACGTGATTTGGCATTAGCGCTACAAAGAGCTCAGTTTCCTATGCACTTAATGCCGATTAACCAAATGGGTGGAGCACATAACACATTTGCTGGCTTTGGCTCAGGTAAAAGCGCACAACCCTTTAATACACCAGAAGATTACATTGCGTTTATAGAACGAGCACACGCATACACTGCGTGGTTGCAAAGTGTTGAAAATATGATGCGACAAGGGATTAAACAAGGGGTTGTATTACCTAAGCCGCTAGCTCAAAAATTACTTCCACAGTTCCAAGTACATATTGTATCAAAAGCAACCGACTCTTTGTTTTGGGGACCAATAAAGAACCTTCCAGAAGACTTTACTCAACAACAACGAGTTGAAATAAGTGCTGCCTATAACACGATGATTTTGCAAACCTTGGTACCTGCCTACCAACAAATGAGCGACTTTTTAACCAATGAGTATATCCCAAATAGCCGCAATTCAATTGGCTATGCAGACTTACCAAATGGTAAATCGTGGTATGAGTATGAAATTAAAAAACACACCACGCTTGAATTAAAGGCTGATGAAATCCACCAAATAGGTTTAGATGAAGTTTCACGTATATTAAATGAGATGAAAAAGGTTAAACAGACGGTGGGATTTGAAGGTGACTTAAGCGCATTTTTTACCCATTTACGTACCTCAGATGAGTTTTATTACGACACTCCTGAGGAGTTAATTGCTGCCTATGAAGCAGTTAAAGTTAAAATAGATGCCCAAGTTCCTTTGTTATTTGATGTTGCCCCGAAGGCTGATTACGTTGTAAAAGCGGTTGAAGATTTTAGAGCCGAGTCAGCGGCGGGGGCATCTTATCAGTCGCCTGCGCCAGATGGATCACGTCCAGGCATTTTTTATATCAATACATTTAACTTAAAAGCGCAGCCTAAATTTCTACTTGAAACGCTATCAATTCATGAAGCGGCACCTGGTCATCACTTTCAAATCGCATTACAGCAAGAAATTGAAGGACTTCCATTATTTCGTAAATTTGGCGGCTATACGGTTTTTGCTGAAGGTTGGGCTTTATACGCTGAAAGCCTAGGTAAGGAAATGGGCTTATTTACAGACCCCTACATGTGGTATGGACGTTTAGCTGATGAGCAGTTACGTGCAATGCGTTTAGTGCTTGATACTGGTTTTCATGCTAAAGGCTGGACTCGCCAGCAAGGTATTGACTATATGTTAGCTAATTCATCGATGGCCAAAAGTGATATTGTCGCAGAGGTCGAGCGTTATATTGCATGGCCTGGTCAAGCATTGTCATATAAGTTAGGACAATTTAAAATTCAAGAGCTTAGGGATTACGCGAAGAATGAATTGGGCAATAAATTTGATATTAAGGCATTCCATACTCAAATTTTAATTGATGGTGCGCTACCGATGCCTATTCTTGAAGCTAAAATAAAACGGTGGGTTTCTCAACAGTAATATACATTATGCGCAAGGCTACTGGCTTTGCGCGATGACGTTGTTTACGGTAAACTGCGCGCTCTTAGGGGCGCTGAGTTTTAACATGTTAGAAAATCAATTTTGGCTTAAGAAATCACTTGAGCAAATGTCATCATCAGAATGGGAAGCCATTTGTGATGGTTGTGGTAAATGCTGTTTGAATACATTTATTGACAGTGAAGATGAAGACGAGTTCACGGCTACGGATCAACTTCGTGAAGGCGAAGAGCTTATTTTTACAAATATAGTATGCCAATACCTAGATAACAATACATGTGGCTGCAGTGAGTACGAAAACCGCCAAACACTTGTACCTTCATGTGTAAAACTCACCAAAGAAAACCTCGACAGTATTTTCTTTATGCCGCAAAGCTGTAGTTACCGGCGTTTACATGAAGGACGTGGTTTGGCTTCATGGCATCCTTTAAACAATAACGGTAGCAAAGAATTGATGCACGAACTGGGTATATCAGTGCGTGATAAGACTGTTAAAGATTGTGATGTAGAGTTGGACGATTTTGATTTATATGTTGCTCAATGGCCAACACAGGACTTTGACTAATGACTCAGTTAGTATCAACAATAGGATTAATTAACCCTAAAAGCCCAACTAACGTTGGTGGTGTATTACGTGCCGCGGGTTGTTATGACGCCAAACAAGTTTTTTTTACTGGCACACGCTATTTAAATGCCCAAAAATTTCACACTGATACAAAAAATGTGGTTGAGCGTATTCCACTGACACCCGTTGATGATCTTAAAAGTGCAATTCCTCCAGGTGCTAAAGTAGTTGTCATCGAGCTAATAGAAGGAGCAACGCCGCTGCCTGAATTTAAGCACCCTGACAATGCGTTTTATGTTTTTGGGCCAGAAGATGGGTCAATTAGCAAAGATGTTCTTAAGTGGTGTGATGAAGTGGTGTATGTACCAACAATTGGATGCATGAATTTGGCCGCAACGTGCAATGTTGTGCTATACGATAGGCTTGCAAAGTTAGGTGGGGTTGAAAGCTCAGATAATACAATTATCCAAAGCCGTGACACAAACAACAAAATGAGCTGGGTAAAGCCACTTATCTAAAATTGAAATGATGCACTGATCACAGGACCATGGGTGAGTGCTTCGTATTCATAATTGTAGTTTTCTACAGTATTACGGCTATCAAACTCCAAATAGCTACTTTTATAAAGTGCGGAGACATCCCACCGCGGCGTTAATTTATAAGTAACTCCAAGCTTAAAAGTACCCGATAACGACTCTTTAAACCCGTAACCGCCAATATTACCTGAAGATGTTAATTCCCAGTTATACCCAATAGGCTGGCTTATCTGATAAGCTAATTTTAAACCTTCTGTCTTATAATTAATCGGCCCAATAAGGCGAGGAATCTTAATTTCATTATACAAATCAACTTGTGGTTTTGAATAAAAGTGATTTAGACCTATCGAGTTTACCCAGTTAGAGGGAGATGATTTGGATGAAGAAATAGATTTAAACAAAGGAGCAAGTGACACTGAGATAAGCGTTTCAGCTTTAACCGCTGCCAATGAATGATTGCTTGCTGATGAAGCAATTAAATTGACCAAATCATTTTGGCTACTAGTTGATTCTATTCCTTTTTCTTGTATTGGCCTTGTACCATTGTGAGCTATATTCATATCAGTCGCATGGTCTAATTTAAGTTCCCAAGATTCACAATACCCATTTAATGAATACAAGCCGAAAAGCATTATAGATATACTCAACACTGTATTGTTCATTCGCTCTCCAATAAGCCAGATTCATTTATGTAAAAAAATAAGTTTTATGTCTAAAAGTTTGAGTCTGTGTATTTTATAGTTTGAAACAATTTGTATCCTAAAATGCATCCAATCCTTAACTTTTGTAATTGAAATTTAACTATAGTCGTTAAAAATGCTGAATGAGAAATACCTATACAAAAATAGCTGTATAAACTTACTAAGCACAGAAATAACCTCGTTATAAAATTGACGACTTTGACTAGCAAAAGTTAGGAGTCTACTTGGAACGTTCCTAATAATAGTTTGTGATCTTCTTGATGCTATGTGTAAAATCAGTAGCAACTTGTTAATGGAGTGAAAACCACGTGAGTGAAATAAATACAAACCAACATTTTGAAACAAATGAGCAGCAGCAAAATAAAAACTATCTGCCAGCTTTAACGGCAATGACCACCCTGTTTTTTTTATGGGGGTTTATAACGGTTTTAAATGATGTGTTAATTCCTCGTTTGAAAGGCGTTTTTGATTTATCTTACACCGAAGCAATGCTTGTGCAGTTTTGTTTTTTTGGTGCATATTTTATTGTTTCTTTACCTGCGGGCTTACTAGTTAAAAACTTTGGCTATAAAAATGGTGTTTTATCGGGTTTAGTGGTTGCTTCAATAGGGTGTTTATTGTTCTACCCTGCGGTTGTAGTGCATGAGTATTGGCTATTCTTAACCGCTTTATTTGTGCTTGCTGGTGGCATTACCGTATTACAAGTTTCGGCAAACCCATATGTTGCGGCGCTTGGCCCTGAAAAAACAGCTTCTTCACGCTTAAACTTAGCTCAAGCATTAAATTCGCTCGGTACAACAGTAGGCCCTTATGTTGGAGGGATTCTTTTCTTTGGCGCTGCGGGCTCTTTAACGGCCGGTGCTGCATCTGCTGAATCGGTTAAAATACCATATTTAATGCTCGCCGCTGCACTACTAACCATTGCTGTTGTATTTGCATTTTTAAAGTTGCCTGAAATAAACGCCCACAAAGAGCAAAAAGACTGTAAGGCGAAAGATCATTCGTTAGCAAAAGCGCCTCACCTTATTATGGGTGTGGTTGGTATATTTTGTTATGTTGGTGGTGAAGTTGCTATTGGTAGCTTTTTAGTTAACTTTTTTGGTGAGGCACATATTGCAGGGTTAGAAGAACATGCAGCTTCAGCACTGATAGCTTATTACTGGGGTGGGGCAATGGTCGGTCGGTTTATCGGCTCTGCTTTAATGCAAAAAGTAGCGCCATCTAAAGTATTGGCCTTTAATGGATTTGCGGTTATAGCATTGTTGCTTATCACTATTTTTACGCAAGGAAATGTTGCTTTGTACAGCGTGCTTGCCATTGGTTTATTTAACTCAATCATGTTTCCAACCATATTCTCTCTGGCGATTGAAGGTTTGGGTTCTCAAACAAGTAAAGGTTCAGGCTGGTTATGTTTGGCTATCGTTGGTGGTGCACTTATCCCTTTACTGCAAGGGTTTGTAGCAGACACTATGAGTATTCAAGATAGTTTCTTTATACCGGCTCTTTGTTATGTATTTATAGCTTGGTATGGTCTTAACGTTGTTAAATTATCAAATAGATGGCAACAACTAGTCAGTAAATAATTTTTTATAAAATACATCCGTTTTTTAAAATGCACTTGCCTTGGCAAGTGCATTTTTATTTATTGTACTTATACCCAAGCTACGAGTGTCGTTTAAATTAAAAGCGGCTTAGGCAAGGCATTGACCGATACAATAGTGGTTCTATTGCCAAAACTAATAACGCAGTAGGCATCGTTTTTAAACCAACCCTGTGAAATGCGCAATTTTGTATCTTGAGCTGGTTTGGTTACATATAAAGTTAAATGTTGTCACAGCACAATTAATAGCATTACCAATCAGCTAAACCTGTTATATAAAATTATTGAATACGTATTCACTACAAAAGCAATGAAAAATAATAGGATCGTTCCAATAGCAGCCTTACATGATTAATTTATAATTTTAACTACACTGTAATGACAATATATAAATGATATTGTTAATTATCTGGCAGCTTAGCTTTATCTAATAAGCTTTATACTTCATATTTAGTAAATTACAGTTAGTACTAAATGCTTATTTTTGTTGTTAATAGTGTGACAAATAGCGATTAAATGAGACAAATTAACTGTTATTTGTTAAAACTAAGGTGCTAATTAAGAAAAATAAATAGGCTCCCTATGCAAAGCTCCTTAAAGTTTACAACCAAAGTTACTATTGCAGCATCAATCGTTTTAGTGTTGGTGCTTGGTTTGTTTACTATCAATAATTTTATTTCAATGCGGACCCAAACCCAACAGCAGCTATCAGCAGTGCTGCAAGAAAGCTCTCAATCTGTGTCACAAAATATTGCTAATTGGCTTAATAATAAATTGGCAATTGTTGTTTCCGTTGCCAAAACTCACCAGCAAACTGACTCTGAAGCTTTAACGTTGAGCCAACTTAATACCGCAGAAATGGCGGGTAGCTTTAAAAATACTTATATAGGCAAGCCAGATGGTACATTTGTGCTAAACGATCAAACTATTGTTCTCCCTGCAGATTACGATGCCACAAAGCGGCCTTGGTATAAATTAGTCGAAAATAAAACGAACACTGCTTTTACCACTCCTTATATCGACGTTACGACTAATGAGCTCACAATATCGGCAGTGGCACCGATTACCATAAATGGTTCATTCAATGGTGTAGCAGGTGCCGATATTGATATGAAAACAATCACTAAAATTGTAAACGAGATTGATTTTTTAGGGTTTGGTTATGGCTTTCTACTTGATAGTAATGGACGAATTTTAAGTCACCCAAATACTAAATTGAACGATCAAAACATGGATAAATTGTTTGCCAAAAATCTTCCCTTGGAATCTCAATTTGTTGAAGTTGAAATTAATGGCGATGACTTTCTAGTTTCCTTTACCAAAATTAAAGGAATTGAAAATGTTAATTGGTATCTTGGTGTTGTAATTAACAAAGAGATTGCTTATTCCTCTGTTGCATCATTTCGTAATATGGCCGCTATATACATGGTTTTAGGTGTGTTTGCGATTGTTCTTATGATGCAATATTCACTGCGTTATTTAATGCGCCCAATGGGCAGACTAAATGACGCTATTAAAGATATTGCGCAAGGTGAGGGTGACTTAACACGCCGCTTAGAAATAGAAAACGATGATGAATTTGGTGAGCTATCGGCCTATTTCAATGCGTTTATTGATAAAATTCATACTTCAATTGATCAAGTTAAAACCACAACAGTGCAACTAGAACGCTCAGTCGAAAGCCTTGTAGAGCAAACAGAATCAACCTTGAATATGTATAGCGACCAAACTAAGCGAACGGATAGCGTTGCAACTGCAATCAACCAACTTTCATCCAGTGCAGTTGAGATATCTAATAGTGCAAGCCATGCATCTAGCCTTGCTACTGATGCAAATGCACAATCGGTGCAAAGCCAAAAATCGTTAAACGAAAATATAGCGGCAATTAACTCGCTGTCTACTAATATGGAGAAAGCTCAAACAACCATCAACAGTGTTGCCAAACACTCTGCTAGTATTGAACAGGTGCTTGAAGTCATTAAAGGGGTGAGTGAACAAACCAATTTACTGGCATTAAATGCGGCAATAGAAGCAGCTCGAGCAGGAGAAGCGGGCCGTGGTTTTGCTGTTGTTGCGGATGAAGTGAGACAGCTTGCTCATCGGACGCAGCAATCGACAAAAGAAATTGAAGACACGGTTGTGCAGTTACAAAAAGGGTCAGAAAGTGCTGTAAATGTTATGAAAGCGAGTTTACTCGAAAGTGATAACAGCGTAAAACAAGCTCATGTTGCTGGCGACAAAATGGCAGACGTTACTAAAGCAATTGAATCAATCGATAATGTTAATCACAGTGTTGCCAATGCGACCACAGAGCAAAACCATGTAATTCAATCCTTAGATAGTGATATTCATACAATTAGTGAGTTATCGCAGCAGGGTCAAGTTAACTTAAACAATACGTTGGAAGAGTGTACGCGTTTGAAGTTGGAGTTTGATGATCTAGAAAAAATGGTTCTTCGTTTTAAAGTATAATTATATAAGAATAATAATTCGTTAATGCCAAAATTTGAAAATAAATCAAGTTGGTTAAGTTTAATCAACATTGAAAACGTTTACAGCGCGGAAAATCAACGCCGCGCTTTTACTTTTTTCACCATGATATTCGTAGCTTTGATTCTAATCACAACGTTAGTTGTTTCAAATTACGACGTCTATCCAATATTTTTAACCGTTACCCTCATAGTGTCTGACATTAGCTTATTGTTGTTTGCTTTTTATTTTTATAGAACAGGGCGCTTCAACACTATTGCAGTAATAGTGCTAACCATTATATGTATTTTATGTTTGGCGCTGGTTTATACTGGAGGAAAAGAAAGCACTGCGCTTTATTGGGTAATGTTTTACCCCGTTGTGGCATTTTCTACACTAGGGTATCGGCTAGGATTTGTCCTTGTATCACTTTTATTATTTTTCACCAGCTTATTACTTTATGGGCCAAGTGTTGGTCAAGTTGAATACCCTGTGACCGAGAAGGGTCGGTTTACTGCTGCGTTCTCACTTGTGTTTCTTTTTAGCTTGATTGGCGAGTACTTCAGAAATAAGAGCCACTTAGAGATAGCAGATATGACTTTGTCGCAAAAAAAAGATGCTCATACCGATCAATTAACCGGCTTAGCTAATAGACGTTTCATATTGAGTCACTTCTTGCCACTTACTAGCGCTAACCCTGCTAAATATTTACCGTTAAGTATATTATTAATCGATTTAGACCACTTTAAAGTTATTAATGACACCTATGGCCATAATACTGGTGATAAAGTGTTAGTTGATTTTGCTACTTTACTTGAAGATCATTTAAGAGTTCACGATATTAAAGTACGTTATGGTGGCGAAGAGTTCATGGTCATTTTACCTGATACTGCACTTTCAACAGCAGCAACGATAGCTGATACTTTATTAGAGCAAGTCGATAAAAAAGCCTTTATTTATGAAAACATAAAAATTGATCTTACATGTAGCATCGGTATTTCAGAGGTTACACAGATAACACAATTTAATGAAGGTATTAAGCTTGCCGATGACAGGCTCTATAATGCTAAAAATAGTGGCCGCAATCGTGTTGTTTACTCAGGGAGTAATTTTTTATAGTGTCTAACAAAGCAAAGCTTATCTATATTTATGATCCTATGTGCAGTTGGTGTTGGGGATATGCACCTGCCTGGCATGAACTAAAGCAAGCCCTTGATGGTATTGTAACTATTGAATACCGTGTTGGTGGCTTGGCCGTTGATAGTTCAGCGCCAATGCCTGAGCACATGCAGCATATGTTACAAAATACTTGGCATACAATAGGCAACAAACTTGGTACCAAATTTAACTTTGACTTTTGGCACACGTGTCAGCCTAGACGTTCAACTTATCCAGCATGCAGAGCCGCTTTGCTGGCTCGAAAAGTTAATAAAGAAGCACAAATGCTTGAAGCGATACAACATGCTTATTACCTTCAAGCACGTAACCCCTCAAACAATAATGTGTTAGCAGAGCTTGCCCAAGAATTAGGGATAGCAACGAAAGAGGATTTCGAACAGCAGTTAACCTCACCCAATTTAGATAAAGAGCTAATGACAGAGATAGCACGTGTCAGAACATGGCCTATACAAGGTTTTCCTTCATTAGTTTTAATTGCTCACGGCAGCATATATCCTATCTCTATAGATTATATTCATTGGCAACTTACCTACAGTACAATTGAGAACATTGTTAGCAAGTTATGATGCGGCTTTATAAATAGTCTCTAACGCAGCATTAATGCTAAGCAGGCGCTGTCGTTTGGTAGCGATTTACGCTTTGTTGTCGCCATGGGTGGCTCTCTAACTTAAATGAAATTTAATCCGGCAAGTTCATCATACCCTATTTAGATGCTGTTAATTATTTATGCTTAGTTGCCTGTCATAATATTTGTTTTCTATTGCTCACACTGTAATTCTTAAATTCATATCAATTTCAATGACTTATAATTTAAGCATCACGCTAGTTGTATTATTTGTTACGGCTGTAACAAAAAAGACTTTTTCAAGCAACACTCTTGTCATCTTTAATCTCTAAACTTTCGCTCATTAAAACAAACCAATAGTAATTAACGAGTAAGGTGTATGCGATGATAGGCGTTAAACCATTGATTCTTGCAGGTATTGTAGCAGCAACTGCCACAGTACAAGCTAATGAGCTTAATACGGTAATTGACAAAAGTAGTGAAATTAATAAATCAGCTGCGCAATCACAAACAAAAATAGACAAGATTGCAGACTCTATGCAAGGTCGTCTTCAGCAATTTACAGCACTAAACAAAGAGATTGATGGCTTGGCTGTATACAACGCACAGCTAACCAAGCAATTAAATAATCAGATCACAGAAATGGAAGACTTAAATGCTTCTATGGATAAAGTATCTGTGATTGAACGTCAAATTACGCCATTGATGATCCGAATGATTACGGGTCTTGAACAATTTGTATCGCTTGATGTGCCTTTCTTAAAAGAAGAGCGTGCAAAACGAATTGCATCGCTTAAAAGCATGATGGACCGTGCTGATATCAATTCAAGCGAGAAATTTCGCCGCCTTTTAGAAGCTTACCAGGTTGAAGTAGATTACGGTCGCACAATTGAGGCTTACACAGCATTACTTAGTGTAGAAGGCCAAGAGCGCGAAGTTGATTTTTTGCGCATTGGTCGTTTAGAGCTTATCTATTTGACGCGTGATGGTAAAAAAGCTGGAAGCTGGGATCAGCAAACAAAGTCATTTGTTGTGCTACCAGATTCAACAATTAGCCAAATCAGTAAAGGCTTACGCATTGCTCGTAAGCAACTTGCCCCAGATATGTTAACACTACCAGTACACGCGGCTGAATAAGAGGTTTTTGACGATGAAATTACTTACTAAAATGACAAAAATGGCCGCACTTGTAACTGGCTTAGGCTTTGCTGCAAGCAGCATGGCTGCAGAACCAATGGATTTAGATGCGTTATTAAAAACCTTAGAACAGGGTAAATCAGCGCAATCTGCACAAAATCAGCAACGTGAACAAGAATTCAAATCACGTCAAAACGAACAAGTACAAATGCTTCAAGACACGCAGGCCAAGCGCAATCAAATGCTTGCACAGTCTGAGCGCCTTGAAACCCAGTTTGAAGAAAATGAAGTTAAACTTGCTAATTTAACAGACACTTTATCAAACCGTATGGGTTCACTAAAAGAACTGTTTGGTGTACTGCAGCAAGTGGCAGGGGACTCAAGCAATAAGTTTATGACCTCAGTTGTATCTGCCCAAATTCAAGATCGCAGCAAATTTATGGATGAACTTGCGGTTAAGATGGGTTCAACCTCAAACCTTGCTTCAATCGAAGATATTGAACAAGTGTGGTACGAGCTACAACGTGAAATGACAGAGCAAGGTAAAGTTTCTCGCTTTACGACAGACGTTATCGTAGAAGGCGGTGCTAAAGCTCAACAAGAAGTTGTTCGAGTGGGTGCATTTAACCTTATTTCTAACGGTAAATACTTAGAATACAACGCAGCTACAAATACAATTAGCCAACTTACACGTCAACCAGTATCGCGTTTTACAGCGACTGCTGAAGATTTACAGAGTGCGGATTCAGGTGTTGTGCAATTTGCACTTGACCCTACAGGTGGTTCAATTCTTGGTTTATTAGTTCAAGCGCCTGATACTGAGGAGCGAGTTCATCAAGGCGGTACTGTCGGTTATGTAATTTTAGGTGTGGGTGTTATTGCGCTACTAATTGCTATAGAGCGTTTCTTATCGCTGATGCTGATTGGCGGCAAAGTTCGTCGACAACTTAAAGATAACGTGGCGCGTGATGACAACCCACTGGGTCGTGTAATGAAAGTAAAAGACCAATACCCTGATGTTGCTCATGACACTTTAGAACTTAAGTTAAGCGAAGCGATTTTACGCGAAATGCCTAAAATCACCCGTAACTTAACGCTTATCAAGATTATCTCAGTGGTCGCACCGCTACTGGGTTTACTTGGTACAGTAACCGGTATGATCAATACCTTCCAAGCAATAACGTTGTTTGGTACAGGTGACCCGAAACTAATGGCGGGCGGTATTTCACAAGCACTTGTAACAACAGTACTGGGTCTTGTTGTGGCAATTCCAACCGTATTTTTATACACCTTGCTTAATACACGCGCTAAAAACATCTTGTTAATTATCCAAGAGCAAAGCGCAGGTATCATCGCCGAACGTAGCGAGAAGGGAGCATAAACCATGGTGCAGTTGATTGACTCAATCAATGCTATCCGTGATTTTCTCGACACTGGTGGCCAAGTTCTCTTGGTCATCGGAGTGTTAATCTTCGCGATGTGGTTATTGATACTCGAGCGATTTATATTTTTCTTTCAAGGTTACAAACAATACAAACGCGATGTAAAAGCCACTTGGCGTAGCCGAGATGAGCGTAATAGTTGGAATGCAGAGCAAATTCGTCAGGCGATGATCTCACGCGCAGGTATGCAGCTTAATACTAACTTAGCGTTAATTAATGTGATGGTTGCGCTATGCCCGCTGCTTGGCTTACTTGGCACAGTAACAGGCATGATTGAAGTGTTTGATGTAATGGCAGTGACAGGCACAGGCAGTGCTCGTTCAATGGCATCGGGTGTATCTAAAGCAACTATCCCAACAATGGCGGGAATGGTTGGTGCGCTCTCTGGTGTATTTGCCTCTACATTTTTACAACGCCGTGCGAAACGTGAAGTCGAGTTACTTGAAGATAATATGGTTTTAGACCACTAATAAAAATTTTTGTAAAGCAGCCAAGCGCTGCTTTACCAAGGAGTAAAAAATGAGAGCCCCATTAGGTAATTTATTACAAGAAGACGAAGCAGAAGAAATTAACATGACGCCAATGCTAGACGTTGTTTTTATCATGCTTATCTTCTTCATTGTAACAGCTTCATTTGTTAAAGAAGCGGGTATTGATGTGAATCGCCCTGAAGCGGCAACCGCGGTTAAAAAAGAACGTGCGAACATCTTAGTTGCTATCTCTGATACGGGTGAAATTTGGATTAATAAACGTAAAGTAGATGAGCGTGCTGTACAAGCCAATATCGAACGTTTAAAAGCAGAAAACCCACAGGGTAGTGTGGTTATTCAAGCAGATAAAAAAGCCACCACTGAAGTATTAATTAAAGTGATGGATGCATCACGTGCAGCTGGCGCTTTCGATGTTTCAATTGCTGCGCAAGAAGCGTAATAAGGAACTGATATGTTGCGATATTTAGTTGCATTAGTAATTGCAGGTATTGTTACTTTTTTACTGTTTTTAGGCATGCAAGCGTTGATAACGGGTGGTGAAGGCGCTATGAGCGAGCCTGCAAAAGGCAATGTACTTGATTTTGTTCGTTTGAAAAAAGAAGAAACAGTGCAAAAGAAAGAGCGTAAACCACAAAAGCCGCCAAAGCCGAAAGAGCCGCCTCCGCCAATGGATTCACCGCAAATGCAAAACAGTGATCCTAACGCAAGTGCATCTAACTTTGATTTTGGAGCCAATGTAGAAGCTGACGTAAACCTAGCTGGGGGTTTAGCTCTTGAATCCAGTGATGGCGAATATTTACCAATTGTAAAGGTGGCGCCTGTTTACCCTAGAAGAGCGCTCTCAAGAGGAATCGAAGGGTACGTCATTGTAGAATTTATAGTGACTAAACAAGGCACGGTACGCGACCCACAAGTTGTTAAAGCTGAGCCCGAGTCACTATTTGACCGAGCTGCGATGGATGCGGCACTTAAATTTAAATACAAACCACGCGTAGTAAACGGAGAAGCCGTTGAAGTTGCGGGTGTACAGAACAAAATCTCATTCCAAATAAACGGATAGAGTAGCGAGGCGATTATGAAACCATTAAAAATTGCACTGATTTGTGCCACTGCATTCACCACCAGCGTAGCGTTGCCGACAGTTGTTAGCTTTATACCTGGCGTAAACATCGCGACAGCCTATGCGACAGAGCAAAAGACTAAGCGTGTACCAGCACTGCGTGAAAAAGTATACAGCCAACTTGCACGTGCGCAAAAGCTTGCGGATGACGGCGATGCTAAAGCCGGGTTAGAAGCGCTTGATAGCATAAAAGAACGTGCATCAAGCATGAATGACTATGAAATAGCTATGATGCATAACTTTTATGGTTTTATTTATTACAACGAGAACGATTTAGCAAAAGCGATTGCATCATTTGAGAACGTTGTTAATGCTGAGGCTATTCCTGAAACATTACGTCTAAGTACGACTTTCAGTTTAGCGCAGTTGGCAATGGCAAATGGTGATTACAACAAGGTTATCTCATTCTTAGATGATTGGGATGAAATTAACACCAAGCCAAAAACCGATGCTTATTATGTGTTAAAGGCCCAAGCTTTTTATCAAATGAAAGACTACAGCAAAGGCATTAACAGCATCAATCAAGCAATTGCGCAAGCTGACAGTGAAGGCAAAGAACCTAAAGAAAACTGGTTAGTTTTACAGCGTGCTATGTACTACTCGCTAAATAAACCGCAAAGTGTAGTTGATGTGCTTGAGCGAATGGTTAAACTTTATAATAAGCCTGAATACTGGGTGCAGTTAGGCGGTATGTATGGTGAAACAGGGGCTGAGAAAAAACAGTTGGCTGTTTTAGAAGCAGCATACCAGCAGGGCTTTTTAACCTCTAAGTCTGCGTTAACTCAGCTTTCACAAGTGTATATGTATAATGGGCTTTCTTATAAAGCAGCCGATGTGATGCAGCAAGCTATGGCGTCGGGTGTAGTTGAAAAAACGGCTAAAAATTATGCTTTTATCGCTGAGGCAATGGTACAAGCGAAAGAAGATGAAAAATCAGCACAATTTTTCGCAAAAGCTGCTGACTTATCAACTCATGGCAAGTATGACCAGCGATTAGCTGAAGTGCTAATAAATACGCAGCATTACAACAAAGCGGCTGATGCTGCCCGTGCTGCACTGGATAAAGGCGGTTTAGATTTTGAATCAAATGCGTACGTTGCATTGGGTATGGCGCAGTATAATTTAAAGAATTTTGATGCGTCTATATTAGCGTTTGAACAAGCTGAAAAGCACAAAAAATCACAACGTTTAGCGACACAGTGGATCAAGTACGTTAAAAACGAAAAAGTCCATGCAGAGACACTTCGCACCGCTTTACTTTAAGTAATCGCATACGCGTTTACTGAGCAATTTATAATCGCAACACCAAAGCCGCCTTCGGGCGGCTTTTTTCATTTCTATAAGCCTAAGTTATTGTAATAAAATGACTTAGATTGTCATTTTATGTTTATTAAAGTGTAACTCGTTTGTCATATAGCTTAAGTATCTTAAGCCTTAGTTTTTAAAGCGTTAACAATAATCGAAATTCAACGGAGTATTACAATGAAACTATCTGACTTATTCAAGGTCAGCCTACTTGCTTCTGCAGTAACATTAGCAGCTTGTGGCGGCGATATTGACATCACACCAACAGTAAACGACAACAGCACTACTACTGATAATAGTACTAATAACTCAAACAACTCTACTACTGATGGTGGTTCAACTGATGACTTTGAATGTGCCAGCTATGAGTCAGATGCTGGTACTGTAAAAGGTGTTTTTGATGGTAAAGATTGTACTTACAATGATTCTTTTGCTAGTAAATCTATAGAAATTACAAGTAACATCACCTTTGAAGAAATTCCAGACGGTGGTGTTCACTTATTTGCTGAAGCACTTTTAATTGGTAAAGATGGCGATACAACGACTGGTTTTACAGTACCTGAAAATGGACCTACTTTAACAGTAGAGCCAGGCGCAACACTTGCCTTTCAATCAGGTGAAGCAATAATCCGTATTGCCCGCGGTGCTAAAATTCAAGCAAATGGAACAGAAGCTAAACCTATTACATTTACATCTGCAAACGCTTTTGACCGTTTTGATAGTACTGGTAATGGCGCTCGCTATGCTGATTGGGGTGGCATCATCATTAACGGTAACGGTATCACAGACCAATGTACTGATGCAGAACGCGCAGCGAGTACGTGTAACGTACCATCTGAAGGTATTACAAGCTACTTTGGTGGTAATGATAATGCTGATTCTAGTGGTAGTATTAAATGGGCTAAAATTTGGTACGCTGGCTCAGGTCCTAAAGTTGGTGGCCCTGGTGATGACCTTAACTCTCTAACGCTTAATGCTGTTGGTTCAGGTTCTGCATTCGATTACTTACATATTCACCAAGGTTTTGATGATGGGATCGAGTTCTTTGGTGGTGCAGCGACAATTAAACATATTGTGGTTACTGATACACAAGATGACTCATTTGATTTTGATGCAGGGTGGCAAGGTAAAGGACAGTTCTTATTTGTCCAGCACGGCACTGTAACTTTAGCTGATGGCACTATTGCAAATATGGGTAATAATGGTTTTGAGTCAGATGGTGTTAAAGGTGAGTCTTCTGCTGAAGTTGGGCCAACTAATCCAACTTTAGCAAATATCACAGTTATCACGACTGATGCTAAATCAGTACGTGATGATGACCCTTCACAAGCTTATAAATTTGACGATGAATTTAATGCAAGTATCTACAATTCTCTATTAGTAAAGAAAAATGCTGTTGAAACCGCGTGTATTGAAATTTCTTCTGATGGTGAAAAACAAGCTGATAAAATTATGTTCAACAACTCAGTTATGGCTTGTTCATCGAACTTTGCTGAAACAGATACATTTGCAGCAGGTCCTCTGGCTGGTCAAACTAAAGCATCTTGGTTTGAAAATAGTGCAAGCAGTGAAATCTTAACAGATGATGTTGCAGTATTCGCTGAAAATGGCTTTGCTACTAACACAGCCTCAACGGATGTAACAATCTCTGCAAATGATTTAACTTCGCTTGAAGATAGCTTTTTCGACACTGTTGATTACATCGGTGCAGTATCTGATACAGATACTAGCTCTAGCTGGTACAAATGGGTTGAAACTGCATTAGCAGCAGCTGCTCAAGACTAATACCTGCTCATTTAGAGTTATGAAATGTAGGCGCCTTAATGCTTATTTAAAAGCAATTGGCGCCTGTTTTTTATCAAACTGATTAGGATGTAAATCATGTCAAAACAATATAGGCTGAGTAAACTGTCACTCGCAATTGGCCTTGGATTGTTTGTCCACACTAGTAATGTAACCGCTGCCGACGAACAACTCGAAAATAACGAAATTGAAGAAGTTGTTGCTGTTGGTACACGCCTTCAAGGTAGCGCAGCAGCTGTTGTTGAAGAGCGTAAAAATCAAGCGTTTGTTGCAGATATACTAGGTGCTGAACAACTTTCAAGAACCGGCGATAGTGATGCTGCATCTGCTCTTCGTCGTGTTACTGGCTTAACATTAGTAGATGGTAAATTTATATATGTGCGTGGTTTAGGCGAACGCTATTCAAGTGCTCGCTTAAATGGTGCATATGTTCCCAGCCCAGATTTAACCAGAAATGTATTGCCATTAGACATATTCCCAGCGAGTATAATAGAAAGTATGGCGGTACAAAAAGCCTACTCGCCAGATATGCCAGCGGCTTTTGGTGGTGGTAATATAGATATTCGTACCAAGTCAATACCATCTGAGTTTACTGCTGGTGTTGAGCTAGGTGTAGGTTATAACACTTCTGCAAATGATGGTTATAAATATTCAGGCTCAGACAGTGGTATACCGCAAGCATTAAAAGATGCAATAGTACAATATCACGGTAATTTTAGTGTTAGTAACATTGTTAGTAGAGACCTTCTTGTTGATGGTGAACAAGGTACTCGCGCCGATCAAGCTACTGCTATTAACAGTCAGTTACTTAAATCTTTACCGCGTAATTATGCATTAAAAGAAGATTCAATTGATCCTGAGTATGGCGTCAAAGCACATTTAGGTAATAGCTTTGAAGAGTCTTATTTTGGTGGCAAAATAGGCTTTTTGCTCTCTGGTGCTTATGTAAACGAATGGGACTCTAGCACACAGCTCTCATCTGTAATTACACAAGATCAAGAAGATTTAGAAAGCTGTTCAACCACTTTAAGCACACCTGAAAATGTTGCTAATTCTTGCTACAATACGTTAAAAAACTCTACGGTTACTACTGAAAATGAACGTTACAATTTAACCGGTAGCGTTGGTTATTCATATAAAACTCATAGCATCTCAGCAAAGCATTTATATATTGTAGATAATGAAGATGAAACTGAAGTTTCAATTTCTCAAAGCCCTGCGGGCAGTTCTACATTTAGTATTGCTGGAAATGGTATAGCTAATCGTGATCATGAGTTTAACCTTGAACAAAGAGAGTTAAATATTAGCCAATTCTTAGGCCAACATACTTTCCTTGATTACTGGGGGGTAGGCTTTGACTGGCAATATACACGCTCTGAAGCAACAACCGATATTCCAACTAATGCAAACTATAAGTTCAGAGATCAATATGACGATGAAGGTAATTACGTCAGTTCAACAATAACTGGTGATGATAACCGTGTAATTATGTCTTATACAGACATGGAAGAGCACGTAACTTCATATGGTGGTAATTTTAATCTACCACTTACTTTTGACTCTATGGATGTAGAATTTAAAGTTGGCTATGATTTTTCAGACAGAGCGCGTGTTTATAATACATCAAGCTTTACTGTAAATAATAGTTCAGGTTCGCCAATATCTATTAACGATGGAACAAATGATCCTCTTGCAAATAGTGGTTATTTATCAGATGAGTTTATTGATAATAACGGTGTACTCGTTGACTTTAATGAGCCAACAGCACCTGATGCGGATGATTATATTGCTGCACAAAAAATAGATGCAGGGTATGGTTCCTTTGATGTTATCTATGATCAATGGCTACGGGTTAGTGGTGGTGTACGCTATGAACAGTTTCGTCAAACATCCGTGGGGACTTCAAGTTTAATTTTTGATGGTGATGATTTACAAAATATTTGGTCAGCTGAGAATATTGAAGACGGGACTATCTTAGAAGATGATTGGTACCCGGCACTGTCTCTAACCTATTTAGGTGGCGAAAACTATCAAGTACGTGCTGGCTATGGTGAGACGGTTGTTAGACCAGATTTCCGTGAAGTTGTGCCTGTTACTTACTTTGATCCGCTTACAGATATTCGTACCTTTGGTCGTGTAGGGCTTAAAAGTAGCCCGATTAAAAACTATGACTTACGTTATGAATATTATGGTCAAGCAGGCAACTCATTTAGTGTGGCTGCATTCTACAAAGATATTCAAGCGCCAATTGAAACTGTATTAAGAGTCGGTGATGATGACTATTCAGCTAGCTTTATTAATGGCGAAACCGCTGAAGTCTATGGTGTTGAAGCTGAGTGGTTACAAGATCTTACTATGGTAACAGAGGGGCTATTCACAAGTGGTAATATTACACTAAGTGATTCTGAAGCTTCGATTGATCCTGCATTAGCTGGTAATTTAACTAACCCTAAAAAGCGTATGACAGGTCACTCAGAATATGTTGTTAATATGCAACTTAACTATGATTCTCCAGATGGCATTCATAGTGCTTCATTAGTTTACAATGTATTTGGGGAGCGCATACTCGCTGCCGGTGTCGCTGGGCGTGATGATGCCTATGAGCAACCATTTAACTCATTAGATTTAGTTTATACTTGGTACCCAGATTTTAACTCTAAAGTTAAGTTCAAAGTACAAAACTTACTTGGTGAAGATAAAGAAGTTACTCAGTCAGATATCATAGTTCGTTCACGTGATGAAGGCACTGAATTAAGTCTTAGTTACTCTTACGAGTTCTAAAACATAGCCTTGGTAGGCGAATATAATAACCTAACTCCATTGCCCTACATCTGTAGGGCTTTTTTTTTCCCCACTGTTTGCTATTCTTAATTGACGCTTACTGGATATAAAATCTCTTACTTATGAGGATATTAATGTGCATACGGTCAGTAAAATTAAACGTAATAAAAAACAATTACAACTCGATGAATCACATCAACAGTGGCCTAGCATTAAAGATAAAAAAACCTATAAACGACAGCTAAAACACTGGCAAACTAAACTTTTGCATGTACAACAAGCGTATTTTCATCAAGGCCGTCGCGCTATTATTGTTTTAGAGGGGTGGGACGCAGCTGGTAAAGGCGGTGCAATCAGGCGTTTAACTCAGCGTTTAGACCCCAGAGGATTTAGCGTTTATCCAATAGCTGCGCCAACGCCTCAGGAACAAGGAAAACATTACCTCTATCGCTTTATGACTAAGCTACCAGCTACAGGAAGTATTGCCATCTTTGACCGTTCATATTATGGGCGTGTTTTAGTTGAGCGTGTGGAAGGATTTGCGAGTGACGAACAATGGCAGCGCGCATATCAAGAGATTAACGAATTCGAACGCTTATTAATAGATGACGATGTACGTATTGTTAAGTTGTTTTTAAATATTAGTAGTGATGAGCAACACAAACGCTTTGAAGGTCGTTTACAAGACCCTTATAAACGCTGGAAATTAACTAGTGAAGATATTCGTAATCGCGAAAAAAGATGTGAATACGTCACTGCCATAAACGAAATGTTTGCTAATACCGACACTATTGCAGCCCCGTGGCATGTTATTGCTGCACATTACAAATGGTATGCTCGCATAGAGGTGTTAAAAACTGTGGTTAAGCAATTACGCAAAGGAATAGATATTACACCGCCTAGTTTAGATCCCAATTTAGAGGATATAAACATAGATTAAATCCATGACTGACTTTTCAATATGAAATATTTTTATGTTCTATGACTATTGCTGGTTTTGCATTTACTGCGATGCTAGATTGAAGCGGCTAAAAATTGAATCTCACGCAATGAATTTTAATTTTTAACGTATTAGGTATTTCTTATGACTCAAACAGTGGAACAAACAATGAAAAAAGTAGGATTAGTCGGTTGGCGGGGCATGGTTGGCTCAGTGTTATTAGAACGTATGCAGCAAGAAAAGGATTTTGCCAATATTGACACCACTTTTTTTACAACCTCACAAGCAGGTCAATTAGGGCCTGACATAGCCGGCGCTGCGAAGCCTTTACTTGATGCTACTAGCATTGAAGAACTTGCTAAAATGGACATTGTAATTACGTGCCAAGGCGGTGATTACACTAAAGCAGTCTACCCACAACTTAGAGAGTCAGGTTGGAACGGCTATTGGATTGATGCAGCTTCAGCTCTGCGCATGAGCGACGATAGCATCATTGTGCTCGACCCAGTTAATAAAGACGTAATCGAGCAAGGCCTTGAACAGGGTGTTAAAACCTACGTAGGTGGTAACTGCACGGTTTCATTAATGTTACTTGCTTTAGGAGGTTTGTTTGAGCAAGACTTGATCGAATGGGTGAGCCCTATGACTTACCAAGCGGCGTCAGGTGCAGGGGCTCGCAACATGAAAGAGCTCATTGCTCAAATGGGCTCTATTCACGCCAGTGTTGCTGATAAACTTGCCGATCCGCAAGCTGCCATTTTAGAAATTGATAAGCTGGTAACTGAGCAAATTGCTTCAAGCGATTTACCACAAGATCAATTTGGTGTGCCATTAGCGGGTAGCTTAATTCCGTGGATTGACGTGCCAATGCCATCTGGACAATCAAAAGAAGAGTGGAAAGCGCAAGTTGAAGCCAATAAGATTTTAGGTTCATCAAAGCAACCAATACCTGTAGATGGTTTATGTGTTCGTATTGGTGCGATGCGTTGTCATTCACAAGCAATGACTATTAAATTGCGTGAAGACATCAGCGTTGAAAAAGTAGAACAGATCTTAGCCTCTCATAATGAGTGGGTTAAAGTGATACCTAACGAGCGTGATATTACTGCCACCGATTTAACACCCGTTAAAGTAACTGGCACGCTTGATATTCCTATTGGTCGCATCCGTAAATTATCGATGGGGCCTGAGTATATCAGTGCGTTCACTGTAGGTGACCAATTACTGTGGGGTGCGGCAGAGCCTTTACGCCGTATGCTACAAATTGTTGTTGCTAAAGACGGTTAAATTTACGAGTTATTGATGAGGCCAGCTTTTGCTGGCCTTTTTTATTTACATATTTACCCTCGTATTATTTGCTCAAATAGAACTTCAGCACTATTCTTTTAGAAAGCTCTTTAGGTTTTTTTTATGAATATTTCTAAAAAACTGAAGCTCTCTTTTGCTTCAGCAATAGTACTGCCTTTATTCATCATTGCCGTATTAGTTATTACACAAACTCGGCAGCAAGCTAATGATAACTTTGCATTATTAAGTCAGCGCGAAGCAACGCAAATTGATAATGCTATTGTGATGTTTTTTACTGAAATTGCTAAAAACGTCGATTATCTTGCATCTGATCCCCGCGTTCTTGCTGCTCAAGCAAATGTTAAAACCCACATGGACGCGACCACCTCAGTTGCCCTTAACCATCTTGAACAAAGTACAACAGAACAGGAGGTGTTTAAAGCATATGATCACTTCGGTCTGACTCATCCAGGATTAGCTTATATTTATATGGGTAATGAACAAGGAGGTTACATACAATGGCCTCAGGGTGAAGTTAATGCGCGGTACGACCCACGCGAAAGGCCTTGGTATAAAACTGCGGTTCAAGCGAATGGTGAAACTATTCGCACTAACGCCTATTACTGGGCAATAGACGACATGGTAATCGTATCTACTGTCAAGGCGATTAAAGACAATGGCAACATTGTCGGCGTTCAAGGGATGGATGTATCATTAAATGGTCTTACCGACATCATTGCAGATATTAAGCTAGGAGAAACGGGTTACTTAATGCTGATAGAAGATAGCGGTACCATCCTAGTAGATCCTAAAAATAATGATTACCGATTTAAGAAATTATCCGAGGTTACCGATGGTAAGTATCAAGCATTAGCCAATAATACAGCCGGCCAGTTTGAGCTTACACTTAATAATACCGATTACCTTGCGAGCATATATACATCTCGTAGTTTAGGGTGGAAATTTATTGCGTTAGTCGAAAAGTCTGAAGTAATGAGCGCTGCAAACACAATCACCCTTTATATTATATTTATTAGTGCCGTGCTGATTGCCGTTTTCATCATAATTGCGAGCTATATCGCAAAACTCATTTCCGCACCTATTGTAGAAGTAAGTGATGGTTTAACTGAAATTTCTCGTGGTGGTGGTGATTTAACACAACGGCTTTCGATTAAAACAAAAGATGAAACTGCTAAGTTAGCGAATAGTTTTAATTTATTCCTTAATCTTATTGCCGATCTGGTAAATCAGATAAACGAGTGTGCGCAAAAGGTGAGTGATACCTCGTTGCAAACATCGTCAGAGGCATCGCAACTAACAAGCTCCACATCACAGCAGCAACAAGCGCTTGAAATGGCGGCGACAGCGATAAATGAAATGGCTGCAACGGCGAATGAGGTTTCAGCCAGTTGTGCGAATGCCGCTGATTTAGCCATGCAAACACAAAAGGCCTCTGAGATTGGTCAGTCTGTAATAACAGAAACAGTGCAAAGTGTTGCATCATTAAGTGATGTGATCACCAAGGCTACTTCAGACATATCGCAGTTGGATGCCGAAAGCGAAAATATTATGTCTATATTAAGTGTAATAAGAGGCATTGCTGAGCAAACTAATTTACTTGCACTTAATGCCGCAATAGAAGCTGCTCGTGCAGGTGAACATGGTCGAGGTTTTGCTGTAGTGGCTGATGAAGTGAGAGCATTATCACAGCGGACATCTGAATCAACAGAGGAAATTGCTGGTCAATTAGATAAATTAAGAACTATGTCAGGCCAGGTTTCAAGTGAGATGAAACGAAGCTTGGAACGTACTGAAAAAACAGTAGGCTTATCTCAGTCAGCGCAGCAGCAGTTTACTGAAATCACTGAATCAATTGTTACTATTAGTGATTTAAATACTCAAATAGCAACAGCTGCTGAGGAACAGCAGCATGTTGCAGAAGACATCAATCGAAATGTAATAGAAATTAAAAACGCTGCGGATGATGTCAGTGAGATTGCAACCAGTACCAGTGAAAATGGTGACAAGCTCAACGTTTTATCTGACACATTGACCGCTCTTGTAGGCAAGTTCAAAACATAAGGTGATAAATAATAATTACTTACCACCTTTGTTTATCATTTTTTGAGGTGAGCCTTTAATTCAGCGAGTTGCTGCTTAAGTTCGTTCACTTGCCCCTGAGTTGCTGGTAATGAGTTTGTATCAGCTTTTTCTTCCCGGGCGTTGCGGTGCTCTTCAGACATAACCTCTAAAATAGCGCCAACCATCATATTTAAAAATACAAATGCAGTTAAAAAGATAAACGTAAGGTAAAAGATCCAGCTTAACTTATAAACTGCCATTGTTTCGTACATTACATCGGTCCAATCTTCAAACGTTGCAACTCTGAACAATGTTAGCATCGAGATAGATACATCTCCCCACAGTACTGGGTTTATTTCAGCAAATAGCATACTGCCCATAGCAGCATAAATATAGAAAATCACAAACATGAGTAAAGCGATATACCCCATTTGTGGAATCGCTTTAAGTAACGAATTTACTAATAAGCGTAACTCGGGGATCATTGATACTAGTCGTAGTACGCGGAATATTCTGAGTAACCGAGCGATAAATATTGTCGATCCTGCTGCCGGATATAAACTCCCTACCACAATGATAAAGTCAAAAATGTTCCAGCCTTTGGAGAAGAAATCTTTTATACCTTTACTGGCAATGTAGCGAATAACGAGTTCAACAAGGAAAAATACAGTGATCCCTACATCCATCCAGTGCAAAGCAAGCTCGGCTGTGGGATGTAAAGAATAAGTATGAGCGCCTACAGTTAGCGCAGATATTACAATAACGGCAATAACAAATGATTGAAATATTTTACTTTTATCGATACGCTGGAACAGCTCTTGTAACTGCGACAACATCATAATTCAGCCTTAACGGTAATTAATTCAAAACGTGTGCAATATACAGCAAAATCGCGTCGGATGAATTATTTTTTCGGCATAAAACGTAAGGAATTTTTAATGGTTTTCAATACACTGAAGTTGTTATTTAGTGTTTTATTTGTACTTTCTTTATCGGCTTGTACATCTGACAGTCGTTATCATGAGATTCAATCAGCGCGTTTAAATGAGTGTAACTACATGGCTGATAAAGAATATCACGAATGTGTAAAGCGCCAAGAAAGCGGTTACGACGAATACAAAAACAATAGGGCTAACGAGCAAGCATCTAAAAATGACAAAAACTGAAAAACGACTTGATAATACACTTCGAAAAATATTGACGACGGCTTGCGAAAATATAAAAGACGCGCAGACCGAATTCAGCCATCTTACGCATACAATTAATTTGAAAAAGCCTGATAGTACATTACAAGTCACCTGTTTCTTTATTGATGAGCTCGCACTAGCCCAAGCAAGTAGCCAACAGCAATTACCTTTTATTGAAAGAGAGTTAATTGAGCAGCTTCGAGTCGTGGGCTTAAAGCCCCAGACAATTAATTTTTTAGCAGTGTAAGGTGCCCATGTTTTCGAATTTAACTCACAAGAAAAAACAAGGCAGCTTATTGGTGCTGGCTTTGGTGTTTTTTATTTTAGGGATATATCAGATCACAGCATCGCCGAATGCCACACCTATACCCATTTTTAGTAATGGGTTTGTCATTGCAATCGCATTTTGGGCTTTTTCTCGTCGTTATAGTGCAAAATTTATAGAGCAACATGCGCTTGAGAATGCAATTACTAGAGATAATAACCAGCTAATTGTAAAGCAGGCACCTATACAAAAAGTATCTCAGGTTGATATTACCCGAATCAGCCAAATTACAATCGCAGACAATTACTTCAGTTGTATACTTGATAACAATGGCCAAGGCTATGATTTTCAAATAATTGGTAAAGCGTGTGACATTGAATTGCATTTGGCCTCAATTTTAACCGCGAGTGAACGCGAAGCTGTCATTATTAGCCTTGTTTAATTTGGTATAGTTTTCACATACAGTTATAATCTAGCAAAATAGTAAAAGAGATATATCATGGCTGTACCTACTCGTTCTGAAATTTCCCCGGGCACTGAAGTCAACATCGTTTTAAAGCAAGATCAGCGAAGTGGCACATTAACTAACGGCATTGTTTCGCGTTTATTGACTAAATCACCTAATCACCCTCATGGCATTAAAGTGCAGTTAGAAGATGGCCAAGTAGGGCGTGTTAAAGAGATTATTTCATGAGTGAGTTTACAGAGTCTGATTTTTGGCAATTAGTCACCGTCGATGATAAAACAGCTGATCCCGAATCTGTCACTCAACGTTTAAAAGAGTTACTTGCTGATTTAGATGACGATAGCCTGATTTCATTTGATAAGCAGTTTAGTCTTTGTATGCGTAAAAGTTATACATGGGAATTATTCGGTGCAGCGTTTGTCATGGCAGGGTGTAATGATGAGTATGGTTTTTCTGAGTTTCGTTGCTGGTTAATTTCGCGTGGTGAAAGTGCATTTAACGCGGCAATTGAAAACCCAGACTCGCTGGCTGATTGTACTCCTGTTTACCATTTAAACGAACAGCCATACCCATACTTAGATGAATACGATCTTATAGCAGGGCTGCTTTATGAAGAGCGTAATGACGATGAGCTTCCATTTGTTCCGTCAGGCCTTGAACAACCAAAGGGTAAACGTTTTAAAGATAAACCTAAATTTTTAAAGCTAGCTTATCCGCAATTATTTGCTAAATATTGGCAGTAACTTTGCCTGTATCAGTATTCTAGCTTGCTTTATTTTTTATCTTAACGGGTACACTTATATTGCAGCAGCTCATTATTTAAAGTAGGTATTAAATGCATCATTCGAAGATAGCTTTTTTCATTGCTTTGGCTTTATTTTCACATTTATGTGATGCTAAAAGTGTACTGCCTAGTAATAAAAGCCAGTTTGTTAAACTATTAAATGCCCATTTAGGTAGTTATAAACTAACAACTGGTACTAGTGAGTTATGCACTAGTGGTGAGCTGAAGTGGGTTAATCAAAATAATCCCAACCTTGGTTTCAGTTTAGGTAGTGGGATTATTTTTAACGCTTTGCATAACGGTACACAAACCAATAAAGTGCCCAATTTTTGTTTAGTCACGACTAAATTTAAATACACCAGTGAAGGTATAACCATGGCTCTTCGTCATGACCGGTGTGACAACCCTGAAGACTCACTTGATAGTAGCCAAACACTGCGCTTTTTGGCGGGTAACAAACTACAATACACTGTTGAAGATACGGATGTTATGTGCAATTTTGAGCTGCAACGTTTATAAATCACATGTTATTTTAGGTAACGCATGCCAACGAGTTGTGTAATGGGGCGATAAGTACTCGCGTTTCATATGCCATGACTGTGTTTGTTGTTGGCTTGCCAATGATAATGTATTACTGCCGTAACGTTTGTTTATAGTATCTAAGCATTGCATAAGCTTGCTATTATCTTTTGACACAGCAAATAAATCTGGTTGTTGAAATTGTACAGAGCTTAACTCTAACGCTCCCACACCACACTTATAAAACTGTATGCCAGGTTGATAGAGTTGATCAAATAACTGATTAACAGCACTGGCTAATACGCAACTATCGGAGCTTGGGGTTGCAAAGTCATAGACTAAAGACTTTTTATAGTAGATTTGTTCGTGTGCGGAGCTTGCAACAAACAATAAAAGCCTTTGAGTGACAGAGCGTTGTTGGCGAAGCTTTTTCCCAACAGTAACGCAGTGGCTTACTAATGCTGTTTTTAATGCTATTGGATCAGTTAACCGCTTACCAAAACTGCGAGTCGAAAATATTTCGCGTTTATCTTGACGTACTTCATCCCAGCTCAAACAAGTTACTCCGTTAAGCTCGTTAACGGTGCGCTCAAGTACGACACTACATTGCCTTTTTATGCGCCGAGGTTCTTGTTGCGCCAAATCAAGCGCTGAATGTATATTCATTAATTTTAATTTTTTTGCAATCCGTTTACCCACACCCCATACATCGCTTACATCCATCATGCCTAGTACGTGTTTGCGTGCGCTTTCATCATCAATAACGGCAACACCATTAAAGCCACTAAGCTTTTTAGCTGCATGATTGGCTGCTTTTGCTAAAGTAGGGGTTGGGCCAAACCCAACTCCTACAGGAAGCTTGGTTTCTTGCCACACGGTACGGCGGATCTGATGTCCATAGTGATGCCAATCACTTATTAAGGGTGTAAAACCGTTAAAGCATAAAAATGATTCATCAATACTATAAATGTGCTGATTGTCACAAAAGCGGCTTATTACATTCATCATTTTATCGCTCAAATCAGCGTATAACTCATAGTTAGATGAACGAACAATCACGTTATGCTTAGCAAGTAAGTGTTTTACTTTAAAGTAGGGCTGAAACTTAGGAATATTTAATTTACGCGCAATAGGGCATACAGCGCAAATACAGCCATCGTTATTAGTCAGCACCACAACGGGTTTAGTACGGATAGCTGGGTCATATACTTTTTCGGCACTGGCATAAAATGATACTGCATCAACTAGGGCATACATTGGTGTAACTCAGGGCTTAAACGATGTAGGCGAATTGAGCGCGTGACCACGCCTTCTAATTGGAACTCATCATCGGCTGAAAGCTGAACAGGCCCATATGCAGGGGATGCTGATAATAATTGTGCATTTGTTCTATCAAGTAATTTACACACAAATAAGCCATTTAAATTGGCCACAATCACATCGCCATTTTTAGCGTCTTCAGCTCTGTCAACTAACAGTAAATCGCCATCAAAAATACCCACGCCTTGCATTGACTCCCCAGAGGCAACACCGATAAACGTAGCATCTGGGTGTTTTATTAATAATTGATCAAGCGATAAGCCTAATTCTTTGTATTGCGCTGCAGGAGATTCAAATCCACACACGCCAGCTTCGATATAAATAGGGATAACACGCATACTAAAACACACTTAACTGTATATATGCACAGTATAGTGCTTAGCAAGCTAAAATGCCAAGGGTTAGATCAGTATGCCAAGCGCAAACGATCTATTTTACTCATGTTTTATATTGCTGATCATAGTGTTAGCTGTATGCAAAAAATTATTAGTTTGGTTTTGATCCTGCTCACCCGCAGCGGTAAACGAGAAAAAACAACGTTTGTCGTTTTCATCGGCACGTTCGTACAGTCACACGGTAGCTCTGAGTTACCAGCCAGTGCTACCGTTCATCTTGAGTCTTCATTGGTGCGTGAAATAAACCCCCTCGTACGTGAACGCTTTACGATTGAACGCGAGAATAGTGTCTGTTCTGCCTATTGGAAACAAGGCATAACAGCTGATGGTTTTAAAGTCGAAAAACAGCACCAATCAAATGCCTGAACGGCATTTGAAAAATAAAGTTACGGCACCACTTTACATTTACATTGAATATAAATAAAGCGTGTTATGAGCGTACTTAACAATATGCATTTTTCATTGTTAGAGCTTAGCCCAATGAAAGAGCATGAAACAGTCTCGCAAACACTGGCAAACAGTGTTGCGTATGCACAAAAAGCAGATGAGTTAGGTTTTAATCGCTTTTGGATGGCTGAGCATCACAATATGCCGGGTATTGTATGTGCAGCAACATCGGTATTAATCGGGCATATCGCTGGGCAAACACGTAATATCCGTGTTGGTGCTGGTGGCGTAATGTTACCCAACCACCCACCGCTTATCGTGGCAGAACAGTTTGGTACATTGGAAAGCCTTTACCCGGGGCGTATTGATTTGGGTTTAGGTCGTGCCCCTGGTAGCGACCATATAACAAGCCGAGCACTTAGACGTGATGAGCGCAGAGCTGAGAATTTTGCCGATGAAGTTACCGAGCTGCAATCATTACTAGGCCCAAATGATGGTGGCTCCCCAGTACGCGCAATACCTGGCGAAAACACTAATGTGCCCATTTGGTTGCTTGGCTCTAGTTTATATAGCGCCCAATTGGCGGCTGAAAAAGGCCTGCCTTATGTTTTTGCAGGCCACTTTGCGCCGCGCTTTTTATACGATGCAATCACCTTGTACCGTCGCGAATTTAAACCATCTGATGTATTAGACAAGCCCTATGTCATGCTGGGGTTACCTGTTGTAGCAGCAGATACAGATCAACAAGCACAACACTTAGCAACCACGTCAAAACAACGAGTGCTGGCACTATTACGCGGTCATGCTCTTTGGTTAAAGCCCCCGGTTACGAGTATGGATGAGCTTTGGAATGAGCAAGAGCAAGCACAGGTTGATAACTTTTTAGGTTTATCAGTTGTTGGCGGCCCAGCGACCATTAAACATAAGCTTGAGATGATAATAAAAGTGCTTGGGGTCGATGAGTTTATTTTTACCAATGATCTATACCACAGCCAAGATAGGCACAAAGCGCTTGAAATCTTAACCACATTAAAAAATAGCTAAATTAAGCAAGCGTACATTTTGCGCTTGCTATTATAGCTATATAGCAAAACAGCGGTAAACCATGCAGTTTACCGTTCTGTTTTATTAATCAGTTCGATTCATACAATCAATTTTAACGTTTTATAAAAACTCATTAGAATGAAGGTATAAACTAAAAAACATATTTAAAGGAAGGCTCACAGTGAAACCTCAAGACCCTGAAACCACAGATACTTTCAATAAAACAGCATTGATAGCTGAAGGGGGCGGTCAGCGAGGAATTTTCACAGCAGGTGTACTAGATGCATGGCTTGAGCACCAATACGACCCATTCGACCTTTTCATTGGCACATCAGCAGGCTCACAAAACCTAACTAGTTTTCTTTCACGCCAAAAAGGCTATGCCAAACGTCTTATTAGAGGTTTATCTCGCAACAAACGATTCTTTCAATTAGGAAGAGGGCTTGTGGGTAAAAGTATCGTGGATCTTGATTGGTACTTTGATAAAACCACAGAGTTTAATCGTGCACTTGATTTCAAAACGGCTAAAACAAGTTTAGGTGAAAGAGAGCTGTTGATCACAGCCACAAACGCGCGCGATAGAAAACCGTATTTTTTGTCCCCAACCGGTGAAGATAAACAATGGCGCGAGCTATTAAAAGCGTCCAGCGCGTTACCATTTTTATATAAGCAAGGCGTTAGATTAACTCCTTGGCTTGATAAACCTGCTGCGAATGAAGATCTTAAAATCACTGATTATAACGCGCACTCAGATAACTTCTTTTTAGACGGCGGGCTTGCCGCGCCACTACCTGTTAAAGAGGCCTATAACCGTGGCGCACGAAAAATAGTGGTAATAAGAACCGTTGATGAGAACTTTCAAGCGCAAACTGCATGGGTTCAAAAGCTAAGAACATTTGCATGTGCATCGGGCTACTGCCCAAAAACACTTGATTACTTGATTCAACACGAGCAAGCATACCTGGACGAGCTATCATTTATAGCCAATCCGCCTAGTGATGTAGAAATTATACAAATTTTTGCAGACGAAAAGCTGCACAGTAAATTATTAGGTAGCTCAAACGATGATTTACGCTTTGATCATAAGCTAGGTGTAAAGGCTGGCCGGGCTTATTTAAAAAGCCAAAACGCACGTATAGTAGATTACGCACAGAGCTACGCCATGTAACTGTGTATCAACGCTTAAACTAAAATTACCACATAAGTTTAAGCGTTGATAAAATACCTCGGAAAATTAAAGCTATGCTTTTTTTAAACTTATCGATGGCCTTTTATTGCTAATCGCCGCCCCTAATAAAATAAGCGCTAAAGCTATAAATACTGACCAACTAAAGGGAGCCTGCGAGGCGAGTATTAAAATAAAGGTAGAGAGCACCGGCGTTAAAAAACTCAATGAGGCTAATAGCGATCGGTTACCAAATTTTAAGCCATGATCCCATAAATAAAATGCACCACCCACTGGGCCTAATCCCAATAAAATAGCACCTAGCCATTGTGAGACAGACAAACTAATAACGGTTGTTTCAAAATAAAAATGTGCAAAAAGGGCAAGCACTGCCACAATAAGTGAAAGCCAGCCTATGTCATCTACATGGCTATCAAATTGCGACATTAAATAAGAATAACTAGACCACAGTACCGCGCAGCAACCTGCAAAAAAGTACCCTAAGTAATACTCACTATTGATAGATAATCCACTGCCATCGGTAATTAAACTAAGCGTGCCTAAAAACCCCAGTAATCCGCCTAATATTGCTTTAAATTTAGACCCTGGGGTAGCCACAAATACACCCAGTAATAATGGCCAAAGATACACTATTAAGCTTACCTCTATTAAGGGGCCGTACTTTAAAGCCATAAAATAACAAAAGTGAAAACCAAATAAACCAGCAACACCTATTATCATTTGCTTTTTAGAAAGCTTAGGAGGGGTTAATAATGGCTGTTTTGAAGCAAAACGCTTTACTAATAAAATAATAAAAGAGAGTGAAAAGCACATGAAAAGTAACTGAAAAGCAGGGAGCGCTTTGGTTAAATTACCCAGTAAAGCTAAAAGCCCCCACGAAAATATTGCTAAAAAACCTATGTGTGTTGCCATTAATTATCCTCCGTAAATACTATTTACTGAGTGTATCAATACAGGCTTTTAAAAATGTGCTAAAAAGACGGTGTTATTGTTTGCTCTGACGCAATTTGACCTAAGTTCTGCTTGAGCTTGATTTATTATCTCGTGTTTAGGTTATCTATATTATTGCTTTGCAAATGCCTTAGGTGGCTGCCCAAAGTATAAATTGAACCGGCGGCTAAAGGCAGAGGCATCGTTATAACCAATGCGCTCGCCTACTAAAGCAATCGGTAAGTCTGAATGGGTTAAAAGGGCGCGAGCGTGCTGCATTCGCAACATAGTTAAATATTGCAGTGCACTCATAGTGGTACTTTTTTTAAACACAGTTTTAAATTGCGTAACGCTTAAACAGGCTATATCGGCCAGCTCTTTTAACGTGTAGGGGTACGCTAAATTTTGCTTAACAATGGTTATTACATTATCTATTCGCTTATCAATATTACTGTGGCTACTTTGCTCACAAAGTAATAAGTAAAACAAATCAAAGGTTGAACTAGTAAGCTTTTCATCGCTAACAAAAAGCAGTTGCTGCTCTATAAACTGTAAGTAACTTAATAAACGGCTATCTATTGAGATTTTAGGGCATAAAAGATGAATAAGGTTTTCAGGTAGCGCGTCTAAATCTGCCACAATAAAACGCGCGGCTTCATCGGCCGTAAAGGCATGCACCACGTTTTTTTCTATAACGATACAACTACCCGTACTAACCGTTGTTTTAAAGTCATTATTTAACGTTATGAAAATTTCACCGTGTAAGGGTAAAACAAGTTGATGGTAATTATGCTGGTGGCGCTTTATATCTTGCGAATAATACCGAATAGAAAGCTTATTCATTGCCGACTCCATTACCTAATAAATAAACCGAGTATTGTCTAAAATACTTTAATTAAAACATGGCGTTAATAAAACCTAAGTAGATGATAATAATATACTGGTTTCGCTATTTAAAATGCCTTCTATTTCGCGCACTTGCCTAAGTACGCCATCAAACTCACCTAAATTTGCAGCCTGTATTTCAGCCACTAAATCCCAAGCGCCGTTGGTTGTATGTAACTTTGTTAGCTCTGGTATGCCGCGCAGGGTTTTAATTACCTGCGATGTAGATTTACCCACCACTTCCACCATCATTATTGCTCTTACAGCCTCGGTTTCTATGTGTTCATGTACACGCACCGTAAAGCCTAATATCGCGCCCGATGAAACTAAACGGTCTAAGCGATTTTGCACCGTCCCGCGTGACACCTTTAAAACATCGGCTAGGGCTGAAATAGAAGCGCGGCCATCTTTTCGTAATTCGGCTATTAATGCGTTATCTAAGGAGTCGTAAATGTAAGGGGTCATAAAACGCCTTGGGTTATGTGTTTATTACAAATTACTAAATTTGCACTTTAATGCATAGCAATTTGCTAAAAAATAATACTATTTGTATTAACTTTTGGCATTTTAACTGTCACCTCTGGCCTATAAACTTATTTCAATTAACTTATTTAGTCATTAAAGAGGTATTTATGAGTCATTTTATAACAGAGCCAAAACAAGGTGTTCCATTTGTTAGCGTACAGGCAATGGCCAAACTTATAAATAAAGTTGGAATAGAAAATGTATTGCTTGAGCTTACCCAAAGATTAGAACACGACTTTGCTCGCTGGGTCGAATTTGATAAATCGCCACGTTATGCGGCGCACTCTCCGGATGGCGTAATAGAGCTTATGCCCGTAAGCGACGGTAAAATGTTTAGCTGTAAATATGTAAATGGTCATCCAAAAAACACCTTTAAAGAACTTCAAACCGTGGCCGCGTTTGGTATTTTGTCGGATGTTGATAGCGGCTATCCGGTTATGATCAGCGAAATGTGCTTACTAACAGCCTTACGCACAGCGGCTACATCGGCGCTTGTGGCAAAGTATTTAGCACCCAAACATTCAACAACGCTTACATTAATTGGTAATGGTGCACAGTCTGAGTTTCAGGCATTGGCTTTTAAAGCTGTAATAGGCATTACCCACATTCGTTTATACGATATTGATAAAAACGCCTCTAAAAAAGCCTACAACAACTTAAGTGGTTACGGTTTAAATGTAACTATATGCAATAGCGCAGAAGAAGCCGTGCAAGGTGCGCACATTATTACAACCTGCACGGCTGATAAAACCAACGCAACCATTTTAACCAGCGATATGATCCCGCAAGGTGTTCATATTAATGCGATTGGTGGCGATTGCCCTGGTAAAACAGAGCTTGATTCGCAATTGTTAGCGCGCGCAAATGTGTTTGTAGAGTATGAGCCTCAAACCAGAATAGAGGGCGAAATACAGCAAATGGACGAAACCTTTGCCGTGACTGAGTTTCATAAAGTAATTAATAAGCAAACACCTGGGCGTACAAGTAACGACGAGCTTACTATTTTTGATGGGGTAGGTTTTGCGAGCGAAGACTTTACCGCGCTGATTTATATTAAAGACGCGCTGGTGGTTGCGGGTGAGTTTTCATTACTTGATTTAATTACACAACAAGCCGATCCGCGTAATTTATTTTCGGTACTTAATAGCGCGCAAACATCAAAAACAACTAAGCAAGAGCAAGTCGCATGAGCCATATAGAGCAAGCACCAACAGCGGTGGTTATGGTGCGCCCGCATCACTTTACATCTAACCCACAAACCATGTTAGACAATACGTTTCAAAGTACCTGCAACTCACAAAACCAGAGTCAGCTTGCCTTTGACGAAGTAACTAATGCGGTTAAATTAATACAAAACGAGGGCGTAACAGTTCATCTTTTTGAAGACGAACATACACACACGCCCGATTCTGTGTTTCCAAATAATTGGTTTTCTACTCATCAAAGTGGCGAGCTAGTTATATACCCAATGTACGCAGAAAACAGAAGGTTAGAATATCGAAAAGATATTATTGATTTTTTGACTAATCAATATAAAGTGTTGTCTGTGACTGATTATTCATTTTTAGCGAAAGAAAATGCGTTTCTAGAAGGCACAGGATCGCTTGTTATTGACCACCCACATAAGCTTGCTTATGCAGTAGAATCGAAGCGCACTACTAAAGCTGTGGTTAATACAGTATGCGAGCAATTAAAGCTAAAACCTGTTGTATTTAATGCCTACGATGAGCAAGGTACTGCGGTTTATCATACTAATGTACTGATGTGTGTAGCCACAGAGTTTGCCATGATCAGCTTAAATATGGTGCCAAATAGTCAACACAAACAATTAACTAGCTATTTTAAACAAAGCCATTTAGAAGTAATAAACTTAACTAATGAGCAAATAAATAGCTTTTGCGGCAATGCAATAGAGCTACAAGGTACAAATGGTCGTATTTTAGCCCTCTCACAAACGGCGTTTAATGCACTTACAACCGAGCAAAAAGCAGCAATACAAAAAACAGCTAAACTTGTTCCGTTACCTATACCAACCATAGAGTCGGCGGGAGGTTCGGTTAGATGCATGATTGCGGGTATACACCTGCAAAGTAAATAACCTACCACTAGGTCAACATTCAAAGGCAGCTTAGTTCCGCTAAGCTATGGCTAACATGCATTATTAAATGCAAATTACTCAACTACTCGCTGAGTAAAACATAATAAATACAAAAAGGATTAGCCCATGTTCGATACCGTAGTAAAAAGTGTAAATGGCCTATTATGGGGCGAAGGCCAAATACTAATTTATATACTACTATTTGCAGGTATTTGGTTTTCAGTACGTTTAAAAGCAATTCAACTTGTTAAATTTAAGCACATGTTTAGCCTGTTAAAAGGCAGTAGTAAGTGTAATAAAAACGATATTTCATCATTTCAAGCGCTCTGTACTGGGCTGTGTGCCAGAGTAGGCACAGGTAATTTAGCCGGTGTGGCTGTGGCAATATCACTCGGTGGTAGCGGAGCCATATTTTGGATGTGGATGATTGCCATTTTAGGCATGGCCACAGGCTTTGCCGAAAGCGTACTGGGGCAAGTGTATAAAGTACGCGATAGTAACGGCGAATTTAGAGGCGGGCCTGCATATTACATTCAACAAGGTATAGGCAGTCGTGCATTTGCTATTGTGTTTGCCGCCTGTTTGTTTTTAGGTTACGGCTTTACCTTTAGCGCAATGCAAACCAATACTATAACCGATGCACTTAATTACGCGTTTGAAATTCCAAACTTTTATTCTGGGATTGTTATTACTGTTCTTGCAGGGTCGATTATACTCGGTGGGTTTAAAGCAATCGCCCGATTTGCCGAGCGCGTTGTACCGATAATGGGCATTGTATTTGTATTAGCGGCGGTGATCATCACCCTTATCAACTTCACCCAAGTACCTGCCATGCTTAAAGATATATTTTTATCAGCGTTTGGCTTGCAAGAAGCTGGTGCAGGCGCCATGGGTGCAGCCATTAAAAATGGTATACAACGCGGCTTATATTCTAATGAGGCTGGCGCGGGAAGTGTGCCGCATGCATCGGCTAGTGCCAGTCCAATGCCAAACCACCCAGCGACGCAAGGCTACATACAAATGTTAGGGGTGTTTTTCGATACCATTGTATTGTGTAGTTGTACCGCCGTTATTATTTTATTGGCTGATGTAGATATAAGCGGTGAGATGGAAGGCATACGCTTAACGCAAAGCGCTATGACCTCACACTTAGCGCAAGGCGGCGTATATTTTGTAGCCGCTGCCATTACTTTATTTGCTTTTACCTCGGTGGTTGCTAACTACGCCTACGCCGAAAGTAACCTCCACTTATTTAAGCTCGATAACAAAGTAGGGCGCAGTATTTATACTTTGCTTTATTTATCAATGATGTTGTGGGGCGCATCAGCCACCTTAAAACAAGTATGGGATTTAGCTGATATTGCGTTAGGGTTAATGACAGTAGTAAACGTTATCGCTATTATACTACTCACACCGACCATTTTGTCTGTTACTAACGACTACCACGCACAAAGAGACAAAGGCATAGAGCCTGAGTTTAAGGTAAAAAACGTAAAAGTGCAGGGCAAATGTGAAGACGGAATTTGGGATTAAGATTAAAGTTTAAGTGTGTTTTTATTGCATAAATATTCACTTTTAAGTTTAGCTTTAATAACATTAAACTGCGACTCTACAGGTAGTATTTTTAGATGATCGACATTTATGCAGGTAAAACTGCAGCAACAATAATAAACGAACAAGGTTTAAAGCCTGAACTTTTTACATCATTTTTAGGCGCAAGTGGTGGGCCGAAATGGTTTACCTTATTTGGTTTAGATAAATACCTTTTTGGCGAATTTTTTAAAGGTAGAACGCAGCAATTAAACTTAATTGGTTCATCTGCAGGGGCATTTCGTGCAGCGTGTTTTTCACAAAACGACCCAGTAGCGGCCATAACACGGTTAGCAAAATCCTACAGTGAAACTCGTTATGAAACCAATAAACCAACCCCTGAAGAAATAACAACCAAAGCGCGTGCCTTACTTGAAGAGGTTTTTGGTGATAACGGGGTTGCTGAAATAATAAATAACCCTGTGTTTAAATCTCATTTTATTGTAGCAAAATCAAATGGTTTGGTTGCAAGTGAGCGAAAAGCATTACAGTTATTAGGCTTAACCAAAAGCTATTTAAGTAATCGCGTACATCGCCGATTTTTAACTAAGCAATATGAGCGTTTTATTTATCAAGCTCCCAATAGCAATTTTGAAATTGAAGACAGTTATCAATTTAAAACCACACAATTGGATTTAACCACTGATAATTTAAAAGATGCATTACTCGCATCGGGCTCAATACCGTTGGTCATGCAAGGTATAAAAAATATTGCTGGTTCACCTCCTGGTATGTACCGCGATGGCGGCATTATTGACTACCACTTCGATTTAAAAATTAATAATCCGGGACTAATTTTATACCCACATTTTAATAGTGATCCAAAAGCAGGGTGGTTTGATAAAAATTTAAAACGCACAGTCGCACCAGAAAACTACGACAACGTAGTCATGATTTCACCATCACAAGAATTTGTTATGGGCTTACCTTACGGAAAAATTCCAGACAGAAACGACTTTACAGATCTTGATGCCGACACCCGAATTAAATACTGGCGTACAGTATTTAGCGAAACCGAAAAACTAGCAGATGCCTTAGATAAACAGTTAAACAATACGCTAAAACTCATTCCATATCCCTAGGTAATATCAATAAGGTAATTGTAATTGCTTATTTTTATGATTCAACTATCATTGAACTAGTTGATTTTGAATGAAGAAAAACCATATTATGCCTTTTAGCAGCTTAGATTTACTTGAAAACGAAAAACAAAGTAAAGCTTATGAAAAACGTACTCGATATGTGGAAATCGTCGCAAAAGCATTAGCGCTTGGCTGTATTTTACTGTCTGTTTTATCAATTTCTGGTTACGTTTTTTCTGCACCTCAATTATACAGGCCGATTTCTGGGGGCTCAGCGACACACCCACTTACAGCTATTACAATTATACTGATCGGTTTAAGTGTTTTTTTAGAGCATAAAAAATACTTTACGATTTTTAACCCCTTGTTAGCAATAGCTGCCTTAATTACGTCACTGATGGTAACCGTTGATATTTCTACTAATACTACTTTTACTCGCCATATCACGCCTTTTTCACACACTATAAGTTCAGAAGTGAGCGCTGGCTTGTCTAATTCCATGGGCATAAATACAGCTATCATGATGATTTGTTTATCCTGTGCATTGTTGTTTGGTAGTTTGAATAAAATTATGATTGCGCAATTTACAGCCTTTATCGGTTTAGCTGTACCAATGCTGTCAATTATTGGATATGCCTATGGAATTAAAAGCTTCTTTGGAAATATGTCAATACTAACAACGACCTATGGAATATTTCTTGGCCTGAGTGTGTTGTTTATTCATGCAAAATATGGTGCTGTACATGCATTATTATCACCGCATATTGGTGGGCGAATTGCTCGATTTCAGGTACTAATAGGGTACTTTGTACCAATCACAATTGGCTATTTATTTATTCAGTCATTGGTTTCAGTTAAACTGGAAGACTTGTTTGGCTTATACGTTGTTGTAATCTCATGGTTTATAATTATATTAATTATCACAAGTGCAATATTTCAAGAAAAAATTGATGAAAAAAGGCGCGCTGCAGAACTGGCATTACTACAAGCGGCAACACATGACAGTTTAACTGGCATAGCTAATAGGCGGCATTTTATGGAGTTAGCAAAAAGCGCCTTGAGAAAAATACTTTTAACGCTGCTGAGACTTACATTTTGATGCTTGATGTTGACCACTTCAAATCCGTAAATGATAGAGCTGGTCATGCAATTGGCGATAAAGTACTAATTGCTATCGCATCAACATTAAATAATTGCGTACGGGAAACAGACTCAGTATGTAGATTAGGTGGTGAAGAGTTCGCAGTTATATTACCAAATATAGATAAAGATGGTGCAGAAGTAACTGCAGAAAAAATCAGAACGGCGATAGAAAGAACAGATATTCCTGAATACACTGATATTTATGGCCAAGTTACAACATCGATAGGTATTGCAAAAGCTGAAGAAAACGAGACTATTGATACTGTTTTAACAAATGCCGATAAAGCTCTCTATTTAGCAAAAGAATCTGGTCGAAATAAATCCGTACTGTTCATACCACAAGATTCGTAATAGTAAAGCTGCACGACATAATAGTTTGTCGTGTAGTTCATAAGTTTAATTTAATAAAGAGATAAACTAACGTATAACTAACAACCAATAAATTATGGTACGTTATTAAAGAAAAGGGCGAAAAGCCCTTTTTTGTTATGCACTTAAATTTCTGTCAATTGTGAAAGCTTGTCTTTATCGTCCAAAATGTTTTTTAATTTGAGATGATTTTACTGCGTCTTGCTGTCCACAATGGGAGCACTTAAAATTATAGACACCTTCACTACCAATTGTAGAGCTAAAATCTTCACCCCTGTATGCAGAGAATTCAGAACTACAAGTATGACAATAAACCTCGAAAGATTTATATGTATACCCAACAATTTGGTTTTCGGAACCTAAAGTAGAAGACTTGATATATTCTCCATATTCTTTACGAATTGAGAGGCTTGGTAATACTAACGAATGTTCTGGCATATGGATTTCCTAAGTTTTACTTGTATAAACACTGTACCACATTTTGGTTATATAGATATAGCTAAATGATATATGGGAAGTGTTTTACAAATAAAAAGTCGTTATTCCGAATCTTAGTCACTAAAACAACACATAACCCATAAGTTATGTTATGTTAAATTGGTTGGTGAAAATTAAAGTGGGCGTAATCATACAAACTAGCCCACTTTTAGAAGGGTTTTTAAGGTTTAATTTAGCTCAGAATCTACCCAGAACTTAGTGCCTTTTAGTACAGCTTGTAATGCCAGACCATTTTCGGTTAATGAATACACAGTTACTTGGTCTGCAATAGCTTCAGCAACTATAGCCCCTCCTTGATCTTGATATTTTGCGGCAGCATCGGCATTTCCACCAAAGGCCCAACCATGTTCAACAAAGCGGTTTAATGCAGCTTGATCATGAAAAACCATAACAACATTAAAGTCTTTAACGCCTAAACCAAGGCCTAAACCAGCTTCACCCATATTCATATAAGTTGATTTACCCGTTAGGTTATTTTTTACTACGCCATAACCACCACCAAAACTAGCAAGTACTACATTTACATTGGCATTATCGAAAACAGCATAACCGGCAGAGCTGGCAATTTGTTGTTTAACATCAGGCTTTTCTGTATATAATTTGGCTAACGTATCTGCACGCATGTTTTGGACTAAATTACGCTTTTCATTTGGCGAGGCACTGCCAGTAGTCGCACACCCTGATAAGATTAAAGTTAGTGTTACTAAACTTAAAACAATTAATTTTTTCATATGCTTTCCTTAAACACCGACAGCAGCAAAAACTAAGCAACAGTTTTCACTTGTTTAATGTCCAATACTAGACAGTATCGGACTTAAAGATTAAACTGTAACTAATTTATTTTAATAGAAATTAGCTCAATATGCTTGTTGCTTTGGTCGATACATTAAAACAATTACGATATCAAATTGCTCACCTCGATGATGATACGTTGCAATCAGAATACCCAGAACTTAATAACTTTATACAGCAAGTTGGCTTGACTGTGACTGAATCAAAAGCAGATCTGGTATTTTTATATCAATTTTTATATGTGTATGGGCGTAAATCTGAAGCGACCTATAATCGGTTTAGAAATGAACTCGAACGTTTTTATTTATGGTCTTGGTTAATTGCTGAGAAATCAGTTTTTGAATTAAAGCGTGAAGATATCGAAGGTTATGTGGATTTTATGGTTGAGCCAGATTCAGCTTGGTCAACTACTTCAGTGCAATGGCGTTATAAAGATGAGCAAGGAATACGACGGCTAAACAAGAATTGGCGCCCTTTTATGCGCAAAGAATCAATTGCTAGCCAACAAACTTTAGCTGCAATGTTTACTGCACTTAATGTATTTTATAAATTTGCTATTCTAGAAGAAAAAACATTTGCTAATTTTGTTCCGGTTGTTAAAAAGAACAGTCCGTATTTAGTTGTGCAATCTCAAATTAAAATACCTGATACATTGAGTGATATACAATGGGAATATGTGTTTGGTGTTACTCGCGATAAGTGTGAACAACAACCTGATTTTGAGAGAAACCTTTTTACTTTGGCCTGTTTAAAAGGCTTATATCTTCGTATTTCAGAATTATCAGAGCGCCCGCAGTGGTCACCTGTGATGTCTCACTTTTGGCAAGATAATGATGGTTTTTGGTTTTTACGAATAATGGGTAAAGGTAATAAATTAAGGGATGTTACGCTTAGTGAAGATTTTATAGAATACTTAAAACGATATAGGTTATACAGAGGGTTAACTGCCCTGCCTCGTGTTGATGAATCAGATCCACTTGTTCATAAAATTCGTGGTCAAGGTGGTATGACTGTTCGTCAAATACGCAGGTTGGTACAGCAAAGTTTCGATCTTGCAAAGCAATCATTATTAGATGATGGTTTTACAGATGATGCAGAACAATTAGAATCGGCAACTGCACATTGGTTACGTCATACTGGTGCTACCCATGATGCACAAACCAGACCGTTAAAACATTTATCTGAAGATTTGGGTCATGCAAAAATAGCGACGACTGATCAAATTTATATTCAAACGAATATAAAAGAGCGCGCAAAATCTGGAATTAAAAGGAAAATTTGATGGAATACTTTGTATTAGCAACGGTTGGCTTAGCTTTTTTGGCCTATTCAATTTCTATTAGACAACTGGAGGTAGTTGAAGTAACAGGCCCGATGTTTTTTGTTTTAATAGGGATGCTGATTGCTTTTTTTATCCCCGATGTTTCTATCGAATCAAAATATTATAGTGCTGATCTGAGTAAGTTATTACCATTAATTGAATTAACCTTGAGTATATTCTTATTTACTGATGCAGCAAAAACTAAGCTTTCAGTTTTAAAGCATAGCTTTCAATACCCTAGCCTATTATTATTTTTAGCCTTACCGCTCACTTTATTTTCAGGAATTGTGGTTGCGAGCTTAATGTTTACTGAGTTAACTTTGGTACAAGCATCGCTTGTTGCGATTATTTTAACACCAACAGATGCAGCACTAAGTAAAGGTATTCTAAATAGTAAACATGTGCCAGAAAATATACGTGAAGGGATAAACACTGAAAGTGGTTTAAATGATGGTTTATGTGTTCCTGTGTTTTTACTTTTAATGTTGTTGGCGCAAGAGCCAGCAACATCAATTTCTATTTCATCGGTTGCAGAGATTTTTACACGTGAACTTGGTTTAGCAATAATTATTGCCATAACGGCGATGAGCATTTTTATTCCTATAATAAAGTTTGCAATGCAGCGTCACTATTTTTCAAATAATACGAGTCCGTTTTTAGTTATAGGTATGGTTATAGCTATTTTTTCTATTGCGCAAAGTGTTCACAGTAGCGGGTTTATAGCGGTATTTGTAGCGGGCTTGATTTTTGATAGATTTACAGAGCAGGACTTAAGAGAAAAACTTGTTGAAGACAGCGAACATATTGCTGACTTTATCGGTTTACTTATTTGGTGCTTATTTGGTTTTGTGTGTAGCTACGTAGTTTTTCCAAATATAAATTGGCAAATCACCCTTTTTGCAATGATGAGTGTGACCATTTTACGAATTATACCGGTGATGTTAAGTCTGCAATTTACGAAGCTGAAAATAAAAGAACGGTTTACTTTTGCTTGGTTTGGTCCGCGAGGTTTAGCATCAATTGTTTTTACAATGATGGTGATTGATACAGAAATTGAAAATAAGTTTCAAGTTGCAGCCATTGCGATGACGACTATATTATTTAGTGTTTTTATCCATGGCATGAGTACTAAACCAATTGCTGACAGTTATTCTAAATAGTTTTTAAAATAAAAGGTGATAAGAATAAACTTACCGCCTTTTAAAATTAAAGTATTTGAGCAAGTAACTCAATGGGGTGTTTGGGTTTAAATTTTTCGTAACGTTTTACCTGGCTACGGCAAGAAAAACCGGTTGCCAGTAATTGCTCCGGCTTATTTTTATTTACAACACCCTTCCAACTCATATTATAAAGAGCGCGTGAGTTTTCTTGATTTTGTATTTCGTGGCCGTATGTGCCGGCCATGCCACAGCAACCAGTTGCTGTTGTGTTTAATTGCAAACCTAGATCAGAGAAAATGGTTTGCCATACATTGGCTGCACTTGGCATCGCCGTTGTTTCAGTACAATGGCTTAACAATGTAAAACGAGTTTCATTTTTTATTTCATTGGCTAATGGTTTGAATGACTCTTTAACTAACCACTCATGAGCAAGTAGCACCTCAAAATCACCTCTATCATCACCCAAAATAGAGTTATATTCATCGCGATAACACATTACTAATGATGCATCTAACCCAACGAGGGGAGCATTTATTTCTGAAAGTGAATTTAAAAATTGTGCAGCGTTTTTTGCTGTTGCTTTAAACTCATTTAAAAAGCCTTTAACGTGTTGTGGTTTTCCATTCGGCTTAAACGGTAACAAAATAGGTTTTTTACCAAGCACAGTAATCACTTTAATAAAACTTTCGACTAACTCAGCTTCATAAAAACTGGTAAATGGGTCTTGTACAATTAATACATACTCACTTTGTTGTTGCGTACTGAGCGTTGATAGCTTTTCAAAATTAAACCGATGATCTTTGCTAATACGTTTGTCTAAACGAGGCGAGCTTAAAGTAGGTGTATCAACATACCCTACTGTTTTTTCAATTAGCTTTGATACAATTTTAGTATTCACAATCGGATTAATTACACTTGAAAATTTAGCCATAACTGGCGCACTATTTTCTATATTTCCGACTAAATAATCTTTTAATGGACGAGCATAATAACTGTGGTAATAATTTAAAAATCGAGATCTAAAAGTAGGAACATCAACTTTTATTGGGCAAGCAGTTGTACATGCTTTACACGCAAGACATTCATCCATCGATTCTTTTACTTCATGAGAAAAATCATACACGCCTTTGCTTTTATCTCGGCTGTGTTGATAGCGCTCCCACCAAGTAATAACCTCCCCTTGGTTCAGCTGTTTTTCGACTTCAAGTAAATCAATATTTTTAGACTCCTGCAAACGTAACCATTCACGCATTAGACCCGCACGGCCTTTTGGTGAGTAGCGGCGATCACCTGTTACTTTATATGAAGGACACATTGGTGAGTTTTGATCATAGTTAAAGCAAATACCGTTACCATTACAGGTCATTGCGTTATTAAAACTGGTTTTAACATCAATAGATATTTGTTTATCAAACCAAGATCGCTTTTGCCCATCAACACTTACAAGTGAGTCTTCACTTTCAATAGGAGTGCATATTTTACCGGGGTTTATTCGATTTTGAGGATCAAATGCAGATTTTATAATACGCAATTGGCTGAATAAGTGCTCACCAAAAAACTCAGGGCCATATTCACTTCTATAGCCTTTGCCATGCTCTCCCCACATTAGACCACCGTATTTCGCTGTAAGTTTTACAACTTCATCGGAAATCAAACGTAATAGTTTTTCTTGATCTGGGTCGCACATATCTAGTGCAGGTCTGACGTGCAAAACTCCAGCATCAACATGACCAAACATACCGTATTGTAATTTATGGCTATCAAGCAAAGCTCTAAACTCAACGATAAAATCAGCCAAGTTCTCAGGTGGAACAGCTGTATCTTCAGCAAATGCTAAGGGCTTTTGCGAACCTTTAACATTGCCTAGTAAACCAACTGATTTTTTACGCATGCCGTAAATTTTTAAAATGTCAGATTTATCACTGGTTAATTGATATCCAATAACACCATTTTTTTGATGTTGAACACATTCATCCAGTAAACGGCATAGGGTGTCTACTTTATCTTTAATATCTTCAGGAGAGACTGCATTAAACTCAACCATATTGAGCCCTTGCATATCTTTATTTTCAACATCAGTTATTAAGTCCGATACTGAGTGCCATACAATATCTTGACGGGCTAAGTTAAGTACTTTGCTGTCGACAGTTTCAACTGATGTAGCGCGCGCATCAACTAAAAAAGGAGAATGGCGAAGTGCAGAATCAAAACTATCATATTTTATATTGATTAGCGTTTTAAACTCAGCAATAGGTGTAATGTTCAATTTAGCTTCAGTTACAATGCCAAGAGAACCTTCTGAACCTGTTATTAAACGGCTCATATCAAATGTAAGTAAGTCATCACTAAGCACATGCTCTAAGTCATAGCCAGTTAAGAACCGATTTAAGCGAGGGAACTTATCTAAAATTGCATCACGATTATTTAGAGCTACATCGAGGACTGTTGAGTATAAGTTACCTATTACAGTGTCTTGATCAGCAATCAGTTGAGCTTTATCAACATCAATTGGCGTGGTCGACATTTTAGTACCATCAACTAAATATGTTGTTAAGCCTAAAACATGATCGCTAGTTTTACCGTAAACAAGTGAGCCTTGGCCTGAAGCATCTGTATTAACCATGCCGCCAATAGTTGCTCGATTACTTGTTGATAAGTCTGGTGCAAAAAAGAAGCCATAAGGTCGCAAAAAGTCATTTAACTGATCTTTTATAACGCCTGTTTGTACACGTACCCAGCCTTCTTCAACATTTATTTCTAGTATTTCACGCATGTAACGTGATAAATCGACAACAATACCAGGCGTTAATGATTGACCGTTTGTACCTGTGCCACCACCGCGAGGACCAAAAGTTAACGATAAATAGGGATCATGTGATGCTGTTTGAAGCGCAATTTGAATATCTTTTTCGGTCTTAGGAAATAGAATACCTTGCGGTATTTGTTGATAGATACTGTTATCAGTTGCAGCGGTTAGACGTGAAGCATAACTGGCATCAGTATCACCAGTAAAACCTTGTTTAGTTATTGTTTTTAGGTAACTTGCGACTAAATCAGTCGCGGCATCTTGTTGACTTATAGTTGCTATCATGACGGTGATAAATTGAGGCATTTGTTTAATTATACCATGCTAATCTTCAAAATAAGTTGAAGATTTTACAGTTTGTAACACTCTTTTTATCGTATTTGAACGGCGATTTATTATACTGACTATTATGCTAATTTGGAGTTTACGATGAAAAAGTGTTTATTAATAATTGTTGGTAGTCTCTTTATGGTTTTGGGACTAATTTTTGCGGTTGTACCGGGTCCATCTTTGATCTTTTTTATTGCGGGATTATTTTGCTTTTCGTTTTATTACCCTAAAGCACGTCACTATTTGAGCTTATGCCAAAAAGCGTTGTCCAAGTCTTGTGCTTTTTTAGACAAAAAATTTGCTCGATAATGTTTCTTTTAACAAAAAATGCCAGCGAAGACGCTGGCATTTTTAATAGTCAGTAATTATTTACTTTCTAATTTTTTAGCAAGGTATAACCAAGTTTCAAGTACCGTATCAGGGTTTAGTGAAACAGAGTCTATACCCTGCTCTACTAACCAAGCTGCAAAGTCTTCATGATCTGAAGGACCCTGGCCACAAATACCAACATACTTACCTTTCGCTTTTGCTGTTTGAATAGCCATTGATAATAGCTTTTTGATAGCTGGGTTGCGTTCATCAAATAAATGAGCAATTAATCCAGAATCACGGTCAAGACCTAATGTTAATTGAGTTAAGTCATTCGAACCGATTGAAAAGCCATCAAAGTATTCTAAAAACTCTTCAGCTAATAATGCATTTGAAGGAAGCTCACACATCATGATTACTTTTAAGCCATTTTCGCCACGTTTAAGGCCATGCTCTTCAAGTAGTTCAATTACACGTTTACCTTCTTCAAGTGTACGCACGAATGGGATCATGATCTCAATATTGGTCATATCCATTTGATTACGAACACGTTTTATTGCTTCACATTCTAGTGCGAAACAGTCACGGAAATCCTCAGAGATATAACGTGCAGCTCCACGGAAACCAATCATTGGGTTTTCTTCTTCTGGTTCGTATTGCTGACCGCCCACTAAGTTTGCATATTCGTTTGATTTAAAATCAGACATACGAACAATTACACGCTCTGGCGCAAATGCACAACCTAGTGTTGAAATACCTTCAACTAACTTCGAAATATAAAATTCTACTGGCGAATCATAGCCGGCAATCATATCAGTGATTTCGTCTTTTAATGTATCGGTTTGTGCATCAAAGTTTAATAGTGCCTTTGGATGAACGCCAATCATACGGTTAATGATAAACTCAACACGTGCTAAGCCAACACCTGCATGAGGTAGACGAGCAAAGTCAAATGCACGATCTGGATTACCCACATTCATCATTACTTTCATTGGTAATTCTGGCATTTTATCAACACGTGAAGTGAGAATTTCAAAATCTAAAATGCTTTCATAAATGAAGCCTGTGTCGCCTTCAGCACAAGAAACTGTAACTTCTTGACCTGCTTTAATTAGGTCGGTTGCATTGCCACAACCAACAACTGCGGGAATACCTAGTTCGCGTGCAATAATTGCAGCGTGACATGTACGACCACCGCGGTTAGTAACAATTGCTGCAGCACGTTTCATGATTGGTTCCCAATCAGGGTCAGTCATGTCAGTTACTAATATGTCGCCAACTTGTACTTGGTCCATCTCAGCAATTGAATTGAGAACACGAACAGTGCCTGAACCAATCTTATGGCCAATTGCACGACCTTCAACAACAACGTTACTAGTGCCGTTTAACTGAAAGCGTTCCATCACATTTGTATCTTCGTTAGAACGAACAGTTTCAGGACGAGCTTGAACAATATAAAGTTTGCCATCATTACCATCTTTGGCCCACTCGATATCCATCGCACGGCCATAATGTTTTTCAATGATCACAGCTTGCTTAGCAAGTTCTTCTACTTCAGCGTCTGTTATTGAGAATTTGTTAGAAAGAGTATTTTCAACATCTACAATTTCAACTTGCTTGCCATGGGCTTCGTCAGCTGAATAAATCATTTGAATTGCTTTAGAGCCGATATTACGACGAACAACTGAAGGTTTACCTTTAGCAAGCGTTGGTTTGTGTACATAAAATTCGTCTGGGTTAACTGCACCCTGTACAACCATTTCGCCTAAGCCGTAGCTTGATGTTACAAAGACTACATCTTCAAAACCAGATTCAGTATCTATACTGAACATAACGCCCGATGATGATTTATCAGAACGCACCATGCGTTGAATACCAGCAGATAACGCAACACCTCGGTGATCATAACCTTGGTGTACACGGTAAGAGATTGCACGGTCATTAAATAATGAAGCAAACACATGTTTAATGGCGACCATTACTGAGTCAATACCACGAACATTTAGGAAAGTTTCTTGCTGGCCTGCAAAAGAGGCATCTGGCATATCTTCAGCAGTTGCAGATGAACGAACTGCAAATGACACATCGGCTGCTGCATCACCATGTAATTGGCTGTATGCATCGCGTATTGCTTGATCTAAATTAGGCTGGAATGGTGTGTCGATTATCCATTGACGGATATCAGCACCAACTTTGGCGAGTGTATTTACATCATCTACATCGAGTGTGTCTAGGATGTCATGAATTTTTGCATTGAGTCCTGATTGCTCTAAAAACTCATTAAATGCATCAGCAGTTGTTGCGAAGCCACCAGGGACTTGAACACCAGCGTTTGCTAGGTTTGAAATCATTTCACCGAGTGAGGCATTTTTACCACCAACACGTGGAACATCTTGCATACCAAGCTCTTGATACCAGAGAACGTATTCTTGCACGGGATCTTTCTCCAAAAAACAAATTGTAGTATTAACTGTGAGAGTTAAGAAAGAAAACCTTCTAAAAAGGTCACCTTCATTCTACACTGGCAACAGTCCATACGTAAACCGTATGGAGCCCCAATTTAAGTGAATAGGTAATAAAAAGGTTAATATGAGAACTGCATTTTATATTTCTGATGGTACAGCCATTACTTCTGAAGTGTTTGGCCATGCGACTTTGTCGCTTTTTCCGGTTGAATTTAATCATAAAACAATCCCATTCGTTGAAACTGAAACAAAAGCGCAAGAAATAAAGGAGTTGATTAATAGGACAGCCCAGCGAGATGGTGAACAGCCCTTTGTATTTTATACATTCGTTAATCATGAGCTAAGTGAAATTATTAACTCATCTTGTGCTGTCTGCTACGATTTTTTATCAACCTACAGTGACAAAATAGAAAAAGAGCTTGCTGTGGCGCCAGTACCTAAAGTACATCGTACTCATTCTATGCATGAAAAAAACTATGACTTTAGAATTGATGCTGTTAATTACTCTTTAACTAATGATGACGGCGCGAATATAAAAAATTATGCAGAGGCAGACATCATTTTAGTAGGCGTTAGCCGAAGTGGTAAAACCCCAACGAGTCTTTATCTTGCACTGCAGTATGGGATAAAAGCAGCCAACTACCCATTAACTGAAGATGATTTAGAAACGGGTAAATTGCCAGAGTGCTTAATGCCATATAAACATAAACTTTTTGGCTTAACGATTGACCCTGTCAGGCTTGCTGATATCAGGCAACGAAGAATGGCAAACTCAAAATACGCTTCACTTAAACAGTGTCGTATCGAGGTTCGTGAAGTTGAGATGCTCTATAAAAAATACAAGTTATCATACTTAAACTCAACAAATCACTCTGTGGAAGAAATATCGGCTAAAATAATATCTGATACCAACCTTGAGCGACGTAAGTACTAACTTAATTAACTTTAAATATAAAAAAAGCCACTAGAAAGTGGCTTTATACTTAAAACTAAATTTTTTATTTGCGTGCATCTTTTAGTAAGTCAGCAACTAAGAAGCCAAGCTCTAATACTTGGTCAGCGTTTAAACGAGGGTCACATTGTGTGCGGTAACGTTGTGCTAAATCGTCATCTGATAAACCATAAGCACCACCAGTACATTCAGTGACGTGTTGGCCTGTCATTTCAAGATGTACACCGCCAGCATAAGAACCTTCTGATTTATGAACAGCAAAAAACTGGCTGATTTCACGTAAGATATTATCAAAGCTTCTAGTTTTATACCCTGAGGTTGCCTTTTCAGTATTACCATGCATTGGGTCTGAGCTCCATATTACCTTACGGCCCTCTTGTTGTACTCGACGAACAAGTGCTGGCAGTTTTTCTGGTAATACATCGGCTCCCATACGCGTAATTAATGTTAGGCGACCTGGTATGTTATCTGGGTTAACGGCATCAATTAAACGAATAAGTTCATCTGGCTCCATACCTGGGCCAACTTTGACCCCTATCGGGTTTTTAATGCCTTTAAAGAATTCTATATGAGCATGATCCAACTGGCGAGTGCGCTCACCGATCCATACAAAGTGAGCAGAACAGTCATACCAGTCACCTGATAAATGGTCTCGACGAGTTAATGCTTCTTCATATCCAAGAAGTAATGCTTCATGTGATGTATATAAAGAAGTTTCTTTTAAGCTTGGTGCTATTGAAGAATTAATTCCACACACTTCCATAAATTCAAGAGCATCTTGAATACGATCTGCTAATTGTTGGTATTTTTCTCTTAGCGGATTCGCCGCAACAAAGCCCATGTTCCAGCGATTGACCTGATGTAAATCTGCTAAACCACCTTGTGCAAATGCTCTTAATAAATTTAATGTTGCGGCACTATGGTGATACGCTGTCATCAAACGTTGCGGATCGGGGATGCGTGCTTCTTCGGTAAACTCGAAGTTATTAATAATATCACCACGGTACGAAGGAAGTGATACGCCGTCAATTGTTTCTAAATCTGCAGAACGTGGTTTTGCGTATTGACCAGCCATTCTAGCGATTTTAACAACAGGGCATTTTCCGCCATAAGTAAGTACAACGGCCATTTGAAGAAGTGTTTTAAATGTATCGCGAATATTTGCAGCATTAAAATCACTAAACGACTCTGCACAATCTCCGCCTTGGAGTAAAAACGCCTTTCCTTCGCACACATCTTCAAGTTGTTTAAATAGACTACGTGTTTCTTCAGCAAATACCAGTGGGGGTGCACTATTTAACTGACTCTCTACGGTTTTAAGCGCATCTTGATCTGGGTACTGTGGTTGCTGGACTATTGGGTGTTCCCTCCAGCTATTTGGATTCCACGACTGCATAATATTTCCTCATTCCTACTATTACCTGATACAAAGAAATTAACGTATGCAGCCCCCCTGTTCAAGGACTATATTCGCGTATTATCAATTATTTAGTTATGACATAAATTAAAAGGTTTTTTTTTATAGTATTTTAAATGTTAGTAGTGGCATAAAAGTAAACTAAATCTAATTAAACTATTGATGTTAAATGGTTTTAGTTAGATATAGTAACTTGTTATTACTATCGAATATTGAACAATGCAACTAGCGACTTCAAAGAACACATCATACTTAAACTGCTAGCAGATGTACTCTTAGCTTTACGGTAAAGAATTACATAATTAAGCGTAACATGGAAAAAGGTTGGTTGTTGTGCTAATGGGCCTTGAGAACTAGGCTTAAGCGTTGATAAAGGATGTTAAGTATTAAAACTGGCTATCAGTTTATAGTGAAGTCTACGTTCGACTTTAATTACCAAAACAACTACATATTGAATTTTTTAGCAGTGCCATGCTTTTAGCAACTGAGCAATTTATTGCGGTGGCTAAGCCTTTTATTGAGCTAAAACTTTATTTCATTTAACAGCATTGAAACGACTGAACACGATATACACTTTCTTATTATTACCAAAGGAACAATCCTAAACGTATTAACTCGTTTACTTATTAAAACTAGACTCCTTAAAATTGAACACGTATTAAATCAGGTAGAAGTCTCGCACACTTAAACACATATTAAAAATAGTTGTTTTAATTAAAACAAAGAACACATCATACTTTATAATATATAATGATAAACTTAGCATTAGAGTTAAATTGTAGAATAAATAATCAAGGAATAGACAACTTGTTGGAAAATGATAAACTGTCAAAAACAATTCAGTATGATGTGTTCTTATGGTTTCTAAAGTGCAAATTCGTAGTCAGTTTGATTTGCTAAATGATCTAACAAATTTATTTATTGATGATTTAAAACAATGTGATTATTCCAAGGCTGAATTTTACCAGCTGCCCGAAATTGAAATTAATGACGAAAAGATAGTCCCACATACTATCGAAGTAACCAAACAATCCGGTGAAATTGCGCATAGGTCAATTATAAATTCTTTTACAGATATATATAAAAAATCAGGACTTAGCTCACGCGTACTTAAGCGTCATCCAGGACTTTTAGTATTAAAGAATGCGAATAAAGAAAACCTTTTTGCACGCATACAACAACTAAATAAAGCCAAAGCAGCTTTTAAAGAGTGTGTTTTATCGATTGATAATAATGATGCTCGATTTGAGGCTGTTCATAATGCAGTACCAAACTTAATTACACTTGCCGCTTACAGAAAGGTTCATTTTGAACATGAGTCCCCTTTTTCAGTTCGTTTTACTTGGATGCATAAGCATGCAACTAAAACATTAACAAAAAAAATTGCTTTAGCAATGCTCGAAAAATCTGCCGGCTATTCTAACCCTCGAATGATAGATCAACATTCTTGGCAAGCCCTTGTTGCCCAAGAACAAGTGCGCGTTGCCAGCTTAGGTGATAAAGAAAAACTTAGAATTCGTAGGCCAACTAGAGTTAGCCCGCAGGTAAATGTAAGATACACCGCAAAAAATAGATACCATGTCAGTGCAGCCTTACCCTTTATTTTAATAAACCCTGAGCCAGATGTTAAACTCGGCACTCTGCCAAATTATATTAAACCCGAAAGTCATCCAAGAAAGAAAGAGTATGATTTTTTAGTTGATAGACTGTACCTTGAGCAAGTAACTGATTGATAAAATACTATTTAATACTAATCTTATTATGTTAAATAGACTAATTTTTTAATCTAATACAGCTTATACTTCAAGCAACAAAACTATTTAGCTTTTAATACAAAAAAGCCTTTAGTAAAAACTAAAGGCTTTAATCATTAATTATCTTCGACTATTTCTTCTATTTTATCTTCATCTATCAAAACTGCATTTTCAACAATGCGTTTACCGCCTTGTATCTCAATACGTTTGTTATGTTTATTAAGTGTAAGTATCTCATCGCAGAATTGATCAGAAGGATGCATCTCATACGTGTAATCAATAATGTTACCGCTTTTATCATCCTTAACATTGGTAATACTGTATTCTGAAATCGCACCCTTTTCGATTAAATCTTTCATGGTGGTCGTCATATCACGACGTAAGGCTTTGAGTTTATTTTCAGTGATATCATCTGTTGAATAAATAGAGCCATACTTTTCCATAATTGATAATAATCTAAAATGGTATGTTTTTCCTGGAGCTGCATATCGCCAAAGGTGATATAAACGTAACATCATCCACCGCGACAATCCGCGTTTTAATTCTTGAGCACTATTAAAGTAATATCCTTTGTACTCTAAATTATCAATCATGTTATGGACAAATGCGTTAAGACAAGCAACACATTTCACATTGCCGCCCTGCCCTTTTTTACCACTGAAATGTAACGAGGACAAAAAATTCATATTAGACTCGTAAAATGAATCATCTATATCTGTATTTTTTGTATCAGTTGCAGAATATTTAAAAGATAGCTTGGATCCTTGTAGAGCCTCCAATGCTTCTTTGATTTGTGGGTATGGCATTGATTGACCAACAGCTTTAAGTTCTTGAGCCAATTCATTCATTGAAAAAACAACGGCGTATTGAATACCGGACTTAAAATTAATTTTTACAATCTTACCTTTAGAAGCTAATCGAATAAGTGCGCGTTCAACTTTTTCTTCACGATCAGATGGCCAAACTAAATACTCAACATCTTCACCATCTTTTCGAGAACTAACTACAGCCGGTGTTATTTTAATCTCACCGTCGTACAAAATACCATCTACTTTTTCAGATATCTTACGGGTAATAATGGTTTTCTTAGGTGCTTCTTCTAATGGCAATTTTTTATGACCAGAACGAACAAATCGTCCCCATAAATCATAATGATTAAATGTATTAGAATAAGCACGTAATCCGTGGGCCGCATTTTCAATTGAAATACGAACATCTTTATTATCAGTAAATAAAGCTAAACTTTCATTATCGATTGCACTTTCCACCCCGTGGATTTGTCCCCGTAATGTATCGGGTAAGTTATCTACCGAGATGTTGACCTTTCGGCTCATTGTTCTTATTTCCAAATTTTATTGCGACAGCTAATAACAACACATATAGAGCTAAAAGTTAAATGTTTAAGTTAGTATAAACTTGATCTAAGATTAAAATAAATTTTTAGATCACTATTTTACTAAGCTAGTTTAATTTTACTGGTTTGAGATCATGATTTTATTAAGGTAGCACCTATAAACCGAATTTTTACTAACTCAAGGTGTTTTGATGTCACTTAAAACCTTTATTTCAGCTAAAATTACACGACAAAATAGAGATATTTTAAATAACCCTGTGTATAAACGTGTTTTGAGTTAGCATAGATCTGATCTGTACTTACTACAGATCAGATCTATACTAATTAACTGACCACATTTGTATAGATGAAAGTGTATAACTTTTTATTTTACTTAGTAAAAATCGGATCTCAGACATACAAAATGTGCATAATACTGTGCTTAATATGTGCATAACTTCAAAGCGAAAAACTAGCTTAGTATTATCGTGATCTACCAGTTATTAAAGATCTGATCTTAACGTAGTATAAAGGTGATCCACTTTCTTATGCTTTATTTATATAAATCATATATTTACGTTACCTTTTTCAAGCCTTAACCTTTATTACCTTATACTTTAACTATACTTAAACTTCTTTATTTATACTAAGCAATTTTAAAACTATTAATAAAATTTTTTATGTCTACTAATTAAAACCAATGTCGTCTTAAATAGTTGTTTACAGTTAATTGAATGGACATTATACTTAAAGCCTAACTTTGAGGAATAAAGCATGTCAATTCATAATAATGCATTAGCCACATATCGGCTTTTAAAAGCAACCGCAGAAGTTGCTGAAAAATCTTTAGAAGGACGAATCCAGCATTATCGTGCCCACCTAAAATCTGAAGAGAAAGAGTTAAGAACTTATACTCAAAAGGCAGCCGCTGACCTTCTAGGTTGTAATAATCGCACTTTAAAGCGTCGTCATGATAACGGTGATTTTGATGACCTTAATATAAAACGAGGGGCAAATGGTCATTATGCTTATACGTTAGTTAATATTTTTGCGATGGCTGATATCATGGATATCAAGCCTGATCACCGCTCTGAGTCAGATAAACTACAAGTTATCGTCATAAACTCTTTAAAAGGTGGCTGTGGTAAAACCACAAGCATGGTTAATATTGCTGCTGCTCTAGCAACAACAAATATTAAACGCTATAGAATTGGTATAATCGATCTAGATCCTCAAGGCTCCTCTTCAAGTTTTTTCCCACCAAGTGAGCCTGACCCCATCACTGTTGGTGATTTAATGCGTGATTGCATTGAGCTTGAGCAAGGCGAAACTTGGGAAGAGCTAGTATCTAACTCTTTTCTGCCAACTCATATTCCTAATATTAGAATGTTGCCATCAGGCATGGATGATTTTTACTTTGAGCATGAAACTGCCACTCTGCTTAAAGATAGTTCGAGTTATGATAAAACCCGCCATTATCATAAGCTGTTAGAAAAGGTGATTAACCCAGTTGAAGATCAGTTTGATATTATTTTAATAGACACTGCTCCATCACTTAACTTCATGTTTTATAATGCATTAATGTCATCAACAGCCATGTTAATTCCGGTTCACCCTGAGGCCGTTGATTTTGATGCAAATAATAAATACCTTAAACGCCTAGGAGAGATCTATCATACGGTTGCATCTTTAGGCCATGAAGGTTGGGACTTTATGCAATTCTTAGTGACCAATTATGTAAAAGGAAATCATTCCCAGCGTGATATTGTAAAAGATGTTCGTAGTGCATTTGGTCGACAAGTTATGAGCTACCCTATTAATCATAGTTCAGCTATAACGGCGAGTTCATCCTCATTTAATACTATTTTTGATCAAAAAACTTCCGACAGTTTAGCAAGCAGAGAATCATTGATTCGCGCTCAAGAAAACATAAAAGATGTCGTTGATGAACTTGAGATGTTAATACGCTCGAACTGGCAGTCTACTCAATCTCAACTAAAAAATCCTAAGTAAGGTAGTTAACAAAAATGGCAAAGAAACGCAAAAACGACACCCGCTTAGATCCATTTGCAACAACAATTGGTAATAGTAATTTGGATGAGTTGTTAGAACAAGCTTCTGCTGGCGATGTAATAAAAATGCCTGCGCCAAGTGATCCTTCTCGCTCAATTACATTAACTTGTAAAGTAATTCCTCACGCTCAAATTAAACCAAATACAAAAGTGTATGGAAAAAATCGTCGAGTACAGGCGCTACTTAATGAAAAGTCAGTCGCTGATATTCTACCTGCAATTGCACATGATGGTCGCAATCAGCACCCAGCATTGTGTTGGGATAAAGGCGATGAAATGCTTGTACTGGCTGGTTCACGACGTCGAATGGCATGTATTTTAGGTAACGCAGATTATCTGGTGCTTAGTTCAGCTGATTTTACTGATTCAGATGCAAAAATATTGGCTGTTTCTTCCGACCAGTATATTGCTCCTAGTCTATGGGAATTAGGTCAAGCCTATCAACAAACCAGGGACGAGTTGATCAGCCAAGGTAAAAAGGGCTCATTTAGAGAAGTATCTGCAATAGAAGGGGTTTCACATACTGCAATAGCAGATGCAATTAAAGCCTATGAGAAGCTACCAGAGGCGGTGTTAGCACTTTACCCTACTGCAAATCATGTTGGTCGCGAAGTCGCTAAAAAGCTCATTGCAGCTAAAGAACGAGACGCTGAAACGTTTAATGCTCTTGTTCAAGAAGTCGCTAACGACCCTCAATTACTTCAAATTGAAGGCGATGATAAACGTGCAATGGCCGTTACTAAGTTATTAACCGCGCAAGAACAAACGGTTGGTCGTAAAGAAGCTGTTTTAGAAAATGACTTTGTAAGTGTTCAACGTAATTTAAAAAGTGGCGATTTATCTATAAAAATTGATAATAAAGTCATGACTGACAAACGGTTAGAACAACTCACAAAATTACTAAAAGCGTTCAATTAGTTAGTATAATAACGATCTGAGATCGTGCTTTACTTAGTAAAATCATGATCTCAGAACTTTTTATGTTAGTAAAAAATTGATCTAAAAAGCCATCTTTTCTTCAATTTACCTTATTTGGATCAGATTTTTACCCACACATTCGTGTTTAAACCTGATTTGATCTTAAAACGCTATCTCCTTAGTAAAAATCTGATCTGTAAGCCCCCCTTTTGTTATTAAGATGTATATATCTTGTGGCTTAACTGTGTGTTTTTTACTTTGAACGCCTATTTTTTGTGGATAAACCGATTTTTTACCAAGTGAGCTACTCCAACCAGTGCGTTTTGTTATATTAAACCTTTAGCTAGCAGACGATAAATCATATACTGGTAAAATTAATTTTTATTCATACTGCTTTGGGCGTTATGTCTGCTAACTTATCAAAGTCTGATCTTCTAGCAATTTTTGAAGAAATAAAACAAGAACAAGAAACCTTATTTCCACTTTCTGAAAGGTTTATTAAACAGCTCTTCAAACCACATGTTCTTAATCAAGCTAAGGAGTACTTAGCCAACGGACAGATCAATTTTTTAGAACACAATAAAGACTTTTCAATCATTGATGCGTCTATGTTTGGTAATGAAGGTACTACTTTCACCCAGCATATTGAGATAAAAAAATTAGATGATGGTTTTTCTGTTCAAAGGCATTGCTCATGTAATGCCAAAACCAGTTGTCGTCATTTAGCTGCCGTATTACTAAAGCTAAAAATTGATCATTCTGGTGAGTACGGACAAGACTATATTATTAATGATTGGTTTGACGAACTTAGAACTCTTAAGCAATCGCATGACCACAGTGCCAAAAATGTTTTATTGTTTGTGCTTGAGCTTGAAGCGAATAAATTAATATTAACACCAAAAATAGCGTCTTATTCTAATAATGAGCAGTACACCTTGGGAAGAAGTCTTACGGATCAACAATTAAATAGTTTTGTTACTCCCGCGGATCTGCTTGAAACTGATTTTAGGCTGTTCAGTTGGATTCGCTCACAAAATGCATTGGGGAATCTTCAGTTAAAGGGTCAATGGGGCTTTGCCGTATTACAACAGTTAATTGCTACCGGACGTTTGTTTTATGGCCGCTCTCGAAAAGCGATTAGCCCTGATAGTGCTGTTGATCTTAATTTTTGTTGGAACCAATCAAATGATTTAATTCAGCTTAATACCACTATTAATGATAAGCCTTCCTGGTTATTAATAAAAACAACACCGCCAACATATTTAGACACCGATAAGCTTAAGATTGGTCGTATTCGCACACCTTTAAGTGGTGAAGAAGTTGCCCATATTAAGGCGATGCCTGTTGTTCATACTGCAAACTTTGAACGCGTCTTTAAACAAATTAGTGCAAACTTTGGCGATGGGGTTATTCCTCATTACCAACACAAAGAAGGAAAAAAGGTTAAGCGTCACGCCGATACCTTTGCTGAAATAGAAGTTAAAAATAATAATAAGCAACTCACTTTAACGCTTGGTTTCAATTATCAAGGCGCCACTTTTTCACCTAATAGCGCCCCAAAAGAGTTACTCAACTTAGCCCTTGAAAATACTGTAATTACTGAGTTAACCAATCTTGGTTTTAGCCTATGTAAAGGGGCTTTACAGAATGAATATATCCATAACAATCAATTAGATGCATTTCAACATTGGTTTAAATATGAAGTGCTACCTAATTTACGCAAACGTGGATGGCAGGTTTGTGACAAACACTTGCGAATAAAAAAATCAATTGTCCCCGTGAACCTAGAGATAACACGAGGCAAAGGGCATCAAGTTGTTAGTAAAATAATGATCTCAAAATACAAAGCTGCTAACTTAGTATTGAATGATAATCCTGATTACCAATCATTAAACCGCCAAAGTGACTTATTTTATTATTTTAAACAAGGCAAGGTTTTTGCTGTAATAGAGAAGCAGGTTTTCAAACTGCTTTGTGAGTTTATCCAGCGCTTTGAGTTTATAAAAACGCGTGATGAATTACTTATTCCTCTTTCTTATTTGCCAGAACTCGTCGCACTCAATTGTATCAATGTAACTATTAATGATAGTAATTTAGACAACTATCTTAACGAGTTAAAATCAGAAAACCCTCCCCTTATGGTTGTACAGCCAAACTTAAATGAGGGAGTGAAACTGCGTGATTATCAGCAGCAGGGTGTCGACTGGCTACACTTTTTAAAACGTCATCAACTGGGCGGAATATTAGCGGATGACATGGGGTTGGGTAAAACTCTTCAAGTCATTGCATTTTTAGCCAGTAGTAAACAAACACTTCAGTCAGGCCCTACTTTAATTGTATGTCCTACTAGCCTTGTTAGTAATTGGCAAAATGAAATGACTAAATTTGCTAGCAATATAAAAGTCACCACTATCTTTGGTTCAGCGCGTGTTGAACAATTGCAACATTTGGGGCAAGCTGATTGTATCCTTACAACCTATCCTTTATTGAAAAGGGATATAGCCTATTACACACCTCTTCACTTTGAAAATATTGTTCTTGATGAAGCCCAATACATTAAAAATGACAGCGCTCAGGTTTCGCGATTAGTAAAGCGTTTAAACGCCTCATTTAAATTGTGCTTAAGTGGTACACCGATTGAAAATAACTTGTTTGAACTTAAATCATTACTTGATTTTGCAATGAGCTCACTGCTTGGTTCACAATCACACTTTAAGAGTCATTTTCAACTACCTATAGAACGTGATTCAGATGTGCAAAGAGCAAATGAATTAAAAGCATTGATAATGCCATTTATTCTTCGTCGGACTAAAGCTGAGGTTGCACAAGAGTTGCCGCCGAAAACTGAACTTGTTAAAGAGTTTGAGTTTGAAGAACAGCAAAAAGCATTGTACCAATCAATTACAGATGTACTTGAAGAGAAAATGGTAAACCTTTTTGCTGCTCAAGGTGTACAAAAGAGCAAACTCGCGTTTTTAGACGCATTATTAAAATTGCGACAAATATGTTGCCACCCTAAGTTAATTGATGCTCAAACTGAAGCTAAAAGTGCCAAGCTAAATTGGTTAAGCCAGCATATCCCCACGATGCTAGCACAAGGTAGAAAAATCATTATATTTAGCCAGTTTACCTCAGTGCTCGATATTATTGCAGAGCAACTGCATAGCCAAGCAATTTCATTTAGCTTGTTAACTGGGCAAACCCGCCATCGTGATAAAGTCATTGATCAGTTTACTGAAGGTACAACATCGGTTTTTTTAATTAGTTTAAAAGCTGGCGGTACCGGCCTAAACTTAACGCAAGCAGATACCGTAATTCATTTTGATCCATGGTGGAATCCTGCAGTTGAAAAACAAGCTACAGATCGTGCTTACCGAATTGGCCAGACTAGCCCTGTATTCGTTTATAAACTTATTATGGCTAATTCGATAGAACAAAAAGTTTATAAGATGCAACAAGAAAAACAAGCATTGGTTGATGCACTTTTCACTGATAAATCAATGAGTTTCACTCAATTCGACGAGCAACAAATGTTGAGTTTAATTAAATAATGAAATTTTATTGAACTGATCAAAATAACCGTGGTCTATTAATATGTATGTAGTTAATTGCAGTTATACATACATCATGTTGATTTCCCTATTTAGTTACTTATTGATAGTAATTTTGACCAGCTCACATTGAGCTGGTTTTTTTATGCCTAAAAAGATCAGATTTAATTGAACTAACTTTTAGCGTTGATGTCTATTATTGTGCGTGTAGTTAAATTGCAGTTTGCACATGCATCATGTTGATTTCCCTATTTAGTTACTTATTAATAGTAATTTTGACCAGCTCACATAGAGCTGGTTTTTTTATGCCTAAAAAGATCACATTTTTTTGAACTAACTTTCAGCGTTAATGTCTATTATTGTGCGTGTAGTTAAATTGCAGTTTGCACATGCATCATGTTGATTTCCCTATTTAGTTACTTATTAATAGTAATTTTGACCAGCTCACATTGAGCTGGTTTTTTTATGCCTAAAAAGATCACATTTTTTGAACTAACTTTCAGCGTTAATGTCTATCATTAAGCATGTAGTTAAATTGCAGTTTGCACATGCATCATGTTGATTTCCCAAATTTGTTACTAATTTTAGTAATAATCAGCCAGCCCATTAACTAGGTTGGCTTTTTTTTATGCCTCAAAAAATAATTAAATAACCTCTACACAGTTAAACACTGTTTTATTGGACATTTCTTTGACTAAGCTGTTTAACAACTATCTTGCTCGCGTGTAATTCGCTATGATTAATTGTCTTTTGATTAATTAAGTTTATTTATGTATATACAGTTACTTACAGATATTGATTGGGTGAGTGTTGGGGTTGGCTTTGCTACAGGTGCCGTTATTTTTGGTGCTATAAGCGCTGTGCGTCGTAAGGCTTACCTAAAACAACTAGGCACACAACAGCAAGAACTGGCGTTATTGCAAACGCAGCTTAATGACAAGCAATCCCACTATATCACTTTACTCGACCAGCATGCGTCGCTAGAGCAAGACTATCTAGCGCAGCGTGATGAAGCTCAATACTTTAAAACTCGCCTTACTGAGCAAGAAAAACAGAGTCAACAATATAATCATTATTGGCAAAAAGCGGAGGCTGATTTAACGTCCTTGCGCTTTGAGTATAATACTCGTGATGTTGAGTTAAACTCGCTGCGTACTGAGCTTGAGCAAAAGCAAATGCATTTTGAGCAGCAACTACAATACATTAACGACAGTAAAGAGCAGCTTAAAAAAGAATTTGAAAACTTAGCAAATCAAATTTTAGAAAATAAATCAAAACAGTTTAAAACCCTTAATCAAGAAAGCATTGAGCAGTTGCTTAAACCTGTACAAGGTGAGTTAAAAGGGTTTAGAGATAAACTAGAATCTATCCACGTCGAAGATTCAAAACAGCGTGAAGCACTCAAGATTGAGCTACTACATCTACAAGCTAAAAGCCAAGCCGTTACCGAGCAAGCTGACAAGCTCAGTAATGCGTTGCAAGGGCAAAAGAAAACCCAAGGTAATTGGGGTGAACTCATGCTTGAAAACGTGTTAGACAGCGCAGGACTGCGTGCTGGCACTGACTATGAGCGTGAAGTGTCGTTTAATACTGAAGATGGTCGCCTGCGCCCAGATGTAGTCGTGTATTTACCCCAAGGACGCCACCTAGTTATTGATGCAAAAACATCGTTAAATGCCTACACTCGCTTTGTAAATGCAGATGACGAACTGCAAGCACAACACGCAATAAAAGAACACGTGGAAGCTGTAAAAGCGCGTATTAACGAGCTAGCTAGTAAGTCATACGATCGCCTTCCAGGGCTTAACTCACCTGAAGTGGTGATCATGTTTGTGCCGATAGAATCTGCGTTTGTTGAAGCACTTAAGTATCAAAGTGATATTTACCAACAAGCGATAGAGCAAAATATATTGGTTGCCACCCCCACTACCCTGTTAACTAGCTTAAATATTGTTAAGCAGTTATGGCGTTTTGAAGAGCAAACTAAATACTCAAAAGAGCTAGCAAGCCGAGCTGAGCGTTTTTACAACAAGCTCAATGGGTTTTTATCAAGTATGGAAGGTGTTGGTAAGCAGCTAGATAAAGCCAAAGAAAGCTACGATAAAGCGTTTTCTCAGTTATACCGTGGTAAAGGCAACTTAATTAAACAAGCCTCTGAATTTAAAGAGCTTGGTGTATCAGTTCAAAAAGAACTACCTAAAGAAAGCGTCGAGCGGGCGCAATTAGAGCTGGATTAACATCCGCATGAAGAACCTGCTAAACAAAGGAATAGCTGCAATAAAGTCGACGTCGGAGCAACTAATAGGTGAGCTTAACAAAGGAGTGGTCTTAGTCACAGAAAAGCTCAACGGACTGCCTATTTTTATGTCTTTGGAGCGTTTTGGTAATAAAACCCCAACCTCATTTGATGAGAAACATTACTTTGTCATTCCTTTTGAGTTATCAGAATATAAATTTGCACTGCATACCATGCGATGCTTACCTAAAGGCGTGCCTGAAGTAAATAATCTACCAAAGCGCCGTGTTTTTCACTTTGCTCATGAACATGCAGAAGCGAGTCTTCGCCAATATATGTTACACAGCACCGATGAAATAATGCGTGAACAAGCAAAGGAAAAAACCAATACTTTGCAGGAGTTGGCAAATAATATTGATGAATTAGACCGAAAGCTCACTTATGGTATGTTGTTGGTGGGTGGCCTAGCTGCTATTGTAAATCCTATCGTAGGTGCTGGTATCGCAGCTAAAGCAGTGTTACCTAGCATAACAGGCTTACTCAATAAGTATGGATTGCGTGCTTCTGCAGATAAGCTGTCTCGTTATCAGCTTAAAAAAGAAATTAATGCAGCGCAAAACACAATTATTGATGAATTTGAAGCAGCAAACACGGTGCAGGTCATCAATCCTATTCTACAAGAGCTCGACCTTACTCTCAGAACAACAGAGGCTGAACACGATCCGCTTTCCAGCTTTAATTTAGCGGATGGGGACTTACCCGAGTTCAAAGATGATAAGTGGCGTGAGCTAACGGAAGTAGCTATTTGCCACGTTTATAAAGAGGTTTACGATGATCCCTCACTCCATAGGCAAGCAAATTTAGAAGCAAAAGATTTGAGATGGCTGAAACTAATGTTTGCTGCAAATAAAGTGAGTTAACAACGGAAGTACGTAATGAACATTGGTATATATATTTATGATGATGCAGAGGTGCTGGATTTTTCAGGCCCATTTGAAGTGTTTAGTGCTGCTAAACGTTTGGCAAATAATAACTGGCAGGTATTTTTGGTGGCAGAGCACGCCGCGCCAGTAATTGCCCGTGCAGGCTTTACTGTAAACCCCCATTACAGTTTTGTTGATCATCCGGCAATAGATTTACTCATAGTGGTTGGCGGCGTTCACACTGCTGAATTAACTAAACCTCAAGTAATTAGTTGGATAAAACAAACAGCTGATTCAGCAAAGCACGTTGCATCAGTGTGCACCGGAGCATTCTTACTAGCAAAAGCAGGTTTATTAGACGGTTTAACGGTTACCACACATTGGGAAGATCAAGCCTATCTAGCCAATATGTTTCCAACCCTAAATGTGATCGCAAATAAGCGTTGGCTGTCACAAGGTAAATTTACCACCTCAGGCGGTATTTCTGCGGGAATTGATATGAGCCTGGCGCTAGTTGAGCAGTTAATAAGCCCTGAACATGCAGAGCTTACAGCAAAGCAAATGGAATATCAGTGGCATAAAAATACTTAGCCCTCTAGTAGCTGCTGTTGTATAAATTCATGTATGTAATCACGTAAACAAACCGCTTTTTTACTAAGTAAACGACCGCTTGGCCAAATAGCAAAAATCTCCCTTGGCAGGCTTTGCCAAGCAGGTAAAACTCTGACTAACTCCCCAGTTTTAAGCTCGTTTATAATTTCAAAGCGCGGCAGTAAGCCAACTCCTTGATGGTCACATAGTTGATACTTCACAAAGCCGGTATCGTTATAAATACTACTAAAACGGCACATGTGTGTGTAACTGGTGCGAGTTTTGCTATCGGTAAGTGGCCATTTATTTCTCAGAGTAGTGCCAATTAAACGGTGTTGTTTAAGGTCACTTGGCTCCTCTAATTTAGGGCTATTCGCTAAATAGCTTGGGGTGGCCACTAAAATAGAATCAGCTTGTCCGATCTTTTTTTGTTGTAATAACGAGTCAACTTGGGGGCCTATACGTAGTGCTAAATCGGCTTGGCTTTTTATTATATCTTCTAACTGATTACTCAAAATTAGCTCTAATTGAATATCAGGGTACGCTTTTGTGAATGCCAACCACATTGGTTTTAAAAAGCCATGGCAAATATTAAGTGGTGCAAGTACTTTAAGTTTACCACTTAGTTGCTCTTTTTGCTGATTGAGTTGATGGCTGGTTTGTTCAAATTGCTCAACTAAACTTACATAGCTTTGGTAATACACTTCTCCTTGTTGAGTCAGTGTGCATTGACGTGCAGAGCGATGCAGCAGCTTTTGCCCTAGTCGGGATTCAAGACGTTGTAAGCGCCTTGTAACGGTTGCCGCAGGGAGCGATAAATACTCCCCAGCTTGAGATAAGCCACCTTGTTGCACTATGTGCACAAATAACACTATATCGTCTAACATAATTCCACTTTTGCAATTTAAGCTTGATCAAAGCTTTATATTTTACTTTTTTGTAAGTCTATATCATTGGTGCTCGGTTTTCTTGCGACAAGGTTATTTTAATGTTTGAAAGTATTGGTTGGACTACAGCGATTGTTATTGGGGTGGGAGCAACTGTATTGCTCGATGTGTGGAGTTTAATACTCGCAAAAGTGTTTGCAGTATCGTCGCTAAACTTTTGCTTAGTGGGTCGGTGGGTGAGTTTAATGCGTTATGGCCTGTTTAAGCATGCATCAATTAGCCAAGCTGAAGCACAAAACAAAGAGTGCTTAATAGGTTGGTGTGTACATTATTTTATTGGAGTTATTTTTGCCTTGGTTTTCTTACTTTTAGTGCCCAGCGATTGGCTCTCCTCACCAAAGCTTTTCCATGCTTTATTTTTTGGCCTTCTGACTGTTTGTTTTCCTTTTTTTATAATGCAACCAGCCTTGGGTTTAGGTATTGCTGCAAGTAACGCTAAAAAGCCTTTTTTAGCGAGAGTTAAAAGCTGTTTATCACATTGTGTTTTTGGTGTTGGCCTTTATGTTAGCGCGCTTTTATTAACTTTGATGTGAGGTATTACTATGTCGATTAACTACTGGCTAAAACGATGGCAGGATAATGATATTGGTTTTCATGAGCAAAAAGTAAATCCTTTTTTAAACCGTTATTTTACTAACTTAAACATAAAGCAAAATGGGCGAGTGTTTGTGCCTTTATGTGGTAAAACAAACGATATAGCATGGCTACTAAAGAACAAGTTTAATGTTGTGGGAGTGGAATTAAGCGAAAGTGCAATCATACAACTGTTTGATTCATTGTGTTTAACAGCAACAGTCACTCACCATGGTGAGCTAAAACTTTATAAGGCAGGTACTTTGGCCATTTGGGTAGGGGATATTTTCGCTTTAACGGCTCAGTTAATTGGAGAGATTAATGCAATATACGACCGCGGAGCTTTAGTTGCGCTACCTTTCGAGTTACGAAAGAGATATACAGCTCATTTAATAAGTATCACCAATAATGCACCACAACTGCTAATTTGCTGTATCTATGACCAATCTAAACGAGATGGCACGCCTTACAGCGTGAGTGCTCAAGAAGTGTTTGATCATTATCACTGTAGTTATACTCTTCAGTTACTAAAGTGCCAACGTATTGAAAATGGTATTAAAGGCGTTGAACCTGCTAATGCGCTCGTGTGGTTGTTAAGTAAAAAGAATTGCTAGCTTTGTATATTGCATGCAATACTTGAGGCAGATGGATAGATCTTTGCGATAAGCTATAAACTATTAAGTGGGAAAGTTTGCTAAAGTAAGCTTATTGCAAGACATCTTTAACAATAACAAAAGCATTACCTTACTTTAGGATCTCCACATGAAACTACTTAAATCCTCGGCTTTAGTACTGTCGGTAATCGCCGGGCTTTCGTTATCAGGTTGCACTGTAACGCAAAATACCACTGGGAATACAGCTATGAGCCAAGTAAGTAACCCACTTACCCTTGAGCAAATCTATAAAGACAAATACTTTAAAGCACAACGTAGCACTTACTTTAAATGGCTTGATGATGGCACTGGCTACACCGTGCTTGAAGAACGTGAAAGCGAAAAAGATAAAAAAGACGACGCTGATAATGCCAAAGCCGATGATGAAAAAGAGCACGGCGTAAAAGGTAACGATATTGTATTTTATAACGCCGATGGCACGGGTCGCAAAGTTCTGGTTGAGTTTGAAAAGCTACACCCAGAAGGCGCTGAAGAGCCGCTAGCAATCGAAAGCTACCAATGGTCAAAAGACGGTAAATGGCTGATGGTATTTACCAACAGCGAGCAAGTTTGGCGCTCACGCAGCCGCGGAGACTTTTGGTTACTCAATCTTGAGACCAATCAATTACAGCAATTAGGTGGCTTGGATGTTGAGCCAACTAAGCTCATGTTTGCTAAGTTCTCGCCAGATAGCTCAAAAGTGGCTTACGTGCGCGATAACAATATTTATATGCAAGCGGTTGGTAGTCACGATGTAACAGCGCTTACCACCGATGGCAGCGCCACCATTGTTAACGGCAACTTTGATTGGGTTTACGAAGAAGAATTCACTATTGCTGATGGCTTTCGTTGGAGTCCAGATAACAAATCAATCGCTTATTGGCAGCTTGATACCAGTGACGTTAAATTTTTCACTATGATCAACAACACTGATGAGCTCTACCCTACCCTCAAAACATTTCCGTATCCTAAAGCCGGTGAAACCAACTCAGCAGTACGTGTTGGTGTGGTAAGCCTTAGCGACAAACAAACCCGTTGGGCTGAGCTTGAAGGCGACAATCGCGATCGATACATTCCGCGTATTAGCTGGGCAGGCACTGGGAATGAGTTAATGATCCAAGATTTAAACCGCCCACAAAGTCACAACAAGGTGTGGTTATTTGATTGGCAAAAGCAGCAACTGACTAAAATTTTAGAAGACAAAGATGATGCCTTTATTGAATGGTTTTATAAAGCCAATTGGTCAAAAGACGGCAAATTCTTTATTTGGCACAGCGAACGTGACGGCTGGCGTCATCTTTACCGTGTATCGCGCGATGGCAAAAGCATTATTGACCTAACGCCTGGCGATTACGATATTGTTGATATGCTCACTATCAATGAAGATAAAAACGTGATGTATTTTATTGCTTCACCAAACGATCCAGGTCAGCGCTATTTATATCGCACGCCACTTGATGGCAGTAGCAAACCTGTGCGTGTAACCCCTGCTGAGTTTGAAGGCTCTAACAGCTATTACATGTCTAAGGATGCCTCATGGGCAATGCACAGCTATTCTAAATTTGGCACACCGCCCACAAAGCAAATCATTAACGTGAACGATCACACTAATGTAAAAACCTTAGTTGAAAATAACGAGCTAAAAGAAAAGTTAGCTGAGCAAAGCTTACCAAACCATGAGTTTTTTAAAGTGAATGCGCAAGACGGCACTGAGCTTGACGGCTACATTATGTTCCCAGAGAACATGGATAAAAGTAAAAAATACCCGATAGTTTTTTACGTATACGGCGAACCGTGGGGCTCTACAGTACAAGACTGCTATGAAGGCAATAGCTACTTGTATAAATCACTATTAACGCAAAAAGGGTTTATTGTGGCATCGGTTGATAACCGTGGTACTCGCGCACCTAAAGGCCGAGATTGGCGCAAATCGATTTATAAAAAAATCGGCTCAATCACCGTGCAAGATCAAGTAGACGCGCTCGATGCGATGGCCAAACGTTGGGATGTAATAGATACCGACCGCGTTGGCGTGTGGGGACATTCAGGTGGCGGTAGTTCAACGCTTAACTTATTATTCCGCCATGGTGATAAATTTAAAGTAGGGATTGCCTCAGCGCCCGTGCCAGATATACGTTTATACGACACTATTTACCAAGAGCGTTATGCGGGTAACCCAAATACCGATCCAGAGAGCTACGATAACACCTCGCCTATCACCTTTGCTAAAAACTTAACCGGTAAGCTATTGCTTATTCACGGCACGGGTGATGACAACGTGCACTACCAAGGCTCAGAGCGTTTAATTGACGAACTTGTTAAGCACAATAAACAGTTTGAGTTTTTCTCATACCCAAACCGCTCACATAGCCTACGTGAAGGTAAAGGCACCGCCCTGCACTATCACACTATGATGGCCGAGTTTTTTGAAAAGAACTTACTAACTAAGTAATCGATTTAAAAAAGTAAAATACTGAAGCCGCATACTAATTATGAGTGTGCGGCTTTTTTGATCAAAGTGTAACGGGGGTTTACAAAGCGTAGGTTGGGTAGAGAGCAAAGAAACCAACGAAAAAATGTATTTCTTCAACCCAAATCTGTTACTTAACATCAAGCGGCGTAAAGTTTGGCGCCGCTTTACAAAGCTCGTCATATAACATTTCGTCACCATTACTTCTTTCTGATTCAGGTAAAATCACACCATGTAACTGCGAACGAAGCTCGTCCCACCTTGCGTCCAGTACTTGCCAATTATATTCGTCATAAGTCCCTTTGAAAATGACAGGTTTAATTTCGATAAATGGCAGCTCTTTCTCTTCATACTGGCTAGCTTCGAATTCTCTTTGCCACCTTGAGCCAAGACGATCTACACGACCTATTTGCTGTTCTACAACACCTGGATTCCATTCAGGATGAAGTAGGTAGACAACTCTACATGCCTGATGTAAGTTTAAGCCTTCGCGGCCTACTACTGATTGAGCTACAACAACTTTAGGGAAGCTATTCTGGCGATTAAAGCCTAGTTGCATAACCCTTCGACTATGTGCTTCGGTACCACCGTACATTAGGCGTGCCATACCACCGCGCACATGAGTAAACTCATTAGCAACACGTTGAGTGATGACTTTCCATAAGTTATTTGCTTCCCCAGGGTCTAATTCTCCATCTCCATTCTCATCACCTTCATTTTTAGCTGTTACTACATTCATTAAGTCTTTAAAGCCTTGAGCAAGCTCAAGTGCAGATAAATCAAAGCCCTCTTTATCTATTAACTCAAAAATCGCATTCGCAAAGCTCATAAGGTTTGCTTTTTGATCAGACTCTTTTGAATCGACAGTTACTTTAAAAGCATAAAATAAAGCTGAAGTTCTTGCATCAAAAACGTTAGCCTTAGCTTCTTCAATACGTTCAACTAGAGTATTTTTTGCTTTATCAATTCTATAAGTATGTTGGTTGTATTGCTTTGCAAGTTTCTGATTAACTTCTTCAATACTCCAAGAAAGTTTAAGCTGCTTAAGTGCAGCCAGAGCGGCTAACTCTTCCGATTCAGCGCTATTTTCCGCTGAGGTATGAATTTTACTTTGGGGCCAATATTTTTCTTGCTGAAGTGATCTTAGCATTTCTCGGGCATTTAGTAGGTTTACTAACGCGCGCATTGGTTTAGTCATCTTACCAAAAACGAGGGCTTTTTGATTCTTACTTAAGTCTTTTTCAATCTCTTCAATGACTTTAATAATTGCAGGGTGGCTATAAAGTGATTCTTCACCAGACTGATATGAATTAGCAATAATTGATTGCCACCATTGAGCTCTTTGTTCTTTTTTGCTTGGTAAAGTAACGTTTTCAATTTCTAACACATCATCATCTATTGATGAGTTAATTGATTTGTCGATTATGCCTGCGATACCATGACCATTTGCTAGTGTTAGTCTGGCTCTTTTAGATGTTGAGTCTGTTTGCATAATAGATGATGCAGAAAGCCCTTCAACTGCACAGACTATCTTTTTCCATTCAGTTGAAAGACCTGATATTTCTACATTTACGGGCAATTGTTTACGGTAAGCATTTATAGGTAAACCCGACACCTTATTAAAGGCCTTTATGGTGTCATCTTGACGCTTATCTCTTCGAAACAAGTAAGGTGATAAAACCTGCTGGAATTTAGTTGATGTTTCTTTAAATTGCTGGCGAATAACAGGATCTGAGCGCCAAGTTTGCTTTAGTTTAGAAACTATTTGCGCATATTCTTTAACGATCTCTAGGATTTTATCTCGATTTTCTTTTGGCAGATCTATTCTGCTGAGCATATCTTCCCACTGTCCAACACCTAGCTCAACAGGTGTTGCTGTCATAGCAAGGTTACGGGTTGATTCAGTTTTTAATACGATATTATTTAAAATGGTACTTAAGCTACTCGTTTCGCCTCTACTCTTGTGAGCTTCGTCTATCACCACTAAATCAAATGCTCCTAATCCAAGGCCTACTGCTTTTTCTAGTAGTGTTCGATACTCACTGCCAGCTGAAAAAACATTCCCATCAAAACCACTCATACCCCAATTGAAATTATTAATCACATAATTTAGGGTTTTGTTGATTACATGTTTTTTAGGTAGTTTATCGGCATGGTTAACTATGTTTCTCGCACATACTTCAGCTTCCCAAGATACTAAATCTGAACGCTGATGATAACCTCTAGGAACACTGCCATTATGAGCTTTATGGTATTGACCGTAAATTTCAGGTAATAAGGCCCAGCGATCAGCTTTAGAACTTACACCTAATCGCCAATTAGCAAAATTTTGCGAAAGTAATACAACACTCTCATTTGCCCATGGTTCTGCGGTTTCTTCCTCTTTATATGCGTCAAGAAATCCCCATAAACTTCGTATAATAGGTTTTGGTTTTAAGTGCTTGTCTCTGTCTTCAAGCTCATTTTGCCATTGAAACCCGAGTGTTGTAGGCAATACAACTAATACTCGGCCACCGGCTTTTTTAACAGCATTAATAAGCTCAACAGAAATTCGCGTTTTACCCATACCTACTTCATCAGCAATGATTGCGCCAGACTTGGGCAATGTTTTAATCAAATTGTGGACACTAAGTTTTTGGCCCTCATTTAACATTTCATTGCTCTCTAAGGAATCTGTAATGATATTAGAAACTTGCTCCCAACCTTTAAAGTTCATTACTGTTCTCCTAATCTTGCTAATGTCACTAACCCTACTTTTTGCTCTATTCGTTTTAGCACTTTTTCATATTGAGCCCCTGATTCAGTGGCGGCTGATTCTGCATAACTAGGTCTAAATGGCGGCTGCCATAACGCTGAGAGGGGGTTGATAGCTATCTCTTTGAAGAATAAAAAAGCTGAGTTATTTTTTAGTTGAGAAAATGTTTGCTCTAAGCGAATACACCATTGCAACCAGTCTTTTTCTAGTACGTGTGTTTGCTTTTCAGCAATAAGCTCTATCAATGTCATCATTGAGTTGATTGAATAGCTTTTATCTATTCTAACATCGAGTTCAGCGCCTGTTGATATGCTTTCTTCGGTAATATCTTCACCATTGGAATCTTCAGCATCTGAGCTTGGCAGTAGTGGAAAAGAGCTAAATATATACCAGGCATCATCCAATGCGAGCTCAGGTAGCTCTGTTGCTGCTACTCGGCCATACTCATCAATAACGGGAATATCTGCTGTGTGTGTGGTGCCATTATCTAGCCAGGAAACGGTAAGCTGCCTTGGTGCTTTTCCGGACCAAAGTAGCCTTTCTTCAGATTCTAATGTGAACTTGTCAGCTCCTGCGCATACAATACTAAATACTTCTTTAAATGGCGTGCTTGGTATTAAAGCGTATGTATCATTTTCAAGTTCTTCAAGTATAAAGTATGTAATTGGTAGAGATATGTGTTCAGCTTCATGCTCAGGCATGTCGCAGCCTGCATTTAATTGAGCTGTTTCAGGAATTAAATATTCGCTATCAAAGCAAACTGGTAACTTTAAGCTCAAAGCGGTTTCGTGGTTTTCCTCCCCATGCCAAGTAGTCCCTTTTGCATTGAACACGACTCCTGCCTCTAAGTTACCTCCAAATTTGGACGCTTTTTGAGTAAAACCTGGAGCTGTTAAATTACCTGATCCTAAGTACACCCATGCTCTTTTACAAGCATCTTCGTTTTCTGATTTTTTTGCACAGAAAATAAACTTTGCGTGCAAGTTGCGCTGCATTTGACCATCTTGATATAGAGGATCATATGCCTTTAAGACTTGCCAATTATCTCTTTGCAAACTAGGTAAGCTACTTGCTACTGATTGACAAGCGTGCTGACTAACTACAATGCTTTTTTCTACATTTTTTGTTAGCAGGCTTTCATCACTTAAGCGCTGGTTGATAAGAGCAATAACACTTGGAACTTCAGAGCTTGAGCCACCTTCATAGAAGCCTGAGCCTAAAGTCAAATAATTACGTTTTTTATCATTGCAATGGTGCTTTACTAAAGTGGGGAGTTGATCAAGTAATGATGTTGAGCGGTTATCAAAAAATCGAGGTTTTATGTATTTTTCAATTTTAATGTCATCAAGCAGCTTGTGGAATTTCTCATATTTCTTGTGGGTGTTAGATAGTCGCTTTTTAGTGTCATTATTTCTCAAAATAGCGATATCGAAATGGCTAATAACATCATTTAAAAATTGATAAGCACTAGCAATGTCTGCATTACCTTGAGCATCTTGCTTATCAAGTTGAACATCAATAGACCATACAAGATCTAAACTGTCTTCAAGTGTTTGCCTAGTCCAATTACCTGTTGAAACAATTAACCTAATAAGGTGCTCATCAGTATCGATTGCCTTAAATATTAATAGCGCAACTTTACTGTGCAATAAGTTAAAAGGTTTATTAGCATCATGTTTGAAGGGTAAATGCAGTAAGCCAGGGCATGTAATTGGTGAAATTTGTGCGTGATTTGGGTCGAGCATTAATGCAAGGCTAATATCACCTTGATAAGCCCGTTGCCCTTTCATATTTAGGGTGAACTTCTCTAACGCATCATTAAAGAATTCAGCGTCAGCGGAGTAGCCTGTTATAAGTCCAAACTCACCTTTGTAGTTTCTTGGGGCGGTAAAATAACTCGCTAGTGATAGCGCTAGTTTCTTACACATCATTATCACCTTTTGGCTCTAACCATTGATCCAGTTTATTTTCAAAGTCTTGATTAAGCGCGTACATATTCCAAACTCGAAACGAAATATCGTGTGGAAATAGTGAAGAGTCTTCAACTTTTTCATTGTTCACAGTTTCAGGCTTACCAAATGCAGCAGCGGGAAGGACATGAGTGCCTCTGCAGCGAAGTACAACTTCATCCCTTTCTAACAGTGACTTGAGAATACTAACATCATCACTTTGCATACATTGTTTTGCGAAATGGTTGGCTTCTTTTCCTATGCTTGGGTCATGTTCAAGACTTAGAAAATCATTGGCAGCCACTTTTAATTTATTTACAGCTTTACAAATACTTTCTAAAAGAGGTGTTGTAAGGTCAAGTTTTGGTGGGTTCAAAGGCGCAATTTCGGCTTCAATCATATTAAGTAAATCTAATGATTTATTTCTTAGAGAAAAGAACAAAGCACCACTTTTTAAGTCATCAAAATGAGTTTCTTCTATGAAAGGTGGCCTTGTCCAATCAACATAGTTGTGAAGGTCATTTGACTTTGCCCACTCAAGTATACCTTTTCTTCTACTGACATTTTGAGGCTCACCTGACAATAAAGCTTGAGTGAATACATTTAAGGCATGTTGCTCTAAACGCACTATCGGAGAAAGTACATAAAGTAAATTATTATGGCTTGATGTTTCAGAGGAAGGCAGCTGCTTTTCGTTTTTGACCCACCTTGCTAAAAACGCTGTAATATTTAATTTATGGCATTTATAACCCATAGAAGCAGCATCTATAAAGTCTCTACCTTGCTGGCTTAAGCTAAAGCTATTGAATCGATCACCTTTAGATTCAACGAACCCTAAACCTGGTAATGCTTGTACTGTGCTCATGCGCATTGGCTGAGTCACATAGAAGTTATTGCTGCTGAAAGTTTTATAGGTTAAATCTACAGGGCTATTTAATTTAGTTCTGCCTCTTAGGCGATTATCCGCACGCCAGTCATTCGTATAGTATGCTAAATGGCAAGCAAGTGCTTCGATAGCGTTAGTGACTTGAATATTTGTAACTTGCTTACCTGTTTGCCTTACTGTTTCAGCAACATCAATACCTAAACAAGCTAGAAAGACAGTTTTGGCATATTTTACCCCACCTAACCCAGGTACTGCTAAATCGTTAAATTTACGTACTATAGAGCTTAAACCTAACGTTCGTGTTCGTCTTTGAGAAATGACCTTTTCTGGCCCCATTAACCCCCAATCCATATGTGTTCCCTTTATATATTTTTAGTGCTAATTAAGCTTTCAACTTTTAATATAGTTATCCAAAATGATACAACACTGTTGCGACAAAAACTTGTCGCGGCTTTGCTACTTATTTAAAACAGGTTAAATTAATTAAGCTATATTTTGGTTTTTATGATTCTTTAACAAAAGTTCCATTTAAACTTGTGGCAACTACGATGTAAGCAAATAGCAATGTAGTCTATTCAAATGATTTATTCTATGTTTTTATAAGGTTAATGAATATATCAAGTGGCCAATTTGAAGTTAGTATTGGACACTCCTGTAAACTACGGCTGTAGTTATTGCCATCAGGAGTTATTGGCAAACACTCACAAACAAGCTATGGAGCTAGCAATACGAATCAGCATTTAAAAGTTTATGGTTTTTTAGCCAAAAATAAGGTGGAGATTTACGGTGTGTAGCTAGCGAGGAATAAAAAAGCGCGAGAATGTTAACTCTCGCGCTGTTCTTCAAATGAGCTCAGTGCTTTAATAAAAAGCTTTTAAGGCTTAAATATCGAAGCGGTCGGCGTTCATTACTTTAACCCACGCTTTTACAAAGTCTTGCACAAAACGCTGTTTGTTATCGTCTTGCGCGTAAAACTCGGCTAAGGCTCTTAGAATAGAGTTTGAACCAAACACTAAGTCAACACGGGTTGCCGTCCATTTAGTATTACCAGTGCTGCGATCAACGATATTAAAGGTACTTTTGCTGGTAGGCTCCCAGCGGTTGTTCATATCAGTTAAATTAACAAAGAAATCATTTGTTAAAGTCCCTACATTATCTGTAAATACACCGTGCTGAGTGTCACCGTGGTTAGTGCCAAGCATGCGCATGCCACCCATTAATACAGTCACTTCAGGAGCGGTTAAGCCCATTAGCTGGCTGCGCTCTAACAGTAACTCCTCAGCTGATACAGAGTAGTCTTGTTTTAACCAGTTTCTAAAGCCATCATGAGTTGGCTCTAATACATCGAACGATTCTGCATCAGTCATTTTGTCAGTGGCATCACCTCGTCCTGGTGCAAACGGTACTGTTATATCTACCCCAGCTGCTTTAGCTGCTTGTTCTACGGCGGCTGTACCACCAAGAACAATTAGGTCGGCTAAGCTAACTGGTTTGCTTAAACCTGCTTGTACTTGCTCAAGTGCAGCTAATACCTTTGCCAAGCGCTCTGGTTCATTACCTTGCCAATCTTTTTGAGGGGCTAGACGAATACGTGCACCATTAGCGCCACCACGGTGATCTGAACCGCGGTAAGTGCGGGCACTATCCCATGCAGTGCTGATCAGGTCATTCGCTTTAATGCCGCAATTTAGTAATTTAGCTTTTAGCTCTGCAATCTCAGAATCTGATAAGGTGTAATCGACACTTGGGATTGGGTCTTGCCAGATTAAATCTTCACTTGGTACATCAGCACCTAAGTAACGGGCTTTAGGTCCTAGGTCACGGTGAGTGAGTTTAAACCAAGCGCGAGCGAATACGTCGCTAAAGTATTCGAAATCATTATAAAAACGTTCAATGATCTTACGATATTCAGGGTCCATTTTCATTGCCATATCGGCATCGGTCATTATCGGATTTAAACGAATTGACGGGTCTTCAACATCAACGGGTTTATCCTCTGCTTTAATGTTTACAGGCTCCCACTGGTGCGCACCTGCTGGGCTTTTAGTCAGCTCCCACTCGTAGTTTAAAAGTAAGTAACAGTAGCCATTATCCCACTTAGTTGGGTGTGTGGTCCACGCGCCTTCGATGCCTGATGTCATAGTGTCACGCCCGATACCGCGTGTTTTATGGTTATTCCAACCAAGACCTTGCTCAAATACATCGGCGGCTTCAGGCTCTGGGCCCAAATTGTCTTCACTGCCATTGCCGTGAGTTTTACCTACAGTATGACCACCTACAGTAAGTGCTGCGGTTTCTTCATCATTCATTGCCATACGGGCAAAGGTTTCACGCACTTGCTCAGCAGTTTTAAGTGGATTAGGCTCTCCATTGACACCTTCCGGGTTAACGTAAATTAAGCCCATCTGGACAGCCGCTAATGGATTATCCATGGTGCTAGGTTTTTCGACATTGTCGTAACGTTCATCACTTGGTGCAAGCCACTCTTTTTCAGCGCCCCAATACACGTCTTTTTCAGGGTGCCAAATATCCTCGCGGCCACCGGCAAATCCAAAGGTTTTTAAACCCATTGATTCGTAGGCCATGTTACCGGCCAAAATAATTAAATCAGCCCAGGATAATTTATTGCCATATTTTTTCTTGATAGGCCAAAGTAAACGTCGTGCTTTATCTAGGTTGGCGTTATCGGGCCATGAGTTTAACGGTGCAAAGCGTTGATTCGCGGTGCCACCGCCGCCACGTCCATCTGCTAAACGGTAAGACCCTGCTGAGTGCCAAGCCATGCGGATCATCAAGCCACCATAATGACCCCAGTCAGCTGGCCACCAATCTTGACTCGACGTCATAAGGTTTTTTAAATCGGTTTTAACCGCTTCAAGGTCTAGTTTTTTAAACTCTTCAGCGTAATTAAAATCATCGCCGTATGGATTCGTTTTTGTGTCGTGTTGGTGAAGAATGTCGAAGTTTAATGCGTTTGGCCACCAATCAGTATTAGATTTAGAAGATTGTGTGTTGCTGCCATGCATTATTGGGCATTTACCTGCACTAGAATTACTCATGTTTGTCCCTGCCTAAGAAAATAAAATTTAATCGGAAACTGTAACTGACGGTTATTTAATAGATTCAATATAGCTGATTTATGTTGGAAAACTAGGTGTAAGCAATGCTTTAAAGCGATTGCAGTCATCTATTAATTAGATGCAGAGGTTTACAAAATATCCTTATAAAATGAGACTATAACCAATAAGCACTTAATACATTATAATTACTGACTGTTAACTCTTAAATGCTGAGCTTCTTAAAAGAGTCACGTAAAAACTGCCTCCAAGTGTGGTTTTTTAAGCAAGTTATAATAGGGGCTACAAAAAGTAGGCCGGGTACAGTGAAACTAATTTAGACAACAAATAATTAGGCTAATTTGGCGGTTTAACAGTGTCTATAGGTTAAAATATACCATGTATAGCCATTCAAAAAGAAAGCGGTAAAGACAGGTCGCGGCCCACTTTCACTCATTTCAATAGAAAAACGCAAAAAACATGATGTGATCTACGTTTCTTCTGCTTAGCTTTAAATGCCTTATAGCTTTAAGCTTGTATCAAGCTTGATTATCTCACCGGATAAGACATCAAAAGTATAATAAAGCGTCTCACTTTTCGTATTGGTATAAATCAAAAGCATTTCATTCTTGATTACTTGATAGCCTTCAATATTATTCATAACAGACTTTAAGTTTGAGCCATCATATTCAGAAACCAACAACTCTTTCATATCATTTTGGTTTAAAAAACCATCTTTGTTCGTATCTTTTCGTGCAACAGAATAAATATTTTTACTTAAAATATTTATTCTGTTTCTTTTGATTGAGTTGGTGAAAAGTCTACAATTAGCGCATTATTTTCAAATAATAAGAGATTCTTTTCACCAGGTTTAGTAAACATCAAATTGACTGCATTACTACTTAAATTCAGTGAGGATGAAACAACCATCATTTATGCATTTGAATTATAAGATTGCTCTTCTATTATTTTATCCGAGGTTACCTCTAAGATATGCACATCTTTAATTTGACCAACGTATTTTTTTTCTAGCTTAGGTTTTTCCTTGTGGGCATTCCTATGATCAATGACTTGAACCTTTGGTTCAGAGTAATCTTTTTTAAAAAAGCCACTGAATACATCTTTACCAATAGCAAAAATTACAATTATTGCTGCGATAGAGCAATATCTTATTAGATTTTTCAATAAAACCCATGATGTGAGTACTCAACTATAACTCCTTGTAGCGCTCGTTTAATCGGCGCTAAATAGCAGGTTAAAATTAGTAACTAGGAGCGCAAGCCAGCAGTATTGGCTCCTTTGGTTATGCTGTTGTTATTTAGTTACACACAACACCTTACCAAAAACACTTGCTTTGGTAAGTTCACATTGTTGAGTGCCATTTTTAATTTTTATTGCATCACCACAACTTGTATCGCGAACAATAGGTTGACCATTATTTGGCTCAATGGTTACCTTTCTAGCACCACATAGCTCGTAAGCTTTTTTTAACCAACTACCAAGTAACTCATTGCCTATATCGGTCTGACCTTTTGCTGAGACAATAAATGAATTAGCACTATCATTCGCATATATTGTGAATTTAACGTCTTCTTTTGAAAGGCTATCCAAACTAAATAAACACAAGACTAAAGGCATAAAGTTTGATTTCATATTGCTACATACGAGCTTGCAGATTAACTCGCTTTAAATTTATTTACTGATAGGAACAACCTTATCTGAGTTCCTAATTTGGTTCAATTGCTTACTTTAAGCTCTCATAAAAGAAAATTTGCTATTTGAATGATTTTTTAGGAGGGCTAGCGGGTATTTGAGTGATTTATTTTGAGGATATTGACGATCTCTTCTTAATATAGCCTGTTTGCAGTTTTTCACTTTAAGGAATGTAAGCCCTATAAACTAAGCTGTTTGAAACTGTTTAATAAAAAGCTGTCGTCGACCTATTATGCTCTCTATTTTTATTCTTGTGATACAAATGACTCTTTTCGCAATTCATTATCTTTAGACTAAATGTGTCGCACAGTTTAAATTCGTAGGTTTATCGTTTTCCTTTGCTCATAGAACACCTATCTTTTAAGCTAAAATGTAACTTACTTGGTATCTAGTAATCTATGACTGGTTCACTATTGTCGCTTAAAAATTATAAGCGAGTTGCCCTTCCCTGTTGCAACCAATAAATGTCGGTTATCAGGTGTGAGAGTCAGTGATGAGACTCCCTTTAATTTTTGCTCACCAACATTATAAAAAGACTCTTTCAAAGCGATCTTTCCATCTTTTTGTACGTTAAACACATGCAAACCAATTCCTAACTCACCTGCGGCGTAAAGCGTGTCACCCTTGTTTGGTATGGCTAAACTGCTGGCCCCTTTTAAGCCATCATTTCCAATATCAGCGTTAGTGATAGCATCTATAAAACGATATTTTCCATTTGGTGCTTTTTGTAATACCACAATTGAATGGCTTCCAGAGCATGCTATATATAAAAACTGCCCATTTGACGAAGTCACAATTTTTTGCGGATTGAGACACTGAATTACACCATTTTCACTGTGTTCAATGACTTGCTTAATAGATAAGGCTCCATTAGTTTGCCTATCAAAAATAGTTAATTGGTTTTCATAACCAAGTACGAACAACGCATTATTTGATGGTGATAACGCAAGGCTTACAGGTTTCCCCAAACTATCGGCATAGGGTTTTGCGTGTGTTATTTTTTGTTTAAATGCGACTGTATGATCTGCTTTTACATCAAAAATTGAGATGGCATTGCTCATATAGCTTGCTACTAAAAGCTGCTTTTCGCTTGCTGGGTGAATGACTTCCCACGCGCCAAGTAAGCCAAGTGTGTCTGGTGATTTTAAAATAGTGTTATCTGTAAATACGTTTTTATAACTTAGGCCATCACTTAGCGTCTGGCTATAGGTAATGGTTTTATCTATTTCATTAAATAGCGTTAATGCGCCACCATATACCCAAACCACCTCAAGGTGCTAGTTTCAGTTGGAATTAAAAACGATTTAGGCAAGGCATTGATTGCAAGTAATAGTGGTTCTATTGTTAAAATCAANNCTGTGAAACGCTGAATTCTGCACCTTGAGGTGGCTTGGGTATAAAACCCTGTTACAGCGACTAGACGATATTTTGGCAGGTAAGTTAATCCCGACGCGCCTTCTAAGCCTTTAAAAGTAGGTGGCGAGTTTTTAAATAGACGCTTAAAAGTAAGGTTAAAATGCTTGTCAGCGTTGAAAACAGCCACTGCATTATCGTCACCGCTGGAAATAAAGACCTTGGTGTTATCGGCCTTGGTTTTGATGCTTCTGGGGTTAGCTAGTCCATCAACCCCGTTTGTATTGTCGCTCAGTACTTGGATAAGGGTGAGGCTTTGCGCTGCCTTTACTGTTGAGCCATAAAACAAGCTGGTGAAGACCAACAGAGAAAATAAAACTGCGCTTTGGGTTTGAAACATGGCTGTGGATACCTCAAAAAATACGTTGTTATATACAATCGCTACCTTAGCAACCCTTCTACCCATTCTAACACTAAGCGGGTATCGCGCGTTTGAAATTGTTGCTTTTTAGGTACGTAGTAACAAAATTCGGATGTCACAGGCTGTGTACCAAAATGTTTAAGTAGCTCAGTGTTTAATAGCTGTTTCACTAGTGTAGTTGAACAAAATACCAGTCCTGAGCCGGCCATGGCTTCTTGAATGCCAAATAGCTCTTGGTCAAAGGTTTTAATAATAAATAAAGCAGGATCTAAGTTGTTCTGGGTAAGCCATTGTTTAAGTGGTGGCTCACTCAAGGCGTTGTTTTTCCATTTTGTGGTATACAGCGTAACAGGGTTATTTTGCCATGGGATATCTGCCGCTTTGTGCGAGCCAAATAGATTAAATTGTTCGGTTTTAATAATGTCATCTGCGTTTATATTGTGCTGCTGACCAAAGCGGATCGGTAAGGTGTGTAATTGTTTATCAACGGCTTCACTGGTTGATATATCTACCTCAAGATTAGGCTGGTTTATAGATAATTCCTGCAATGCGGGTATTAAGCGCAAGGCGGCCAGTGACGAGGTGGTGCTTATTTTAACTGTCGCCCCTGTGGCTTGCACTGTTGTCAGTGCTTGGTCGATGCGGTTAAAACCGTCACTTGTGGCCGCACTTAAGTATTCACCAGTGGGAGTGAGAGTGATCTTTCTTACTTGGCGGTAAAATAAATCTACATTTAACCGGCTTTCAAGATTATTTATATGGTGTGAAATTGCAGTTGGCGTGATTGATAGTTCATCAGCTGCGGCTTTAAAGCTGCCTAAACGTGCCGCTGATTCAAAGGCTTTAAGCGCTTGTAATGAGACTTGCATGTGGAATATTGGCAAATGATAAAATAAATTATAGGTGAGTATAACTTATTTATAGCTGAAGTTAACTCATTTGTGAATTGCTGCTGTTAGTTAGATGATTGCATCATATTCACTACGAGGATAAACAGTATGACTACCCTACTACATATAGATGCAAGCGTAAGAGCGGCTAAAAACGACAACCCAAGCCATGATTCAATCTCTAAAAATATAGCTAAGTGTTTTACCGATAGCTTTTCAAAGCATCAAGCTATAGATGAGTATATTTATCGTGATGTGGGTGTAAATCCACCCCCTTTTATCACCCAAAATTGGATAGGTGCTGTGTTTACGCCCAACGATAAAAAGTCTGACGAACAGAAGCAGTTATTGGCTCTATCCGATCAGTTAATTGCAGAAATAACGGCTGCTGAGATTATTGTTATCTCGTCACCTATGTATAACTACGGTATGCCCGCGCAGTTAAAGGCATGGTTTGATCATGTTATCCGTATTAACAAAACCTTTGATTTTGACCTATCGCGCGGAGACTTTCCATTGCAACCTTTGCTTGAGGGGAAAACACTCGTTATCGTGACTTCTACGGGAGAATTTGGGTTTGAGGTTGGGGGTATTCGCGAGAATATGAGTCATCTAGTGCCGCATTTACGTACGCTAAGTAAATATTTAGGTGCCAATACGATTTTCGAAATCACTTCTCAGTATCAGGAGTTTAATGACGAACGTCATGAGCAATCTTTAAAAAATGCCTACAATAAAGCAGCTGAGCTTGGGTTGAAGCTCAGCGCAGAGAGTTTTAAGACAGGCCACTAAAAAACTGTAATGGGGGTTTACAGTGCGCTAAACCTCCTGAATTTAAATAAGTGGTTATTGTGCAGCTAAATTAAGTAAACGGATGACCGTTGCTTGGTTCGGGGCACAGTGCTCTGGATCAAGGTTTGAGATATAGCTGTGAATCAAATCAAGCTCTACCTTGTTGCCTTTGTTTTTAAGGGCAAACTCTTCAATTGCTGAGCAGCGGCGGGCATCGTCGTACATTAGATCTAAGGTTGGTATGAGTACGTTTAGGCTTTGTGCTTTGTCAAAATCAGCTATCCAGCTTGCCCTGCCACTTCGCGTTATATTGTCTCCATTCATATTTATTGATGCTAGCTTGTCGAGCCATTTCTGCCCAAAACCATTCATTGTGTAGTGTGCAATGTACTCCATATCAGGGCTACATACATCGGGCTCACCTTTTTCCTCTATTCGCTGCTCACGGAGCAAAGTAACCTGCTCTAACCAGTGCTCGGTTGTCTTATGAGTTTCTACGCCACTACTGCTTAAAATAGCCAGCCGCAACGATGAGTAAACTCCTGCACAATTCCAACGAGTACCTGTTGCCACTACGCGTTTATGCCAAGTTACTGCTTTGTGAAAATCTTTTTCTACGACAAATTCACCTGATTCATAGCTAGTTGCCAGTATGTTCATGCATCCTGCATGGCCGTTTATTCCACACTCAGACCAGTAGCGGTAGGCTAATCCTTTGTTTTGCAGTTGGTGGGCAGCGATATGTCCGGCGTTATATTGGAGGTTGTTTAATTTGATGTCTGTTACTTCACTTAGGGTGTCTAAATCATCTAAGAAGTCTTGAACTTGCGATACATCAATAGGTTCGCCATTAAAATGATACTTTTTATTAATGAGTTCAGCTGCACTCAATTGGGCATTTAAAATAATCGCGAAATTAGCTGCGTCGAACTCTATTTCACGTTTGACGGTCTCTAATGTGTCTATGTGTTTTTGTAATTCATTTATGTCTAATGTGTTGAGAGGATCTGCACTGTAAAGTTGCGATTGAATAGCTTTGTGAGCGTGATTTACATCTTCAAGTGTTACTGCAAAGCTAGGTAAGCTAAATGCTAATAAGCTTAAAGCAAAACGTTTGAGCTTTCTCATCGTCGATCCTTCTTGTTATAATTTTTATGTCTTCAATAAGCGTTGTTTACAATACATTAAAGTGGCGCTATTTACACCTGATATAGGTAACGTAAAACACATGGCAGAGTTAAAGTAGTAATTGGGGGGTAGAGAGTAAAAAGCATTTACTTAGGCTCAGCAAATGCTTAGGTATGAATGCTAATTAGTTAGCGTTTTTGCGTAACGTAACCGCTAAAGCCTAGGGCTTTAAAATACAGTTTACTTATATTGAAGCGAGTTTCGTCGAGTAGGTCGGCTAAGCGAATGCGATCTAGCGGGTAAAACTCATGCTCAAAATTATGTTTCATGCGCTCTACTCCAACCTCGGTTAAACCTAGCTGTTGGCACAGCGTAAATTGAGCATCGCGCTCAAATGTGGTTTCAGGGCGCATTAAGTCAGCTATGTATAAATTAGCGTGCGGTTTTAGCTGTTGAGCGATGGCCTTAAACATGTCCTTTTTGTCGCCGTTATCAGCTAAGAAATGCATAACGAGTAGGCAAACCGCGGCATCAGCGGGATCGTTTAATTCATCTATACTGCCTACATGTACTTTGACTCGTTCGCTGATCCCTAAATCAGAGAAGCGCTGTTGTCCTATGTTTAACATATCTATAGATACATCTTGTGCTGTAAAACGCCATGTTGGGTTTATAGCAGCCAGTTGAGCAATGTCTTTACCAGTACCTGAGCCAACAACCAAAATATGTGCATTATCGTCAAGTGTGGCGCTCAATTGTGCTGCAGTGCAGCTATGAAGCAGATCGTAACCTGGTACTAGGCGAGTGATTCGTGAATCATACTCAGTGGCTTCGTCTTGTGTAAATGATGGCACAGTTTCAATCCTTTAAATGATAGAGATGGTAGAAAAACCACCTGGTTTCTTCGCTACGTGAACCACAGTGGAAACGCGTTCGGTTAGCTGTGATACATGAGATATCACCCCTACTTTTCGCCCTTGCGCTTGCAATGAATCAAGTGCATCCATTGCAATACTGAGGGTTTCACTGTCTAACGTACCAAACCCTTCGTCAATAAACAAAGAGTTAATACTTACTTTGTTTGATGAAAGTGAGGCAAGCCCTAATGCAAGTGCCAGTGATACTAAAAATGACTCTCCCCCAGAGAGGGTATTTACAGAGCGTTGTTCGTCGGCCATGTCACGGTCGATAATAGCAATATCGAGTGTTTGCTCGATAGCAGTGAGCTCATAACGTTTATTAAGCGTGTGCAAATGCGTATTAGCATAGTGCAGTAATATTTTCAGCGTTTGTGTTTGTGCTAAATTACGCATGGTTTTACCTGTAGCATCGCCAAGGACTTTATTTAACAAATGCCACTGTTCAACTTGTTGTTGCAATACGCTTAACTCGCTTTGTTTGGTGTGCAGTGCTTTAGCGTTTTGATGGTGTTGCTCAAGTATGGTATTGGTCTCAAGCTGCGTTTTATGTAATGTTGTTTGCGCTTGAGTGAGATCCGTTAATTGGGTTAATAGCACTTGCTCTGTTTGTGCCGGCTTATTACTGTTTTGATGTTGCTTGTCGGCATTTTGTTGTTGTTTTAGCAAAGCATTTGCATCAACTAACGCTTGGGTTAATTGCTCATGTTGTTTTAACTGGTCTTTGATTTCATCATTACTTATAGTTAGTAAAAATTTGATCTGTTCATCAGTTGCCTCATTATATTGGCGTTTAAAATCAGCAAACCACAGGGTATACCGTTCATTTAGCTTCGCGTGCTCTTGGTTGTTCTCATGTAGTCGCTGCTCGTAATTTTTAACTGTTATTGCTTGTTCATCACGCTGCTTAACGGCGTTATCGTAAGCTTGCTGACTTTGGGTTAGTTGTGCTTGGCATTGCTCTAATTGCGTACTCAGGTTTGCTTGGTATTGATCTGCGCTTATCTGTTGATTATTAAATAGCGCAAGTCGCTCTGATTGTACGCTGTTGTTTTGTTGTTCAACCTTATTTAATTCATCATTTAAGGCTGTTAACGTGCCCTGGGAATGACTAATAAGCGGCGTAAGGTGTTGTATTTTTTGTTCCGCGTTCTCAAGGTGTTTCTGATTTTGCTCAAGCTGCTGCTGGGTTTGCTGGTAATGCTCAACTTGCTGATTTAAATCAGCGAGATCAAGAGATTGGTTTTGCAGTTGCTGCCAAAACTCAGCGTTAGCAAATTGCGTGTTTAAGCTTGCTGTCAGCTCGTTTAATTGCTCTCTTAGCTCACTGTGTTTGTGCTCAAGTTGGCCATGTTGATATGTTAAATCAGCATGTTTGCTGCGTATCTGCTGTTCTGTTTGTTGCTCTGTTTGGAGCGTATTTTGCAACTGCTTTAGCTTTTCTTGCACATTACGCTGTTGTTTTTGCAGCTCAAAACTTTGGGCTTTTTGCTCAATCAATTGCTGGTAACGCGCGTCTAATTGCTCACTCGTTAAGTCATTGAGCTCAGTGCGTGTGCCTTGCATAGTGTTTTTTATTTCTTGCTGTTTATGTTTGGCATCGTTTATAACTTGCCCAAGCTGAGCGTGCTCTGAGATTAAAACGGCATGCTGGGTTTGCTGTTCATGAAGTTGTGATTGTACTAATTCATAGCGCTGTTTTGCGTTTGTATAATCGCTTTCAAAGTCGGCTATTAGATTATTAAGCTGAGGGTTTTGAGCTGCAACAAAAGGGTGCTCGGTGGCGCCACAAACAAGACAAGGCTCGTTGGGAGCTAGTTGACTACGTAAATGCTCTACACTCTCACTTGCGCGCAGCCGCGCTTTATTAAGGGCATCTTCAGAATGTTTTAATGTTTGCTGCGAAGTGAGTAGTTGTTGCTTTAAAGCCACTTCGCTCTGTTCGCTTTCTTTGAGCTTTATAGCGGTATTACTTTGCTGCTGAGCACTGCGTTTGATTTCAATATTAAATTGTATGTAGTGCTCACGCTGTTCTTTTAAATAATCAATATCTTTAATTTTTGCGTCACAGTGTGCTACATCAAATTGGTCTTGCTGCGTATTGAGTTGAGTTAATTTAGAATGCTCATTTTGCAATAGCTGCTGGCTATCTGCTACCTTAGCCCCATGTACTGCGAGTTGCTCAGTACAATTTGCCAGTTCTGCAGCTATTTTTTTCTGTTGTACTGTGCCAGTGTTTATTTGCTGGGTAATACTTATAAACTGTTTAAAATTGTGTTGGTAATATGTCCAGTCACCGGCTAATGGTTTTAGCTGGTGATGCTGAGTTAACCAGCTCTGCAGTTCTTTTTTAAGTTTTTCAGCGTTATCATAACTCGTTTGGCTTTGCTTTAGCTGCTGCTGTTTATCAGTTAATTGGCTATGCTCTTTGGCTATTTGTTGGCTAATACTTGTTTTACTTTGACTAAACATGGCTAATTGGTTATCGAGCTCACGGGCTTTAGCAATAACTGGCTCAGCTGTTTGCTTGTTTTGCTTAGCACAGTGCAAAGCGTCACTGTGTTTTTGTAGCGTCTGGTTTAGGTCGGTTATAATGGCTGTGTGATCTGTATTGTTTAAGTCACGGATTTTATTTGCCAAGTCATCATTTTGGCTGGTTATATTAGCAACTCGGTTGCGGTTGTCTTTGATCTCTAATGCGCTTTGCGCTTGTTTAGCTTGTGCGCTTTGCTGTGCAATGGCGCTAACAGCGTCACTGGCCTGTTGTTGCTGTTGCACTGCTTGCTGTACGTTTTGCGCTAAGGTGTTCGCCTGTTTAAACCAGTTAACGCCTTGCTCTGCCAGAGTAAGGTCTTTTTTGTTTTGCTCTATTTGCTGATGTAACTCTGCTAGTTGCGTGGTTTTTTCCGCCAGCTCTTCGTCACTGAGCAATGTATAACTGGCAAGACTGGCTTTTAATAATTCTAGTTTATCTTTTTGCTCTTTATGGCGTTCAAAAATACGTTTACCAATGACGCTAAATTTATCAGTCCCTGTTAAGCACTCTAACAGCTGGGCTCGCTCATCGCCGGTGGCTTTTAAAAAGGCGGCAAATTCATGTTGTGCTAGGAGCACTGCGCGAGAGAACTGCTCAAAGCTTAGCCCTATTTTATGTTCTATTTCTTTTATGGTTGTGCTTTTGTCTGCGATGAGCGTTTCGTCAGGTAAGGTGTATAAGGTATGTTCTGCTGTTTTTAGTTTACCTGTTACTTTTTTGTGGGTTCTCTGAACTGAATAACGTGCGCGGTAAAGCTGTTTATCTTGGCCAACAAACTCAACCTCAGCATAGCCTTCCCATTTACCTTTTCGTAATAAATTCCGAGGATCGTTGAGCTTTATACTGTCACCATTAAAATCGATAAGGTTGCCTTTGTCTCCTCTTAAACGCGCCGTTTTAGTATAAAGCGCCAAACAAATAGCATCTAAAAATGTGCTCTTTCCAGCGCCGGTATCGCCGGTTATAGCAAACAAGCCCGCTTCTTTTAGTGGTGTCTTGGTGAAGTCAATTTCGGCGTCAACAATCGACGCTAAGTTATGGATCCGTACAGCGGTTATTTTCATAATTCTTCTTGCTCCGCCAGTTCACTTATTACGGCATTTAATAACGTTTTTATTTCCTCTGGCACATCTTGCCCTGCCATGTCTTTATCGTTAGCAAAGGCTTGTTCAAGTAAATTAATGGGATTAAGCATTTCAACTTGGTTCAAGTCTTCAAATACGGTGTTATCTGATTGTGTCTGATTGGTTTCTCGAACTCGTTCGATACCGCAAAAACGAATGTTTTTACCATCTAACGCTTGCTCAATTTGCTCTCTGAACGTTGTATCTGTATCACTGGATTTTAATTTGACTCTTAAATAAGGTGCGACGGCACTTTCATCTATATCCACAGCATTAATTTGCTCGCATAATGCGGCTAACGGCACACACTCGCCTTCGGGTAATATTAATACATCAGCAGAACGCGGAATGTAAAGGGGGTTTACAGTGGTTATAATTTGTTGTTTGTCGTCGGTATTAAATTCTACAAGGTTCACTTGATGGGTATAGTTTCGTTCTGAAAATGACATCGGCATCGGGGTGCCGCAATAACGAATGGTGCTTGATTTAGCGACCTTTTGTGCTTTGTGCAAATGACCCAGTGCCACGTAATCAGCCTGCTCGCTAAATACCTTTGCTGTTATGGCTTCTTCACCACCTATCACTAAGTTGCGTTCAGAGTCACTCGAAATATCGCCGCCTTTGGCATGCAAATGCCCCATTACAATCAGAGGCGTGGTTTCTGGTTTATCTATTAAAGCAAGCTCAGTGCTTAGCTTATAAGCCTGTGCAACACCTTGAACGTAACTATTACCATCATTTGTGCCACTTAGCGTGCTAACATCACTAGCGCGCAAAAAGGGCATTGCTACAATATGTGCAGCTATAGTGGGTGTATTAATTTTAATTACAACATCAGCTGGGTTTTGTATATCAAACCGCCCTACTACGTGTGTATCAAATTGGGCGAGCAACGGCTGCGCTGCTAATATGCGATTTGCAGAATCATGATTTCCTGCGATTAAAACAATGTGTAATGCTGGGCATCGTTGCTTGGCATCTTTTACAAATTGATAAAGCTGATTCTCAGCACTCGCAGCAGGGGTTGCAGTGTGGTAAATGTCACCTGCTACAAGAAGTAAATCAATGTGTTCACTGGCGAGCGTGTCAATTAGCCAAGTAAAAAACTGCTGATGTTCATTAAATCTAGAGTGTTCATAGAATTGTTGGCCAAGGTGCCAATCAGAGGTATGTAAGACTTTCATGTCACGCTCTTAATAGTAAGTTAAGAGCGCCAATATACCCAAGCTAAATGAAGATGCAAGAGGCGTGTTTAATTCTTTAAGCGCTTAAACTGTACCATGCAAAGATAATCATAGGCAGTGCTAATAAAGCCATCGCAAGAGGAATTTTAATCGCTTTAGTTTGCTTAGCTTGAAGTGCCTTTATGGCATTTGTTTCATTACAAGCAGCTACTTTATCAATATAAAAATAACCAGAATCAAGGTATTGCTTACAACTTTGTTCGTCTGCTGGGATTGCAATAAGTTCTTGTTGTTTTTTTAGGATATAAAAATCCATACGGCCACCGTGTTTGCTGCTTTGTTTCTGAATGCATTTGAGTAAATTAAAGTGTTATATAATTTACTCAAATCAAAAAAGTGGGCGATTTTAAATACAAAAGAGGGTAAAGATCAACTAAAAAATTAACTATTCACCGATAAAAGTGTAAATACTTAAAATTATCATAAAAAGCAGTGAAACTGTGCATAAAGCACGCCACTTTTTATGGTTGATAGTACTTTTTGGATGGCGATTTAATGCATCATTTTCATCCCTAGCAGCTATGATTTCTACAAATTTAAAGCCTTTTTTTTGGTACTCATTCAATATAGATTCCTGGGCTGGAATGGCAGCAACACATTGATCTTTTTTTATGATATAAAATTTCATGCTTTACTCCTACCTCATTCACTTAGTTATAGCTTAGAGTAATCGTCTGAATTAAAGCTGAACTATCAACAAAATAATGTCAGTGATGGCGTGCGTGCATAAGTGTAAACCCCCTTTACATTTTATTATTAACCTGAACTCTGGTTAAGAGGTGTACTAATGTATTGATATTAAATCACAAATATATTTATTAGTCTCCAGCCGGAGACTTTTAGCGATAACAAGGCGAATTTACGCGTCAATAGCTAGCCTATTGCAAGTAAATTCAACGCAGTTAGCGTTGAAAGTAGCCGCTGGAGATAGATTTATTATCCAGAGTTCAGGTTTATTAGCATTAATAAATTGTTTAACCTATTAATGGGGGGGTTGGTCGCTATAAAATTGAACTTATTTGATTAATTTGACACAGTACGCTTACGAATATTTAACAGGATTAATTATGAAAAAGGCGGTTGTTACTTTAGGCTCACTGCTTGTGCCTCTTGCGTTCTCAGGTACAGTGGCTGCATCATCTGTAGAGCAAACAAAAGGGTCGTTTGTTGATAAGTTTCGTCAATTAGATGAAGCCCTGCCTACTCCTAATGTATATAGAAGTGCAGCGGGTGAGCCGGGTGAAAAATATTGGCAACAAGAAGTAAACTACGAGATTGATGCTAAATTAGATGAAAAACAACGCCGCCTTAGTGCGAGTCAAACAATAGAATATAAAAATAACTCGCCGCATACGTTAAAATACCTTTGGTTACAGTTAGATCAAAACATATTCAAAAGTGACTCAATTGCAGAACGAACCGCCACGTTTAAAGGAGCTGCATTACAAGGGCGCCCTGATGCTAAAGCTACCAAATTAAGTTTAGGACAGTTACGCCGCCAGCAGTTTATGAGTGACAACGAACTCGGCTTCGCAATTGCGAATGTTAAAGATGATAGTGGTGATGAGCTTAAGGTAACGGTTGTAGATACCTTAATGCGCATTGATTTAAATGAGCCATTAAAGCCAGGTAAAGACGTTGAGTTTAGCATGGACTTTGCGTTTAACATTGTTGAGGAAGATGCGGTAGGTGCGCGCTCTGGTTATGAGCATTTTGAGGACGATGGCAATGATATATTCTTGCTTGCGCAGTGGTTCCCTCGCCTAGCTGCTTACACTGATTACGAAGCGTGGACCAATAAAGCCTTTTTAGGTAGCGGTGAATTTACTCTAGAGTTCGGTGATTACGATGTTGAGCTAACGGTGCCAGCTGACCATATTGTGTCTGCTACAGGTAAGCTTGATAACGCAAGCTCAGTACTTACACGCACCCAACGTAACCGTTTAAAAGACGCTGAAAACGCTAAGCGCCCTGTTTTTATCGTGACAGAAGAAGAAGCCTTAGAGAACGAAAAACAAGGCACCGATAAAACAAAAACATGGCACTTCAAAGCTGAAAACGTGCGTGATTTTGCATGGGCGTCATCACGTAAGTTTATGTGGGATGCTAAAGGCTACCAGCAAGGTGGAGATGAGCAGCCATTGGTTATGGCAATGTCATTCTTCCCTAAAGAAGGGGGCGATTTATGGAAAAAGTATTCTACTGAGTCTGTGGTTCATACCATGGAGGTGTATTCGCGCTTTTCATTTGACTACCCCTACCCTGTCGCACAATCAGTAAATGGCCCTGTAGGTGGCATGGAATACCCTATGATTACCTTCAATGGTCCTCGTACGGAATTACAAGATGATGGTACTCGTACTTATTCACAAGCTGAGAAACGCTTTTTGATTGGTGTGGTAATTCATGAAGTGGGTCACATCTACTTTCCTATGATTGTAAATTCAGACGAACGCCAATGGACATGGATGGATGAAGGTTTAAATAGCTTCTTAGATGGTGTGGCAGGCCGAGAGTGGGATCATACTATCCCATGGGGCGTAGAGCCGCGCGATATTGTTGCTTATATGAAATCAGAAAACCAAGTGCCTGTAATGACACAGTCTGACAGTGTATTACGTTTAGGCCCTAATGCTTACACCAAGCCGGCAGCTGCGTTAAATATCTTGCGAGAAGTCGTGTTAGGCCGTGAGTTGTTTGATTTTGCCTTTAAAGAGTATGCGCAGCGCTGGAAGTATAAGCGCCCTACTCCTGCTGACTTTTTCCGTACCATGGAAGAAGCGTCTGGTGTTGATTTAGATTGGTTCTGGCGTGGCTGGTTCTATACCACTGACCATGTCGATATCTCTTTAGATAAAGTTTACAAACTACAGCTTGATACTAAAAATCCTGATATAGACTTTAATCGTTTACGTGATATTGAAGCAGATAAGCCTATGCCGCTTTTCGTTGAACGGAATAAAGCAGAAGGTAAAAAACTATGGGTTGATGAAAACCCAGATGTGACAGATTTCTACGATGGCAATGATCGTTTTACTGTGACCAACAAAGAGCGTAACGCGTATAACAAGTTCTTAAAGGGGCTTAAACCTTGGGAACGTAAAGTGTTTGATCGCGCTATCGAAGAAGATAAAAACTATTATGTTCTTGAGTTTTCAAACGTAGGCGGTCTAGTAATGCCTATTTTGCTAGAACTAACCTATGAAGATGGCAGCAAAGAAATGCAGACTATACCTGCTGAGATCTGGCGCCGTAACCATAAACATGTGCAAAAGCTAATAATTACTGATAAAGACAAAAACCTTGTGTCTGTGTCGGTAGACCCTCGCTGGGAAACGGCGGATGTAAATGTTGAAAATAATCATTATCCACGTCAAATTATTCCTTCGCGTATTGAAGTGTATAAGCGTAAAAAGAGCACTGCTAAAGTACGTCGCGATATCATGCAAGATATCAAAACAGAGCTTAAAAAAGACGATGAAAAAGACGATACTAAGGAGCAAAATTAATGCGCATAATGCTCATTTTTTTAGCTTTGCTGATTGCTGCGCCGGCTATGGCGCATCAACTTAAAGCATCTGTAACAACGGTGTTATTCAATAAAAGAACAAGTAATATTGAGCTTATGCATCGCTTTTATTTACATGATACAGAACATGCTGTGGAACATTTGTTCCCAGGAGGCGCTGATATTATTAGCAATAAAGCAGATCAACAACGCTTCGTTAACTATGTTGAATCGCATGTTGCCCTTCAAACTCTCAATGGTGAGCCTTTAACGCTTAGCGAAGTGGGAGCGCAAGTGGATGGTAAATTCTTTTGGGTGTATCAAGAAGCGCCAATTCCTAAAGGTATTAAAGGAATTAGAATGAGTCACGGTGCGCTAAGAGATCTTTGGCCTGCTCAAGTTAATATGGTGAATGTTGAAGGGCGAGGTAAAGTGAAAACATTACACTTTACGCAAAGTGATACATGGCTCGAGGCACGTTTTGAGCCTAAAGAGGGGTTGCCCTCAAAGCCATAACTAAAGAGCTATATGCTTAAGTGTTTAAACGCCAAAGTTTAATCAAACGCTTCTATGAATCCCAACTTTCGCGCGCAGTAGTTTTGCGCGCGTTTTTAAATCTCTAAAAAAATATGCATGATCGTTTGCATATTCAAGTGCGTAAACTATCTTAAAGTAACGTGAGAGATACCATGAAAAACCAATCATATACAAGGATTAGTATGGATATTGATAACCACTGTATTGAAGGCGTAATTTTTGACCTTGACGGTACCTTAGTATCTTCCGAGTTGGACTTTACGCTGATTAAGGCACAGCTTAATTGCCCTGCGGATCACGACCTGCTGAGTTTCATTGCAGCACTCCCCTCTCCTTATATGCGTGAAGAAGCGATGAACATTGTGCATCAGCATGAGCTTATTGATGCACAACATGCGACCTTACTGCCAGGTGTTGCTCAAACTGTGGACTACCTCAATAAAATAGGTATTCCAATGGCTATAGTGACACGAAACTATGATCAAGCAGCTGCGCTTAAACTCAAAAACAACCCATTACCCATTAAAACTGTACTAACACGCAGCGACGCCCCACCAAAGCCAAACCCTAGCGCTTTAAATGCAATAGCCACGCTGTGGGAGTTAGAGCAACACAAGTTAATTTACGTTGGCGATTATTTGTATGATATACAAGCTGCTAAAAATGCAAAAATGCGCTCTTGTCTTTATGCACCTGATGTAATTCCTGATTATGCAAAGCAGGCGGATTATATTTTGCATCACTTTAGTGAGCTTGCAGAATTAGTTGATGATTTAGCAAAAACACCCGCGTTAAATCATAATTAATGCTGTAATCATTATTATGTTAAATTGCCTTGTGTCTTTAGTTTGGTTGGTAATTCATCTATTTGAGGTGAATTTGAATAATTGTGATTTTAGCTACTAGCTCAACACTACCTGAGTTGTTAAAATATAAGTAATACCGATATTAAATCAGAGGCACAAGATGGGCAGAGCATTTGAAGTCCGCAAAAGTTCAATGGCTAAAACAGCCAATGCAAAGACTAAAGTTAATTCTAAATACGGTAAAGAAATTTACGTTGTCGCCAAAAATGGTGAGCCTGATCCTGAGGTTAACCAAGCGCTGAAACGCATTATTGACCGCGCTAAGCGTGATCAAGTTCCAGCCCACGTTATTGACAATGCAATAAAAAAAGCAGCAGGTGGTGCAGGAGAAGATTACTCCACAGCCCGTTATGAGGGATATGGACCTGGTAACTGTATGGTTATTGTTGACTGCTTGACCGACAACCCAAATCGTACCATCAAAGATGTTCGTTTACCTTTCACAAAAACAGAATCAAAAATAGGCACGCCAGGCTGTGTTGCGCACATGTTTGACCATTTAGCTGTACTCGGCTTCAGTGGTGATGACGATGAAGTTGTGTTAGAAGCGCTGATGATGGCTGACGTTGATGTCACTGATGTTGAAGTTGAGAATGGAAAGGTTTCTGTGTTTGCTCCTCATACTGAATACTACAAAGCAAAAACAGCGTTGGAAGAAGTATTTGAAGGTATTATTTTTGAAGTAGACGAAATTACCTTTGTGCCGCAAGTGCACGTAGATATCACTGATGAAGATGATATTGCTAACTTTGATAAGTTTATCAACATGCTTGAAGATTGTGACGATGTACAAAACGTTTATCACAATGCAACGGTTGTGAGTGAAGGGTAGCAGCGAATTTACCTCGCGAAAATGAGGACGTTTGCGGTGGCAAGCCACTCGCCGACAAGTATTGCCGTCGCGTAGTCGTAGGTCGTCATTTATCGCGACACGCGCCTACCTCACAATAGAGGATAAAAGGTGCCGCGTAACAGAGAATGAACTTAGTAAGAGTTATTTCTACTGTGCGAGCTCTGCATTCTCAGTAGTTAATACATTATTCAAGGCGCATTATTTTTAATGCGCTTTTTTTTGATTGCTGAATGTTAGCCATTCATTGTAGTTATGGGTGAGCAAAAAAAAGCCAACCTAGAGGCTGGCTATATGACACAAATAAACTCGAAGGGGGAGTTATCTCTGCATTGCTTTATATTTGATACGAAAAGAATGCAGTAAAGGTTCAGTATATCCACTAGGCTGTTTAGTGCCTTCAATAACAAGGGCTAGAGCAGCTTGATAGGCAATACTATTGCTCAGGCTTTGAGGTGAGTCAGCCATATTAGTATACGCCGAGTCATGTGCATTTTGGCCATCAACCACTTTTGCCATTTTTGCCATTGTGCTTTCAACTTGGGCTTGAGTACACACGCCATGAGCTAACCAGTTAGCCATATGTTGGCTTGAAATCCTCAGTGTAGCGCGATCTTCCATTAATCCAATGTGGTTAATGTCAGGCACTTTTGAACAGCCAATGCCTTGGTCAATCCAGCGCACAACATACCCTAAAATACCTTGTGCATTGTTATCAAGCTCTGCTTGGATGTCTTCTTTACTTAGTGAGCTTGGGTCGTCCATCAAAGGTGGAGTAAGTAAATCACTCAAGCTTGCTTCCTTACGCTGTGCAATGCGCTTCTGACAGGTAAATACATCAATATCATGATAGTGCATCGCATGCAGTGTCGCAGCGGTAGGAGAGGGCACCCAGGCGGTATTAGCACCAGACTGTGGGTGGGCAACTTTTTGATCCATCATTAATGCCATTTTATCAGGCATTGGCCACATCCCTTTGCCAATTTGAGCTCGGCCACTTAATCCTGTTTGTAAACCAATATCAACATTTCTATCTTCATACGCGCTGATCCAAGGTTGTTGCTTGATAGCTGCTTTTGGCATGACTACACCAGCTTGCATTGAAGTGTGTATTTCATCGCCAGTGCGGTCTAAGAACCCGGTATTAATAAACACAACGCGCTTCTTAGCGGCTTCAATACACGCCTTTAAGTTTACTGAGGTACGGCGCTCTTCATCCATAATACCCATTTTAATGGTATTTTGGGGAAGATTTAATACTTCTTCAACGCGCGAAAATAAAGTATTTGTAAATGCCACTTCTTCAGGGCCATGCATCTTGGGTTTTACAATATTGATGCTTGTTGCAGATGAGTTCTTCACTGCACTTTGGCCATTTAAATCATGAAGTGCGGCAGTTACGGTGATCATCGCATCCATGATACCTTCAAATACATCGTCGCCTTTGCTATCTTGGATTGCAGGGTTTGTCATGAGGTGACCAACATTTCGGACAAACATCATGCTGCGACCTTTTAGTGTCAATTGTTTACCATCAAGCCCAGTGAAGTGGCGATCGCTAGATAATGAGCGCTCTACCGTTTGCCCGCCTTTGGTAAATGACTCAACTAAACTGCCATTCATTAAGCCAAGCCAGTTCTGGTACACCTGAACTTTATCTTGTGCATCAACGGCTGCTACAGAGTCTTCACAATCCATAATGGTGGTTAAAGTGGCTTCTAATACAACATCTATTAGGCCTGCTTTATCAGCTTTGCCAATCGGGTGCTGATGGTCAATTTGCAGTTCAACATGTAGCCCATTGTTTTTAAGTAAAATAGCGCGTGGGTTTTGCGCTTCACCGACAAAGCCAACCAACTGATCAGGTTGTTTTAAGCATGTTTGTGAACTGTCACGTAAAGTAATGATTAGCTGACCATTGACGATAGAGTAATTGGTGCTTTCAATGTGAGAGCCACACTCCAAAGGCAGAGACTTATCTAGAAATTGCCTTGCATAGGCCATGACTTTAAAACCTCGTACAGGGTTATAGGTAGACCCTTTTTCTGCGCCATCATCTTCTGTTAGTACATCCGTGCCGTAAAGTGCATCGTACAGTGAACCCCAGCGAGCGTTTGCTGCATTTAGTGCAAAACGTGCATTACTTACAGGCACAACAAGTTGTGGACCAGCACATTGTGCAATTTCTGGCTCTACATTTTGAGTTTCTATTTTAAAATCTTCTGGTTGAGGAACTAAATACCCAATTTCACTCAAAAATGCGTGGTATTGCTGAGCATCCCATTGCGGATTGCGTTGATGATAATCATCAATTTTTGCTTGCAAAGCATCGCGCTTAGCAAGCAATGCACGGTTAATAGGGGTTAATTCGTCAATTATATTTGCAAAGCCTTGCCAAAACTGTTGCTCGCTGACGTCAGTACCAGGTAACAATTGATTATTAATAAAGTCGGCTAATTGAGTATTTACAGTTAAGCCAAATTGACTGTGAGAGTGGGTTGTCATAGTTGCTATCCTTTAAGCGGTCGAACTGCATAAATTTATTATGTGCTAACCATAACGTAAAAATAGCGATATAGGTGCCCTTAAGCCATTCACAAAAAATATACTCAGCATAATAACTATAAATTTACTAAATCATAAAAATCCGCCTAATGTTTAGTTAACCGCTAAGGAGCAAACTCTCCTAGCCACTCTCACAACAAAATAAATATTAGCTTAACCCGTTCAAAGGATTTTTATTATGAGTACATATCAACAGCACACAGACACCCTAGCAACACTTTGCGAAACACAGGGCAAAACATGGCAGGCAATTAACCCTGAGTATGCAAGTCGCATGCGCTTACAAAACCGCTTTCGTACCGGGCTTGATATTGCTCAATTTACTGCTGACATAATGCGTGAAGACATGGCTGCTTATGATGCAGACACAAGTCAATACACTCAATCACTTGGTTGTTGGCATGGTTTTACTGCACAGCAAATGATGATGGCTATTAAGCGCCACCAAAAAACGACTAAGCGCAGTTATGTATACTTAAGTGGTTGGATGGTTGCTGCTCTTCGTTCTGAGTTTGGCCCATTACCAGACCAAAGTATGCACGAGAAAACTTCAGTGCCTGCGTTGATTGAAGAAATTTATACCTTTTTAAAACAAGCTGATGCCCGTGAGCTTGACCATTTATTTAAAGACCTTGATGCTGCAAAAGCAAATGGTGGTGATGTGCAGGCAGTACTTGACAAAATTAACAATTTTGAAAGCCATGTAGTGCCTATCATTGCAGATATTGATGCCGGTTTTGGTAATGAAGAAGCAACATATTTACTGGCTAAAAAGATGATTGAGGCAGGTGCGTGTGCCATTCAAATCGAAAACCAAGTATCTGATGCAAAACAATGTGGTCACCAAGCAGGTAAAGTAACAGTACCGCATGAAGACTTTTTAGCAAAAATTAACGCTGTTCGTTATGCCTTTTTAGAATTGGGTATTGATAACGGTGTTATTGTTGCTCGTACCGACTCACTTGGCGCAAGTTTAACGCAAAAAGTACCTGTATCACAAACGCCTGGGGATTTAGCGAGCCAATACAACGCATTTTTAGAAACGACGCCAATTAATGGAGTTGAAGACTTAAATGAAGGCGATACCGCGATGAAGCTAAACGGTCAACTTTGTAAACCAACCCGTCTAGAAAACGGTTTGTACCAATTCCGTGAAGGCACTGAAAAAGACCGCGTAGTATTAGACTGTGTTACAAGCCTTCAATCAGGGGCAGATCTGTTGTGGATTGAAACTGAAAAACCACATGTTAAGCAAATTGCAGAGCTAGTAAACCGAGTTAAAGAGCAAGTACCTGATGCAAAACTTGTTTATAACAACTCTCCTTCGTTCAACTGGACACTGAAATTCCGTGAGCAAGTGTATCAAGAATGGCAAGATGCAGGACGAGATTTATCAGCTTACCCAAGCATTGACGACAACAAAGCGCTTATGGCTCCAGAGATGGACGGCACAGAGCTTGCTCAGGCCGCGGATGTATTAGTACAAAACTTCCAGCGTGATGGTGCAAGAGAAGCGGGCATTTTCCATCACCTAATCACATTACCTACCTATCATACAGCGGCGCTTAGCACCGATATTTTATCAGAAGGGTATTTCGGCGACCTAGGTATGTTGGCTTATGTACGTGATGTTCAACGTCAAGAAATTCGTCGTGAGCAAGCGTCTGTTAAGCACCAAGACTTAGCAGGTTCAAATATGGGAGATACACACAAAGAGTATTTCTCAGGTGACAATGCACTGAAAGCCGGTGGCGAAGCAAATACAATGAACCAGTTCTAAAGTCTATATTTCCTAGTCAACAATGTTACAAGGGCCGCAAGGCCCTTTTTTCGTTGATAGCAAAACCAATAATAAAAAGTAAAAAGGCTGATTATGCAAAGCTTAGCTTCACTCAGATCACGATTTAACTAGCTGGCAGTGCGACAGTTACGATTTGGATCAGAGTTTAACTAGCTGCTAATTTGCGCCTAAACTTTTGGATCAGAATTTAATCAGCTGCGTTTTTGCTCGCTATTTTTTAATCAAACGGGTGGTTGAATGGCTTTTTTGGCCGATTATAAGGACTATTTTGAGAGGAAATAGCTGTAATTGCCCTTTAAACTAAAAATATAAACCGATTTTTTACCAACTCTAAGCGAGGATAAACCACTTTTTTACCAACTCAAACGCCGTAAACAGTGACTCAAACCGATTTTTTACTAACTTAACGACCTAAAAATGTCATAAACCGAAATTTTACTAACTCAATTAACTTACAAAGTCCGATATTTTTTTGAGTATGTGAGGAGTTACTTACATCACTGTTGTAAAGGGGGTTTACAATAAGTGAGCCGTGGCTCATAGCAAAAGATAAAATACCTATAGTGGCTAGGTTTACCTAAACCTAGCCACTAGAGACTTTTATTGACTATGTTTATCAAACCACCATTGGATGTAAGCGACTTTAGTCATTAAATTAGAAGGGCGTTTAGTTATGCCATGTGATGCCCCAGGAATACGAACCATCGCCGTGTCCACACCTTGTAGTTTTAAAGCTTGGTAGTATTGCTCGGTTTCAGATATTGGCGTACGGTAATCAGCTTCACCTGTTAATAGCATGGTTGGTGTTTTAACATTACCCACATAGCTGATAGGTGAGCGCTTCATATAATGCTCAATATGATCCCATGGTTTACCAGGAAACCAATAATCAGCAAAAAACGGGTAGTAATCAGCAGTTAGTACAAAACTGATCCAATTGATAACAGGTTTTGCCACAACAGCTGCTGCAAAGCGGTCAGTATGACCTACAACCCATGCTGTTAATGTACCACCGCCAGAGCCGCCAGTGACAAATAATTTAGACTCATCAATAAATCCTTTTGCAATTAATGCATCTACGCCTGTCATTAAGTCATCAAAATCATTGCTTGGGTAGTTGTGATGAATTGTTTGTGCAAACTGCTTACCATATGAGTCACTGCCACGGGGGTTCATATAAAGCACCACGCTGCCCTTAGCTGCAAACAATTGTACTTCTGGACTAAAATGAGGGCCGTAATTGGCCACAGGTCCACCATGGATCTCAAGAATAAGCGGGTACTTTTTGGATTTATCAAAACCTGGAGGGTAAGCAACCCAACCTTGAACAGCTAAACCATCATGACTTGATTTAACCCAAATCTCTTCAACCTTAGCGAGATTTTTGTTTGCTAGCGCATCCTCGTTTAGCTTGGTTAAGTGCTGTGTTTTTCCGCGCTTTAATAAGGCTACATCGGCAGGGCGCTGCGTATTTGCAAGCGTAAATGCCACTTCTCCATCTTCGTTTACATCAAAATCACCACCAGAGTATGGACGACCAAATGCAACGCTTCCTAAATCTTTAGTTAAAATTTTACGTTTACCGCTGCGTGCTTGATATGCGAGCAGGGTTTGCCCTTCGCTGTCGTAAGTAAAATAAACACCTTTGGAGTTTGTTGACCATTTTATCTTTTCAACACTACGGTCTAAATCAGTTGTTAAGTTACGTGTTTCACCTGTCTTTAAGTCGCGAATATATAAACGGGTATTTTCATAATTTGTTTTTTTATCATCATAACCGGTATAGGCTAAATAACGACCATTAGGCGATAACTGCGGTTGGCTATCTGGCCCAACTCTGTCTGTTAACTGGGTTATCTCAGAAGAGCGAAGATCAAGTTTATACAGCTCAGAATTTGTTGGTTTTAATAAGTAATCAGTATGACGATTAGCTGAAAAATAAAGGCTTGTACCATCAATACTGAAACTCAATGCGCCGCCGTGGTCAAAGTTCCCTGTAGTTAACTGGTTAGCATTCCCTCCAGTGGCGCTAATTTCAAACAGATGGCGGAAACCTTTTTGAGTGTAACCGCCGCCATCAGCTCGGTAATACACGTCATCAATATATTTTGCTGGCTCGGCCCAATTCGCTCCCTTTGGTTTACCGGGCAAAGACACGGGGCTTGCACTGGCAGTAGGTACAAACTGACTAAATACTAGCTTTTGACCATTTGGCGACCACGTTAAATTTCCTGGGCTCTGAGTTAAATTACTTATTTTTGCAACCGCACCGGTATCTAACCATTTTATATAAATTTGGCTACTGCCATCACGCGTTGAAATAAATGCTAAGCGCGATTCATCTGGCGATAACACAGGTGAATAATCCATATGCACACCAGAAGTAAGCGGTCGGAGTTGTTTTGAACTGCTATTAACTGACCAAATATTACTTACTTTACGATCGCTTTTAATATCCATTCTATTACGGACAAAATAAACCACATCGCCATCAGCGGTCATTTCTATTTGGTTGGCATATTCAAGATCAAATACACTTTCTAATTGTAAGGTATTATCAGATTGAGCCGCGACGCTACAAAAGCTCAACGTAGCCAGCAGCGCAAGAGGGGAAAGTAATTTCATTCTTATTCCTTGTTATTAAACAGACTCTAAAGTTATAAAGTAACAATAGTGAAAAATATACCTTATTGCGATAAGAAGTGGACAAACGGCTGTGGAACGCATAATTTAATAATGCATATTTAAAAAAAGGAGTCTTTTTATGATTGGTTACACGATGGTGGGCACTAATGATTTAGAAAAAGCGGTGGCTTTTTACGATCAACTTTTAGCTCAGTTGGGCGCACAGCGTTTTTTAGAAAATGACCGATTTGTGGCTTGGAGTAATGGCTCGGAGCAGCCAGGGTTTTCAGTAACGGTACCGCATAATAACGAAGCTGCTACGCCAGGCAATGGCACTATGATTGCCATAGCTGCTTCAAGCCCAGCCCAAGTAGATGCCTTTTATGCTAAAGCTATAGAGCTTGGAGCCTCGGATGAAGGCGCGCCTGGACCACGTGAGATGCCAGGGTTTTATGCTGGTTATTTTCGTGATCTTGATGGCAATAAACTCAATGTATTTTGTTTCACACAAACTACTTAAATTATAAAGTCGCGTGATAAAATAGCAGTCAGCTTATCTTATAACGATGCACGAATCAGTCAGCATTGAATTCCCACAGGTTTAAAGCATCGATTTATATTACCCCTCCCTCAGAGTTGATGAAAATGTTTGGCTTATTAAAGGATGAACTGGGAATCACAGCCTATTTCATCCATATAGTGTATTTAAATTAAACCGTGAATAGGTGAACAAAGAGCAAAATCTAAATAACCTGAACTCTGGATAATAAATCTATCTCCAGCGGCTACTTTCAACACTAACTGCGTTGAATTTACTTTCAATAGGCTAGCTATTGACGCGTAAATTCGCCTTGTTATCGATAAAAGTCTCCGGCTGGAGACTAATAAATATATTTGTGATTTAATATCAATATATTAGTACACCTCTTAACCAGAGTTCAGGTTAAATAATTACACTGTGGGTGATACGCGAAGTGCTCACTGCAAATATGTTTTAAACACTTGACGGCAATTAAAGAGCGTTTTGTTCTGTGGGTAGCATCAGGTTTGACTGAGCAACAAGTAATAAAGTGCTTTAAACGTTTTTGTAAAAGTACAGCTGATATTCCTCTCTTTTAAGGCGTAGATGCTGAGCGTTCGAGTCATGACTCACGCGCAGTTATTAGCTGCATATAAAACTGGTGTTTTGATTTTTAAATCAATATTTTGGAAAAAACAAAGGAGTGAAGGGTGTATATTGGTGAGATCGCAACCCGTTGTGGTGTATCCGTAAAAACCGTTCGGCATTATGAAGCGATTGGTTTGTTAAGTGACATTAAGCGACTAGGTAGTTACCGTATTTATGAAAACGCTGATGTAGAGTTTGTCACATTAATAAAACGAGCGCAGTTATTGGGGCTAAGCTTAGCTCAACTTAAACAGCTTAAAATTGGTCGACATGATTTGGATTGGCCTGCCGTAATGGCTTTACTCGAGGAAAAGAAGCAGCAAGTATTGATCGATATTACTGCGCTTGAGCAACAAAAAGAGCTGCTAGATTTTTATCATCGCGATATAAAGATTTGTCTGGATAACCAAGTATTAGGCTAACGGTGCTTGACTCTACCCTTTAGGGTAGGGTGTATGCTGCTACTTTTAATGGAGTAGTTAGTATGAAAAAACGTATTTTAGTGATTGATGCAAACCCAAAACAAGCTAGCTTTTGCGACGCTTTAGCAAAGAGTTATAGTCAAAGTTGTAATAGTGAGTGTGAGGTACATACGCTCTCTCTTAGTGCTATGACATTTGATCCCAATTTAACTAATGGCTATGGAAAGGAACAACGGTTAGAAGCTGACTTAGTTGATTTTCAAACACAGTTACAAAGGGCTGAACACATCGTGTTGTTTATACCCGTCTGGTGGGGTGGCCTGCCTGCAAAGTTCAAAGGTTTGATTGATCGAACGTTTTTACCTGGATTTGCTTTTCAATATCAGCCAAATAAAACAATTCCCGACAAGCTGCTGAAGGGGCGTACTGCAGAGATCATTTTAACCCTGGACACACCAGCTTGGTATTATCGCTTTATCCAAGGCAGCCCGGTTAAAAAGCAGCTCAAACACACTATTTTAGGATTTTGTGGTATCAATGTGCGTTCAACAGATTATATTGGGCCTATTGTAACGTCATCCCCTGAGCAACGTAAAAAGTGGCTAAAGCAGATAGCAAAAAAGGCAATGAAATGAGAATATTGCTTTAAATAAATGAATAACAATAATAAAAGAGGATCAGCGTGCAGTTACGTATTGCAAAACTAATTTTCATAGGCAGCTTACTAACACTTGCAGCCTGTTCAGGCGAAGCTGTTTTTGAATCTCCACCTATATCACAGTTTCAACATACAGACGAAACCGTAGAATCCGCAGCAGTGTCTAGTGATGGGCAGCTGAGTGTTGTATCAGAGCACGGCAAAGTGTGTGTATGGGACAATACCAACAATACACTTATCTTTGAATGTATCACTGGTGATGACGCTAATTATGTTGAGTTAGTCGGGTTGAGTGACGACAAAACCACATTCTATATCTCAAATAGAATGGCAATACATGTTTTTTCAGTGCAAACAGGGCAGTTAATTGGCAGTTGGTCTACAGGTCAAAATATAGCGCGCGACATTGCTATATCTGCTGATGGGCATTTATTACTCGTTGGCTATCGCACTGGCGAAGCGGATGTGATCAATACACAAACTAAACACAATACGGTATTTAAAATCCATCGACTTGATATTAATTCTGTAGCCCTATCAGCTGATGGGGGCACTGCGTTAAGTGGCTCAAGTGATAAACATGCTTATTTGTGGTCAACCGCTAATGGTAAAATTTTGCAAGAATATAAACTTGCGACACGCGTTAACCATGTCAGTATGAATGAACAAGGTAGCATAGGTTTTGCGATTGACTCTGTGGATGATCGCATTTTTCTTGATTTAAAGTCAGGTGAAGAACTAGCGGAACTAAATATCTTTGCTAACTTTATTGAGTTTAACGACTCACAGTTCATTAATAATGATAAATGGTTTTTAACTGGCTCGCCTAAAAGCAAAATTTATTTATGGCAGGTTGCCAGTGGTAATTTATTGGCTGAATACGGTGCGGCGGAAAAAGGCCAACGTAGCTCAATTTTAGCCGTCGGGTTTGATGAAGTCAGCCAGCGAATCTTCACACATAACAGCAATGGTACGCTTGAAATATGGCCTTATCAAAGTCAAAGCAAAAAAGACTAATGTGGTCTTGAGGTATAACCATTTTAATATCATGAGGGTGTGGTGCTATTTGCTTTTTTAGTGCTGCACATTTATTTTAAAAAATGAAAAGCGGTTTTTGTTTGTTTTACTAAGTTGTAAAGGGGGTTTCCAGCGGCTAAACAGGCGGTATGAAAAACCCGTTAACTGATTAACGTTTCGCGTTTATACACAGTGCTTTAATTTCGTGTATTAAAGCGATGCCATTTGCATTATCGCCATGAACACACAAACTATCTGCGTTTAAGGTTACTTTTTTACCGCTATTCGTTGTAACCGTTTCCTCACTAAGCAGCTGGTTTACTTGAGCCAGCATGGCGGCTTTATTATGTACGCTACCTGCCTCATTTCGCGATACTAGGCGGCCTTCGTCTGTGTATTGTCTATCTGCAAAAGCTTCTAAAATAAGCGTGATGCCATATTGTTGTGCTAGCTGTTTATGCTGTTTTGCTTCGTTGGTTGCTAAAATCATTAACTTTAATGAAGTCGAGTAACGAGCTACAGCCTCCATAACTGTGTTTAAAATAGCGTCATCAATCATCATATCATTATAAAGTGCGCCATGAGGCTTAACATAACCCAATGTTAGACCATGTACTTTCGCCATACCTTCTAAGGCTGCGATTTGATAGTGGAGGCAGTTGGTTAACTCATCTTTTGAAAGTTTCATTGAGCGTCTACCAAACCCTTGTTTATCTGGGTAACTTGGGTGCGCGCCAATCTCTACAGCGTTCTGCTTTGCAAGTATTAATGTTTTTGCAATCACGTCACTATCACCCGCATGAAAGCCGCAGGCTATATTGGCCATATCAATGTGTGGCATTACTTGATCATCAAGCCCCATTTGCCATGCACCAAAACTTTCACCTAAATCACAATTGAGCTTCATAACTTTTCGCTTAACGTCTATAAATTTAATAAAACATAACTAATGTTCACATGCAGCAGGGCGGCTCTTTACTGCTGTGCCACTAAAAGGAGGCTATATGTGCATTTTGAATATCAGTAATTAGCATATGTCCTGGGCTATGCGTAATGCAGAAATCTGGTGCAGCTTTAGCAATTGCAACTTGCGCTGTAACACCACATGCCCAAAAAACAGGTACTTCACCCTCTTTTATGCTAACAGACTCACCATAGTTCGGCCGATTTATATTTTTAATACCAATAGCGGCAGGGTCACCAAAGTGAATGGGGGCGCCATGAAAATCAGTAAATCGGCTGCAAATTTGGATTGCACGAATAGCATCAGCTGGTTTCATTGGTCGCATACTAACCACCATATTACCATGAAAAATACCGGCACTTTCGCTTGGAATATTGGTGATATACATAGGTACGCTTTTATGTTCAGTCACATTGCGTATTTCAATGCCTGCGTCTTTTAAAGAGTCTTCAAATGAAAATGAACTGCCTATCAAAAAGCTAACTAAATCATCTTGCCAGTACTCTTTGATATTCGTAACTTCATCAATAAGCTGACCTTTTTTATAAATCCGGTAGCGAGGAAGATCTGTTCTGATATCTAAATCATGTGCAACATTAGGAATGTTAACGGCACCAGGGTGTTGGCTACTCGCGATGATAGGGCATGCTTTTTTATTGGCTTGGCAGAATTGTAAAAAATCAAATGCGTAACGCTTAGGTAAAATCACTAAACTTGCCTGCACGAAGCCGGGTACAAAGCCTGATGTACTGCCTGTATAATCTTCATTACGGATCATGTTGCGGATAGCGTAAGGGGTTGTCAGTGAAGCGTTATGTTGCATAGAGTCCTCTAATTACGGTTAAAGCCGTTTACCGTGACAGGTAATTTACCTGTTGCAATGTGTTTTCCAACTAATACTTTAGCAAGAGCCGTAAAAGCAGGTCCTGCTACTTTAACATTATTATCTACATCTATGTTATACGCATAAGTTGCTAGAATTGCATCAGCATATTGGCTGAATTTTGCAATATCGTAAGGAGCACGAAGACTAATAAACACCGTTTTTTTATTCGCCAGTTGCGATTGCTTTAACAGCTTTTCTAGCACAGCGCCTTGCTCCGATTTAGCAACCTTAAATTCAGGGTCATCAGCTAAATCATCCATACCGCCAATTTCAACAGCACTTTGCGCAGGCGATGCATTTGCAGCAATGATGACATCTGCTTGATTGATTGCTTTAAGTGTCGTGTTAGGATCAAAGCCCTGAAGGCTTGTGCAAGAGAAATCATAACTGTTATCGGCATGCTCTTTGATAGCCTGCTCAAGAGCTATACACTTTCGCGTGTCAGGCATAATAAGGTGTATTTTTAGATTGTTAGCTAGTTTTAAAGGAAGTGTTTGGTTTTCATTTTTAACCTCAGTGATAGCCGCTAAGGCTAGTTGAGCTTCAACCGCGCGATGCGTTGGCTTACCTAGAGTACGTTGCGCTGCTTTAATGGCACTAGACTCATCGAGCACAGTGGTTAGTTTAAACTTTTCTTTTAGGTGTAAAATCCTTTGTGCTGATAAAGCGACTTCCTGAGCATCTAAGTTACCCTTTTCTACCTCTTTAACAAGGCGTTCTATTAGTTCTTTTAGCTCAATTAAGTCATCAGGTTGGCGAATTTCGATTGGCATTAGAGCGATATCAACACCTGCCGAAAATGTATTCACGACGGCTTCAACGGGGTCAAAAAAGTGGCTGATCCCGGCCATATCAAGTGCATCAGTTATAACAACTCCTTGGTAGTTTAATTCACCCCGTAAAAGGTCAGTTATGATCTTACGTGACATTGTGGCCGGCTTTATCATGGTTTTGCCGTCTTTACTTACAAAAGTGCTGTCATCAAGCGCGGGATATTGAATATGAGCTGTCATGATCATGCCAGGATTTTGGCTTTTAATAATATCTTTAAATGGTGGTAAATCTTGCTGCCAAATTGTATTTTTATCGTGCTTGACTCTAGGCAGACCAGTATGACTGTCCACGTTTGTATCCCCGTGGCCTGGAAAATGTTTAAGCGACGTGATTACACCGTTATCTTCAAAAGCAGCTACTTGTGCGCCACCAAGTATACCAACTAAAGTTGGATCTTCGCTGTATGAACGCACATTGATAACAGGATTATCAGGATTAATATTCACGTCAATTGTAGGCGCGTAATTGACGTTGACACCAATTGCTTTGAGCTCATCAGCAATTACGTGCGCTGATTGTGAAGCAAACTTTGTACCGTGCGAAGGGTAAGTAGCGCCGATAGACATGTTACCGGTAAATGAAGTGCCTATATGACGCGGTATCCTAGCAACACGTCCACCTTCTTGATCTATTGATATAAATAACGGGGCGCGTAAAGTTGATTTGGCTGCGGCTTGTTGCATTTGATTATTGAGCTTTACAATTTGTGCAACATTTTCAATGTTTTCAGCAAAAAGAATAACGCCACCTATATTATGTTGGGTGATCGTTTGCGCTAAATCTTGAGGAAGTTCAGTCATTGGCTGGCGACATCTATTTTTACTGCCTTTCTCACAGTAATAACGAAAATCAAGCATCAGCTTTTGACCAATTTGTTGTTCAAGCGTTAAGTTTGTTGCTGCGATAGTCGATTTCATTGAAATAATGCACCCTAATCCAAAGGTAATTGATGTAATGGCAAGCTTAGTTAACACTATTAGCTCCAAAGCTGTCTTGTTTAAAGCTATGTGACAGAGAGACTTTAAACTTTAAAAATTGAATGATTTACGCTGCTACAACTTTAGTTGCTTCGATAATCAGCTGTAAATGAATAAAGCAATATCTTATTAATTCTATCCTAAAACCTAGCTTAAAAACTAACGGATCATAGCGTAGAGTACGATTAAAATATCAAAAAAGTATATGTTGAACAAAGTGGGAGTAATTACTTGAGTTTTTGTTCTAAATCAACTGTAGGTATGCTTGTCATAGCTTTTATTAATACATTTTGCTAAGATTTGTACACTTTGTAGCCAAGGAATGTTAAGGCGAATTACTGTAAAAGTTGAGTATTATTTTGCATCGCTTCAAGAAACATTTAACAGTTAAATTAGACTTAAAAAAGTTAATCCTTTTTTTAGCTATCTCTGCCACCATTGTGACATTTTTGAATGGCTTTTATTCTAGCTATCAAGTGCAAAAGCAACAGTTGCAGCTACAAACCCTTAAAAGCCAAAGTGCTTATGCCGCAAAGTTGGGGCTAGCAACGGATCGATTTTTACAAGCTGCACAACAACAACTTGCCTACTCAGCCAAGGTTATTGCTGATGATTTCTATAATGTTACAACCTACCAGCAAGAGGTCGAGCGTTTAAGGCTACAAACTAACAGTTTTAATTCGACGGTGATTGTTGAGGCAAAAGGCAAAGTGCTTGACGTATCACCAGCGAGTTTGCAGTTAAAGGGTCATCAACTGCAAAGCCAAGGAGCAAAACAAGCGCGGTTAGTCAAAAAGCCCATGATAAGCGAACCTTATATTTCTGCGGCCAATAACTTAATTATCTTTATTTCACACCCAATTTTTAACAAAGACAATGAATACCTTGGGTATGTTGGTGGCAGTATTTATTTAAAAGAAGCCAGTATTTTGCATAGTTTGCTACAAATTCACTTTCATGAAGATGGTTCATATTTGTATGTCGTTGATAAAAATAGACGATTACTTTATCACCCTGATAAGTCGCGTATAGGTGAACATGTGTACGATAATAATGTCATCGAAGCGGTGCTAAAGGGCCAAAGCGGCACGCAAGAGTTAACAAATAGCCAAGGCTTAACAGTGTTGGCCGGTTATGCTCCTTTAACACAAGCTCATTGGGGGATTATTACTCAGCGCCCGTTAGCTAAAACACTCGAGCCGCTTGATGGGTTAATGGTTAGCGTACTTTACCGCACGATACCAATAGGTTTAGCCACTTTTATTTTCATTTTGCTGCTTGCCCGTTTTATAGCACACCCTCTACGCGATTTAGCACACACTGCTAATATGTTAGATGATCCCGCTGCATCTTCAGCGCTTAAAAATGTGAAATCATGGTACTTTGAAAGTGCTGAATTACGTAAAGCAATGCTCAAAGGTGTTGCTGTGTTGCACAATCGAATTGGTGCATTACATCAAGAGGCCCGTACCGACCCTCTAACAGGACTCAATAATCGACGCAGCCTGGATACTATTTTGGCGCAATTAATAGATACTAATACCTCTTTTGCAGTATTAGCGCTCGATATTGATTACTTTAAACGCGTCAATGATCAGTATGGCCATGACATTGGGGATATTGTTCTTCAATCGTTGGCGGGAATTGTTTCTGATGTAACTCGCAGTAGTGATTTTGTTGCGCGCACAGGTGGAGAAGAGTTTATTGTTATTTCACCTAATGCTGATGCAAATACAGCCTATGCCTTGGCTGAGCGCATCCGTTTAAGTGTTGCACAAACAGAGATACCCCCAGTGGGATATATTAATATATCAATCGGTATAGCGGGCTGGCCTGCTGATGAATTACCGATAGAATCTATATTGAAACATGCCGACCAAGCACTCTACGAAGCTAAGAATATTGGGCGCAATCGATGTGTGCTTGCCCCTGGATATGAATAGTATTGATACATAAGTCGCTTAAAAATAGGATGCTCTTCAGTTTTTTATAACTGAAGTAGTTATTTATCTGCACAAATACAAAGATAACATTTGACTAATCTCTATAACTCTATATAGTAGGCCGCAGCTAGAAAGAAAGCATGTAATTTATAAATCTCCATTTCGTTGTTGTATAAGTAATACTTGTAGTACCGTCCTGAAGTTTTTTTAAGTACCATCTCATTTTTTGCTACACCCGCCCACATGGGCAATTTTTTATTTTTATATCAGGATATTACTATGTCTAACATCGTATCAGGTACAGTTAAGTGGTTCAACGAGTCTAAAGGTTTTGGTTTCATCGAGCAAGAAAATGGTCCAGACGTTTTCGCACATTTCTCAGCAATCAAAAGCGAAGGTTTTAAAACTCTTGCTGAAGGCCAACGTGTAGAGTTCACTCTTTCACAAGGTCAAAAAGGTCCTCAAGCAGAGAACATCACTGCTGTATAATTTTACCTTCTAGGTAGAATTCAAAAAGCAAGCTAAGGCTTGCTTTTTTTGTGCTTAAAAATTGACGATATCACGCTCACTGCCTATTATTAGTAATTAAATGTGTGTTTGTCGGAGCAAATTATCCGTAACGTTTTTGTACTTCTTTGTTGCTTTATTTTTTCGGCTATAGGCTATGCCAAGCCTTTAATTACTATATATACAGAGCATTTCCCACCGTATAATTTTTCCAATAAAGGTCAGCTGCAAGGTATTAACCTTGATATCACTCGTGCCTTATGTAAACGCGTTAACGTTGATTGCCAGTTTGAGTTATTACCGTGGACACGGGCTTATTATTTGGCTCAAAAAAATCAATCATCAGGACTAGTTTCGACAGCACGCTCACCTGAGCGAGAGTCATTATTTCAATGGGTCGGTCCTTTAGCCTCTTCACGTACATTTTTTTATCGACTCGCAAGTAGCGACCACATAAACCCGACTGAGCTGAGTCAATTAAGTGCTTACACGTTAGGATTGGCACGTGGTGATGTGTATGAGCCATTAGTGCATAACATTGGTTTTGTAAAAGATAAAAACCTCTTAAACTTTGCCCATCATTACGAGTACATTAATTTATTTTTTAAAAATAAAATAGATTTGATTCTCGGTTCAGAATCTTTGCTTGATTATCAATTGCAGCAATATGGCCACAATAGCGCTGACGTAGTTAAGTTGATTGAATTACCCGTAGATAAACTAAAAGGGAACTACCTGGCGTTTAATAAATCGGTGCCCAAAGAGATTGTGGATAAGTTTAATCACGAGTTGGCAGCATTAAAAGAGATTGATGGCCTTGAGCAATTTAGGCTGCCTTATTTAAAAAAGGATGATTAAAATAAACTAATTAGCCTGAATCTTTGATAATAAACCCTACTTTAAGCGCTACCTGCGTTGAATTAACTTGTAATAGCCTAGCTATTGACGCATAAACTAGCCTTGTTATGGCTAAAAGTCCCCGGCTGAAGACTGATAAATACATTTGTTATTTAATATCAATATATTTGTTATTTAATATCAATATATTGGTACACCTCTTAACCAGGGCTTAGGTTAATTATTGTTTATTAATTTTTTATATTCGTTTGTTTCTTTCACTTCACTGAATGCCTTTCTTAATGATTCCACTATTTCATTTTGGGTATTTATATTTGCGGCTAAAAAACCTCTGACCTCAAGCTCATCAATTGGGTATGTGAAGTTGAGTTTATTGTGATCGATAGCTAAGTGATCAGCCATATCCTGTATGAAGTTTTCATCATCGATGATTAGATCTACTTTGTTCGCAAGTAATAAGTGATAAGATTTCTTGATATCTGAAGTTATCAGTAAATCAAAGCCATGCTTTGATAAAAATTGAAAAGCCAAGTCATGCCGTTGAACCGCTACTTTGTATTTTTTTGCCTGTTCTAGATTCGTTATTTTAATACTCTTTCGCTCTGAGAGCTTCACAAAACCTAATTTAAATTGCGCCACAGGGCCAATCCAGTGAAATAGCTTTTCTCTCTCAGGGGTTCTAGCTAGGCTGTATATGAGCGTGTTATTTACCTGGCTGGCAAGCTTGTATGCCCGGGCCCAAGGATAAATAGAGAAGGAAGCGTCTACAGCAGCTGTCTCTAATATCATTTTTACAATGTTGGTACTGGTACCTGCAACTTCATCATTTATTCGAGTTTGATTAGGCGGTGAAAGTTCAGTCACCACTTGGACTTGGGGCTGGCATAGGCTTAATACTGGAAACAGCATTAGCAATGAGTAAAACAGTACTCGCATTAATTAACCTTAATTTGCCGTGATGGGATCAGTATAGTAACAAAGGTGAGAATATGAAAAGTTATAGGTATTAAAACGATAAAAGGGCCTTGCGGCCCTTGGTGAAGTATCGTTCAAGTCAGATAATGCTTTAACCCCTTAAAGCGTTATCCTATTGTTTTGCAACTAAGGCTCATCTCAAAGTTTCTAAGCTAGCGAGAGGAAAAAACCTGCAATTGCGGCGCTCATAAGGTTAGCCATAGATCCTGCTAACACTGCTCTGAGCCCTAAGCGTGCGATATCCTTTCGCCGACTAGGCGCCATACCGCCTAATCCACCTAGTAAAATAGCTATCGATGATAAGTTAGCAAACCCACATAACGCGAATGTGACAATCGCTTGTGTGTGCGCACTTAACGTATCGCGATAATTTATAAAGTCTAAGTAAGCTACAAACTCGTTCACTACTAACTTTTGACCAATAAAACTGCCGGCTATAATTGCTTCACTCCACGGTACACCCAGTAACCAAGCAACTGGAGCAAATATATAACCTAAAATTTCTTGCAGTGTCAGTGTCGGGTAATCAAACCAGCCACCAATACCACCTAATAAACCGTTTAAAAGCGCGATTAAAGCAACGAATGCTAATAACATGGCACCAACATTAAGTGCTAAATGCATACCGTTTGCTGCGCCTGATGCAGCTGCATCAATCACATTTACTGGCTTATCTTCATTATCATCAAGATCGGCCAATGTGTCTTTTGGGGTTTCGGTCTCTGGCACAATCATCTTGGCCATTAAGAACCCACCCGGTGCGGCCATAAAGCTGGCAGCAATTAAATACTTAAGTTCTACGCCAATAATAACGTAACCGGCCATCACAGAGCCTGCTACAGTGGCTAGGCCGCCGACCATAACTGCAAACAATTCCGACTTAGTCATGGTTGCAATAAATGGCTTTACTATTAACGGTGCTTCAGTTTGACCAACAAAAATGTTGGCGGTCGCTGAAAGCGATTCTGTACGCGATGTTTTTAATAGTTTTTGTAAACCACCGCCGAGGATTCTTATAATCCAGTCCATAATGCCAATGTGATAAAGCACTGCAACAAGCGCAGAGAAAAACACAATAACCGGCAAAACTTGTACCGCAAAAATAAACCCTAAGGTATCTTGGCTGGCAAGAGGACCGAATAAGAAAGATATTCCGTCATTGGCAAAACCAATTACCGATGATACGGCTTTTGACATGCTTACTAAGGCGTTTTTACCTGCTTCGAAAAACAGCACAAACCCGCCAATAATGAACTGCATGGCAAACGCAATACCCACCGTTCTTAAACTAATAGCTTTGCGGTTGGTTGATGCCGCAAAAGCAATGCCTAGCAGCACACACATGCCGACTAAGCTCATAAATGTTGTCATGTTTAGTTATTTCCCGTTGTTATTTTTGCAGTAAATATTTTATTTTACTTTTAATTATATCAATCGCAACACGATTCATGCCGCCACGTGTGACCACTAAATCAGCCTTGTGCTTTGAGGGCTCAATGAACTGATAAAACATCGGTCTCACCGTCGCTTGATATTGTTCAACAACGGACTGTAATGTTCTGCCTCGTTGCTCCATATCACGTTGCATACGGCGCATTAGGCAAATATCAAGCGGTGTATCAATAAACACTTTGATATCAAATTCTTTATTTAGCGCGTTATCGCTAAGCAATAAAATCCCTTCAACTATGAGAATTTCTGCTGGCATCACGGTGCGTGTTTTGTCGCTACGCGTGTGCTGGGCGTAATCATAAGTTGGAACTTCGACTGCTTCTCCATTGCGTAATTGAGTTAGGTGTTTACACATCAACTCATGTTCAAACGCATCTGGGTGGTCGTAGTTCGTTTGCGTTCGATGGTCAAACGGTAAATGCGATTGATCATTGTAATACGCATCTTCTTCGATCACGGCGATAGCGCCTGGTTCAAGCTCATTAACCAATTCATTGTAAATAGTTTGGCTAAAAAGAGATTTGCCCGACGCAGAAGCGCCAGCAATAGCTATTATTGTTCGTGTCACTAAAGTTCTCATCCACACATAAGGATACATTGTTGGTAGATCACAATAGCAAAAAAGACACGATTAATCTCTCTTGCTTCGCTCTAAGATGTGAAATTTATAATGTTTAGGTTTTATGAAACAGGACTTATGTCCTGTACGGTAAAAAGCAACAGCGGATAAAGTAGCCACATTGGATAAACGAGGTGAGTATGGCAAGAGCAATTATATTAATGGCTGATAGCTTAGGCATAGGCGCTGCTCCTGACGCTGATAAATTCGGTGATTTAGGCGCAAACACATTTGCACATCTACTGAAAGCTTACTCAGAAGAAACGGGCGAACAACTTTCGCTGCCTAACTTATCGCTATTAGGATTGGTTGATGCGTGTGAAGCCGCAGGCAAAGAGCCTTGCTTAATTAGCGACCGTCAAACACCCATTGCAGCATGGGGTTATGCTAAAGAACTCTCAAGCGGTAAAGATACACCATCAGGTCATTGGGAAATGGCGGGTGTACCTGTGTTATTTGATTGGGGTTATTTCCCGAATACACAGCCTTGTTTTCCACAAGAATTTATTGACGAGTTAATTGCTCGTACCGGTATTCCTGGCATTTTAGGTAACTGCCATGCATCAGGAACCACTATTTTAGAACAGCTAGGTGAAGAGCATATCAAAACAGGTATGCCAATTTGTTACACCTCAGCTGATAGCGTGTTTCAAATAGCCGCGCATGAACAAACTTTCGGTCTAGAAAAACTTTATCAGGTCTGCGAAATCACACGGGCGCTGCTTGATGAAATGAACATAGGACGAGTGATTGCGCGGCCATTTTTGGGTTCAAATAGTCAAGACTTTGCTAGAACGGGCAATCGTCGTGATTATTCAGTATTACCGCCAGCACCAACATTGCTAGATAAATTAGCAGATGACGGCGGCGAAGTAATTAGCATTGGTAAAATTGCAGACATTTATGCACACCAAGGTATTACCCAAAAACATAAAGCCCCAGGCTTACAAAATTTACTTGAAAAAACGACAGAGGTAATGGCCACTGCGCCAGATCATAGTTTGATTTTTACAAACCTCGTTGATTTTGACGAAAAGTTTGGTCACCGTCGCAACCCTGTAGGGTATGCCAAAGCACTTAAAGAGTTTGATGACTTTTTACCGACTATACTTAATCAGCTAAATGATGATGATATTTTAATAATTACAGCGGATCACGGTTGTGACCCAACATTCCCGGGCAGTGAGCACACCCGAGAATATGTGCCTGTAATTGCGTACCAACCAGGTCTCGAAAATACGGCCCTTGGTGAACGTGCTAGTTTTGCAGACATAGGTCAAACCCTTGCCCAGTGGTTTAACTTACCTGCACTTGACTATGGTGAAGGCTTTATCGACAAGCTAAAAACGCCAATTGTAAAAGGAAACGAATAATGAGTACTCCGCATATCGAAGCGAACAACGGTGATTTCGCAAAAACGGTTTTAATGCCAGGCGATCCACTACGCGCGCAATATATTGCAGAAAACTTTCTTGATAACGCAGTTAAAGTAACAGGCGTTCGTAATATGTATGGCTTTACCGGTACCTACAAAGGTAAGCCTGTAAGTATTATGGGGTCTGGGATGGGTATTCCATCTATGTCAATTTATGCCCGTGAATTGATTGTTAGTTACGGCGTTGAAAACCTTATTCGTATCGGCACATGTGGCGGTATTGGTAGCGACATTAAAATTCGTGATGTTATCTTTGCACAAGGTGCCAGCACAGATTCAAACGTAAACCGTGCTCGCGTACGTGGTTATGACTTCTCGGCTATTGCAGATTTTGACTTACTTTTAAACGGTGTAAATGCTGCTAAAGAGTTAGGTATCAAAGCGAAAGTAGGTAACGTTTTTACCACTGACACCTTCTATCAAGCTGACAATACTTTTTATCAAGAGCTTGATAAGTTAGGTATGTTAGCTGTCGATATGGAAACAGCAGGTATGTATGGCGTTGCAGCTGAATACGGTGCAAAAGCCATGGCGTTATTCACCGTCAGTGACCACGTGATCACTGGTGAAGCTACACCGAGCGATGAGCGTCAAAGTACATTTAATGAAATGGTTAAGATTGCGCTTGAGTCAGTAGAGGCGTAATCAACAAAGTTCCTTGGTAACGTATTCACTCGTTTGGAGACACGCCCAAATACAGTGAGACTAACCTCCCAAAGCCGCATTTATGCGGCTTTTTTTATGCCTCAGTTAGCGCAAAAAAGGCTCACCTCGTTTTATACCAATTCGCTTAATTAAGTGATCTATTTTGAGAGTAGAAAAACGTGTGATAACCAGGCAAAAAATTCACTATTTAGTTGTTCTAAATAAAAATTTTTTAACGCAGGTAGCGACACGTTTAGCCCCGCAAAATGATTAAGTATTATTGCGTATTGGTCTTATTCATCGGTCTTCAACTGCTTAGCTCGTTCTTCTGCTGCAATGAGTTCAGCTGACTTTGGAACCGCTTTTTTGGGCTCGATAGTTGGTTTTTCCTTTGTGTTAGGATCCCATGTTGGGTCTAACGATAGGTTTGCAAATGGATTGGCTTTAACTTGTTTTTCAGATGTTTCATCTGCACTTGTTGAAGAACTGTCTTGCTCAGCAATTTGTGTATTTAATGTATTGAGCGCTTGTTCAATCTCATGCTCTTCGGTGTTGATGTTTTCTGGCTGTTCAAATGTTTGCTCAGGCAGCTTCTGATCTAACGCATCTTGATGGCTACCATGCTCTCGTGAATGTTCTTGCGTGGCATCAGCTAGATCAGCGGGAGAGTCTTCTTTTAGAGTATCAATAGGAGTCTTTTCAACTAGAACTTGCGCGGGCGATTCTTTTTTCTGCCCAGGCAAGGGGGCATCAGGGTCAAATGTACGTACTTCAGGCTCTTTAAAGTCATGTTCGTTTTTAATACGTGACATTGGTGACTCATCGGCAGGTTCATAGTTTGGTTCGTCGTGCGTTACCGGTGCAATAGGCTCTATCTCGCGCTCGCTATATTCATTCAGCTCATCATCTGCTGTGTCGGCTTCGAGTTGTTCGGTTGAGTCTACTGAAGGCGTATTTACAACCTCAGGTTTAACTGTGTGTGCGTTGGGCTCATCTATGTCTTGCTCTATGGGCAATTCCTTTTCAGGTGCTGCTGCATCTGTGTTTAATGCACCCATGTCTGTTTTTGAATCCGATAGTGGCGTTGGCTGCGAGTCTTGCTGGGTCGGCATTGTGGCAGGCGTTACCACTGCGTTACTGGTAAGGGTTGTGGGTGAATCAGCTGATTGCTTTTTAATGCGAAGTTTATAAATCACTAATCCAGCAATCAGTAACACTAACACGATAATAAGCATCGGCGTGGTCAATGATGTTGATTGGCCACTTGCGGCTATGACAGGTGATGCAATAGCCGGAGTAGCGGCTGTACTGGTTTGCACGTTAGCGGCTTTTATAGCTGGCTTCGGTTGCGACTCAATGGGAGTCTCTTGAGCGTTGGACTTTATTTCTTGCTCATTATCGACCTCAACCAACGGGTTTTGATCAGCCACAGTCTTTGTTTCTTTTATATCTGATTCAGATAATTTAAGCTTTGATTGAGCTGGTGTGTCAATTTCGTCAAGGGGGTTTACAGTTTCGTTTATAGATAGCGTATCTTCTACGGCGCTTTGCTCGTTAACATTATTGAGGTCATTGCTCGTATCTTTGTTTTGTTGAGTGCTTTGACTTTTTATAATTGGCGCTGGCTCTGCAATAGTTTGCTGAGGTTTATTTTCAACAGGTGGTGGATTACTGCAATTTTTATTAAAGTCCCTTCGTGCATTTCGGTAACTGCGACTGCTTTTATCATCACTAAATTGTTGCATCTGTTGTTTATACAAAATACACATCGCTTCGTTGTATTTTGCCGTAGTGCTAAAACTACAGCTAAGCAACGTCAAAAAGAAAAGACGTATAATAAAAGTCATTGGCGCTCATTTAATGATAAAAAAACAATAGTCTTAGTTTAATATTACTCTGGCAAATTATCTAGCAAGCAATTAGCAACGCCCGTTCGAGAATGTTATTCAAGCAAGCAAAATTTAAATAAACTGATGAAGGTTTTGCTCGTCACCAGTTTATTTAACAGAGCTACTATCAGTCAATGGCCATTAATGAGCGGTATTCATCGTACGCAAACTGGTCAGTCATACCACTTATGTAATCTTGAATAAGGCGACAACGATAGTAAAACTCATAGGCAGCAAAGTGATCGGGCTCGTCGGTTAAGGTATCTATCGCTTTTTGATAACTATTAAGGTGTTTATTAGAAAGCTTCTTTATTAATCTAGACTCAATCAAAAATGTTGCATCGCCTTTTATTATTCGTTTAAATTCATCGTAGTTAAGGGCTAATAAAGGCTTATAGCAGTCAAGCAATCCGGTAATAATACGATATCCTTGTAACTCTAATTTCCCTACTTCTTGGTGGTTGAATACATGTTCAAGCGCCACTTGCTTTAATGTTTTAGTAACTGCATGTAAGTGGCTATTGTCTTCAAGAAGAGCATGGTTAAAATCACCATGATAGATAGCCTCAATATGTTCAATAAAGCGACTTGCCGCATGGTTGACAAGTGGGTGCAGTAACGACACCCTCAAATAAATAAAAAACTCACTATTAAAATTATAAGGTTGAGTGGCGGCTTTATTGAGCGCGTAATCAATTGCTTTCTCAACGAAATTTAAATGTTCAGTATCATCAATAGTTAGATTAATAAGGGTGCGTTTATATTGGTGTTTTAATTTATCGCATAACAACTCAACACTGATAATGCCTTTTTCTACAGCGTCTTCTATGTCTGCTAAGCAGTAGGAGATATCATCCGCAGCTTCCATAATATAGCTTGCTGGGTGACGACAGTATTGATTGATTTCAAGCTCATTTTGCAGTGCTTCAATAAACGGCTTCTCGCTGAAGTAGTATCCTACTTTTTTCATCAGGTAGTTTTTATCTTTTGGACTGTCTTTTTTTGCCATACTCGCTGGGCGAGTATATTTTAAAATTCCTGCCGTTTGACTGTAGGTTAAGTTTAAGCTGAGCAATGAATGCACAATACGAATGCCTTGTGCATTGCCCTCAAAGTTTTGAATGTCTTCAATTAAGTGCTTAAAAATAACATTAATACCAGTATTAGGGGTTTGGCAGCGCTCTGGTGCAACACTGGCTAAATGAGCCTGAAACCACTTATTAATAGCCGCCTCACCAAAATGACCAAACGGCGGGTTGCCAATATCGTGCATTAGGCAGGCCATTTCAACTAAGCTTTCTAATGGTCGCTCTAAATCCTTTAAGCCATAATCAATAATTTGCTCTTGGGTTAAAAAGTGAAAAATTCGTTGCACGATGAACCGACCTACTTGCTGGACTTCAAGTGAGTGTGTCAGCCTTGAGCGAACCGCTGCGTTGCGCTCCAATGGGAATACTTGAGTTTTTTGCTGTAAGCGCCTAATGGCCGCACTGTTGATTATTCGACCACGATCGCTTTCCAATGCCATGTTTAGGTTAGCTGTGCTACGCTCGGTTCTGGCGGGTGTTATTTTCTTTTGAAAGTCGATCATAATAAATCCATTCATATTTGGTCTATGTCTTAAATCTAACAGCTTGAAATAATAGGTAAAGGTATTTTATTGTCGGACAAATTTTTTTATCATGTTAGTGACACACCTTTAGGAGCATTTTAATGCGTCAGCTATTTCTCTACTTATCTACCATCACATTGTTACTACTTAGCTTCACAGCCAAGGCTAATGAAGAGCAAACCGTTGTGCTTATTTCTCTTGATGGTTTTCGTTGGGATTACATTGAAAAGCACGGCGCTAAAAATATCGCTCATATTGCAGAGCAAGGGGTAAGAGGCCAAAAAATGCGGCCCGTCTACCCAACAAAAACATTTCCAAACCATATATCGATGGTTACGGGTTTACTGCCAATAAACCATGGTGTTGTTGAAAATCGTTTTTGTGATTCAAAACGAAGCGACTGTTACAGTATGGGTAAGGGAAAAGACGACAGTACGTGGTTAAGTGGCATTCCACTTTGGAATTTAGCGTCGATGCAAGGGCTAAAGTCGGCAACCTATTTTTGGCCTGAATCTGACGCCCGCTTTAACGGCATGTTACCCGATTATTATTACCATTACTCAAAACACAGTGATTATCAAAAAAGAGTTGATCAAATCGTGCAATGGCTAACACTGCCAAAAGAACAACGGCCACGTTTAGTGATCAGTTACTTCTCTTTAGTAGACAGTGCTGGTCACGAGTTTGGCCCTGATGCAATGCAAACCCAAGACGCAGTTCAACAGCTAGATAATTTAATGGGGCAGCTACATAGTCGAATCAACAAATTGTCGATTAATGCTAATTTAGTACTAGTGTCCGATCATGGTATGAGCCAAGTCGATCCTGAGCAAAGTATTGCGTTAAAAACCTTGCCAAAAGATGATGCGTTTATGCTAAAAAATACTGGCCCTCGGGTACTTATTTATGCCAATCAAGGTACTACACGAGCACAAATATTAGCTTATAAGCAGCGGTTAGTTAAAGCTGCAAAAGGGCGTTATATCGTGTTAAGCGATAGTCAGCGAGAGGCTTATCACTACAAAAATAATGGCCGAACGGGCGATATAATTTTACAAACTGCTGCACCTAAGGCATTTGCAAACAAAGAACATATTAATTATTTAGGCACCCATGGTTATGCTTATAGTGAGGATATGGCGGCAACATTTGTGGCGCAAGGGCCTGCATTTAAGCAAAATCTAGTTCTTAAAGAGGTTAACAATCTTGATATTTATCCGCTTATTGCAAACGTGCTAGGACTAAAAATACTCAACGAAATAGACGGTGACGGAAAAACACTGCTCCCCGCTTTGGTTGAATAATAAATATTTTAATTGTTTACATGTTTATACCTGAGCCACCTCAAGATGCAGTTGGAATTAAAAGCGATTTAGGCAAGGCATTGATTGCAACTAATGTTTGTTCCCTTGTTAAAATCAATAATGCAGTATAAACCGCTTTTAAAGCAACCCGCAGGGCGTTTCAGCGGCACTTATTTTCGTCGTTGTTACTTTTTAAGTAACTGCCATTACTGCAAAGTAACGCCTTAATATTAAGCCCCTGTGAAACGCTGAATTCTGCATTTTGAGGTGGTTTAGGTATAGACCTTAGTCATAGTTTTAACTTTGTTCCTAGCACCGTGAGTTAATCTATGTATAAATAAGTGCTAAACACATTTCTATTCTAGGCGCTTTATGCAGCTATCAGATCAATTATTAAACCGGACAACCGCAGGGTTGGTCGCGGTGATAATCGGTTTTACCAGTTCGATAGCATTGATATACCAAGTTGTAATCGTACTCGGGGGGACCCCTGATTTAGTGGCAAGTTGGATACTGATGTTAGGTCTTGCAATGGGTGGCACCTCCATTGCTTTATCTTATTATTACAAGCTACCTATTCTAATTGCTTGGTCAACAACTGGCGCAGCATTGTTGATCACGAGCGCACAAGGTTTTAGTTTGAATCAGGCTGTAGGAGCATTTATGCTCAGTGCTCTGTTGGTTTTTATATCAGGGGTGACAGGGTGGTTTGAAAAAGTGATGCAGCGGATCCCCAGTCAAGTAGCCTGTGCAATGTTAGCCGGTGTGTTGGTCACGTTTGGTATTGATGTCTTTAACTTTATGGGTGAAAAACCGCTAATAATCAGTGCTATGGTTTTAACCTATTTGCTGTGCAAGCGACTAATGCCTAGATTTACTATGTTGATGGTGCTTGTTGCAGGCTTTGTTATGGCAGGAGCTACAGGGCAGATTGATACCAGTAGTTGGCAATGGAAAATGAGTGAATTTACTTTTATTGCGCCAGAATTTAACGTACAAGCCATGATCAGTATAGGTATTCCACTGTATATAGTCACTATGACGTCACAAAACCTGCCTGGCATTGCTGTTTTAAAGGCGCATAATTACCCCGCGCCTATCTCAGCATCACTTAACGTGACGGGTTTTACAAATATACTAATAGCTCCATTTGGTGGTTATGCCATCAACCTTGCGGCAATAACAGCTGCAATATGCATGAGCGAAGATGCTGATAAAGACCCCAATAAGCGCTATTGGGCCAGTATTGCAGGGGGGATTTTTTATATCTTAATGGCCATAGGTGCGGCTACTTTAGTTGGGTTAGTGGCCAGTTTGCCGCAGGCGCTTATTCTCGCTTTAGCAGGCATTGCATTGTTCACCACGATAGCGTCTAGCTTACAGCAAGCATTGTCTGATAGTTATTATACAGAAGCTGCAATAATCACATTTTTAGTAACCGCTTCAGATTTAAGTTTCTACTCTATTGGCTCTGCATTTTGGGGTATTTTGGCGGGAGCGCTCACGCTGTGGTTAATACCTAGGCGGTGAATTTAAAGTGATAACATGCTGGCAAAGCACGTTATCACTTGAATGTTAAAGGCTTAAGTAACCGCGAGGTGCCTAAAGCGTATGCGAATAATAGCCGTGAACAAGCCACACAGAATCACAAATAAAACAATGCCATAATATAATTCATTGCTTCTGACAGGGCTTATACTTGGCTCAAACGCTGGAAATAGATCAAGATCAGCATTTGTCACCGGGGTGTCATTAAATAAATAGGGGTAAATAAATTCACTGACCTGTTTATGGTATGCGCTCACTTGCAACAGATAGCGTTGATAAGCGAGTGTATCAGTGCCTGAAAACGAATTGAGGGCGCGTTGATACACTAAGTTTGGTGACAACCAATCAATGCGCGATAAACTGTTATCTCGGGCTTGCTGTAAAGCAAGGTGCGCCTGCCAATGCTCTTGCACAGCTAAGTCACTGAGTTGATGCATGGCATAATACCATTTCCAATGAAACCGCCCTTCAAAGCTAAGTTTCTCACTAAACTGAGGGTACTGTTTACTAAAGCGCGTCAGCGCCGCTTGCATGTCTTGATCCCAGCCATCATTTAAGATTAAACGTTGTTCAACACTGGCTTGTAAAGCCGGTTGTTGCGTGTATTGTTGGTTTAAAACTAAATGGATGGCTCCGGGGATCAATACTGCAAAAACAAGCCAAACGCTAATAAATGCAAGGCTATTGAATAACCCTGTTAGGTTTAAACTCACAATAACGCCAGCAATTAGAAACCACAGAGCACAATACGTAATGCTCAGCCCAACCACCGATAGAAACACCCCGTTTAGCGGTAAAGAAAGCAACACTGCAGCCACGATAAATAAAATAACAATTAGCCCTGATACCATATAAAAGCGTAACAATAGTGCGCGTATAAGGATTTTTTTTGCTGCATTGCCAGCAAACGCACTCAGCAATCTAAACCGCCCTGATTGACGCTCATCACTAAGCAAGTTAACGCACAACACACCAATTAGAATGGGAAGTATATAAGCAAGTACAAAGCCTAAATCAAACCCTCCAGCACGATGTTTACTGGGGTTGATCACCTCCTTGTTATAAATTTGACCCTGTAAGGCCAGTGCGTTTATTTTCATTGCCGCTAAGTTATTTTGACTCTGCCCAGTAAACAGCGCAGCCCAAGGCGACAATTGCCATTGTGTAGGTGCTTTAGCATAGTAAGCGAGCGATCCCATCTCGGGCAGGTTGCCCCTTTCTTTTAAATGAGCGCGTTCTTTGTCAAACACAATATTCGCAATGACTTGGTCTTTACGTATATTTTTATAGGCGTTGGCCCCTAAAAAAATCGCCAGCAACGCACTAAGTACAAACACCAATAAACTAATTTGGTTGGCGCGCGGCGAAAGTAATCGTTTAAGTTCAAATTTAAGCATGAATAAACGCCTTACGTTGGATGCGTGGTGTGATCAACACAGCCAGCAGTATTAAAGTGATAAGTCCAAATGAGCTAACCGCCACAAAACTGTGCTTTAAAGACCAACTAAGTGAAGCAGGCTGATAATCAAATTTAGGAAAGTTCTGCCACATCGATGACGATACGCGTTGTTCGCGGTCGTTGTGGTGATCAATCTCGTGGGTATGTATCTTATTTAAGCCTTGAGTACGTTCAAACCGATGCTGTTCGGCTTGTTGTTCAAAATTAAAAAAGTGCCTGCTGTCTACGCCACTAATTGCCATCGATAAGTCTCTGACCGCTAAGTAAGGGTTAAGCCAGTAAAATTTGCTAATAAATGCCTGTTGAGCATTAAACAGATCTAGCTGATGTTGGTAATGGCGTTGATAAATTTCAGCACTAATACGCTCACCTTCTTGCATGATGAGACCCCGATAGTTAACTGGCAAATCTTCTACTGTTTCTACCGCATATTTCTTCAGAATTTGTTGTTTGAATTCATTAAAATGGGGATCGTTCGGGTTGTGGCTATTCCCCACTTTACGAATGTCGCTCTGTACAGCGAGAGACAGCATATTACGGCTTTTATGGGGGTGTAATTGCTGTGCTATATCAGCCAACGTGCGAGGGGTCAGCACGAGCAATACAAACCATAACGTTACTAATGCCGTTAAACTGTGCTTTGGCAATCGAGAGAGGCTTGATACTAAAAGCACAACACTTATCCAAAATACGCAATAGGCCAAGTACAGAACAAATAACAGCCCAATTCTATAAAACACATCACTAGTAAACACAGCATCGCTGGCCAATGACAATACAATAGAGACTATAAAAACAGGTAATAAAAATGCACCGCTTAATAGTGTATAAGCTAAGCCTTTTCCGCATAATAAATGCGAAAACTTAACACCCACAGCCAACATTTGTTTAAGCGTACCGCGCTCTTGGTCGCCACTTATTGTAGAGAACCCCAATCCAATTAACACTAAAGGCCAAACAAATAAAAGCAAATTAGCCACGGATAATTCAGAGAACCTAAGTAAGGTTGCAGCTTGATCATCTTTGGCAAAGTTTGCACTGTTTTGCTTGTGGGCCTCTAAAAATACGCTGTTACCTACCCAGTTATTCACACCAATATCAAAATAACTCAATGCACTGGGAGGGCGAAAAGCAAAGTGACCAAAGTGAGCCACCCTGTGTGGGTGTCTGTCGGGTTGTGCTAGCCACTGTTGCTCAACTAACTGTTGTGAGCTAATTTGCAACGCGCGGCTTTGTTGGTACTGCTGCCAACTGGTAAATAAAGCAACGGCGAGTAACAGTTGCATCAAGGCAAACAACAACCAAAGCGTGTTATTTTTTGCTTTTTGTTTTAGCTCGTGTTTACACACGTGCCAACTTATTCCATTAGACATGTAGCATTCCTTTTAAAATCGATATGACAGACTTAAATTGACTGAACGACCATCGCTAGGAGAATGGATTGTTTCATCGCCAACCAAGTAAACATAGTCCGAGTAACTGTCAAATAGGTTGTTGACTCTAAAGCCTGCATTACCCCAACCTAAATCATAATTAATGGCTAAATCAACGAGCTTATAATCGCCGTATTGCTTGTTTTGTACGACGTTACTTACGTAATAATCACCTTGAAAATGCCCGTAGACTGCCGTTTTTAGCTTCTCACTTGGGCGATAAATAACACCGGCCGTAGCTGTAAACTCCGGCACGCCTAATAACCAGTTACCTTTTTGCGCTATTTTAGTTTCACCAGGTTCAACCAGTTTGGCTTCCTGACGGGTATATGATGCAAAGCTGGACCATTTAGAGTTTATATCTGCACTAAAGGCGAGGTCCCAACCTCGTCGTTTAGTTTCACCAATATTATCAAAGCCGCCCGAACCATCTGTTTTTGGCGTTAATTCATCTTTAGCATCTTGCTGCCAAATAGACACTCGCGTATTCAACCACTCAAATAACTGCCACTTTGCGCCGGTTTCATAACCATAGTTTTTAGAAAACTCAAAGCCAGGGTTGTTTTCACTAAGGTAGGCTTTACTGCCTGTGGGCGCTTGAAAACTAACGCCATAGTTCGCAAAAATATTCAGTGAATCGGTGAGTTCATACAAGGCATTTAATTTGGGTTGTAAAATCACCCCATCATCGTTGATTGCTTTGGTTTGTTGGTTGATACCATCAACTAAGTCGCCCGAAAAGCTATCGAGGCGAAGGCCACCGCTTAACAATAGTCGCTCACCTCGGTACTGAAGTTGCGTAAATCCACCGACATTATTGTAATCAAAGTCCCAATCACGAAATTGCAATTGGCGGGTTTTCTCAATGGTTCTAAAACGCTCATTGGTATTGTCTTGCGCTTGATAATCAAGGCCCATGGTTAATAACCAAGATGGATTCAGCACAGCGCTTAACGTTGCAATAGCACCGTATTGGCGATCCTTCTCTAGTCGTTCTTGTTGAGCAGAAGAGGCGGTGTATTGAATGTAGCGATGGCGATCAAATTGTTGAATATAGGTTTTGACACTTAGATGCCACTGCTTATCCAACGTATGATCAACATGAACACTAAGGTGCTGAGTTTGTTTATCACCACTGTCATGTTTAGCGTAATCAGCTGATTGGGTTGCATCGCGTTTTGCCGCTTCCTCTGTAAGGTACCCAGGTGCATCGGCTTCATAATCAAAATATCGTGCAACTACGCCTACTTCGGTTTGATTGGTTGGTTGATAGAACCATTTGCCAGACAATACATGCTTTTCTAAGTTACTATGGTCACGATACCCTTGGGTTTCACGTACACCGACAAAGTAATGCTGTGAAAAAGTGTCCTTCACATCACCAAAGTAACCTTGTGCCTCATAAGTATCAAAACTACCTGCAAGTACTTCTACTTCTTTAGCATCATCACGGCGACTGCGCAGATTAAGATTGCCCGCTAAGTTATGCAAACCGTAGCGCGCATCATGATTGCCTTTTACAACTTCAATTGATTCTACTTCCATAGGAAATAGCGCATCCATTTCGCCTAAGCCTACGTGTAAGTTACTAGGGATGCCATCAATCAGTAACTTGGTGTGTGGCATTGAGCCTTCAGCATTAAAGCCACGAATAGCCACATCAGTGGAGATGATACCTTGGTTAAAACGTGAAAAATAAACCCCGGGAACCTTTTTTAATAAATCCACAGTGACATTTACATGTTCATTTTGTAATTGGTCGCGGTTAATTATGTCGACTGAGCCGACTAATTGTGCCTCTTTTGCAGCATTATTGTGGTTGATAACTTCAATCACTTCACCAATAAATAAGGTTGAATCTTTGTTTTGCTCATCGTCAGCGTACACGGCTGTTGAAATGCTCAAACTAGTTAATAGCGCAAGGCTAATTGGCGAAAGGCGGGTACTACACATGTTCATTTTCCTACTAATTATACTAGTTCAGGTTTGAGAGAGTTTGTATTGTTAAGTGAAGCGGGCTTAGGTAATGGATCACCTGAGATGATGTGATGGTAATGTGCTTCAAGTTCATCAAGAGTCAGGGTGTTATTATCGAGCAGGGTACACAGTTTTCCTTGTTTCATAATGCCTATTTGCTTTGCCAGGCTATGCGCGCAATACAGATCATGTGTCACCATTAAAATTGCAGCACCACGGTGTGCTAGCAACTCTATAATTTTGATAAATTCACGGGTCGCACTTGGATCAAGCCCTGATGTTGGCTCATCAAGTAACAGCACTTTTGCTTGTCGCAAAATAGCAAATGCAATGCCTACTTTTTGTCGCATACCTTTTGAATAGCTGCTCAAAGGCTTTAACCACGCACTTTTTTGCAGACCTGTTTGAATCAGTGCATCTTCAACTTGTTCGTTACTAGTAACTTGTTTTGTAAGTGAGGCTAAGTATTGCAGGTTTTCAATCGCGTTGAACTCTTCAAATAAATTTACTTGCTCTGGGAGGTACACAAGTTTTTGTTTACTTTTTTCTGGCTCCATTTGCACATCAATATTATCAATGGTTATCCGTCCTGAATCAGGTGCAATAAAGTTTAGTAGCAGATTTAACGTGGTGCTTTTACCCGCGCCATTAGCGCCAAGTAAGCAAGTTACTTGCCCCGCAGGAATAGATAAGCATAAATCGTTTAAGGCATTGTTATCACCAAACGATTTACTCAGGTGACTTATTTCAATCATGAGAATCCTTCATTTTGTTATATCGTAACATTTGTTATGTTATAACAGTTTTTGTTTTGGGACAACAATAAGAATAATTCTCAAGAAAATAAACTTACCTAAGAGTATGATTGGCTAGCGTGTAGTCAGAGCAATGGTTTTGCAAAGTGGTGCAGGCGAGTATGTATCTACCTACACTCGTTTAAGAGGAGTATAGGTAGATTAATTTGCTAACTAGCGTGTTTGTTTTACACTCATTGTTAGTGTAACCATGGTGGCTGCACAGGCTAAAAAGTAGTAAGGCATTCCAGCATGCCAACTGGCTTGGCTATTAACACCTATAAAATCAAGGTATAACCCAGTTTGAATTGGGCCCAAGTACCAAATAGCTGGAAACAGCACTTCAAACATGCGTTTTGTTTGGGTAAATGCACCACAAAAATAAGCAAGCGAAACCATAAACACAATGCCAATGCATAGCTGTATTATCAATAACCATTCAGCCATTATAGTCAGTCGGGCAAAAGCACCAAAGCAAGCGATTAAAAGCACAGTACACCCTGCAATTAAACTGGCTGTATTTTGTAATATGGGAGTGCGTTTGCTGTAAGTCATTATTTCTAGTGTATTTGCTTGCTTTTCCAGCTGGCCCAACGGCGAAATCACGAGCACACACCACAGCAATGAAAGGGGTATTAAAGCACTTATTAATAACTCCTGGCTTACGAACAGCTGACCCATATTTAAAACAAGCAAACCAATAATCCAACTATTCGTCTGTCCCTTGAGCATAAGTTTAAGCTCTAGCCTAAAAAAACGCGTGAAGGCAAATGACTTTGTTGCGGTTATAAATAGGGTATCAAGCAAGGTTGCGACTTTTGCAAGGTGAATTGAAAGGGGAAAGTTTTTTTTCATCCGTTTTGCCGGTGTATGGCTAAAACGATCAAAGTACCAAAACGCAAGCGTCAATCCTATTAAACTTAAACCCAATAAAGGTAACATTCCTACAAGGTAAGCTGAACTTGGGGTAAACCCATCCCATAAAAAGGTATTTACAGCATTGTTGGTTGTAATACCTATGTTAGACATGCCTTGCTCAGTAGGAAAACGAGTGGCCACTTCAGATTCTAAGTTTTCAAGTATTGCGCCGATCCCCGACACTCCCTCGATACTCTGAGTAATAAAGCCAACCCATAAGAAAAAATAAGCCACATTGCCTAAGCCGCCTCGCAGCCACTTTATTGATTCGAACAAGATAGCGATGGATGAAATAGCGAACAACAAAGGGAGCACAAACACCAGCTGCGGCCACACAAAAGCCCATACATCGAATTGATAGCTCTCACCGTAATACATTTGAATAAATAAACTCGTCAATAACATAACGAAGACGATAATCAGCAAAATAAATATATTGACGGCCCACTTAGCAAATACAAATGCTTGCTTGTTTATAGGAGTTGCTGCAATTAACTCACAGGTGTGTGATTGGCGGTCTAATTCAAGCGCATTTTTGACTAAATAAAAACAAATAATAGGTAAAAACATTACATTGAGCATGGCAAGGCACAGCCCAATCCAGGCACTATTATAAATGCCTCGATAGCCATTAATAACCAGTGTTTGATATTGCGCATCAGGGGGTGGAAAGTACAGTAATGTTAATACTGACATTAAGAGTAGCGTTACAATGAAACGTTGTTGCCGGGTACGTTGTTTAAAATCAGCGAGAATACATTGGTATATTTGATTCATTAGCCAGCTCTCTGTGCGTTTGCTGTAGCAAATTGATCACGGGTGAAATACAAATATGCATCTTCTAATGTGGCTTCTCTGAGCGTTGCTTTGGCATGCGGGCTAAACGGGGAAACAATATTAAGCGCAAGTTTGTTTGCTCGTTTTACACTATGGCTAACAATAAACTCATCCTGAAAGCGCTTAAATTCGTTGTGCTCAACGCTCAGTGTCCAACACTTATCCGCTATTTCTTGTTGCAATTGTGCAGCGGTGGATGAGCGAATAAGATGGCTATTTTTCATAATCGCAACATGGTCAGCAATTGATTCAACATCAGAGACAATATGCGTTGAGAATATAATACAACGGTCAGTAGAGAGCTCTGTTAACAACTGCCTGAAATTTGAACGTTCATGTGGGTCAAGGCCTACGGTAGGTTCGTCAATAATAAGTAATTGGGGATCGTTTAATAAAGCTTGAGCAATACCTATTCGCTGCTTCATACCGCCGGAATACCCTTTTAAAGGTTTGTTTGCTGCGTGGGTCAAATTTAGCTTATTAAGTAAGTCGTCAATAACGTTTTTGCTTTTGGCGTTGCCAAGCCCTTTTAATCCTGCCATATATTGCAAAAACTCAACACCAGAGAGCTGGTCATACACGCCAAAATATTGAGGCAAATAGCCCAGCTCTTTACGTAATAATTGGGGCGCTTTAACAATATCCTGGCCTTTATACAAAATAGTCCCTTGTGTAGGTTTTGTGATGGTGGCTAAAATTCTCATTAAACTCGATTTACCCGCTCCGTTAGGGCCAAGCAACGCTAAAATGCCTGGTTTAACGTGCAAAGACAGATCATTAATAGCCCATTGTTTGTCTTTACCTTTTTTATATTGATGGCTCAATGATTGAATATCTAACATTGGTGAATGTCTCTTGTTATGAAGTTAATTTACTCAGCAATGATTGGGCCGTTTTTATAACTTATAATTATCAATAACTTAATGTTAAGCTTGATTGTTTAAAACGCAGTTAATCACCACTTTCGCTAAATAATAGTGAAAAGCGTCAATCAAATACCTACTCAATAGTAAGGGGTAGGTGTGGTGCTGTCGCCGACGTTGGTCGGCGATAAAGCGGGCTAAAAGTTAAGTAGGTTCGCAGGCGAGTATTGGTCGGTTAATACCTTAGTATTTGCAGGCCAATCTTGATTGTCTTTGGTCGAGGCCATTCCTTCACTGATTGCAGTCAAGTCGATACCATAAGGTGATAGTTGTGGGCTTAGTTTTTTTATTCGACTGGCAAGTTGCTGCTGTGAGGGCATGTGCTTAAACCCTGCAAGTATGATGCGATTACTATTTTCAGTGGTCGAGACATTAATAAAATCGCCAAACACCGCATGATATGTCGCTGATTCATGCTGGTATAATTTACTTGATGAAAATGTATTTGCAGCCACAATTCCACTGGGTGCAAGCACACTTTTAATTTCTTCGAAAAACTCTTTAGTTAACAAATGCTCAGGAATATAATCGCCATTAAAAGCATCAAGAATAACCCAATCATATTGTTGTTTTTTTATCGCGGCACGTTTAATAAAAATACGGCCATCTTGTACTTTTGATGTAACTTTATCGTTTTCTACAAAAGCAAAGTAATCTCTGGCTACTTTAATCACGGCTGGGTCAATTTCTACGTTTTCAATTGTGGCTTTAGGGTAGAGTTCGTGTATTACATTAGACAGTGTTCCTCCACCTAAACCAATGATGAGCACATTTTTAGGATCATCAATCATTAGTAAACTCGCGAAAGTAAGTTTTGTGTAGTTAAAAACAAGTTGCTTAGGCTTACTTATATACATACAGCTCTGACTGCTCATACGGGTTTTTTCATCAAATTTTAAACACCGCAAATCGCCATTTTCTTCGACTAATATATTTCGATACAAAGACCGTTCACTATGAATGATTTCTGCGCTTGCTTGGGAGGCAAATAGGGCTGTTGCAACTAAATATAAAGCAGCGAGTTTACGCATAAACCACCTCTTTCTTTGCTAACGAATCAACAACTATCGCAACTAACCCTAAGCTTCCTATTAACGTCGCGAACCCAATGATGATGCTATTTACATCAAATGCGAGCACCATGTAAAAAGAGGTAATTATAGTGCCTAAAGCGCTGCCTAAGGTACTTACAAAGTACAAGCCGCCAGCAACTTGGCCGCTTCTCTCACGGTCTGTTACGAGCAATCTAACAGAGTAGGGTGAAATCATGCCGAGGATAATGGTTGGAATAAAAAATAATGCGGTAGATGCGAGCAAAGAGCCATAACGGCTATCTTCTATATGACTAAAAATAAACGCCATTATAGGCTGTGCGAATAGTGCGATTGGAAGCACCATAATACTTGCAACCAAAAAAATCAGTCCATACTTTGTTAACGATGGTTGTCGAATCGACATTTTACCGCCAAGTAAGTAACCAAACGATAGGCTCAGCATAAACACGGTAATAATACTGCCCCAAATATGTACACTACTACCAAAAAATGGCGCCAAAATCCGCCCGCCTAGCAACTCGATCCCCATAATACTAAAGCCACTACTGAAGGCTAAAAAGTAAATTAATGCGTTAGTTTTATTAAACATCTGTCGTTTCTTATTGTTGTTATATTTAACCCATCTTAACGTGATGAGCATAGCTTCGCTATACTATTCTTATACACAGTGAAACATCTTGTTTACACAACTTATATTTTTAATCGGAATGATCTGAGTGAATAATTCGCTATTTTTTTTAACTGCTTGTATTCTTAATACAGAAAAAAGCGCAGGTCAATTAACGTTAACTAGTTATTAAGGATTAGGTTTTGGCAAATCATGAACAACTCAATTATGTTGAGTTTGCAGCAAAAGATTTAAAACAAACAAAAGCGTTCTTTAGTGCTGTATTTAATTGGCAGTTTACGGACTATGGCCCTGAATACACCGCTTTTAGTAAAGAGTTTGCAGGGCTTGATGGTGGATTTTATCAAGCACCTTTGTCTGCGAACACGTCAAATGGTGCGCCACTGTTGGTGTTTTACAGTAATGACATAATGGCAACACAGGCTAAAGTTAAACAACATGGGGGAGATATAAGCAAAGCTCTTTTTGACTTTCCTGGTGGCTGCCGATTTCACTTTTTAGACCCATGTGGCAACGAGTTTGCCGTATGGTCCGAAAAAGTATAACGATATTCGATAGATCATTTTTTTACTAACTCGAGCAACTTTTATGGCAAAAACACACAGTAAAGTGTTCAACGCAGCCCCTATTTATAATGCCCAGATTGAAGAATCGCTTTGTAATAGGCATGTTAGTGATGTCTGCCCATTAACTGTGTATTAGTAAATAGGGCAATTCAGTGATGCAAAGTAATTTAGTTGAACAAGTTAGTAATTGCATGATCTGCGAATCTCAATTGCCATTAGGCGTGCGCCCAGTGATTCAATTTAATGCAAAAGCACGCATTTTAATTGCCGGTCAAGCACCAGGACTCAAAGTGCATCAAACAGGTAAGCCGTTTAATGACGCCAGCGGTGAACGATTGCGCCAATGGCTGGGTATAAATACAAAGGTGTTTTATGATGCAACGAAAATAGCGATATTGCCAATGGGCTTTTGTTACCCAGGCAAAGGCAAGTCAGGTGATTTACCTCCGCGCAAGGAGTGCGCACCTGCATGGCGAGAACCGTTATTAAATGCATTACCAAACATAAAGTTAACGATTGTTTTGGGTAAGTACGCACAGGCATACCATTTGCCAGAGTATAAAAACACACCACTAACTGAGTTAGTAAAATCATGGCGTGAGTATTGGCCTAGTAAAATAGTTTTGCCACACCCAAGCCCACGAAATAATAGTTGGTTGAGTAAGAATAGCTGGTTTGAAGCGGATGTATTACCCGCACTTCAACAGCAGGTTGGTACTATTTTACAGTCCCAAGGTGATAAATGATCAATACACAATTTTGTAGCACTGGTTTTTTTCATATTCCCGGTTTTTATACTGAAGCAGAGCTTTGCGAAGTGCGCGAGGTTGTAAAATGTTTTCATCAGCAATGGATCCCCGACAATCACTACTTTTACAAAAGCAAGGCGGTCAATAGCGCCTATTTAACGGCGAACACTTATCTAAATGACGCGCAGCGAATGGTGCTATTTAAATTTATTGCCAGCTTTAAATTAATGGCTCAGGTTGATTCTATTTTAACGCGTGCCGCTTTTATTAATACTCAATTGTTCTTTAATCCGGTGAACCCAGAGCAAGAGAATTATTGGCACCGGGATATGCAATATCACTTAGATATAAAAGAACAGCAAGCCGCGTTAACGGGGCCAGAAGTTATTCATTGTCGTGTCGCTCTGGAAGATGAGCCCGGTATTGAACTTGTTCCTGGCACACATCGACGCTGGGATACACCCCAAGAGTTGGCAACACGTTTAGCGATAGATCACAGCAATACCCACGATGACCTTCCCACGGGGCACACAATAGAAATGCAAGCGGGTGATTTACTTATCTTTTCAGCCAACATGATTCACCGTGGTCTTTACGGAAAAGACCGTTTAGCGCTCGACGTACTATTTGGTGAGCCGCAGCCAGATGTACTGCATTTTGTTCAGGATATTTGCCTACCTAGCCCTGAAATGCTTGACGAGTTAGAAGATGCCAGCCCCTTTGCCGTAACACTTGCTCATCAGTAGCGCTTACTGAGCTTGATGAGCTAAAAGAGCCAGCAATTGGTCTTTTGATAATTGACCAACGTCACCACTTCCAGCCAGCAGTTTGTCAGCTAACGCTTGTTTATGCTCATGCAATTGAAGAATTTTCTCTTCAATCGTATCTTTTGCAATTAACCGATATACAGTAACGGGGCGAGTTTGGCCAAGCCTATGTGCTCTATCTGATGCTTGTTGTTCAACAGCAGGATTCCACCATGGGTCAAGGTGCAATACATAATCTGCCGCGGTTAAATTAAGCCCTGTTCCACCTGCTTTTAGACTTATCAAAAATAGCGGGGCTTTACCTGCTTGAAACAGCTCAACTTGTTGTTTACGTTTGTTGGTACTCATGCTGCCATCTAAATAGCAGTAATCAACGCCTCGTTTTTGTAATCGTTGCTCTACGAGTTTCAATACATCTACAAATTGGCTGAAAATGAGCGCTTGATGATTATTCTCAAGCAACTCGGTAATAATTGCTTCGGCGGTATCGAGTTTACTTGAAGGCATTTTACTGTTTTCAAGCAATAACTGTGGTGCTATACAAGCGCGGCGTAGCTTAGTTAATGATGCCAAAATAGTAATGTATTGACTGTCGTCTTGATTGGCTTGTTCTAGAGCATTTAAACGCGTTGCTTCGTAAAGTGCTTGTTCTTTTTCAGATAATGCAAAGGTTAAGTTTATTTCAGTTTTTTCTGGTAGCTCAGTCAGCACTGTTTGCTTAGTTCGGCGCAGAATAAACGGGGCGATTAAGGTTTTAAGTGTATCGGCTTGCTGTTGGTTTTTATCGGCATTACCAAAACGCTTTTTAAACATCGGCAACGTGTGCAAAAAGCCTGGCATTAAAAAGTTGAATAAGCTCCAAAGCTCGCCTAAATGGTTTTCAATAGGGGTGCCGGAAAGGGCAATTTTAAATTGTCCGTTAAGTGCGAACGCGGCTTTTGCACGCAAACTTAATGGATTTTTAATTGCTTGTGCTTCGTCAAACACAATATTAGTAAATTCAAGCTTAGCAAGTTGTTCACCAATTAATGGCAATAGCCCATAACTGACGATAATCAAATCATTCGCACGTGAATTACTTAACACGTCTTCACACAGGGTGGCGTTAGCAATGGTTTTTATATTTAATGTGCAGGCAAAGCGTTCGGCTTCGGCTTGCCAGTTATGACACACCGATTTAGGGGCAACCACTAAACTTGCGCCTAAGTGGCTTCGCATTTGTAATACGCTGAGTGTTTGAAGCGTTTTACCTAAGCCCATGTCATCGGCTAAACAGGCATTGAGCCCCCAATTAGCAAGTTGCATTAACCATTTGACGCCAATGATTTGATAGTCACGTAACACGTTAACCAAATGTGCAGGCAAAATGGGCTCGACAGTTTGATCAAACTTAGCTAATCGCGTTTTCCAGTTTTCACCAAATGTAACATCCCCTAAATCAGCCAGTGTTTGATGTAGCGGTAACGCGCGGGCGTTAGCTATACGTAGCTGTGAAGTGTCTGCGTTATCGTGTTGCATGCCTTCTAAACGATTGAGCAAGTTAGTTAAACGTTGATCTAGGATCAGCGATTGCTCATCATCTAAATTAATAATACTGCCACGGCGCGGTGCTTTGAGTAGTGTTTGCAGTGTATAAATATCGCCACTAGGAAGTGAAACATCGCCACTGACACTAAGCCAATCGCTATCATCATTAAGATTTAGTGAAAGGTGTTTACTGCTCGCCAGCTTCATGCCTTGGCTGCTTTCGTCCCAGCTAAGTACCAGGGCTTTACTTTTGTTGGCCTGTTCGAGGGTTTCAATTGCTTGGCTTATATCTTCGGGGATAAAAAATTGCTGTAGTGATGAATTGAGCTGGTGATTTTTATCTACAAACACACCGTTAAGATTTTTTAGCAATTTTTTGAATGTGCGTTTTTCAGCTTTTAGGTCGCGTTTAACTACAACACTATTGCTATCAGTGTCGTCATTATAAACAATGCTGGTTGCCCCTTCACCAGGTTCTAACCACGGCCCATCAACAGTATGAGGCATAACATAAAAATTGACGTCTATACCCATATGCGTAAGCTTAATGACAGCACTGAACTGGCAATCACCTAGGCGCACATTATTTACTTCGGCAAACTCACTGCGTTGGCTACTTATATGATGATCACTGGATAATGCTTTAAGTGCCGCGTTAAGTTGCGGTAGGCGCTCTTCGGTCAGGTTATTAGGTTGCTGCTCAAATAATTGCTGTAATTTTTGTTGTTTTTCATCCACTGCGAATACTTGGTAGCTATTGCCATGACTGTGAGTAAGTAAAAAATCACCATCATAATCGTCGATTGTTGGCTGTAATACCAGCTTATAGCAGTCGTTTAGATCTTTGGCTATTTCAATAATAAACTCACCTTTTATTAGGGTAAGTGGAGCGCTACGATGATCTTCTAAGTTATTAAAGCCAATTAAAGTTTGCAGCACTGTCGCAGTTGCTTGTACTTCTTGATAACCAAAGCCGGCATGGTTATAAATAACGTCTATTAAATTGATATCAGCTTCAGTTAAGGCTGCCTGATATTGCTCATTCTTAAGATCGTGAATAGCTACTTTGCGGCCTTTAGTCCATTCATTTTTTGCATTAAGTTGCTTTACTCTTGCTTGTACTAGCGGCAAATCAAGGTGGGTCAGATCAAGTTGCCATATTACACGCATAGTGTCTTTTTGTTCGTTGATTTGGCTGACTTCATCGAGCCAGCGTTGCCATTGTGGTACCCGCGAAAAGTGTTGCAAAATACCTTCATTAGGCAGTGCTGAATCATCAAAGAGCCACTTGGCTAAGTGTAAACATTGCTCGCCTACCCAATGTGAGTGATCAGCAAGCGTATTTAATAACTGTTTAAGTAGCGCCGATTGACCCCGTAATTCATCTATTTGTTCATCGTTGGCATATTTGACCAATGCAATTAAAAAACAAAATAATGCCGCAACTGCGTTAGGATTCGCCATTAAGTTGTTTAACCTGTTGACGAGTCGATAGCTGGGAAAGTGTGAAATAGGATCATTATCAAGCAAATAATCAACGGCGATGCTGGTATAAGCGTCTTCACCAAAGTGTTTGTAGTACCACTTTTTACACGTGGTTAATTGTTTCATATCAGCAGCACTGCCATTAATTAGCAAACTGAGCGTATAAAGCAGTCCTGTCATTTCAGCGGGGTAATAGCCCTTACCAAATCTCTTTCTAAAACGGGTGAGCGCACTTTTGTAGTGGGTTAATGCTGTTTCTGGTGCATCGCCCTTAATAGCAAGGGTGTTTGCCTCTAAAAATAATGCGTGTTGCCAATCTGCTTGGCTATCGAGTAACTCATCGTATTGTTTGTCTTGTAATAATATTGCAAGGTTTTCATTAAAATAATAACGTGTGTGCTCACTCATCCCGTCACACGAGTTTACTAATGTAGGCCAAGGGTTTGGTGCCATTAAATTAAAAAATTGCGCGTGAGTGAAGTGAATTAGGCATTCTTGTTGCCATTGTTTGGGTAATATTTGCCACAATGCATTAGCAAATTGAGATTGGCCCAGCAAATGTACAAACTGTTCGCCCAGATCAAATTCGGCATTAATAATAAAGCGCTTTTTGGGGTTATTAAAATGCTCTAGTAACAAGGTAATAAAGTTTAGCGCTTTGTCTTGTTGATGATACACATGGCTAATTTCAGCCAATAATGGCGCAATTAAGCTTGTTTGGTGTTGCTGTAAATTTATGATTATAAAAGGGACTGCGTCTGTGGTTACTTTATAATGCGGGCCAAAAGGGAGTTTCCACAGTAAATTTTGTTCTACTAACTGAGTTGTTAGTGAGTTTAGCTCAGTTTTAGAAAACGAATAGCCGGCTTTTATGTGACGAAATAGCCGCTGAGTGATTTGCTGAACTGAGTGTTGAAAACCATACGAGGAGGCGCTTAACAGGTGCGCAAGTAAAGCGCAAAGGGATTTTTGTTCATCTGGTGTTTGTACGCTTGGTAGAGTATTCAACGGCATAAATTTACTAAAGTCTGATCATAAATTGTGTTCAGTATAAAGATGCAACTATAACAAGCAATAAAAAAGCGACCCTAAGGCCGCTTGTTCATTTTTATGTAATGATTATTGCAAATCAGCATATAATCGTTTTAATTGCGGCAGATATTCTTGAACAAGCTCAAGATTATGAGCACTGACAGCCGTTGCATCTTGGCTCTTTGCACTTGCAGAGTTACCTACCATGCCCATCGTTGAAGTTGCGCCTTTATCTTTAGTCGCACCCATACTTTGCAGTCCACCCATTAGCTGATTTACTTTTTCTTTATTTTCAGGTGATAGGTCACTTTTTATCGTTTCAAAGTAAGCCATTGATACTTCAGAGCCTACGCTAAGTAACTGCTCAGGGGTTAAACCATACTGATTGGTAAGTGTTGCAAATTCTTTGTATAAGTCATTATCTTTAATCTTGCCTAATGCGCTCAAAGCTAACGCATTGTTATTGCTATCTGAACTGCCAAGTAAACTTTTTAAATTAGCACTTTTAAGTGCATCCTGATCATCTGACCAATCAACGACTGCGGGAAGTGCTTGAATGTAACTTTTTAGCTCATTTTCAGTCATATCTTTTGCAAAGCTTGAAAAACTCATTGCAGTCAAGCTTAGTGCCATCACTAGTTTTTTCATGTTAAATTCCTTATAAAATAGTCTACTTGATTAAGCAAAGCGCCAATATGTGGGCTCAACTACTAACAAATGTTACACTTTCATTTTGACAAAACTATCTGAACCTAATGTTAATTATCTCAAATACAGTAACAATCGATGAGTGGGAAGTAGAACTTACTGCAATTAGAGCGCAAGGGGCTGGCGGGCAAAATGTGAATAAAGTGGCCAGTGCTATTCACCTTCGTTTTGATATAAAACGCTCTAAACTGCCTGACTTTTACAAGCAGCGACTGCTGCAACTCAATGACAATAGAATAACAAAAGAGGGAGTGATTGTTTTAAAAGCGCAAAGCCATCGCACCCAAGAACTCAACAGAGAGGATGCGTTAAAGCGTTTAAAAGATTTGATTGTGTCAGCTACTAAACTACAACGTGCTCGGCGCGCAACAAAACCAACGAGAAATTCGCAGCGCAAGCGCATGGATAAAAAAACCAAGCACGGACAAACCAAAGCGCTGCGCGGCAATATAAAGCTTTAGAGCCTATTAATGGGGAGCGCCCACATACTAGGCTCTATATGGCTGAAAACCCAGCCTCGAAAATAACTGCTTTAGTTAAAGCATCGGTTTTAATACATTAAATAATGCATTAATGTGATCATCTCGGTCGTTCAGCGCTGCAATGTAACGGTACTTTTCACCGCCTGCATGCTCAAATATTTCACGATTTTCGCTTTCCAACTCCTCGAGCGTTTCAAGGCAATCAGCACTAAATGCAGGGCTGATAATAGCGATGTCTTTAATACCCTCACCCGGTAACGACTCAAGCGTGGCGTCAGTGTATGGTTTTAACCATTCAGCTTTACCAAATCGGCTTTGAAAAGTGCTAATTACCAAGTCTTTATCAAGGCCTAGCTTTTCAACAACAAGGCGCGTGGTTTGTAAGCACAGGCAATGATAAGGATCACCGTTATCTAAAAACTGCTTCGGCATACCGTGGTACGAAAAGACTAGCTTCTGTGGAGTACCGTTGGCTTGTAAGTCTTCACTTACGCTATTGGCAAGCGATTCTATGTACCGTTCGTTTTTGTGGTAACCATTAATAAAATGAAGTTCAGGCACCCAGCGCCACTTTTGCAGTACTTTGGCTACAGCATCAAAAGTTGAGCCTGTTGTCGGGCTTGAATATTGAGGATACAAAGGAAAAACCACAATACGCGTTAGGCCTTTGTCTCTAAGTTGCTCAAGGCCCGCTTCAATAGATGGGTTACCATAACGCATTGCCATGACTACTTCAGTATTGGTGTAACCTTGAGCTTTAATGAAGGCATCAAGCTTATCGCGTTGCTGGCGAGTAATATGTGTTAATGGCGAGCCATTTTCCGTCCAAATACTTTCGTATAGCTTTGCAGAGCGCTTAGGTCTAATACGTAAAATAATACCGTGGAGGATTATCATCCATATAAATCTAGGGATCTCAACGATACGAGGGTCAGATAAAAATTCTCTTAGATAAATACGCAAAGCTTTCGCTGTGGGGGCGTCTGGGCTACCTAAATTGGTGAGTAAAATTCCGGTTTTTTGATTAAAACGCTGATCATGAGGGTTATCGGTAACGGCTGAAAATCGCGACACGCACTGCTCCTAAAATAGACAGTAATTAGATATATTATTATGCTATTGTAACGAAGAAAAGGCTAATAAAGATCACTAAATCACGATGATTTGATCATGATCCTAAATGGTGATGGTTTTTTAGCTTCTAGTTGCTGTAACTTCTCAATAGACTTAGCACTAAACGTATGATCTTTTGGTAAAAGCATGATACCAGCATGACTTTGCAACGCATGACCTAAAACCATACCTACTTGTAATTCCTGCGCGCTTATTATCTTCATTGAGCCCACTTGAGACTGCTGTTTTATACATGTTAACTGGCATTGCTCTAGTGCAGATACAATTTTAGGATGATAAAAATTTCCACTGTAGCGAGTGATCACATCAATTGCATGCTGGTGGCGCTTGTCAAGTGCTAAGTTATTGTTTTCGTATGCGTTCCAATAATCTCGAGCAACAGCCAAAATCATTGCGCTGAGGGGGATTTCATTTCCTTTTATACCTTTGGGAATGCCATTGCCGTTATAATATTCATATTGGTGATAAATAGCCTCAGAAACCTCATGTAAATGAGTTGCGGGCATGAGCATTAATTGTGCAGTACTTGGGTGGGTATAAAAGTTTTTTCGTTGTTGCTCTGTTAATTCATTGACTGGTTTTTTATACAGATCAGGGTCCATAGCAAGCAAGCCTATTTGTGCTAAATAACCTGCCATTGAGGCCATTTCAATATTTTTTGGCGGCAGTTTTAACTGTTTGGCAATTTCAGTGCAGGTATTAGAAATGTTTTGCGCTTTAGTGCCATCTAGGTATGGGTTGGCGTTAATAAAGTTATACAAAACCTCAACGGTGCTCTGATGCTCGTTAACCTCGTGCGCATTGGCGATTTCTAACTTTTTTAAAACCAGCTTAATTTGTTTAGTGCGTTTCTCAACACGTTGCTCTAGCGAATTGTTAAGCTCTTTAAGTTGCTTGTTCTGCTCTGTTATTTTTTGCTGCAGTCGTTGATTTTGTTTTTTTAATTTATATTTCTCGACGCTGTCAGTCACAGTGCTCAACAGCAAGCTATTTTGCCAAGGTTTTTGAATAAACCCATGTATTTTGCCCTTGTTTACAGCATCAAGCGTTGTTTCTATATCGGTAAAGCCTGTCACTAAGATTCGTTGAGAATCTGGAGAAATCGCTTGAGCCTGATTGAACAGATCAGCGCCGTTTATCTGCGGCATACGCATGTCACTGATAATTACTGCAAACTCGTGCTGTTTGATTTGCTCTAGCGCTAAAAGTGGATTTGTAAAAGTTAACACATTTTCGTGCTGACTTTTCAACAGCCTTGATAAAGACCGCAGTACGATTTCATCATCGTCTACACACATTATTTGAATAGCTGGCGTCTCCACAAACAACTCCTTTATTTTTATACACTTTAAACATAGCGTGTGAAACCCAGTTTATAAACGTGTAAAAAAAATAAATTGTGCTAATTTTATAAATACAAGTAACGCAAAGACATCAAAATGTATTGTGCCACTATTATAGTAGGTGAACTTCACTCATTTATTTAACTCATTGGAGATGATTCACTATTATTTATTTAATTTTTTTAGCTGTGCGAATAAAGGGCATTTATCCGAGGGCATTAATAGTTCATATGCGTTACTTGGACTGTAAAGTACGATGAAGGGGAGTATTTTTTGTGCTCTCAAAACGATGGTTGTACAGCATCGAGACGAATCTTATTGGGATAGGCTGCTAGATAAATATGCGGCTGAAGGGCGCTGTTACGTTGCTGTGAATGATTACCCCGATACAGAGCTCTATGCCATGGTTGAAGATATTTGCGAGACACTGCAAATCGCACGTGATGAAGTGTTAGCCTTATTTGGGCGTCATTTATTCGCACATTTAATGTTTCATTATGAAGTCGTTGTGAGTCGCTTTGCCCATTTTGAAGCCCTTATTTTAAATATAAACAATGTGATTCACAAAGAAGTAAACAAGCTGCATCATGGCGCTAATTTACCCACCATGCGTTGTATGATGATCACATCAGGGCATATTGAAATACATTACAATTCACCGCGCAAATTATGCGTATTAGCAGAAGGCTTAATTTATGGAGCTGGTGATCATTTTGATATGTCGATCAAAATAACGCACCCGCTGTGCCAGCATAGAGGTGATGATGCATGTATTTTGAATGTTTTCTACACACGAATGGAAGAAAATGACGTCTAAAATTGACGATTTTGAGCAAGCATATTATCAAGAGCGAGCGGCTCGAATTAAAGCTGAGCAATTGATAGAAGATAAAAGCCAAGTGCTATCAGCATTAAATCAAGAGCTGGTAAAAAAAGTGGCAGCGCTTGAACGTCAACAACAGCTCTTCATTCAAGCCGATAAAATGGCAACGCTAGGTACTTTAGCGGCTGGAGTTGCGCATGAGATAAATAACCCACTTGCCTATGTGATGAGTAACAATGAGTACCTACTTGAAATTCGGTTAGTGGTGGATAAACTGCTGCTTTTAAATGAGCAATTTGCATCAGGAAAATTAGACGCAAAAGAGCTAAAGGCGGCCTTAGAAACGTTACGCCAGTCGCAGTCACTTATTGAAATAGGGGCAGAGATTAAAGAACTGATTGAGGACAGTGATGAAGGCCTGCGGCGAATTAATACCATAGTGCGCAACCTACTAAACTTTTCACGCCCTGCAGATAACGAAAAAGACCTTTGTGATATGACAGACGGCATAAAAAACGCCTTAAAGCTGTTAAATAATCAACTAAAAAACTACAACATAACAAGCCATTTTAGTCCTTTGCCACAAACAATGTGTAATCTATCGATGATTAATCAGATTATTGTTAATTTACTCATTAATGCCAAACATGCGTGTGATGTGCATGATGAAAGAGATGGGCATATTCATGTGCATGCAGGCTATGAGAACAACAAGATCGTCATATCAGTCACCGATAATGGTTGTGGAATGAGCGATAAAGTAAAGGTGCAAATATTTAATCCATTCTTTACCACAAAACCCGTTGGTACCGGCACCGGCATGGGCATGGCATTAGTGTATACAATGGTAACTGCACACTCAGGAACAATTGAGATAGACAGCACTGAACACGAAGGGACAAAGGTAAGTTGTTTTTTCCCTGTATTGAGTCATTCGCTTTTTAATGAATAGCAAATGAAAACCGTTCTCATGTTAATTTGTTAAAATATTTGAATAAGTTAGTTTAACCCTCTAATGTGTTTATAAGCGTATAGTATAGTTAAATTTTTAGGGCTAATTATGATCAATGAAGATGGCTTAAACGTTCTTGCAAGTCTTTTGCAGCAGCACTGTGAATCAAATAAATTAACAACAGACCATGTTTTGGGCTTTATGAGCGGTTTACTTGCGTGTTCAGAGTTTTATGGTGAGTCAGAAATAGCTAGCTATATTGCAGGCTCTGATGAAGCAATATTCGACAAACTAATGAATGACTCAAAAGAACGCGATGCCATGAATAGCGTGTTAGATAATGTGACAGAAGCACAAGTTGCGCAAACACACATTTTAAATACACTTTATGCCCCAGCGCAGGATGCTCAAGCGCCTAGTTTGGCATTGCAAAATTGGTGTACGGGGTATTTAGCAGCATACATGCTCAACCAAGATGTATGGCAGCAAGACTCAAACTTTTTACTCAACGTAGACAAACAGCAAGCAAAGCCAAAAGAAGATGGTCAGCTATTCGTTGATAACTTTCAAGCAAGCCTTAATTTACTCGCTACTTTTGCAATGTGGGATAAAGCGTTAGAAGAACATGCTGAACCTGCAGCGCTTAGTGCAGGGTTTACCACTTTGTTTGCAGGTTTAGATGAAAGTTTAGTCTCAATTGCATCAATGGCCTTAATGCTCGAAGACGAAAAGCTTGCCTTGTTAGAAGAAGAAGGCTAATCCTCAACACGTGAAGAAAAAGCATGATTTGAATAATCATGCTTTTTTTTGAGTAAAATTCAATCAAATAAATTTTTTATTATAAAATTTAGATAAAAATTGCATATTTCGACCATTGTCGTAGCTAAATGTGTTTCTTTTTAGAGACAGATATTGCTAGGATGCTTGGTAAGGCATTATTCAAGTTACGTATCTAGCGTGACTAAATGATGAACTAAACCAATAATTTTAAATTAGCTCACTCGTGCCGCAATCCATGAGTCAGTGAATTACAGGGTCGAACACAGTATGACAACATTTCGTTTTAGCTCACTAGCAGTGGCAGTTGCCTTTGCAATGAGCGCCCCGTCTGTAATAGCGCAAGAACAGCCAGTTCAAGCAGAAAAAAATATAGAACAAATCTCCGTATTGGGCTCTCGTGTATCAAACCGCACAGTTACCGAGTCTTCTTCGCCAATTGATTTAATCGATGCGGATACGCTAAACAAAGGTGGATTCACAGAGTTGGGTCAAAGCTTACAAGCTACGGCTCCTTCATTTAACTTCTCGCGTACCCAAGTATCGGATGGCTCCGACCTATTTCGTCCCGCGACTCTACGCGGCCTACAGCCTGATCAAACCCTTGTACTCGTAAATGGAAAACGTCGTCATAATCAATCAATATTTGGATTAGTTGGCACCGTGGGAGCAGGTGCGGCCGGTACAGATATGAACGCTATTCCATTATCAGCATTAAAAGGGGTTGAGGTTTTACGTGATGGAGCCGCAGCTCAGTATGGCTCTGACGCCATTGCAGGCGTAATAAATTTATCCTTAAATGATTCAACGGGTATTACCAAAGGTTATGTCCAAATGGGCAGCACTAAAGAAGGTGATGGTGATACGTTAACCATTGGTTTAAACCGTGGTTTTGATATCTCAGATGCAGGCGGTTTTATTAATTTTTCCGCTGAGTATCGTGATGCTGACGGAACTAACCGCGCACAACGAGACATTGGAGGCTCATCAGATGTGCCATACGGAACCTTATCCGATGACGTACGCTGGGGGCAGGGTAATGCAGATAGTGAATTCACATCATTGTTTTACAACATGGCGCTACCCATGGGCGATGTTGAACTTTATTCATTTGGTGGTTACTCCGAGCGCACCGCGCTGGGCAATGGTTTTTACCGTAATTTTGATGCCGCAGCTAAAAACGTAACTCAAGTCTACAGCGATGGGTTTTTACCACGCATTTATAATGAAGCGCAGGATATTTCAGTTGCGCTAGGGGTCAAAGGCGACTTAAATACGGATTGGAGCTACGACGTATCCGCTGTGTATGGTGAAAACCAATATGACTTCACATCACGAAATACATTAAATGCCTCATACGCGGCTGAATACCTATTTAATAACCCCAATGCGAGTGATGCCGATATCGCTGCAAATTCAGGCCCAAATGGAGGGTATTCAGGTGGGTTTAGGTTTGATCAAACCACTATTAATGCAGACCTTAATGGTATTATTGATATTGGCACAAGCGAGCCGATATATTTAGCTGTAGGTGCAGAATACCGAGAAGAGAACTACCAAATAGTGCCAGGCGCTGAAGCATCCTATGCTTGTGGTTTGGCAAACATGGACACTTCATACCCTGCGGTAAACGATTCAAATCAATTTGCAGAGTGCGGCTTCCAAGCATACAACGGGCTTCGTCCTGAAGCGTCAAATAAGCAAGGGCGTGAAAGTTATGCCATCTATATTGATGCTGAAACAATGCTAACAGATGCGTGGAATATCAGTGCAGCATTACGCTATGAAGACTTTTCAGATGCGGGTGATGACCTAATCGGTAAAATAGCCTCACGCTATGAATTTTCAGATGATTTTGCTGTGCGAGGTGCGCTATCGACTGGCTTTAGAGCACCGTCATTACAGCAAAGTGCATACACTGCTTACACCACGAATTTAGGTGCTGGTGGTGTACTTGAGCAATCGTTTATTGCCACTGCTGGCTCTGAATTTCCAGCAGCATTAGGGGTTGAAAGTTTAGCCTTAGAAAGCTCTGAAAATATCAGCTTTGGTTTTGTTTATGATGTAAGCAGTGAAATGTCACTTACAGTTGATTTTTACCACACCGCTATACAAGACCGTATTACATTGGGCAGCTTCTTATCAGCAAGCGATGTTGCCTTTAGCCCTGCGGCTGTAGCTGCATTAGCTAAAACAGGTGCCGACCAAGCTGCTTATTTCTCAAACTCAGTAGACTCAACCACCAAAGGGGTTGATATTATTGCCTCATACCGTACAGATTTGTACGACGGTAATTTTTCAGCAACGTTCGCAGGTAACTTAAATACAACCGAAATCGATAATGTTAATGCGCCTGCTGGCATACCACAAAGTATTGCCTTAGATGATATTCAACGTAGTTTTTTAACGGATGGTCAGCCAGGTGAACGCGGCACGTTAACATTTGATTATGAGCGAGATGCAGCAAGTGCCATGCTACGTTTCAACTACTATGGTGAGACTGATGTGAAGTACTTTGGTAATGATCACATTGGTTTACCTAATGAGTTATCACCTACGGGTGAGTTTAAAGCCACCAGTGTTGTGGAATCGGCGGTGTTAGTTGATGTAAATGTTGGCTATGAGTTAAATGAGTCACTCACCCTAAACATGGGGGTAGATAACTTATTTGATGTAACGCCAGATGAGTTAGGTCAAGATGAAGTACTTGATTTTATAACTAACCAAGCGTTCAAATACCCTGTAAGGGCTTTGCCTTATGGCTTTGATGGCATGACCTATTATGCAAAAGTGAGTTTTAGCTTTTAATCATTCGCTACATAATTTAAGCGCAGTATCTACTGCGCTTTTTTTCGAACATAAACCGCTAAAATGTATTTAAAATGCTTGCGCTGTTGAAATTAACGCCTACAATCGCCATTTCAATTTATGTGCATATACACAAAAATACTTTTTAAATTTAAAGGTCAGATATGAGTAAAAAAGCAAAAACAAACAGTAAGCTAGACACCGGTCGTGGCGTCATCCGTGATAACGCATTAGCCGCATTAGTCACATCAAAAGTGTTCAAACCACAAGTTGTGAAAGCTAAAAAAGGCAAAGGTTCTTACAGCCGAAACAACAAACACATAGGACGAGAGTCTTATTTAATGGCTGCTTAAAAAAGTAGTAATCAAATAAGGTTTTTTGCCAATCCATAAAAATTAATAAAGCCCCGCTTAGATAAATTATTTCTAATGCGGGGCTTTCTGGTTATATAAAATAAAATCCTGCCTCACTTTGTACCCTTTACGTTCACGTAAACCCCAGCTTCAACCCGCGTAAACACTCATCATGCGGCGTTAATTTAATGTTAATATAGTGTTCATTTTGGTTGTGTCACATTACACAAAATTTGCAGATACAAATGCGATTATTGATACTTTAGGGTTGGGTTTTTACTTACGCTTAACTCTTTTTGATTGTAAGAAGGGTGGTTTTTGTACCTTTATTTTCTAATATTAAGTTGACGTATATGTAAACTGTGTTAATTTTGAATGAAGTTGTAAAATAAATGTTATTTTTTACCCCCTGGGCGGAGGAGCAGATGAGCTCACGTAATATACTAATAAATGCCTTTAAGTTAAGTGCCCTATCACTTAGCGTTATTGGCCTAAGTGCGCATGCAGCAGTTGACTGTAGCGCGCTGACGTCATGGCAATCAGGTCAAACACACACTGGCGGAAGCCAAGTTCAGTCACAAGGAAACGCGTATGAAGCCAAGTGGTGGACGCAATCTAATCCTGTGGAGAATGCTGGCGACTGGCAAGAGTGGAAATTATTGGGTAAGTGTGACAGCGCTGTCACAGAAAATGAAAGCCCTGTTATAGCCAGCTTGAGCCCCGCTGAAGGTTCTCAATTTGCCGATAAAGACAGCGTTGTCATTTCGGCATCAGCAACAGATGCTGATGGCACGGTCACAAATGTAGAATTTTTTGTTGATGGCACGTCAGTACTGGTTGATTCCACTGCACCGTTTAGTGCAAATTGGCAGGCAAGCCCTGGTTCACATCAAATTAGTGCGGTTGCAACAGATGATCAAGGCGCAAAATCACCACAAATTACACAAACAATTAGTGTGAGCGATGCCGTTGTAGTTGACCCTGTAAATCAAGCACCCGTTGCTGCTATTTCATTTAGCACGCTACCGGATCAACTGGTTGTTGGTTCGCAGGTGGTGTTTGCACTTTCTGGAACTGATAGTGATGGCCAAGTAACGGCTCTAAGCTTTGCAGCAAACGGGGTGGATGTTCACCAATCAAACTCACCACAGAGTAGTTTTGCATGGCAAGCAACGGCACTTGGTCAAGCAACTTTCACCCTAACGGTGACCGATAACGACGGTGCAACAGCGCAAGTAACAAAAGTATTAACGGTTGTTGACGAAAATACCGGCCCAGTTACGGGCAGTGATTGTCGTCCACAAGGTTTGTATCAAACACCCGGTGTAAATACGCCTTACTGTACAATTTATGATGCAGATGGCCGTGAGATCATGGGCCCAGATCATCCACGCCGTGTAATTGGATACTTTACTAGCTGGCGTAATGGCGCTAATGGTCAACCCAGCTATTTAGTGAACGATATTCCGTGGGATAAAATCACCCACATCAACTATGCATTTGCCCATGTTGATGCAAACAACAAAGTATCTATTGGCGATCCTACTTCAGTAAATAATCCTGCCACTAATATGGAATGGCCGGGCGTAGTTGGCGCAGAAATGGACCCAGAGTTTAACTACAAAGGTCACTTTAACCTGTTAAACAAATACAAAAAACAACACCCAGATGTAAAAACACTCATATCTGTGGGCGGTTGGGCTGAAACCGGCGGTTACTTTGATGAAACAGGCCGTGTTGCAAGCGGTGGTTTTTACACCATGACCACCAATGCTGATGGTTCAGTTAACCATGCAGGTATCAATGCATTTGCGCAAAGTGCAGTTGAGTTTATTGAAAAATATGGTTTTGATGGGGTTGATATCGATTACGAATATCCATCATCAATGAATGACTCAGGCCATCCTGATGACTTCCCAATTTCAAACGCACGTCGTGGTGGTTTAAATGCCTCATACCAAGTGCTAATGAAAAAAGTACGTGAGGCGTTAGACCGTGCAGGTGAGGCTGCGGGTAAGCATTATTTACTAACGATTGCATCCCCATCTTCAGGTTATTTGCTACGCGGTATGGAAACATTCCAAACTGTTAAATACCTTGATTACGTTAACATCATGTCGTACGACTTACACGGCGCATGGAACTCACACGTAGGCCATAACGCGGCATTATTTGATACTGGGTTAGACTCAGAGCTTGCGCAATGGAATGTATACGGCACCAAAGAGTTTGAAGGCATTGGTTATTTAAATACTGATTGGGCAGTGCGTTACTTCCGTGGTGCGATGTCAGCAGGTCGTATTAATATTGGTTTACCTTACTACACTCGTGGCTTTAAAGATGTATCAGGCGGAACAAACGGTTTATGGGGCCAAGCGGCGTTACCAAACCAAGCTGATTGCGCTAAAGGTACTGGCGTAGGTGAGAAAAACAAATGCGGTAATGGTGCGTTAGGCATTGATAACCTTTGGCATGATAAGAACGATGCAGGCCAAGAAATGCCAGCTGGTTCAAACCCACTATGGCATGTTAAAAACCTTGAAAACGGTATTGTTGGCTCGTATTTAGGCGTGTATGGCTTAACACCTGATACAGACGCTGATGACCGCTTAACGGGTACTTATACTCGTCACTATGACAGCGTTGCCGTTGCACCTTGGTTATGGAACGCAGATAAAAAAGTATTCCTCTCGATAGAAGATGAAGAGTCAATGGCAACAAAGGTTGATTACGTTATCAACAATGGCCTTGGCGGTATTATGTTCTGGGAGCTGGCAGGTGACTTTGACTATGACTCAGCCAAAGGCGAGTACTTCATGGGTTCTACATTAACTTCATTAGCATACGACAAGTTTAATCAAAGCGGTGTTGCATATGATGTACATGGTGGAAATCCAAACTTCACAGTGCCTGCGGAAGCAGTAGATATAACATTTACAGCAAAAGACTTCCCAATTGGCGATGATAACTACCCAATCAGCCCAACGTTTGCATTTACTAATAACTCAAGTCTTGATTTAAGTGGTGCAAAAATCTCATTTGATGTGCCGGTATCAACCTCAGCTATTTTTAAATCTAACTGGAATGCACAAGAAAAACTGGGCATGGCAGTAGAAGTAAATGGATCGAACGCAGCGGGTAATAATATTGGCGGTTTTGAGAACGAGTTCCATCGCTTCTCAATCACACTGAACAATGAATGGGGCGGTCAACCAAAAGACTTCAGTGCAGGTGCAACCGTAAATGCGCAAGTTATGTACTACATGCCAATCACAGGACCTAGTAACTTCACCATTGAAAAAGATGGCAAAACTTACGCATTCAAAGCTGAATACCCAATGCTACCAGATGCAACCCCAGGCAATGGCGGTGGTGACACAGGCGGCGGTAATGGAGGCGGTGACACATCAGGTACGTGTGAAGGTGTAGCCGTTGCTGATATTGCGGTTTATCCAAACTTCCCTCAAACCGACTGGGCAGGCAATCCTAGCCATGCTGCTGGCGGCGATCTAATGGTGCATAACAATGCAGTGTATAAAGCCAAATGGTGGACCAGCTCAGAGCCAGGCACTGCCGATTGGAGCAAAAGCTGTAGCCTGTAAACAATAACAATAAAAGAGGGTGAGCATTCACTCACCCTTAAATATAGTCTTTTTGAGGACAACACAATGACATCAATCAAATTAAACACATTGTCGCTCTCGGCAATTGCCAGTACTGTGCTACTGAGCATAGCGCCTGCACATGTTAATGCGCATGGTTACATGGACAGCCCCAAAGCCCGCCAATCATTTTGCCAAGCAGATGGTGGTTATTGGTGGCCAGAAGATGGCAGCAGTATTCCAAACTTAGCATGTCGTGCTGCTTATTTAGAATCAGGCACCGTACAGTTTGTACAAGAAATTGAGTTTTCGGTTAATACCCCTGATTATCTAAACCAAGCCGCGGTTGAGGCAAAAGTACCGAATGGGCTTTTATGTGCCGGTGGCGATAACGCAAAGCGTGGTATGGATTTACCCTCACCACACTTTCAGCGTAGCGATGTAGTGCCCAATGCCAATGGTGATATTCAAATACGTTACCTTGCATCAACCCCGCACAACCCAAGCTTTTGGCAGTTTTACATTACCAAGCCAAGCTTCAATAGCGCAACTGACGTACTAACTTGGCAAGACTTACAGCTAGTACAAGAGCACGACAACATTGAGGTTGTTAAAGACCCCGATGGTAAACGCTACTACGAAATGAATGTTGCAATTCCGCAAGACCGCAGCGGCGAGGCCATTTTATATAGCCGTTGGCAACGTAATGATGTGGTCGGTGAAGGCTTTTATAACTGTAGCGACATCAACATAGTAAATGACGCAGGCCCGACTGATCCAAATTCGTGGACTAGCGTCGGTTATTTTGTTCGCCAAGGGCAAAACGCCATTGCAGGCGACACCGTATGGGCGCGATTATTTGACGAAACAGGCCAAGAGGTGATCAACCAACAGCTTAAAATCAATGCCGACAATCAAGCAAATTGGCAACAAGCATTGGCTGAGCAGCTCAACCTCGATTATGCGCATCTAGTGCAAATTGGTGTGCAAAACCAAGCGGGCGACATTACGTTTGATGCAACCGACGTACTGATAAACCAAGTGTACAGCAGCAATGCAAATTATACCTATGCCTTGAGTGTGCAAGGTGCGCCAACAAACACCGCACCCATTGTACATACCCCAGATAACCTCGTAGTTGATGAAAACACCACAACAGCAATTCATCTGCATGCCTTTGATGATGAGCAAAGTGAGCTAACTTACAGCTGGACAGTGCCTACACCGCTAAGCTTCACAGGCTCTGGTGCCAACATCAACTTAACCACTGCAGAGGTATCAGCAAACACCGATTACACCATTGCAGTATCTGTATCGGATGGTCAATTAACTACCCAAACCAGTTTTAGCGTCACGGTTAACGATGTGCCTGTGGTTGATCCGGTTGACCCTGTTGATCCAACAGTACCTGAATGGGACAGCACTCAGATCTATCAAGCAAACGATAAAGCCCGTTTTGCTAACGTGATTTACACCGCTAAATGGTGGAACAAAGGCCAACAACCAGATACCTCAGCGGCATGGGAATCAGCCTCAGTAGCTGACACAGCAGCCACTTGGAATACCAGCAAAGCCTACCAAGCTGGCGCAGAAGTAACGTATCAAGGACAGCGCTATCGCGCTAAATGGTGGACTCAGGGCGATACGCCAGGGCAAGCCAATGTATGGAGCAAACTTTAATAAAGCCTAAGTTTTGCAGTTCAAACTTATTAAATAATTACATAAATAATGGATAAGAGAGACCTATGAATATCAAACAACTAAGCGCAGCCATCGGTGTTGCTTTATTTGCAAGTACAGCATCTGCTGCACCATCTACACCAAGCATTAACTGGGAGCCACAACAGTACTCATTTGTACAAGTTGATTTAGAGGGCACAGGCTCATATAAGCAACTTGTTTCGCGCGTTGATGAAGTAACGATCAATATTGAGTGGAGCGCCTGGAGTGGTGACGGTGGCGATAGCTACAAAGTATATTTTGATGACATGCTAGTCAATGAAGGCGCACTTGCAGCAGGCAGCAAAAAAGGTACTATCACATTCCCATATAACAAAGCAGGCCGCCATACAATGTATGTTGAGCTATGTGAAGGCGGCACAACGTGTGCACGCAGTGCAGGCAAACCTATTGTTATTGCTGATACTGACGGTGGCCACTTAGCGCCATTGCCGATGGATGTAGATCCAAATAACCGCGACATTGGCACCAAAGCAGGCTTAGTTACGGGCGCTTACTTTGTCGAGTGGGGTATTTATGGCCGCGATTACGATGTAACCAATATGCCAGCACAAAACTTAAGCCACATTCTATACGGCTTTATCCCAATCTGTGGTGAAAATGCTTCGTTAACAGGTGGTCCTAAGCGTGCGCTTGATACAGCTTGTGCCGGCTCTGCAGATTACGAAGTGGTTATTCACGACCCTTGGGCAGCAGTTCAAAAAGCGTTGCCAGGTGTTGATGCAAAAGATCCAATTCGTGGTACTTATTCGCAGTTAATGGCACTTAAACAGCGTTACCCAGATATTAAAATTTTACCATCTGTAGGTGGTTGGACATTATCAGACCCATTTGGTGGCTTTACTAATAAAGCTAACCGCGACACGTTTGTTGCCTCAATGGAAGAGTTTTTAAGAACATGGAAATTCTACGACGGTGTTGATATCGATTGGGAATTCCCAGGTGGTGACGGCCCTAACCCAGACATCGGCGACCCAGTAAACGACGGTCCAGCTTATGTGGCGCTAATGCAAGAGTTACGTGCCATGCTTGATAAACTTGAAGCAGAAACAGGCCGTACTTACGAGCTAACGTCGGCTATTGGTGCAGGTTACGACAAAATTGAAGACGTTGACTACCAAGCAGCTAGTCAGCACATGGACTATATTTTCGCCATGACATACGATTTTTACGGTGCATGGAGCGGCGTAACAGGTCACCAAACGGCACTTTACTGTGGTGAACACATGAGTGTAGGCCAATGTAATGGCACGGGATTAGATGAAAATGGCGAGCCACGTAAAGGCCCTGCATACACCACTGACAATGCAATACAGCTATTACTAGCGCAAAATGTACCGTCGAAGAAAATAGTTGTTGGCGCAGCAATGTATGGCCGTGGTTGGGAAGGTGTTTACCCACAAAACACAACAATTGATGGTAACCCGATGACGGCACCAGGTAATGGGCCATTAAAAGGCTCTACGGCACAAGGCGTTTGGGAAGACGGCGTAATCGACTACAAAGGCATTAAAACTTATATGCTTGGTGCTAATGAGCAAGGCGTTAATGGTTTTGAAGCGGGTTACGACGAAATGGCAGAAGCCGCTTATGTATGGAATCGCAGTAGTGGTAAGTTGATCACATACGATAACCGCCGTTCGGTACTCGCTAAAGGAGCGTATGTTAAGCAGCATAACCTAGGTGGTTTATTCGCTTGGGAAATCGATGCTGATAATGGCGATATCCTTAACGCAATGCACGATGGTTTAGGCGGTGTGGTTAATCCACCAAGTAACAAAAAGCCAGTGCTTTCTGTGTCTTCAACAGTGTCTGTAAACGCTGGCGAAAGTGTAGCCGTAGCAGCGTCTGCAACCGATGCTGACAACGACCCACTAAGTTTTAGCTGGGCAGCAGACAGTGCATTAACTGTATCTGGCCAAAACAGTGCATCACTTGTGATTACAGCACCAGCTGTCACGGTTGATACACAGTACGTTGTAACGGTTAGTGTATCTGATGGCGAAGCAACCGTAAGCCGCGACGTGACCGTAAACGTAATTGCACCTACAACAGGTGGTGGTGATAACACCGCGCCAAGTGTTGATGCAATCGCTAATGTCAGTGTTGAAGAAGGCGCATCTGCTAACGTATCAGTTGTTGCAACTGATGCACAAAACGATGCACTTTCATACACATGGACAGTGCCAGCGGGTTTAACACTTGTAGGCAGCGGAGCAAACGTTAGTTTAGAGGCTGGTAACGTTGAAGCTGATACCAACCTAACCGTATCGGTGGCTGTGAGCGATGGTGAACTAAGCACATCACAAAGCTTTACTGTAACGGTAACAAACACAGATACAACAGAACCACCAAAAGGTAGCTGGGATGCAGCTGCGGTATACGTAGGTGGCGATGTAGTGACTTATAACGGTGTTGAATACAAAGCAAAATGGTGGACACAAGGTAATCGTCCTGATTTAGGCGGCGTATGGGAAGCAACAACTCAACCTGTAGATGGTTCTGGCAGTGTTGTTTGGCAATCATCTGGTGTGTATAACAGCGGTGATGAAGTGTCTCACAACGGCAACAAATACCAAGCTAAGTGGTGGACTCAAGGAAACGAGCCTGGCTCAGCTGACGTATGGAAGTTACTTTAATTTAAACAAAGGCCACCTGACCTACTCTCAGGTGGCAATTTAAGTAACTCAATTATTCAAAGCAGCTTTTAAGCTGCTTTTTTTGTGTTTCCGCCAGATTGTTGCATACTTATAAAATAAACGAAGCAATGCAGAGAGTTCATTATTAAATATCTGTGTATTATTTTTATATTATTAGCACCCCTTAGCCTTGCGTGTGAAAAAACACTCAAAGTAGGTATTGGCCAACCATGGCCTCCTTTTGTATTTAAAGGGGAGAGAACACTCAGTGGCATTGATATAGATATAACGCGCCTAGTGCTAAAAAAAGCGGGGTTTTGTAGCCAGTTTGTATTATTACCCTCATCAATTAGAGGCTTAGTGGAACTAAAAAAAGGCACTGTTGATGTATTACCTGCGGCAAGTTATAGCGACGAAAGAGCACAGTACAGCCACTTTTCACTGCCCTACAGGCGAGAACGCATGCGCCTATTTTGGTATGAAAACAGCGCGTTTGTAAAACATGACCTGCAACACTTAATGCACAACGGCAAAACTTTTGTGATTAACAGCGGAGGCTATTACGGCGAGGAGTTTGCACAGTTAAGTCAACAAACAGACTATAAAAGCCTTATCGTGCCAGTAAAAATGATTAATCAACGGTTGTTAATGCTAAAAGCAAAACGAGTCGACTTTATGATAGACGACGAAGTCTCCGGCTTATATTTAATGGCGGAAAAAAATATTGAAGGCATTTCACTGCACCCCTATATTGTAAACGACAACCCTATTCATTTTATGTTTAGTAATAAAACAGTGAGCACAGCACATAGCCAAAAAATTGATGATGCAATTAAACAGCTCGAAACACCGATTACCAACATTATCAATCACTACACGCAATAAAGCCTTACCCTAAACGCGTTACTTTTACTTTTATTTTCCCCGCATTAGCACCATAAAAACGCATTAAGTCATTAGCAAAAGGCGTAAACTCGCCTGAATGGTGCATTTTAAACTCGCCGCCGACGGCAATCTCAAAAGCGTCGTTATCAGTGAAATCAATTGCGCCACCTAAAGCAAACCATGGGGATTGTGGTAAACGCCTAAAGGGTTCGAGCAGTGCCATAGGGATTTCTTTCACCCCTAGTTTTACGTTATCACGGTGCCAGCCAGCAGCAGTACACTTTACCCCATCATCAAACCAGTATTGATCAGGGTAGGGAGTAAAACGGTAAGTTGCACCTTGCTCAAGCATTAAGCCCGTTGCATTATACTGCTCAGACGCAAACACCACTACATCGTGACTTTGGTCTATTTTTAACACCGCCATATTTTGATTCATCAGAGCAATATGGGCGCTCAAACCGGTAAATTTCAGTGTCGTGTTATCACTGTATAAAAGCTGGTAGTTCACGCTTTTTAATGATTCAGGGCGATAGCTGGTTAAATGATGAATCCGTTTTGCCACACTATGATGAACCACTGGCGGTATATCACTTTGTTGTTCATTCACCAATACACAACACTCCCGATCAATAAGTTTAAAAAATGGGTTAAACCAAAAGTAATTTTGCTGGTGGCTAAGTGCTAATGGATCTGGCGTGACGGTTACATCGTCTTGGGCAATCAATGCATTTTTAACGTTTGGAAAGAGCAGCTCATAATCAATATCTTGGCTGGTAATAAAGCCCACAGGCAAGGGTTTTTCGAGCAACCACTCAATAGCAAAGCGAAGGCAAATGTCGGCAAGGCCATCACGGTAATACCCACCACCTATATCTGAGTGCGCACCGGCAAACCACACTTCATCAACATGAGCTTGATGATTAATTAAAGTTGGCTCAAAAGCACGGCGTTTTTCATCAAGCGACACGCAATGCAAGGCAGCACTCACATTGTTAGCAAGGGTATGGTTTTCAAAAATAACGTGCTCAGCACCACGCGTGGCTTTAGTCATTTTAGAAAGGCCAATCGAGGCAACGGTATCAAACACACACAGGTAAACTTGGTCGGTTAAAAAGCGTTCAAGACACTTAGCAAACCGACGAGCCAACGCCGCGCCGCGGCTAAAGCCCGTTAGTAACACACAATCGCCCGGTTGGTAATACGTTTTAAAATCACTCATGGCGTGATTTAAAATACTGGCAACATCGTCATCACGAGGTGCCAGTGTTTGATTTAATAAACGTTTTAAACGGCTGCCTTGTGTGCCTATACCCTGGTAGTAAAAACTAAGCTGGCTATCAAACTCGGTTGCGGGCTCGTTATTGAGTGTGCCACCTAATAATAAATGCAACTTGAGAATATTTGAGATACTGGCATCTTCTTTAAAATGCTCAGAACTAAATTGCTCCGCATCACGGGGTTCGTTCCCTGTGCCATCAAAATTGAAAATCAGCGTTTTACCCGTCATAGCATCAATCCTTATGTGGTTTGATACAAAATATAGCCTTTTTATTAAGCTTTGAAGACATTTTTTAAGGACAGCGATAAATAATTAAATTCAGCGCCAACACAAAGCAGTATTGCCAAAAAATACCAAATAACTCGCGACGATGATTAGCGAAAAAGCACAAAAGCACAAAAGCACAAAAGCACAAAAGCACATAACAAATAGCGCCTAATACTTAACTGCCCGCATCTTGCTATAAGCATGATCAAATAAAACCAACAATATAGGGCAATACATATAGATTGGTCACGCATACGAATAAAAGAGCGGTGGCTTACTTTTACACAAACACAGGCTTTAAAAGCACAATAAAGCAGCGTGTGCACACAGAGTAAACAAAAATGTGATACTAAATATACTCAACCAAACCACAGTGGTGTAATAAAAATCTGATGACAGGGTAGCAAAAGGCACTTGGCTATAGGCAGTTTATTATTTATTTTAGTTATGGATTACAAGATCTTAAACGATCAACACGATCTTTTTTGTTACATGATTAAAAAATAACTTGCCAGCCTACCTACTGGTAGGTAATATACTTGCCATGAACACGACATACACAACTATTTTGCAACACGCTAATGAGCTAATTCAACTCAAGGGGTTTAATGGCTTTAGCTATGCAGATTTATCAAAAACATTGGGCATTACCAAAGCCAGTATTCATCATCACTTTCCTGCAAAAGCTGATTTGGGTTTGGCGTATTGTCAGCAAAAGTGTGATGCATTAGCGCAGCTAGACTCACAACTTAAAACTAAGCAGCACGCGGTAGACCAATTAAAAGGTTACTTTGCGATTTTTGAAAGCTGCGCAGAACAACAGCAAATGTGTGGTATTTACGCCATGCAAACAGATTTACAATTGATGAGCGAGCCACTGCAAAAGCAAGTAAATAAATTGGCAGGTTTAGAGTTACAAATACTCTCACGTATTTTAGAACAGGGTAAGCAAAACGGTGAGTTTTCGTTTAAGGCAACACCTTACCAACAAGCCGTTATTATTTGTTGTGCCATAAAAGGCGCACTAATGCTTAACCGAGGACAACATCAAGGGCTATTTGAGCAAACTTGTGAGGCAAGTATAAGCATGCTGGCGGCTTAACGCTGAGTAAAAAAGCCACTAATTGTGGCAGTAAACAGATTATAAACACCTGTAAAGTACATAAGCTTAAACAGGTGTCGTTAATACACGCCCGGTTAGTTGCGCTAACAGCAAAACTAGCCGGGTGCAAAGAAGTACTAAAAATTTTAACCGATAAACCTACCTACTAGTAGGTATGTAAATGCAAAATACACTGGAGCCCGTTATGAGCCTAACAACAACACAACTAAACACATTAGCAACCCTAGGTAACAAACTTGAAAAAGCAGGCTTGCCGTTAATCTACATTACCCTTGGCGTTATTTATATTTGGTTTGGCGGCATCAAGTTTAGTGCCGGACAAGCCGAGGGCATGTACGGCATGATTGCGAATAACCCGCTGGTATCGTGGATGTACGCTATTTTTTCAAAGCAGGGTATGGTTAACTTTTTAGGCAGCCTTGAGATCATCATAGGTTTATTATTTATTGGCCGCTTTGTGAATCCTGCGTTGTCGGTGATTGGTGGTGTACTGTCGATGGCGTTATTTACAGTCACAATCAGTATGATGGTATTTTTACCGGGTATCACAAGCGATGCAGGCTTCCCAGTACTGAGTTTTGTAGGTGAGTTTTTACTAAAAGACATAGGCTTATTTGCAGCGTCATTATTTGTAGCAGGTAACAGCTTAAAGGCATTGGTTGCTAAATCAGCTTAACGTTAAAGGTAAGTGATGTTACCTAAAGGCCCCAAGGGGCCTTTTTTTATTGGCGCGTAAAGTTAAACTAACAACGTGAAGGTAAATAGCATTCAAGGTAAAAACCAGCCGCGTGAACCGCGCTACGCGCCTCGAAATAAACATAACACTTTACGCCTTCTCTGCAATATAGGCGTTAAGCTTGTTGACGCGTTTTACTTAAAACCAATTTGCACAAAGAGCAGTGAATGCGGGTAAATGAGAAGGCAAAGCAGCGGGCTAATCCCAGCACTTAGTACCTAAATACAACCCAGACTAAATGCTTATTTTGTACTGTTTACTGCCTATGTACTTGGTACTCATCGGAAAACCCTATGTTTTTAATACATTTTTATGTTAGGTTAGGGTTAAACTTAATCAAAGCTTAACAAGCTAGTAGTTAAGTATTATTTGTTAGCCATGGAGCGGTAAGATTAGTGTCAAATAAAACACTCAGTTATTACAATCAAAACGCACAAAGCTTTAGCGACTCAACGCTTAATGTTGATATGTCGGCGCTTTATAGTGAGTTTTTACCGCTTATCCCCAAACACGGCCATATTTTAGATGCAGGTTGCGGCTCTGCCCGCGACGCCGCGTACTTTAAACAGCAAGGTTTTACTGTTAGTGCGTTTGATGCAAGCGAAGAACTTGCAAAGTTAGCTAGCAGTTACTTACAACAACCCGTTGCAGTTAAAACCTTTCAGCAGCTTAATTGTACAAATATGTACGACGGCATTTGGTGCTGTGCCAGCTTATTGCATTTGCCTAAAAGCGAACTCCCGCAGGTATTTTTAAACCTGCAACACGCGCTTAAACCAAACGGGGTTTTGTATGTGTCGTTTAAATATGGCGACACTGAGCGCGTGCATAACGGCCGCGAATTTACCGATTTAAATGAAGATGGCCTAACTGCGCTAATTGCCCACCACACCGAACTTAAAATAATAAAACAATGGCAAAGTGTTGATCAGCGCCCAGGTCGTGAAAGCGAAGTGTGGCTCAATGCCCTAATTAAAGCAGTGCCCGTTTTATGATTGGCGCAATGCAGCAGCAACTCGACTTTATTGCTTACATTCAGCGTATGCTGGTGGAAGGAGATTTTAGCGCAACGTACAAGTTTGCGTTATTGCATGCGTTGGCTGATGTATGTGTTGAACAGCCACTGTTATCAGATCAAGCAGAGCTAAAAATAGATTTAGCCACCTTAGCCGATAAACTTATTGTTTTATATTGGCATCACGCAGTGCCGTTTGCTTCAGAGCAAACAGGCGAAAGCGCACTACTTAAGCAAAACACAGGCGCGCAATCTAAAGTGATTTCGGTGCTTTATGAGTGCCAACAAAACAACATTCGTAATTTACGCGCGTTAAAACAAAGTTCGCTCTATAAGCCAACCTTTAACGCTGCGATGGCAACACTCAAAAGTGGGCCGTTGTGGCGTTTACAAATATTAGCAAAACAAGCAGAGTGCTTTTTGTACCCGCATACCAACAGCACGAAATACATTACCCTCAATGCTGGCATAGCCAGTTGTTTTCGGCGCTTTTATGATTTGGTAGTGTACTTAGCTAAAAATGCGTGGCTGCAAAAAATTCAAAGCATTAAGCATAACCAAGCGCTAATTGGCCCACAAAGCCAACTGCACGACTTTTTATTCGGCTTTGACCGCAATGCTCTGAGTAAAGCCAAACCTGTGCTAATCGAGTTGCAACACGGCAATTGCTTTTATTGCCAAAAGCCGTTGAATAATAAAACCGAGGTTGACCACTTTATACCGTTTGCCCGTTACGCAAACGATTTAGGCCACAACTTTGTGGCCGCGCACAGCACGTGCAATAACAGTAAGCGCGACTTTTTAGCCGCGCAGTTGCACCGCGAACGCTGGCAAGAACAAAACTTGGTTTTGAATAGCCAGCATATAACTCGTGAACTCAGTGATTATTTTAATTGTGATGCTGATAAATCACGCTCGGTAAGTGATTGGGCGTATCAGGTCGCGCAGGCGAACAGCGCGAAGTTGTGGTTAGCGAAAGACAGCTTTGAACAAGCCGCTGGTGCGGGGTTATATCTGCATACCAAAGAGCAACCAAGTGCAGAGCTTAGTTTAGTGGCGGAAGGTAAACCGAGGTATGACGCGTAAGCATGAAGCTTGCTCGCGCGAAAAGCGCAGCTTTTAAATTGTAGGTCGTGCTTTAGCGCGTCAATGTAATTTATTGGTTTTGTGGGAACTGGTTTTAGCCGTGGATTTTTACATGGTTTTGGAAAGGGATTCAAAACCTCTATTCGAGGTTTTTGCCAGATTGCTGGCGGCAACCAAAGGGCGGCTGCCGCCGACCGCCCCTTGGAACCCCACGGCGCACCCGAGGATCACACTGTGTCCTCAAGTTAAAAATTGATGTGAACGTAAGCGCCGTGTAAGGCACATCCATGTGCCAGTCACGGCTTAACTTGCCTCCATGCAAGTGATTACTCATCAATTTATAACTTTCGGGTGTGATCACGGGGAATTGGAGTGTGTTGGTAGATTGGTGGTTATGAGTGTAGGCGGGGACATTCGGTTTACTGGCCCAAGCTTTAAATTTTATGAGGCTTTAGCATAAAGTTATGTATGAAGATCGTTTTAGTAAATGGGTATGCTGGGCTGATAGAAATTTAACCGAAGGTGTTAAATACCCAGGTATTTATATCATTGCAATTGCTGATGAAAACTTATCAGGTCAAAATTTTTTATGGACTACAGACATAGTGTATGTAGGAATGACTAATTCCCTAAACGGCTTGAAGGGAAGGTTACGGCAATTTGATAACACCATAATTGGAAAAAAGGGACATGGTGGTGCAGATCGTGTGAGATATAAACACCAAAGTTATGAACGATTGGTCAAAAATTTATATGTCGCTGTTGCTTCTTTTGAGTGTGATGTTAAATCAAATAACCCTGAAGACCTAAGAGTAATGGGAGAGGTTGCAAAATTTGAGTATGACTGCTTTGCGTATTTTGCTGAGTTATTTGGTCAGCTTCCTGAGTTTAATGATCAAAAACGATCACCAAAATATAGTTTAACTTTGGGACGTAAAAGTTAGCTTTGGTGGTGTCACTATTTGTACGTGAAAATCGTGCTGTAGGAACTAGCTTTAGCCGTGAATTTTTACATAGTTTTGTTAGGTATTTCGAAGAGATTAAAAACCTCTATTCGAGGTTTTTGCCAGATTGCTGGCGGCAACCAAGGGGCGGCTGCCGCCGACCGCCCCTTGGAACCCCACGGCGCCCCGAGGATCACACTGTGTCCTCAAGTTAAAAATTGATGTGAACGTAAGCGCCGTGTATTCGCCATCCATGGCGAAGTCACGGCTTAACATAAATTGCCTAAAGGGATTTAGGTACTTGGAATTTGTCGGGAACAAAATTCTGCCATGCAAGTAATTAATCATCAATTTATAACTTTCGGGTGTGATCACGGGGAATTGGAGTGTTTTGATAGATTGGTGTTTTTGAATATAGTCGTGGGTTTGTATCTGGCTTTATGTTTGTAGGCGCAGAGCTTGCTCGCGCTAAAAGCGCTCATATAAGCGAAAATATGAGTAATATGTAGTAATTTGGCTACAGTAGGGTTTAGCTAAGTAATTAAATAAGAAGAACTTCCTTCCAAAAATATAGACATTTTTACATACGTTAAGGAAGTTTTTCTATTGATATTTTTATGAGCCAGCTTTTGCTGGTTAGTAAATGAAGAGGAATATATGTACGATAGTGAAGTAATTGAGTATGCGAAAGAACAAGAGAATATTATTTCTAAGTTAGAATATCGTGTGCATAGCTACGATGATGGTCGCTCTGAGAATCGACAAGACTTAATGCGGGATTATGCACGAGTTTTATACTCCTCATCATTTCGGCGTCTACAAGGTAAAATGCAGTTATTAGGGGTAGATGCCAATAAGTTTAATCGAAATCGGCTCACACATAGCTTAGAAGTTGCACAAATTGCTCGCTCAATTGCTTTTGATCTAAATTTAAAGCACACGGTTGTAACTGAAACTGCGTCACTTGCCCATGATATTGGTAATCCACCTTTTGGTCACTATGGTGAAGTTGTACTCAACGATTTAAGTTCAGGGTACGGTGGCTATGAGGGAAATGCACAAGCATTTCGAATTTTACGTACTCTAGAGAAAAAACATTATGCGTATCCAGGGTTAAATCTGAATGTGCGTACTCTTATGGGGATTACTAAGTACTTCTTCAACAAGCAGCAAAATAGTAAAAAGTTTTTATACGATGATGACTACGAATTTCTAAAAGCTGCACTTGAAAGTAAAGATGTAGCTGTTACTAAAAGTATAGATGCGGAAATAATGGACTTAGCCGATGAAATTGCGTATGCAGCGCATGACTTGGAGGACGCACTAAGCTTTGGTTTGATAAGTTTAGGTGAGATTGTCCATGAGTTTAGTATCAGTGAAAAGTTTCAAAGTGCTTACAATGCAATGGCTACGATTGCGAAAGAGGCACAAGGAGTAGCGATGAAGGCTACTAGAAATGGTACTTCAGAGGAGTATGCCATTGTACTAAAAAAAGAGTTAACTTCAAAAATAGTGAATACGTTATGTGCTGATATTGGTATGGTTAATGGATGTTTGGGCTACAAGCAATTTGGAAAACTAGCTGAGGGGCTTAAAAAGCTATTGTTCAAGGCTATACTTCGAAAGAAAGATATTCAGCTTTATGAGCGACGAGGAGAGCAAATAATACGAGGTTTATTTGAGGTATATACTGATGAAAAATACAACAAAGATAATATATTATTGCCCCCAGAATTAAGGTCTATTAATGATTGTAAAGTCAGATTAGTGACTGATTACATCTCCGGTATGATGGACTCATATGCGGCTCAGGAATACGAGCAATATTTTGGTAAAGGTAGCTCAGAGAAGTTTTATTTTAAATAGAGTTGGGTCATAAAAAACGTTTAAGAGTAAATTTCACAGGTAAATTAAGTCGATTCACTATTTTTAAAAGAGCAAAACAATATCAGTTTTATGGGAACCAACCGAAGGGGGATGTATGAGCCTAAATAAAAAATTTAATTTTCCAGAGAACTACCAAATAAAGCAAACTAGATTTAAAGCAAAAGGCACTATGGCTCAAAATGAGTACTGGGAATACGATGTATTCGATGAAAATGGAAAAAAAGTTTTTACTATTGAACACTGGCATTGCACAAGTCTTAGCTCTCTGCAAAGTGATACAGGTTATCGTAAATATGACTTACAAAATAAGCTAGTTGAAGAAAAGTCATAATATTAGTAAGGAAGCAAGTAATTGTTGAAGCCTAATTTCTTCAGAGTTAGGCCAACAATTTCTTACGCATTATTAGAAAATTTAAGAATTATACGAGGGTTATTAAGTAAGTTACTCGTTAATAAGAGGGCGTTAAAAGCTTTCGAATAAACTGTGATCAACCAAGTTATACGTGCCTAAAGCTTGTACAAGCTCAAGGTATTCATTCCGATAAAAATTGATAAGCGGGTTGTATTCCCCTGTTTCAAAGTTAGTTAACTTGTCATAATTCTCAAGAAGATCTTTTAATAAGAAAAGATCTTTTTCAATGTATTTAATGATTTTATATTCGTCACTATTGGTGTAAAGACATGCTTCATATAGAAATTTGAAATCGAGGTTTTTATTATAATCTGCACCACCCAAGATAATTTTATGTAAAGAAAGAGTTTTTTCTTTGAATCTATTTTCATTGTAGTTCTTGTTAAGGCGCTCAGTAACTTTTTGAATTACTTTATAAGTATCATCTTTTTGTTGTTGGTTGGAAATAAGTGAAAGTTGCTGCTCATTAGCATTTGCTACGCGGGTAAACTCTTTTCTTGTTTCTTTTAGTTCTGTATTTTGTAAAACAATTGTCATTAATAAACAAATAAATGATAGAAAGGCAAAAATGGGATTTAATGTTCCTCCAATGAAATCTCCAAAGGCTCCCCATTGCTCAATCGGTGAATCTGGTGAGAAGCCGAATTGAGCAATTATACTACACAATACAGATATCATTATTACAAAGGCGACAAAAGCAAGGCCACGTAAACTTTTCATTTGTTATTCCTTAAAAAATATTTAAAATTTTATTTAATCAAAGTTTTAGCTCATCACCCAACCGCTAATTTCCCTGCCTCATGCCACATTTCGTTTGGCATGGGGTTGGCTAATTCCCACGTTATATTCATCGGCTGGCTGCTGTTGTGGCTTTGGTATTTAACCTCGCCGTAGTTTACAAACCCCATGGTTCGGCCGTTTTCGTCTTTGCCTTGTTCGCGCACAAATAACAGGATGGTTTTGCCTGTTTTTTTGTGTTCAATATAACTTAGGCCGCGGCCGTGTTCTGGGCGTGCGCTGTTTTGCGTTTGCCAATGAAACAGCGTGGGGCTGATTGCGTAATCGTGGTACAGCGTGGTGGGCGAGTAGGTTTTCTCACATTTATTGAGAGTGACGAATAGTAGCTCAAGGTTTTGGTCGTTTAATACAAGAACACCCTCACGAGCAGATGACTTTTGCTCAAACGTGTGAGCGCCAAACGCGGCGAGTATTTGCTGGCGCGTGTAGCGGCTGTGTAATTTGATTGCATGATTGGGTAAACATGCTAAATCACTTTCTTGCTGGTGAATGCGGTTTATTAACAGCGTAATTACTTGGGCAAGTTCCTGCTGTAACTCTTTGTGTTTAAGTGCCTGTAAGCTTTGCTCAAGGGTATTAAACCCTAAACTTGTGCCACTGGTATCCCAAAAATTGTAATGCGCCATAAGCGCATACTGTTGGTTTTGTGGCGTTGGCGTAAAACTAAAGTCGTTGTTACATAAATCTCGTAAAAAGCATAAGTAACTGAGCGAGTCGCAGCCGAGTAATTGAGTGTTGATAGCGCGGTAATACGCGGCGTAAATGTCGGCTTGCTCTGCGGGTATTTCATCGCCTTTTAACCAGTGCCAGCCGCCGAGCTTTTTATCTTTTGGTTTGTAAATATCTTCAAGCGTGACTTGTGGGTTTATGCGTAAAAAATTACTGAGCGTAAGCGCGTCATTGGTATGTTGCGGGTAGCTATTTATCAGCTGTTGTAAACGGCGCTTGGTGTTTATGGCTTGCTGAATATTTTTTAATATTGTTTGTTGCGTTCGCTTTTGTAGCTCTATACGACAACCCAGTGGCAAATGCGGGAAGTTGTTTTCAATCTCAGTTTTTATTGGTTGGTTGCTTTTACCAATGAGTGCACGGAACTTACTGGCAAAGTCGTATTCTGGGCGGGCGTTGCCTACAAAGTCGAGTACGGTACAGCACTGTTTTTGGCTATTGTCGGGCAGGCGCAAACCACGGCCGAGTTGCTGTAAAAACAGCGTTAGGCTTTCCGTCGGGCGTAAAAATAGCAGGGTATCGACCTCTGGAATATCGACACCTTCGTTAAAAATATCAACCACACACAGTATTTGTATTTCATCTTGGCGCAGTGCTTGCTGTTTGGTCGCACGCTCATTGGTGTTTTTGCTGATCAGTACATCAGCGTTTATGCCCGCTAAGTTAAATTTAGCGGCCATAAATTCTGCGTGTTGTTGGCTTACGCAAAACGCGAGCGCTTTAATGTTATTAACATCAGTCACTATATCAGCAAGGCTGGATATAATCTTATTAGCGCGGTTGTTCTCCCCTGTATAGAGGTTACTTAGCTCGCTTATATCGTAACGGCCGCCTCGCCATGTTATTTGACTTAGGTCGGTGTCGTCATCGAGGCCAAAGTATTGAAATGGGCATAAGTGGCGTTGGTTTATTGCCTCTGGCAAGCGAATTTCAGCGGCTATTACGCCGCAAAAATCATCAAGTATATTTGCGCCATCTTGTCGCTCTGGTGTTGCGGTTAAGCCAAGTAATATTGCGGGCGTAAAGTGATTTAAAATAGCGCGATAACTTGCAGCGCTTACGTGATGTACTTCATCTATCACTATGTAATCGTAGTAATCATGCGTTAAATTCAGCGATTTAATTTGGCTATTCAGCGTTTGAATTGACGCAAATAATTGGTTGTAACGCTGTGGTTTGTAGTTACCCACCCACAGCTCACCAAAGTCGTTATTTTTAAGTACACCACGGTAAGCACTTTGCGCTTGTTTGAGTATTTCTTCACGGTGGGCTACAAACAAAAAGTGGGCGTTTGGGTTTTTGTCGTAAACGGTTTTAAAGTCGAACGCCGATATTATTGTTTTACCAGTTCCCGTTGCGGCAACCACTAAATTTTTAAAGCGATTATGCACGCTTCGCTCAACGCTTAGCTTTTCTAAGATTGCGAGCTGATGGGTTTTTGGTGTTATATCAAAATAAAACTGGCTGCTTGCTTGGCCAACACCGCGTTGCTCGTTAAGTGAATTTATGAGCTTTTCTTTACATTCAGCTTTGCCAGTAAATAGCTCGAAATCTGGCGATTGCCAATAGGTTTCGAAGGTACTTTTGGTTTTTGCTATGATGTGCGGGATTTCTTGCGCGGTAATTTTTAAGTTCCACTCAAGGCCGCTGGTAAGCGCCGAATGCGATAAATTAGACGAGCCAATATAACCGGTATGAAAACCCGTATTACGCATAAACAAGTATGACTTTGCATGTAAACGCTCTTGCTGGTTGTTGTAACTAAGTTTTACCTCAGTGTTTGGTAGGTTTGCTAAAAACTCCACCGCTTTAGCATCCGTTGCGCCCATGTACGAGGTGGTAATAACTTTGAGCTTATTGCCGCTTTTGGTAAAGGCTTCAAGTTCGTTTTTAAAAATACGCAGCCCCGTCCATTTTATAAATGAGACAAGCCAGTAAATAGTGTCTGACGATTTAATCTCGCGTTTTAGCTCGGTTTCGAGCGATATACCCGCATTCGCCCCGCTGAATAATTCGCTTTGAGTAAGTCCTGTTAGCGGGAAAATATCTTTGGAGTAATCTTTAAGATTTGCAGCAATGGGATTTTGGGTATTAAATAATGCGGTTAGAATACGGCCTTGGCTGTCGATAAGGTTTTCGTTGATCAGCTCGTCATCGCGGATATGATCTTTAAGCCAAAGCACAAGGTTGTTTGCGAGGTTAATTTGCTCCTGCAAACGCTCGCTTGAATTAGGGATTGCATCAATGGCATGTTCAACCAACTTGCCTAAAAAACGCGAAAGCCACGTAGCCGCCTCAGCTGACTCAAGCTGTCGTTCACCGACATAAAATTGATCGCGTTTTAAATTTTGCTTAATTACTTGCGTAATCAACTGCTCGTATATACCAATTTGCTGCATTAAATCGCTCCCTGTTTGCGAGCATTCAGTTTACTAAAAAATGCAATGTAAACAAGCATTAACTCATTATTGAATTAAAGACTGCTACCAAGACAACTTCCCCGTGATCACACCCGAAATTGAATTAATGATGAGTAATAGCAGCGCATGGATGCGCGTTAAGCTGTGACTTCGCCATGGGTGAAAAACGTAGTTTTGAACGAGAGGGTATGGATACCCGAACTGGGGAGCGTACAGGGATGTGTAAGTTGGGCGAATACACAGCATTTACGTTCATATCATTAATTTAAATTGAGGAAGCAGTGTGACCCTCGGGGCGCCGAGAGATTCCAAAGAGAAGTCGGCGGTTACTTCTCTTTGGTTGCAGTCGCCAACGCGACATTTACTCGTTAATAAGATAATTAAGAAAGTCTTCTTTTGAAGAAAATACTTTGAATGCTTTTTCTATACGGTTTTCAGTTTGTGTTAATAACCAGTCATATGCTTCTTTTTTATAGCCTTTTCCATCGAAAACAATAACTACAGTTCTCTCGGGTGCATTACTTAATGACTCATAAAAGAACGGGAATTTTTGGTCGACAGAGCCACTTTGTACTTGTCGGTGAGCTTCGACTCTTAATAACCCTTTGCTTTTATGGTGTATCAAAAAGGTACTATGGCGCGTACTGCCATACATATCTTGATAGGCAGCCCGCTTTGTATATTTTTTAATTTTAGGTTGAGTGTCAGAACATTCAGTAAAGCCAATAGCTATTAACTCATCTTCGAGTTCTGTACAAAACTTACGGTTTGATTCCTGCGGCGATCCCGCGTACTCATTTTTAACTGATATCTCATCAAATAGAGGTAATTGACCATCCATGAAATAGCACTCCTTTTTATTGAACATTAAACATACTAAATAAATGGGTACAAATGGAAGCTTTTTTAGGTGTTTACTTTTTAAAATTGAATGCTGCGGAGTAAAATATATTTAAATCTTATTGAGTATGTACTCACTAATCTCGTTGCTTTCGCCAACGCGACCCCTTGAAAATTTGCAATTAAAAACCAAAGCCGGATACAAACTCCCGCCTACAATCCAAAAACTGCGCTTTTCGCGTCAGCAAGCTTAACGCCGACGGTGGTAAAGGTTCTAGGTTAAAGGTGATAGGAGCTAGGGAAGTGACTAGGTGCTAGGGGTAATTTGTAGCCGTTTTTCAACTCGCTAGCTTTACCCATTCAAACTTGCAAACTCACATTATGAGGCAAATAATTACACTATTTGCCTCATTATATGAGGCGAATAATGACGTGAAAGTAATTTAAAAGCTTTGCTTTTCGCGTCAGCAAGCTTAACGCCTACGGTGGTAAAGGTTCTAGGTTAAAGATGATAGAAGCTAGGGAAGTGACTAGGGGCTAGGGTAATTTGTAGCCCGCCGTTCGTTGCCCTTCGCCCGAACCCCGTAGCTTTTATTTTCTCATTTACCCTCATTGTTTTCTCTTTGTGCAAATTGTTTTTAAGTGATTTATTCACATAGAGGTAATGAGACTCTGCGCTTTAGAGGCAATAAAAAGGGCCTAGGCTCTAGGGAAATGACTATGTGCTAGGGTCAATCCGCAGCTCATCGCTCGGCGCACGAAGCTATAACTCTTCTTCTTGGTGTAGCGCAGCGCCTCAGTGAACTCGGTGGTAAAATTGGTTGTAATAATCACAAATGAACTCGTTCATAAACGCGATATAAAGTCGCTGCTACGTTTGTTGTTTCAACTTTTAAATTCACTCCTTCAAACTTAATATACCTCGATGAGGCGAATAATAAGCCTAGAAAACCTCTAATAGAACGCCTTGCTGTGAGTGTAAAAAATGATACGCTAATACTAATTTAACGACAGTGGTGTAGACATGATTAAAAGGACTTTATTAGCTGTGTGCTTAGTTTTTAGCGCTGACACTGTGGGGGCAGAGCAATACTCACAAACCCGATGTAATCAAATAGAAGCAGAGCGAGAAAAAATTAGAGACAGAATGCGCTCCAGCTATACGTCACAGCAAGGAGAGCGGTTACGTCGGCGCTCTACTGAGTTATTTAAAAAGCTAGGTAATCATTGTAAACGTCCAACTAAGGGCTACAGCCGACGTGTATACGCAAATACCTACGTACCTTCTTCTGCTAATGAGTTATTAAATAAAAAAGTTTATGACTCTACAGTGTTTGGTAAAAGCTATAACAGCGATGATAAACGACTTGAATGGGGCCGTTTTTATCAGCTTCCTGGGCGTTGTCGTGCTAAACAAATGGAGCGAACAGATTTTGTTTGGTGTAGTGAAAATAGGGCAGAGCAAAGAGCAACTTTTGAAGCGCAGTGGCAAACAAAAGTCAAATCTGCAGCCATAAGAGCGCAAAAGCTACAAGATAGAACACTATCCGCAACACTACCGCTAAAAACGCTAGGCAAAGCAAACTCGATGACGTTAACTCCAGTATCAAAAGCAGATACTCGGTTAGTTGCTATTGCGCCGAACAAAGAAGAGCAAAGTTACAGTGCTTGGCGTTTACTGGCAGTGGCTTGTTTTGCTTTTTTGCTTGTATTTGGCCTGTATCGCTGGTTTAAAAACTAAACCGTGCGTTCAGGTTAATTAGCTTTATAGTAAGAGTGAACTAAAATAGGAGTCATCACGTTCAATAATCATATTTTATTTTTAATAGCGATAACAATAATGAAAAAAATATTACCCGCACTCATCACTACCTTGTTTTTAAGTAATTACGCCATGGCGGATAAAAGCCCAGTAACAGCGACTCAATTGAGTGACAGTGTGTATGTGTTGTATGGTCAAGGTGGCAACATTGCAGCAAGCGTAGGTAAAGATGGCATTTATATAATTGACGATCAGTTTGCCAAGCTCTCAGACGACATTAAAAAAACAATTAGCGATTTAAAGCCTGGCAGTGCTGAGTTTGTAATTAACACGCATCATCATGGCGATCACACTGGCGGCAATGAAAACTTTGCCAAAGCGGGTGCGCATGTAATTGCCCACGACAACGTGCATAAACGCTTAAAGGAAAAGCACGGTGAGGGGTCTAAATATTTACCGCGTATTAGTTTTGGCCATGATTTAAAACTACACTTTAATGATGAGCACGCTCATGTGGTGCATTACGCACACGCGCACACAGATGGCGATTCAGTGATATTTTTCAGCAACGATAACATTGTGCACATGGGCGATATTTACTTTAACTTTGGTAGCTTACCTTTTGTTGATGTAGACAGTGGTGGCAGTGTTGATGGCGTACTTGCTGCTGTTGACGATGTTATTAAAAAGAGCGATGCGAATACCCAAATTATTCCTGGTCACGGCCCCATGAGTGACCGTGCTGGGTTAATGAAATACCGTGAACTGGTGCAAAAAGCGAAAGACTTAATGCTCACAGCCATGCAAAATAACGCTTCGCTTGAACAAGTACTTGAGGCGGACCCACTCTCAGAGCTGGGTTTAAAATACGCTAATTGGTTACCAAAAGAAAAAGTAACCACCTTGTTTTATCGTAGCTTAAAGTAGTTAACCTGATCTTTGGTTAATAAATATATCTCCAGCGGCTACTTTAAGCGCTAACTGCGTTGAATTTACTTGCAATAGGCCGGCTATTGAAGCATAAATTCGCCTTGTTACCCCTGAAAGCCTCCGGCTGGAGGCTTATAAAAATATTATTATTTAATATCAGTATATTAGGGCCTGTTGACCTTTCAAGGTTAAATTTGCAGCAGTCTGTTTGGTATTTAGGCAAGGCAGCGCCTATGTCGTGTGGTTATTCCCCATAAATAGGTGATAACACAGCATCAATGCCAAACAGGCGCTGC